>NZ_JAKJSH010000001.1:0-11744 GCF_050336885.1 Photobacterium kasasachensis
GGTTCATACGAACCACTTGCACTGAGGTAACCTACCACTCCGTGCTCTTTTAAATATTCTTCGTTTGAATTATTTCCCCACACAGGAGTAACTCTAATAATGTCACTTGAAAATAACTCACCTGCTTTAAATTGAACTGGTTCAAAGCAGTCCTCTTCAATTTGAATATCACCACAGCCAAACAGACAACCAAGACCGAAGAATATCAATAAGGTACGAATATTTCTCACGTTTCTTCCTTGAGTGTATAACGCCTGCAATAAGGTGCCCCACACTGAACAAACAAAGCGCACCGAACCTCATACCAAAACCGCCGAGTGTAACGGGTCACCTTGATTGCTTTGTTAGGTCAAAATCGTGACGCGCTATACGTCCGATTTATATAATCGAACTCATATTGGACGGCATTAGCAGGACAATATTGTGGGCTATCTGCATAACAAAAACTATAAGCCATACCAAATAGACTTATAAAACAAAATCCATTTTCAAAGCGAACAAAATGGGACTTAGGTGAATAATTTGTACCAAAAACAGCTGTAGACGGTAAAGAAAAGTTCACTGCATCGGCAACATGCTGTGTATATAGACAAGCTTGAAACAACTTCGCTCGTTCGTCCCTTGTATATTCAAACCCAAAGTGGTGGACAGCTAATTCATAGCCAATTTTGATATACACAAGCTGATTTGAATACTCATCAACTTCATACACCTTTTGTACTTGAGGATGCTCAACTCTATTGATTTTGACAGTAGCTTCCGCCATAACCTTACCGGCTAATTCATTTAGTTGTGCCTCAGAAAGAACCAAATCATGTTCAGTTTTAACACGTCGCTTAAGTCGGATTTTTAGCATTTCTCGAATCTTATGAGGTTCTGTCTTGTCAGCTATTATCTCAACAATTTCACCATCAATTCCTTTGGAAACCCTGAGCTGAGGAATAGTCTTAAAAGCTAAATCATTTTGAATCTCACATTTACCGCCATACTCTTCGTTATCGAATCGGTGAATAAATGGGTTGGGAATTTTTTTGTTCTTACCTGCAATTTTTTCAACAAATCTAGGCAACTGAAAGGTGACATTATTTGCAGCTCGAGCTTCAAAACCCGCCCCCATTGAACTATTGCAATGCTTACAGACATTTTTAGCCGTTAGCCCTCCACCAATTAGTTCAGGGACAATATGCTCTATGGTTAAAGGATTACTGTCCGAAATTGGATGATGTCCCATACAAATAATGCAAATGTTCAAATATTACTCCTTTGACCTAACGCCTGCGATAAGGTGCCCCACACTAAACCAACAAAGCACACCAAACTTCATACCAAAACTGCCGAGTGTAACGGGTCACCTTGATTGCTTTGTTAGGCATTTCCACATGTGAAATTCCTACTTGGACGCCGAACTCTCAGCGTACCACAGCGCCAACCATGGGATACAGCACCCACGAATCTTCACGATACATGGTAACTATCAACACCTTAAAGCCAGCTACATTTGCATGACAGCCTAGTGAGGTGCTAATCGAGGCTGCACCACCAGACTGATGGGTTAAGTTGACAACAAGCCTTTCACAGCAGTGTATCGAGGAAGCTAGGAATGCTTACTGCCATCGTTTGAGGCAGCAAAGAACGGAACAACCTGCATTTCTCCGAACATTAAGGACAGCCTTACGATGTACGAGTGGCCTAAGATTTCCCGTTCTTGAGCGATGCGGTTACGACCAGATCAATAAGCAGGCTTTTCCCATGCCTAACGCCTGCAATAAGGTGCCCCGCACTAAACTAACAAAGCACACTGAACTCAATACCAAAACCGCCGAGTGTAACGGGTCACCTTGATTGCTTTGTTAGGGCATTTGAATCTCATATTTCAGTGGATGTCTTTTGCTCGGATAATCGTTTGCTAGAGCCTGAATTTCAACATGATCAACAAAGCCTTTTTCTGTAAAGTTGAAATCAGTACATGACCCGCACTCAAGTTCAGACGAACTAATACTCGGGCCGCAAATATACGAGAACTCGCCTAAAAAAGATTGTGATACAGGAATAGAGTTTTCATTTACATTGAAAGTGATAAAAACACCACCACCGTTGGTAAATTCTCGTTCTTCGATTGAACACCCGATCAATTGACTTCTCAGTGCATCACCTTCATCTGGATATGCATCTATAAACACTGATATCAGTAATTTTTCAAAATCATTCATTTGATAATGCCCTAACGCCAGCCATAAGGTGCGCCCCACGGAACTCACCAAGCAAACTGAACTTCAAACCAAAACTGCCGAGTGTAATGCGTCACACTTGATGGCCTTGTTATGGCAAACTCAAGGGAGCCAAGCACTTAACAGATACGCTACCGCTACAGAATAATCTGCTCCAACTCAGAACAGTCTACTCTAGCGTCAATACTTGAACAGTAATAAAGGCATAACTTCATGAACTAATTAACAAAATAAGAAGTTATTTGACAAAGAATTGCTCTTTACCAACGGGTTAAAACCGGAATCTTCAGGAAAAATAACCAGGAACCAAACATTGATAACCATAGTCCAAAATAGAACATTTTCATTCAATGAAGTTTCAGGAATTGCTATCAGCGTGAATCCTGAGCAAATCAAGCGTGCTGCGAACAAAACCAATCAATGCCGCAGTTAGTTATACCGGAAAGCGTTCAGATATATCGCCTAAAAGGAACGATTCAGTAGCTGGTAAGCTTGACTCTCTGAACAGCAAACGACCACCACGTTGCCTGTTCGCCCTTGCGCCATAACGCCGGGCATAAGGTGCACCAACACCGAACCTACCAAGCGCACTAAACTCCATACCAAAACTGCCGAGTGTAACGTGTCACCTTGATGCCTTTGTTATGGCTATATTTCAAGCAGTTAACTTGAATTTGGCACGCTACCGCCGAACAGAATTATTTACCTGCCATATGATTAAGGCATCATACAACAAACAAAAGGTATAAGTTTGAAATCGCTCAATTTTGGTCTTAAATATTAGGCACCTAGCCTCTTTTGAATGGATTTTGTGCAGGTAGTTTTAAGAGAAATTAGTCAGCAGCTAATGAAGAAAGAATTGCTCTTTACCTACTGATATAAACCGGAAGCTTCGGAAAAAATAGCAAAGATTAGAATCTGATAACCCTTAGCCAAAAGTTGAAAGCTGGTTTTCGATGAAGTTTCTGGCATTTCTGGTAGCAAACACAATAGGCAAATCAAGCGTGCTGCGGACAATACCTGACAAATTCACAGTTCGTTATACCGACAAGCGTTCAGTTATATCGCCTGAGAAGTTCGACTTAATAGCCGCTAAGCTTGACCCACAGACCTTGAAACGAAAAACACGTTGCCTGTGCTTTTTGTGCCATAACGCCGGGCATAAGGTGCGCTAACGATGAACTTACAAAACCAAATACACTTCATACCAAAACTGCCGAGTGTAAAGCGTCACCTTGATGCCTTTGTTATGTGCAAGTTAAATTTCTTCGAGATAATCTATTAGCTGCTCTAACAACCATTGATCCTGAGAATTAACAAAACCTTCCGAATCTAGCCTCTCAAGCAATTCAATTATATTTGGTTTGTAGCTAATTAACCTGCAATAAGAGATACAACATCATCTCGATCTCGCTCCATAGCTAATTTGATGGCTCCAATATTCGATTTAACTCTGAGAGGGTTAACAGTTGCAGCCTATCTTTGAACTGTGTTTTCTGTGCATCCGATACCGCAGGAAAATACCAAGATAGCCGATACCCAACATCACCTATTACTTCGCTGTCACTATCAGACGCAAAAAATATTGATATAAGTCGTTTCCATGACTCTTCTTTTGAAGATGGACCATCAGAAACCACTTGCTCCTGGATAGAGTCAAGCTTTTCTACTTCATCTTTAGTTACTGGTTGCTTGTAGTATTCGAGCGTTCGCTCAAGTAATTGATTTAACCCACGTCCTATTTCAAGAGTATTTTGCTCGTTGAGCACTTGCTTTATAACGGGAGACTTGTTACTTGTGAGTATTTCTTCAGCATGTTTAGTAAGATCAAACCAAGATGCTTTTTTCAGCGTTGGGGAATACACGACACCAATGGAAGGGATACACAAGTTTTTCCAATATTTAAAGTGACCTTTACTTGCCTTAAACGAGAAAACTTGAGCCTCACTGTCTACGAAAGAATCACCGCTTTTAACTTGAACGCCTAATAACATACCTGTAGCAACGCCATCAGGTGAAACTAGCTCCAACTGTCCATCAATTCCCACATCTGTCGATGATGTTTCTCTAAAAATTATACCTTCCGTAGAGAATACATACCCAGCATAGTGAACACCGGCCCTGCTAACCAGTTCACTTTTTGGTGCTTTCATGTTGTTTTTCTCCTAAGCACATAACGCCTGCGATAAGGTGCCCCGCACTAAACTAACAAAGCACACTGAACTTCATACCAAAACCGCCGAGTGTAATGGGTCACCTTGATTGCTTTGTTAGGCATTTCCACATGTGAAATCTCTACTTGGCCGACGAACTCTCAGCATTCTCCGCCGCCAGCCATGGGATACAGCATCCACGAATCTTGACGTAAGATAAATACTATCAACACCTTAAAGCCAACTACATTTGCATGACACCCTGATGAGATGCTAATCGAGGCTGCACCACCAGACTGATGGGTTAAGTTGACGACAAGCCTTTCACAGCGCTGTATCGAGGAAGCTAGGAATGCTTATTGCCATCGTTTGAGGCAGCAAAGAACGGATCAACGGTATTTCACCGAACATTAAGGACAGCCCTACGATGAATGAATAGCCCAAGAATTCCCGTTCTTGAGCGGTGCGGTCACGACCAGATAAATAAGCAGGTTTTTCCCATGCCTAACGCCGGGCATAAGGTGCGCTACGGCAAACTCACCAAGCGCACCAAGCTCCATACCAAAACTGCCGAGTGTAACAAGTCACCTTGATGCCTTTGTTATGCCAGCCAATATTACAAGCACTTAGCTTATTTGATAAAGCTCCAAATACAAATCTAGATGGGTGTTGAAAATGATTAACTACGTATGTGTTAATTACCTATCAATCATAAAATTAATTGGATCGTTGGTTCTAGGAACGCCATTTTCTATAGGGTAAAGCCTAGCTGTTGGCTCACATGTTGGCTCTTGCCCTTCAACTAACATACCAGCAGTTTTTAATGCAGCTATTGAGGCTAAAGCCGCAGGAATTTTACTATCCGAAGTTTGTCCGACTTTAGTAATAATTCCATTTGAAAACTCAGCGGACATATTAGATGAGCCAAATCCTGAATTGAAATCTATATTCTTTTGAACACCTGGTATACTAACCACAGATACGGAGCTTATGCATTGGTCAGTTACAGACACAAACAAATATGGCTTTGGCTCATAATAAACAAGCCCTTCTTGACCATTAAAATCAATTGAGGTGCAACCAGAAAGTACAAGTGTCAGTAAAGCACCACCATATGTCAATCTATTCATAGTATTCTCGATAAAATCTGAAAAGGTATCAATAAACTGTCCAGAGTTAGAATTCGCCTAGAGCATAACGTATCGAAATACGAACTAATAACTATGCTGAAATTTTTGCTCACATAACAGTTCCTATTAACGATTAATCCCTTGTTTTATAGGCTTTATCCTATTCCCTAAACAACCCTTGTACTATCAGATTACTGCAAAAATAGAATCTAAATTGACTTAAATAAGAGACAGGTGTGAATGACTTCCTAGGCTGTGAGGTGATGACCTCAACAGCAATTGACGACTAAATAGATAATAAGGCATAACGCCTGCGATAAGGTGCCCCACGATCAACTTACCAAGCGCACCAAACTTCAAACCAAAACTGCCGAGTCAAACGGGTCACCTTGATTGCTTTGTTATGGCGCGCTCAAGGAATCCAAGACACGCATCAGGCACGCTACCGCCGAACAGGATATTTACCTGCCATATGATTTATGCATCATATATCACTTAATGAATAGGAGGTTGAGAGATCGCAATTTTGTGATTTGTTTCAGGTAGCTACAACTTTAACCTGAGCCTTTTGGTGGGGATTTGAGCAATACTACTCGGAAGAGAAGCGGACTTAAAGCTAAAATAAGAGCCTACCCGAAAAGGACGGCCCTCTTTTAACAGTGTATATCGGTGCATAAAGGAGAAATTCAGCGAGAACAAAATAACAATCGATCGAACTACGGACTAGAACCAACGAAAGGTAAGGAAAACCAAGAGAATGTAGGAGCTTACTGGTCGAGTGAAATCAGCCACCTTAGAACGGCAATCGTGCGTGCCGCGGACAGATATCAACTAAGGCTGGTTTCATTGTAAACACCCAACACCATAACAGAGTTGGAAAGCTGCGGCTTGCTAGCTGCTAAGCACGACCCTGTGATGGTGAAGCAACAGCCACGTTGCCTGTGCTCCCCTGCGCCATAACGCCTGCAATAAGGTGCCCCGCACTGAACCAACAAAGTACACCAAACTTCATACCAAAACCGCCGAGTGTAACGGGTCACCTTGATTGCTTTGTTATGGCGCGCTCAAGGAGTCCAAGACAAGCATCGGGCACGCTACCGCCGAACAGGATCATTTATCTGCCATATGATTCATGCATCATACATTACTTAGTGAATGGGTAATTGAGAGATCGCAATTTTGTGATTTGTTTCAGGTAGCTACAACTTTATCCTGAGCCTTTTGGCGGGAATTTGAGCAAGATTTACTCGGAAGAAGAATGGGCTTACAGCTAAATTAAGAACCTACACGAAAAGATCAGCTCTCACCTATCGGTGTAAATCAGTGCATGAAGGAAAAATGCAGTAAGCACAACACTACAATCGAGCGAGCTGCAAACTGGAGCCAATAGAAGTAAAGGAAAACCAGGAGCCTACTGATTAAGTGAAAATAGTCACCTCAAAACGGCAATCGTGCGTGCCGCGGACAATTACCGACTAAGGCTGGTTTCATTGTAAACATCCAACACCATAACAGAATTGGAAAACTGCTCATTTCTAGCAGCTAAGCACGACTCTAGTATGATGAAGCGACTGCCACGCTGCCTGTGCTCCCCTGCGCCATAACGCCTGCAATAAGGTGCNCCNCRCARAACCANCAAARCRCACTRAACTTCATACCAAAACCGCCGAGTGTAAYGNGTCACCTTGATTGCYTTGTTAGCAGCCCGAGCGGAAATGCCGAGGTATCAAAGAGTAGATATGGTCGGTGAACAATCCAGATCCGATCTTAACTGCAGCTTTCAAGAATTTGAAATGATAATGTCAACAACACTCACATACTATGATCTCAGTGCTCTCCAGCACATTCCAATGAAAAGATTAACGACAAACGACGGATGGCTTTGTTTACAGCATCTTGGTAATCACATGAATAATTTAGTAAAAGTATCACGGAAAATCACAAACAAGAAAATTGTAGAAAAAAGCAACATTACGAGTGATACGCATAAAATATACAGCCTATGATACCTATCATTATATTCAGCGATGCGCTTCCAAAACATTTCTTTACCAGTGAAAAAGGAAATAATGTTCTTTATTGAAAGCATAATACAGTATAGAAACATTGCTGCGGCAGCACCTATCATTCCCATAAATTCTAATTGTTCGAATAGCATACCTAAGCCATAAAACGTGACAAATAATACTAAACAAACAACCATTGGCTTATTAATATTTGGAAGTTGCTTCACTATTACTCTCCATGGCTGCTAACGCCTGCAATAAGGTGCCCCGCACTAAACCAACAAAGTACACCGAACTTCATACCAAAACCGCCGAGTGTAACGGGTCACCTTGATTGCCTTGTTAGCTGCGACCTTGGAACACATTTCGTAGATCAGTCACAAAAGGAACTAAGCATGTCTGATCTATCTTAAATCCAAACTCCAAATTCTGAGTAAAATCGCCATACTCAGTAAAGCAACCGCTGACTAAAACATGGCCAAGTTTGGTCACTTCAAACTTTACGAAATGAGCATGGTAGTCTTCTTTTAGTTCTGCACTTCCAACTATGTTTTCAGCCATTTTTTCAATGTTTTCAACAAAACTCTGCCCATTGTCAAAATATACTTGCCCGCAATAGCCAAACCCTCTAGAGGAAACAAGAACTCGACACTTAAATGAGCCACCTCTAAATAACTCAAAATTAGTCATTTCAAAGACCAATTCATCATCGTTGGTTAATAGTTTTACCACTGTTGTATTTATTGACTTTAACTTCATACTTTCCTTTAGCAGCTAACGCCTGCAATAAGGTGCCCCACGCTAAAACCAACAAAGTTCACCGAACTTCATACCAAAACCGCCGAGTGTAACGGGTCACCTTGATTGCTTTGTTATAACCCCGAAAGAATCAGCTTAATGTCAGTTTTGTGATCCCCCAATATGAACTGTCTTTTTCTGTACACCGCCAACCTAATCTCTCTAGCTCTTTGGTAACTGACCTATTAATCAGACCGTGGCCAAATACAGCAACCTTTTGATGCTGATTAGCTAGCTCTGCGAAATCTAACGCAACACTTTTAGCTCTAGCTTGCGCGTCTTTGAGCGATTCAACCTTAGCATTAAATCCAAGCAACCAAAGAAAACGGTTGATTAATAACCAATTGTTCACACTAAGTATGAATGGTATTTTATGTCGAGGTACGTCCATTTCTCGAGCATCCCTCAATTTTAAGTCAGGCTCTTTCAATAAACAGAGAGTTGCTGAATGTATTGCACGACGTAAATCGCTTGAAACAATATAGTGTCCGCATAACTGCGGCTTTAGATATGCCGGAGGCTTACTATCAATTGATATCTCTGAAAAATTGTAGCTCCTAACCCACAACGCAAACTCCTTTGGCGTCAGTTTTGGATTCGTTGAACCTGTAGGCTTACCGTGCCTGATAAGTACTATTTCCACTAATTTTCACAGCCCAATAAAACAATGATTTATTGACTGTAGCAAACACCTCTCCGATTTATTACCAGTGTTTTTTATGAATACTCAATTTAGCAATAGAATTAGAGTATTTGCGACTCGATTCAACAAATAGCTCAAAACGATTTACATCATTACACATGAAACTCTGTCGTATTTTCATGGGGTTATAACGCCTGCGATAAGGTGTGCCCCACTGAACATGCAAAGCACACTGAACTCCGTACCAAAACCGCCGAGTGTAACGCATCACCTTGATTGCCTTGTTATAAAAAATTATCACAGAACTCTACGGCTGGCTTCATCTATAACTTTAGAATGAAACCTAGTATTTAAACGCTCACCAGAAGGACACTTGATTGTACGTTCGCCCTCTGTAATTGAGATGTGCTCACACCAAGTAACAATGGCAAATTGAACTTCGGAAGTAGCTAATGGTTGCTTGTCTTTACACCAATCTGCGACTGTCATTATATGCTTGCTATTTATATTACCCATCTCTAGTTCTTGAACACGACTCTTGACCTCTGAAACGTCATCCTTAACTTCAGAAACGTCGCTCTTTACATTTTTAACCTCAACTTTAATCATTTCTTGGTCAGCGATAGTGTCAGCTATTGCCCTCGCATTTTGTGCTACGACTTCAGCCAGCTGTGCTTTCGGGGATACATGAGTTGAAAGTGGAGGTGGATAAACACCAAATTTTTGGAGTGAAGGAACTACTTTATGGTAAAGCCATCGTTGAAAGTTTTTTCCTGCCTGGGATTTATCAGAGCCCATAACACGATTTAAACCTGGTTGAGTAATGAATATTTCGTCTTCGCCATTAAAGGCTGCACTTTCCACATCAACTGGAATTCGAATATATTCATCATCATCTAAGTCTTTAACTTGCGATTTAATAAGACTAGGGATATGTTTTGAAGGAAATCTCTCATCTATTTCCTTATTTTCTCTTGTCAATGTCACAAACACATCACGAAGTGAAATATATAGAATTTCGTCTACATAACAAGTCCTGATATCGTTAATTCCAGAATCACCCTCGTAGCACAAATTCATCAACTGACTATCCATCGTATCTCCTATATCATTTTTTATAACGCCCTGCCATAAAACGCCAGCAACGCATTACGACAATATTTGATTAACCACCGTAAACACTAAGCCAATTCATACCTAGAATGCCGAGCGTTGATGGTCGTTTTGATGGCTTTGTTATGCGAAAAGTCTTACAGCGATAACTCAGTCTTAAGATAAGAGCGACTCACTGATAATTTTTCAAGGGCGTCGCACTCTGGTTCATGCTCGACAACTAACCACTCTACCGAAGAGTTTTTATTTAACTCTTTGACAATACTTACAATATCAACTGAACCTTGACCTAATGCGACAGACTCTGAACCTAAAAAGTCTCTTAAATGAGAATACGAAATTCTACCTCTATGTTGATTCAAGAATGTTACTGGATCAACTCCAGCCATGTGCAGCCAACCAGTATCTACAGAGAATTTAATCAAGGATGGATCAAGTTGATCAGCTAAAACATCAAAAGGACTAATTCCATCATCAGAACATCTAAACTCAAAATCATGGTTATGATAATGAACGTTGATACCTTCCAGTTTCAACAATTTTGCCTTCTCATTTAGAAATTTACATGTATTTCTGAAGTTATGTAAACTTTGGTCATGCCAGCCTAATGGACCGGATATACATACATTTTGACAATAATTGGACTGCAAATGACCGATAATCGCAGGCAAGTCACGCAAGTTATCAGGGCCAGTATGCAGCGCCGAATACTGTAAATCATATTCTTTCGTATAAGGATAGACATCCATAAAAAAAAGCAATTCAATAAAATAATAAACTACCTCAACCAGGGGTCCAAAAATATAATCTCACTAATTTAAAAAACACGCTTTAGCTCAGATTGAAGAAAAGCATAAAACTCAACACATACAAACACAACGCCCCCCTACGCATTTAACGCCTGCGATAAGGTGCCCCGCACCAAACTAACAAAGCACACCGAACTCCAAACCAAAACCGCCGAGTGTAACGGGTCACCTTGATTGCTTTGTTAGGCATTTCCACATGTGAAATTCCTACTTGGCCGCCGAACTCTCAGCGCAGTCCGCTGCCAACCATGGGATACAGCACCCACGAAACATCAAATAACACCAAAACTATCAACACCTTAAAGCCAGATACATTTACATGACAGCCTGACGAGAAGCTAATCAAGGCTGCATCACTGAACGAATGGGTTAAGTAAACAACAAGCCTTTCACAGCAATGCAACGAGGAATACTAAGAACCTTTATTGCAACAGCCGGAGGCACCAAAGAACAAAACAACCTGCAGTTCACAGAACTTTAAGGACAGCCATACAATGAACGAATAGACAAAGAGTTCCCGTTCTTGGGCGACGTGGTTACGACCAAATAAAAAAGCAGGCTTTACCCATGCCTAACGCCTGGGATAAGGTGCGCCACGAGGAACTCACCAAACCCACTAAACTTCAAACCAAAAATGCCGAGTCAAACAAGTCACCTTGATACCTTTGTTATGCAACTCCATCCATTAATACGATCATACTTGGCCGAAAATCCTTCCATGCATGATGAATCTGCGACATACAAGCAACAAACACAGGCTCTGCTAATTGCGATTTACTTTCAACTATTTGAGCCAAACCATCTTGCATGACAACCTGATACGGAGAAGCTTGGCTGCTGCACCAGACCAATAGTCAAAGAAAT
>NZ_JAKJSH010000002.1:0-11169 GCF_050336885.1 Photobacterium kasasachensis
CTGGTCACCAAGCCACGCTTGTTGTAAGTTGTTAAAATGAAGTTACCCATCGCATCTTTGGTATGGGTTTTATTGCCGAAGCTGTCGTACCGGTACTGCGTGACTGCACCGACGGCATTCTTCTCCCATGCAAGCAGGCCGGCACTGTCATACATCCGTAATGTGCTGTTGTTGCGACCATCCGTTTTACGCACCAGGTTACCCAGCTTGTCGTAGTCATAGGTCTGCTCCACCGCTTTATTTTCGACTTTACCTGAGCTGGTCATCACCTGGACGGTCGGCAGCTGCTCCCAGACAACCTGGTTGTTCAGGTTATAATGCTGTTTCGTCACCCCCCCGAGCGCGTTGATGGTTTTAGTTACATTGCCCCAGCGATCAACCACTCGGTTGATGACCGGCTGCTGGCCGTTTTTGTGTGCCGGTAATTTCTGCTGGAGCAGAAAACCGAACTTGTTGTACGTATGATACGTTTTCCAGTCATCTGCACTGCCGGCTCCCCCCGCTGCCAGCTGATAGGTAACGCGACCCTGCAAATCATACAACTGAGTGACCACATCACCGTTTTCCTGGTGTTTGCGGGTCAGGTGGCCGGCTTTATTGTAGGTGTAGGCATAGACCATGTTCCCGGCCTTGCCGGACTGGGAGACTTCCCCGAAGGCGTTGTAGCGGGATTGCTCCACRCGGCCGTTGATATCTGTCCTTATTTGGTTACCGCGCTTATCATACTGGTAGGATTTCGTCAGCCAGTAGTCGTTATCAGTCCTGCCGCTCCAATGAGAGTATTTAGTATCTATCCGTACCTTTTCCGACAGGGTATTGCCCTTGGCGTCATATTTGTAATAGGTGGTAATGCCATCGCCGTTTGTGACGGAAATACGGCGGCCGCGGACATCAAGAGCATAAGTGGTAAAAAAAGACCCAGTCTGCTCAGAACTATCTTTATCGTACTGTCGTACCAGGTCACCATGAATACTGTATACAAAGTCAGTTTCATGACGGCCATATTTACTGCCGTAAAAACCATCCGGCCCTTGCGCTACCCGATGCTTCACCCCTTCCGAGCTAATCAGCCGGCCCAACGCGTCATAGCGCTTGTCCACCCGGCCACCGGCAGCGTTGATTTCATAGACGACATTGCCCAGCTCGTCATAGCCGGTTTGGGTCGTCAGCCTGCCGGTCGCCCCGCTTCTGTCGCCGCTGCTGTAGAACTGATAACTGCTCCCGTCCCAGCGGCTTTCCCGGGTCTTGCGCCCCAGCGCGTCATATTCATAGCTGGTATAGCGATCAAAACAAATACCCCCGTCAACAACTGAGGGTTTTTTAGGCGCTGCTGTCAATGACGGCGCCTGGTTGACCACCCGTGCATATTCAGTCTTCAGACTCACCTGACCGAACGCGTCATACTCAAACTCGGTCAGGTAGCCTTCGTCAACCGCGCCTTCGCTACGTTTATTCAGCACATCGAACCGGGCATGCTTCTGGCCGGCCTGATTGTAATAAGTGTACTTCTCGGCCCAGTTGTCATCGTCAATGCGGGTACGCTCCCTGACCACCTCGCCAAACTCGTTGTAGGTAAACTGCGTCTCCTGGGCGACACTCTTGGCACCGCGCGACGAGTCATARATGGTGATCGTGTCACCCACGACCTTGCTGACCCGGCCCTGGCGGTCAAAGTAACGCGTCAGCGTCCTGTCATTGCTGCTGTCGGCAGTAATACGCGCCGCCGCCATCTGCTCGCTGATCACGGTACCGGCCTGGATACCGCTCAGTCCGAACTTGTTGTGGTAGCGGATCACCTTGACGGTCGAGCTGGTATTGCTGCTGGCGCCATAGCGGTACTCGGTGGCATAACCGTCGCTATCCACCTCGTAGCGGACCCGCCCGGTCCTGTCGTACACCTTGTAGCTGTTGTGCCAGTCCACCTCGCGGGTCGAGCCCATATTGTCTGACTGGGCAACCGCCAGCCCGAGTGCATTGTAGGTCACCGTCCTGACCTGTCTCACCCTCCCGGTTCCGGGTGCAAAATGAACCATGCCATCACTGCTGCTGTGGTAGCCCGGCAACAGGATCCTGGTCTGGCGGTTGGCCGCATCGTACTGATACTCGGTGGTGCGGGCATCCACCGTTCCATGCCCCTCGACCTGCCTGGTCAGGTTGCCGTTCCTGTCATAGAAGAAACGGGTGTCAGGACAAGTGAGAACAGTCCCAGGGGTTTCAACATTATTAAGACGATAGGTGACTCCCGGAGCCAGCTCCCGGGTCAGGCGGTTGGCGCCGTCATACTCGTAGTGCCAGGTATCCCCCCGCTTGTTGGTAAAGCTGAGCTTGTTGCCGCTGGCATCGTAGGTATAGGATTCGGATTTGCCACGGGCATCGGTCACCTTGACCAAGCGGCCAGCGCCATCATAGGTATTGGTGGTCGCCCGGTTGCCGGACTTGGCGTGGGTTGCCAGCCACCCTGCCACGCCGGACTCGCTGCCCCARCTGCCGGTAAACTTGGTGCCGTACTGGACCAGCTTGACCACCTGGCCGGAGGTGTTGTAGCGCTTCTCGGTGACAAAGCCCCGCTCGTCCATCACAAAGCGCTCGCGCCCGGCCTTGTCGAARAGGCTGCGTACCCGGCGCTGGTCCRCGTYGGCACGGCTGCCCGACGAGACCTGTACCAGGTTGCCGAAGGCATCGTACTCACGACGCACCAGCGAGTCATCCGCGGTGCTGCCGGCATCGATGCCGTAGTGAGTGGTATCGCTCCGCTCCCCCCGCGCGGTATAGGTGTAGTCGGTAATGTTCCGAAGCCCGCCGGTGGTCTGCCAGATGTCCGAGCGGATCAGCTCGCTGAACTCATTGTAGCTATACGCCGACTTCAGGTTCAGCCCGCTCTGCTCGCTGACTTTTTTCCCCAGGCGGTTGTACGTGATCGCATGGGTGCGGCTATCCGCGCTGCTGGCGTCTAACCTTCCGATCAGCGCCGACGTGATACCGCCCCCCGTCAGGCCCGAGGTACTGATCCGGTTGTAGTACCGGCGGGTCTCCCTCACCTGCCCCATGTTGTCGTACGTGGTCTGGCTGACCTCGCCCAGCGCATTGACCGTGTATGTCAGGCGGCCGGCGGCATCATAGAAGAAGAGTGTCTTGTTGCCCTCCCCGTCAATCTGCTGCGTCTTCCGGCCGACGCTGTCATAGACCGTCGTCGCCGACTCCGCCCCCCGCTGAACCCTGGTAACCGCCCCGAACCGGTTGTAGGTGGTGACCGTGCTCCGGCTGCCGGTACTGGTCGTCGTCAGCTGCCCCACCTTGTTGTAGCTGAGCGTGGTGGTGATCCCCGCCGGATCTACCGTGGCCTTCACCTGACCAAGGGCATTGAAATCCTGGCGGGCGGCCGTGCGCTTGCTGCTGCCCCCGGCGTAGCCCTGGAGGTGGCTGATACTGGTGTTGGCATTGATGGCTGCGGTAATGGCACTTTTGTAGCGGTAGGTCCATGTCCGGTTGCTGTGCTCGTCATAGACGGTCTCGACCAGCTCGCCCGCGGCACTGACCGTTGCCCGTACCCGGCCGGCCCCGTCGTAGTAGGTATAGCTATGGCGGTCCCCAGTGTTCGCCGCCGGGCGGATCTTGGCCAGGTCGCCTGAACCACGATGCGCCGGGTTGGTGGCCGTCTTGTAGGCGATGGTTTCGACCAGGGCCCCGCGCGTGTTGTACCTGTTCTCGGTCAGGTAGCCGGCGGCATCGATGGAGCCGGTCTGCCTGCCCGTCTTGTCATAGATGAAGTACCGGGTGCGCCCGCCCCGGGTGGTCTTGACCACATTGCCGGCGCTGTCGTAATAGGTGTAGCTCACCACCCTGCCGGTGCTTTTGCCGTTCTGCTCCGCATCCGTGGCGGCCGTCACCTGCCCGGTCTTGTCGTAGGTATAGCTCGTCGTGCGGTCAAGGGCAGCATTGACGGCGGGGCGGAGCTGCCCGACATGGGTCTTGGTAACAGTGGTGCCGTTGAACCAGCCGCTGGTATTGGCATGGTTCCAGTACACCCGCTTGTAGGCCACCTGCCCTGCGGTGTTGTAAACCGTCTCGGACACCAGCCCGTCATGACCCACCACCGCATTCTGGCGACCCGCCTCGTCATAGAAATAGTACGTCCGCTGGCCGGTTGGCGATTGCGTCATCGCCAGCTGGCCGCTGGCATTATAGATACGCCTGGACAGGTGGTGCACGCTGCCGTCTGCGGTGTCGACGCTGACCAGCCGCCCTGCCGCATCAAAGCTCGAGGTGGTTATCTTCCCTTCCGCGTTGGTCACCTTCACCGTGTTGCCGCTATAGACCGTGCTGGTGCTGTAGCCGTTGGCATCGGTAACCCGCGTCACCCGGCCCTCGCCGTCATAGCTGTAGCTGGTCGCATGGGTGGCGCTGTTCTTGACCGCTATCTTCTGGCGCAGCAGGCCGTACTGGTCATAGACGAACTTGGTCCGCACCGTGGCACTGTCGAGGATGCCGACACCGGCACTGTTGACATGGGCATAGTTGCGGGTTTCGGTCAGCTGGTCACGGCCATCGTAGAAGTAGTCGGTGCGGCTGGTGAGGGCCTTGTTCTGGCCGTTGCGCCAGCTGTCCATCTGGCTCAGCGACAGCTGGCCGGAAACAGGCAGCGCGGCGACATTGTATTTCCCGCCGTCATAGCTGATGGTGGCAGAAAGCGTCCCTTCGGCCTTGTAGTGGTTGGCGGTAACCCGTCCCTCGGCGTCAACGGTATAGCGCAGGTGTTTTTCGCTGTCATAGACAAAGCGGGTGGTGGCCGGGTTGCTGGTCTTATTCAGGTAGACCGTCTCGCTGAGCAGCAGCTTGCCGCTATAGCGCCATTCGGTCTTGTTCCCCTCCGCGTCCACGGCACTGGTACGGTTCCCCGCACTGTCATAGGTGTACGTGGCAGTGTCGTAACCGGCGGTTGCGTTGTGAACCCGGCTGAGGTGCCCCTTGCCGTCATAGTGGTACCGGGTATCAAGCTGGCGCGCGGACGTATTCAGGCTGCTGGTGCCTGGCGTCAGCGTGCGCGTCAGCCGCTTGGCACCGTCGAAATAATACGTCCAGGTCCGGTTGAACCCGTCCTTTATCTGGGTATGGCCGCTGCCATAGGTGTAGCTCAGCGTCTGCCCGGTACCGTCAGTCACACTGGCGACCCTGCCGTCGCCGTGGTAGGCAAAGCTGACCTTGCTGCCGTCGCTCTGGCTTATCTCGCTGATACGCTGGCTGTTGCCGGCATATTTGTAGGTGGTGGTGAACGTGCCGCCGTTCAGCTGCGACTTGACCTGTGACAGGCGGCCATGGCTATCGTAGGCGTAGTCGACCTCGGTCGACCAGGCGCCGTTGGCAAAGGTCTTGAGGCGGGACAGCCTGCCGCCCGTCCCGTTGTATTCGAACGCCATGCGCTCGCCATTGGCGAAACGAATGTCGGTCAGCTTGCTGCCGCTGTAGTGGTACGTGCGGGCATTGCCGTCGGCATCCGCCGACGAGACCAGGTAGCCACTGGCGTTGTAGGTATCCCTGGCCCCCGTCTTCAGGTTGGTATAAATGTAGTTGCTGCCAGACTTTCTGAACTGGCCGACCTCGTCGTCACCGTTGGTGTTTTTGAAGACGNCGCCGCTGAGGCTGTAGACNGCGCTGCTCCCGTCGCCCCGGCGCAGGGTGAGGCTCGAGCCGGACAGAGATACCAGCTGRCGCTCAAAGCCAAACCGCCAGCCGTTGGCGTCCGAGTCGTTCCAGYTGCCCTGGCTGTTGTAGGTGCGCTCGGCGGCGATATCGAGGCCGCGGCCGACCAGTATCTCGTCCGAGTCGGTGAGGACCAGGTTGCCGGTACCGGCATTGACATGGTGGCCAATCCCGCCCTGGCGCAATGCCGCGTTGCCTGCACCAAAGTGACCCTTCAGTGACCGCAGTGATGAATCATACAAACCCAGGTCACTACCAAATACCAGCCCAGCCATATCTCGCCCCTTTAAACCTTGTCCCGCAGCTTTTCCTGTGCTGCGGGCAGCAGTAATTAATTGATTTATAGGGTTATCAAACGAAATATTTTTTTGTTAAGCATTAAAGCGAGAAAGGATGAATATTCCAAAACTCGAAAATGAAGCGACAGATAATTACAAGAAATGGATTTTTAGTTAACTCAAAAGTACAAATCTCTAGTCAAGTTGGTGTGAACTTCATATTAACTAAAACCAACCACTCATCCTTTTTGAAATCGTATAAGTATCCATTATCACCAAACGCATAAGTCATAGATTAACTTGGATTTAAATTCATTACACAAAGGAAGCCTCACTCAAAAGGCATCACAAGTATTTTGAGATGTGTTAGGTGATATTTTTAAGTTCTATAGATGTGACAGCCTCAGACTAAGAACAAGAGATAAATAACCATATCACTTTATATCATTATTAGTTTATAACTATTTAAAAACAAGAACGATGACCTAGTCACTACACTTTATACGCTATATAACAGGTACCGATAGACTTCAATAATCAATAATTGAGTTACTTAAAATCTGAACACTTTGTATCAGACCAAGAACTGATATTCGTAAGCGTATGCAACATAATAAAACCTGTGACTGGGCTATCATTTTAACTGATTAGTGTACATTGGTCTTAAAGGATTACATAACTTGTCATCCAGCCCAATTGATTCAGCTAAAGTAACTCAGCCCCAAGACACATAAAACTTCATCATATACATACCTAGTACTAAGACATCAAGCTAAAGCAACTATCTAAGCCCTTGAAACCAAAAAGGTCAGAGGAACCACCTCTGACCTTTTTCACCCTACATACTGTTAATCATTAAAAATAGAGTGTAACCAATAAGGAAAGCAAGACTGTCTTCTTAAACTTACAATGTCTTCTGAAACAAATGGCAGATTTCCAATCCCCCCAGGATCATCATGACGTCCAGTGATGTAGCGATTATTTCTAACTACAAGTTTTTTATAAACTCGCCCATTAGCCAATTTAATATCAACCCAATGTGTGTCCATTACCATAGGAGGACCTAAAAACCTTTTTAGCTCAGAAGGAATTTCTATCTTAGCCATCATTTATTCCTTAAAAACTCTTCGGCCTTAAACGTTTCATACATATCACTACTCACATTATCATAAGAGCGAACTTCAGTACCTCCACCAGGCTTTCCAAATAAGCTCCAAACAGGCCTCGGCTTCATAATGGTGTTTCCCTTGGGCAAAGTTATTTCCATTATCGTGTCGTATCCTGAGTCAAAGGGAAGAGCTAAGCGTTGTACTGCAGTTTCTGGAGACATAAGTTCTGGCGTCATCCATAACTCCATGGGTTCAAAACTACTACTAGGATCAAAATAATCAGAGTTTTTAAATGAATAAAAAACTTGATCTGTATTTAGCGTTTGCTTTCCAGTAAACCAGTGACGTACGTCATAATTAAATTTCATTTTTGCTGAGTTGAAACTCTTTTGTGCCCAACCGCCAAATTGCTCAGTAAGATCACCTGCCCAATACTTAACTTTAGCAGGAATAAGCTTCCCACCATACCTATCGAACGCAACATCTATTGCTGCACCACCAACTATTTTACCTGTTTGAAGACTCCAAAAGCCATGGTTCGTTACAGCATTGCTACCATTATCAATAATTTCCGCAGCTCCATGAATTATCCATTCTCGAGGAGTTATCGGGACTTGAGTAATAGCTTGTAAAGCAGGATCTGCTAGTAATCTACTAAACTCTTCATCAGCCATTGCTTGATATTCAGCCAATTGAGAGAAATGTTGCTCAAGTTGTGCATCCCACCCAGCAACATGTGTTGCGAATGTAAGATCTTCTTCTTCAAAGTTCCAGTTTGCAGGATTATCTTCAGGTGGTAACGCAAATGCCTGAACCATAGGAGAGCCTGTTTTTGCTTGCTCAGTTCTTGCCTCTTCAGCAGCTTTCTTATAGGCTCGACCCACCGAGTTCCCCAACGCATTGCCAAACGCGTCTGTAGCGATATTTACAAAGTCACGCTTACCGCCAATATCCATCCACTCTCTGGCTACATTCTCTGTATAGCCACCTGCAAATGACGAGGCCACATCACTTGCAAATTGCTGATTAGTATCCCCTAACGCCACTTTACCGGCATAGTGACCAGCCATGGATCCGGCGACATTCGCAGCCAACGCCTTCCAGCTAAAGTTACTATGACCTTCCAGTACGGCATTAGTCAGGTAATTGCCCCCCGCTTGTACCGCAGAGCGTGCGGCTATTTGGCCAATCGACGCTTCATTCAAGTTGGTGATTCCTGCCATCTCATTAGCGACAGCACCAACTCCAGCAGCCAAGGCCCCCCGAGCACCCGCCTTGAATACAGAGCCCATATCGAAGCCATCCTGTACATCAAGTGCCATGCCGACAAGCTGGCCGGCTACATTCCCGGCAGCAGCGGCAACGGCACCCGCCGCCATCGAGCCGGCAACGCCTGCAGCAGTCGAGCCGCCCAGCGCTCCAGAAACAGTAGAAGCAATTGCTGCACCAGCTCCACAAGTCACTACTGCCGCTACCACGACTACTACAACTGCAACAATCATTGATGCACAGCCGTTATCACTCGGCGGCGGTACATGTATCGCCTCGGCATCTATCTTACCGATGGCATCCGCAGCATTATACGGCTTGAAAGTACTGTCATTGTTGTGAACATTATTGTTCACCGTCGGGATAGACAGGCTCATTCCTTGCTGAAGCGCGGCTGTCGGCTCTATCGAGTTGGCATCAGCAATCAGATACCAGAGAGACGGATCCCCCCACAGCTTCTGGGCAATCCCTTTGAGGGTATCGCCATTAGATACTGCATAGGTGCCCGGCGCAGACTGCTGCATTTTTGATGCACTAACCATGTGGCTTTCAAAGTTAGTAGCAGAGAGGGTACCCGATTCGCCCAGGACTTTTCCGTTGGCATAATAAAAGTCCTGAATTTGTTTACCGTCTCGGCGGAATAGTACCTGCCCATCACGGTTGCTGATGAGCATCCGGTCATGGCCTGCAGAGCGGGTATTCGAACCGCGGACATACATGAGCTCGCCAAAACGATCAAAATACGATGTAGTGTTGTTCGGCCTCCAGTGACGTCGTGTCGTCGTCATATTGGATGTCAGCTGCTGTGCACTGGTACCAAAGAAGTAGGACTTGGTATGAACTTCCGTGTAATCCCTGACATCGGCCCCTCCCTTCAGAATCTGATTGTTCTGTCGGTTTACATTAACCGTGTATTTCAGTACGTTTCCGGTGCTGTCATAGCTGTTGTATACAACCTCGTTAGCCTTACGTAATTCTGTATTGTTGTATACCTTCTTATAATAACTACCTGTAACTGGGCCTGAATTTCCATACCTACGCAGAACGTGCTTCTCGTTGCGGAAGATATCTCTCAGATTGTAGGTCGTTTGCTTGTTCAGCTTTGAACCGTTACCCCAAGAATAATCGGTGCGCTGGATCGCCGTTCCCCGCCGCGCATGACTATTCCCTTCACCGTTCGAAATGGCGTATTTGTATTCGCGTGTTAGGCGACCATAGCTATCATACTGTCTTGAAGTCTGCTTATATGTTGTGGCCGATATTGATGCGGACGTTGAGTTATCCAGCTTGTAAGTTGATGTCAGCTGCCCTGAACTATACAAGTAGTTGTATTTTTCATGATCATACCGCCCACCATCACGCCTAATCTCACGCGTACGGCGGTTTAGATTATCATAGGTAAAGGATCGCGTCCCATCTCTATACCTTCCTGTTGCATTATCCGCATCAGCCACACGTACCCGGTTAACGGAGTCGTAGGTATAATAATGATCTATGGTCTCGACAATGCCTGAAGTCCCAGATCTGAGTACATCGGCATGCACTTTGCGGCGGTTACCAACTTCATCGTAGTAATATTGCAAACGTTGCAGGCCAGAGGTATTTGATACGATCTTTGGCCCCGAACTCCCGTACTTCGATGTTGCTGCCTGAAGGACTTTCGGTGCATAAGCCTGCTGAGGGGAGTTAACTTCGACTAGCTGACCACGTGCATTATATTTGTTGGTCGTCGTACGCTTGAAGTCATAAACAAATGTCTCAGCCCCCGTTTTCGTTGTGTAGCCACCGTACTTATGCTTTGGTTTCTCTAGGTAGGTGTAATTTCGAGTGAACTTCCGATTCGAACTGTGAGATTCGCTAACACGATTACCCATTTTGTCGTAGTCATAGCGACTCACTTCAGTACGATATATACCAGTGACACTTTTTGTATGATGATCCCGGCTCTGGGGCGACCATTCCGCCAACTTTCTGGCCAATGTATCCCAACCCGAGCTTCCCGTACGAGTAACCGACTTCAGCGCACCGTTATTCCAATACGTGTATGTATTGACATTATTACCATTCGTCTCTTTCTCTACTTGCTTGTGGGCATTTAGTTTGACACTGGTAGTGCGCCCACTTAGATCACGTCGTTGGGTGACATTACCGAAGCTGTCATGCCACCACTGCTGAAAGCGACCATCCGCTGTGATTTCTTTGGACTTACGGTTATAAGCATCGTATTCATAGCGGGTAACAACACGCTCCATAGTCCGCTTGGCAATTACATTTCCATTCGCATCATACTGGGTGTAAACAGTATTGGCGCCGTTGTCTGACAAGCCGGTAATATCCTGAATACGTCGGCCTGTCTGGTCGTATATATAGGTATGGGTAAGACCAGAATCATAATGACGGAAAGAGCCTGGAACAGTATGAGTAGTAGTATAAGTAGTATAAGAACTAGAAGTGCCATAAGAACCATACGAACCAGACGCGCCATACCATGAATAAGGGTCTATTCGTTTTTTGGTTTCAGTGATCACTTCCCGTTGTTGAGTTACCCTAATTTGACCTTCTCTGGTCACCAAGCCACGCTTGTTGTAAGTTGTTAAAATGAAGTTACCCATCGCATCTTTGGTATGGGTTTTATTGCCGAAGCTGTCGTACCGGTACTGCGTGACTGCACCGACGGCATTCTTCTCCCATGCAAGCAGGCCGGCACTGTCATACATCCGTAATGTGCTGTTGTTGCGACCATCCGTTTTACGCACCAGGTTACCCAGCTTGTCGTAGTCATAGGTCTGCTCCACCGCTTTATTTTCGACTTTACC
>NZ_JAKJSH010000003.1:0-4856 GCF_050336885.1 Photobacterium kasasachensis
CGCATCTGAGCATCTGAGCGTCAGTCTTTGTCCAGGGGGCCGCCTTCGCCACCGGTATTCCTTCAGATCTCTACGCATTTCACCGCTACACCTGAAATTCTACCCCCCTCTACAAGACTCTAGTCTGCCAGTTCAAAATGCTGTTCCGAGGTTGAGCCCCGGGCTTTCACATCTTGCTTAACAGACCGCCTGCATGCGCTTTACGCCCAGTAATTCCGATTAACGCTCGCACCCTCCGTATTACCGCGGCTGCTGGCACGGAGTTAGCCGGTGCTTCTTCTGCAGCTAACGTCAAAGATTACCGCTATTAACGATAACCCCTTCCTCACTGCTGAAAGTGCTTTACAACCCGAAGGCCTTCTTCACACACGCGGCATGGCTGCATCAGGGTTTCCCCCATTGTGCAATATTCCCCACTGCTGCCTCCCGTAGGAGTCTGGACCGTGTCTCAGTTCCAGTGTGGCTGATCATCCTCTCAGACCAGCTAGGGATCGTCGCCTTGGTGAGCCGTTACCCCACCAACTAGCTAATCCCACCTGGGCTAATCTTAGCGCGAGAGGCCCGAAGGTCCCCCTCTTTGGCCCGTAGGCATTATGCGGTATTAGCTATCGTTTCCAATAGTTATCCCCCACACTAAGGCATATTCCCAGGCATTACTCACCCGTCCGCCGCTCGCCGCCCAAAAAATCCACCGAAGCGTCAATCATGTCGCTGCCGCTCGACTTGCATGTGTTAGGCCTGCCGCCAGCGTTCAATCTGAGCCATGATCAAACTCTTCAATTAAAGTTTTGTTGTTACCGAAGTAACGGCTCAATGAATACTGATTGTTCTAACTAAGTTAGAACGAATTGACTGTGCCAAATAATAAGTAAACTTAGTATTTGTATTGGTCACCCAGTTCATTGATATAATCTTTTTTGACTATTCATTTCACGAGTGCCCACACAGATTGCATGGTCAAATTGTTAAAGAACGTTGACTTTCAATGCCTTGGCGCTAAGCGCTTCAGCAAGTCAGGACGCGTATAATACGCTTTTCTGATTTTCAGTCAAGACAAAATTTTCATCTTTTTTCTTCAACCAGACTAACTGGTTAAAAAGTGAAAACCTTCTTTTGACTCCGCTCACATTGCAATCAGCCGGAGCGAAATAAAAGCCCGCTGTAGCCAGCGGGCTCTCAGTGTTTGGAGCCTGGCGATGTCCTACTCTCACATGGGGAGACCCCACACTACCATCGGCGCTATTACGTTTCACTACTGAGTTCGGCATGGGATCAGGTGGGTCCATAATGCTATGGTCGCCAAGCAAATTCTGTTTATTACCCGCCGTTGCAAGTAATAGCAATCTGGGAAAATTAACTAGTGGTTCTCGCGCATACATTCAAGCGTTTGTGGAGTCCGTAAAAACCCCTTGGGTGTTGTATGGTTAAGCCTCACGGGCAATTAGTACAGGTTAGCTCAACGCCTCACAGCGCTTACACACCCTGCCTATCTACGTCGTAGTCTCCAACAACCCTTCAGGATACTTAAAGTATCAGGGATGACTCATCTCAGGGCTCGCTTCCCGCTTAGATGCTTTCAGCGGTTATCGATTCCGAACTTAGCTACCGGGCAATGCGTCTGGCGACACAACCCGAACACCAGAGGTTCGTCCACTCCGGTCCTCTCGTACTAGGAGCAGCCCCCTTCAATCATCCAACGCCCACGGCAGATAGGGACCGAACTGTCTCACGACGTTCTAAACCCAGCTCGCGTACCACTTTAAATGGCGAACAGCCATACCCTTGGGACCGACTTCAGCCCCAGGATGTGATGAGCCGACATCGAGGTGCCAAACACCGCCGTCGATATGAACTCTTGGGCGGTATCAGCCTGTTATCCCCGGAGTACCTTTTATCCGTTGAGCGATGGCCCTTCCATTCAGAACCACCGGATCACTATGACCTGCTTTCGCACCTGCTCGACTTGTCAGTCTCGCAGTCAAGCGGGCTTATGCCATTGCACTAACCTCACGATGTCCGACCGTGATTAGCCCACCTTCGTGCTCCTCCGTTACGCTTTGGGAGGAGACCGCCCCAGTCAAACTACCCACCAGGCACTGTCCGCACCCCGGATAACGGGGCGACGTTAGAACATCAACACTACAAGGGTGGTATTTCAAGGACGGCTCCACGCAATCTAGCGACTGCGCTTCRAAGCCTCCCACCTATCCTACACATGTAGGGTCAATGTTCAGTGCCAAGCTGTAGTAAAGGTTCACGGGGTCTTTCCGTCTAGCCGCGGGTACACAGCATCTTCACTGCGATTTCAATTTCACTGAGTCTCGGGTGGAGACAGCGTGGCCATCATTACGCCATTCGTGCAGGTCGGAACTTACCCGACAAGGAATTTCGCTACCTTAGGACCGTTATAGTTACGGCCGCCGTTTACCGGGGCTTCGATCAAGAGCTTCGACCGAAGTCTAACCCCATCAATTAACCTTCCGGCACCGGGCAGGCGTCACACCGTATACGTCATCTTTCGATTTTGCACAGTGCTGTGTTTTTAATAAACAGTTGCAGCCACCTGGTATCTGCGACTCCCAGCAGCTCAAACAGCAAGGCACGTCACCGCCAGCAGCGTACCTTCTCCCGAAGTTACGGTACCATTTTGCCTAGTTCCTTCACCCGAGTTCTCTCAAGCGCCTTGGTATTCTCTACCTGATCACCTGTGTCGGTTTGGGGTACGATTCCTTATAACCTATCGCTTAGAGGCTTTTCCCGGAAGCATGGCATCAATGACTTCACCGCCGTAGCGGCTCGACATCGGGTCTCAGCCTARTGTATTCCCGGATTTGCCTAAGAATACAGCCTACACCCTTGAACCAGGACAACCGTCGCCTGGCCCACCTAGCCTTCTCCGTCCCCCCATCGCAGTTATAAGCAGTACAGGAATATTAACCTGTTTCCCATCGACTACGCCTTTCGGCCTCGCCTTAGGGGTCGACTTACCCTGCCCCGATTAACGTTGGACAGGAACCCTTGATCTTCCGGCGAGGGAGTTTTTCACTCCCTTTATCGTTACTCATGTCAGCATTCGCACTTCTGATACGTCCAGCACACCTTACGATGCACCTTCAACCGCTTACAGAACGCTCCCCTACCCAATACATAAANNGCATTGCCGCAGCTTCGGTGTATAGCTTAGCCCCGTTAAATCTTCCGCGCAGGCCGACTCGACCAGTGAGCTATTACGCTTTCTTTAAATGATGGCTGCTTCTAAGCCAACATCCTGGCTGTCTGAGCCTTCCCACATCGTTTCCCACTTAGCTATAACTTTGGGACCTTAGCTGGCGGTCTGGGTTGTTTCCCTCTCCACGACGGACGTTAGCACCCGCCGTGTGTCTCCCGGATAGTACTTACTGGTATTCGGAGTTTGCAAAGGGTTGGTAAGTCGGGATGACCCCCTAGCCTTAACAGTGCTCTACCCCCAGTAGTATTCGTCCGAGGCGCTACCTAAATAGCTTTCGGGGAGAACCAGCTATCTCCAGGTTTGATTGGCCTTTCACCCCTAGCCACAAGTCATCCGCTAATTTTTCAACATTAGTCGGTTCGGTCCTCCAGTAAGTGTTACCTCACCTTCAACCTGCCCATGGCTAGATCACCTGGTTTCGGGTCTAATCCTAGCAACTGTACGCCCAGTTAAGACTCGGTTTCCCTACGGCTCCCCTATACGGTTAACCTTGCTACTAAAATTAAGTCGCTGACCCATTATACAAAAGGTACGCAGTCACCCAACAAGTGGGCTCCTACTGCTTGTACGTACACGGTTTCAGGTTCTATTTCACTCCCCTCACAGGGGTTCTTTTCGCCTTTCCCTCACGGTACTGGTTCACTATCGGTCAGTCAGGAGTATTTAGCCTTGGAGGATGGTCCCCCCATGTTCAGACAGGATATCACGTGTCCCGTCCTACTCGATTTCACTTGAAGYGCGTTGTCGGCTACGGGGCTATCACCCTTTACTGCTGTGCTTTCCAGCACATTCGCCTAACACTCAACTAGCTTAAGGGCTAATCCGGTTTCGCTCGCCGCTACTGCCGGAATCTCGGTTGATTTCTGTTCCTCGGGGTACTTAGATGTTTCAGTTCCCCCGGTTCGCCTCGCAACGCTATGTATTCACGCTGCGATACCTGCTTGTGCAGGTGGGTTTCCCCATTCGGAAATCCCAGACTCAAGTGGCTCTTACTGCCTAATCTGGGCTTAACGCAAGTTAGTACGTCCTTCATCGCCTCTGACTGCCAAGGCATCCACCGTGTACGCTTAGTCACTTAACCATACAACCCCAAGAGGTTTCGTATGTTCAAACAACCAAGGTTTGTGTCTCCTACATTCGATCAAGAAAAGTAAGGACATTGGTTTTTCGCCGGACTCTTCTTTTATTTTCACTTTTGAAAAAGTGAAGACAAAAGTACAAGACACTTGAATGTGTATTGCTTGAGAACTCGTTCTTTATCCGAAGATAAAAAACATTTTAATTGAATCTAACGATTCAATTTACTAGTCAGCTTTCCAGATTGTTAAAGAGCAAACGCTAAAAGCGTTAATCAATAACCGAAGTCATTCATTAGCGCTTTTGCTATTTCTAAAACTATTTCACCAAGCAATCTGTGTGGACACTGCATCAAACAAGCAGTCTATCGTTAAGGAGGTGATCCAGCCCCAGGTTCCCCTAGGGCTACCTTGTTACGACTTCACCCCAGTCATGAACCACACCGTGGTAAACGCCCTCCCGAAGGTTAAGCTATCTACTTCTGGTGCAGCCCACTCCCATGGTGTGACGGGCGGTGTGTACAAGGCCCGGGAACGTATTCACCGTAGCA
>NZ_JAKJSH010000004.1:0-1064670 GCF_050336885.1 Photobacterium kasasachensis
ATCAAAAAGAGTAATCAGGTTTTTTATCGGTTAAACAGGCGGCGAAGGTGATCCTTCGCCGCCTGTTTAACCGATAAAAAACCTGATTACTCTTTTTGATTCAGCCCTAGCTTATTTGCCAAAGGTTCAATCGCCCATCCCTGAACAATCACAGATATCAACACAATAAAGAACACCATATGCATCATTTGCTGTGCCCCTGCGACGCCTTCAGCTGCTGGGATCAAGGCAAAGACAATGGGTGTTGCACCTTTCAGTCCGATGGCAGAAATAAAGAATTTCTTCTTGGCGCTGACTGTTCTAAATGGCAAAAAGCTAATAAAGACCGCCAGCGGACGAGCAACTAACATCAATATCAATGCAGGAATAATGGCTATCCATACATCACCAATAAGCGCCTTGGGGAAAAACTGCAAACCAAGAATAATGAACATCAATGCCTGCGCCAGCCATGAGAGGCTATTAAAGAAGTGTTTACTTACTTCCTTGCCCCGTCGCAATCCATTGCCTATCACGACACCGGAAACATAGGAGGCAATCAAGATATTTCCGCCCAGTACATCACTGCCGTAAGCAGCAATAACAAAACAGGCCAAGATAAATACCGGAATCAACCCGTATTCTTCAAGCTTGATTTTATTTAGTAAGGTCACGCCCCCCAGCCCGACCAGATAACCGGCACCGATCCCCGCGACGATTTGCTGGACCAGTTCAATGCCAATGTCGGCAGCTCCCATCGACTGCCCGGTACTGACAATCATCCCGGTCAGGATCACTACCAGTAACAGTGCAACGGGGTCATTGGTGGCCGATTCAAACTCAAGAACGGTATCGGTACTTTCTTTTAGCTTGAGCTTTTTCGATTCGAGAATAGAAAACACCGCGGCGGCATCGGTAGACGATACGACGGCGGCAAATAACATGCAGGTCAGGAGATCAAAGTCGAGCACAAAGTACAAGATCCCGCCCATAATGCCTGTGGTCAATACGACCCCAGCCGTTGACAGCATTCCCCCCTCTTTATAGGCAACGAGAATACTGGACTTAGAGGTATTCAGCCCTCCGACAAACACAATGACATTAAGAGCCAGAGATCCAATAAAAGACGTCAGCTCAAGATCATCGTACACAAAGTCGAACTCGCCGTTGCCGAACAACAAGCCAACACCGATGAATATCAGTAAAGATGGCAGGCCGAGAGTCTTCGACGGCTGATGAAGCAAAATACCTATTGCCGTCAATACGGCCATTCCCAACATTGTGAACTCTGTACTCAAATACAACACTCCTAAAATGTTCCCTGAACGAAAATAACCTGGAGGCATCGATATTCAGATATAAGGCAAACAAAGACTGAAGCAATTTAAAGAAAGCACCATAAATCGCATTTAGTTCAGGGGTAATTCAACTAAACACAGCCAAATTCATAAAAGCTTAGACTGACACGCACTAATCTGCCATTTAAAAGTAATGAGTTAGCTCATTAATATCAACAGATAAAAGACATGCAGACACATTTTGCAAACAAAAAAGGACTTAAACCAAAAAAACACCCAGAAACCCAATAATAATATGTTTTATTACTTCAAGGTGTTCAGTATCTACTTCTTCCATTCTCAGAAGGCGAACCGCCATGTAGGATAGAACCGTATTACCCTGTTGCTTTAAACCGGAAAAATCATCACTCCTGTGTAATAAATGGCAAGAAACATGTTCTATATGTATACCCAAATAACCCCTGCCGGGTTTATTTGGATGTAGACGACAAGCTGTTTACGAGGAGAAGAATGATGAAGTTGAAAGCACTACTGATTGCCGTCAGCTTATTCTCTGTCAACATTGCTGTGGCATCTGATCACTGTAGCTGGTACATCGAAGATCGTGGCTGGTGTACACCGTATTTCCCGACGAGTGATCCTTACCCTCCTAAGAAATAATTGAAAATTATCATCTTAAATAACAAAGCCGCTGTATATATCAGCGGCTTTACTTTATTGATCTGACCTGGACTTATCTGCTCAGATAGTTGAGAAACTAGCTCATGGCAAACGCCTTCGAAGCCAGCGGCGGAATTTCGAAACAGACCGTACCTATTCCATCCGCTACTGATAGTGAAACGTCTTCATTGCCATACAGCTGCTCTTTCAGCTCGTAAGTTCCATCTCTGAGACCCCATGCATCAATTAAAGCCGCAGGTAAAATAACGTCTGTGGTGCCATGGTCGTGATCGGCAAAGTTGGCAATGATCAGCAGTTTTTGCTGTTCGTCATATCGACTGAAACAAAATAGCTGATCGTTATAGCTCGGATTGTTCTTCCGGTTATAACGGTGTATCTCTTGGTATTGACCCGTCATAGCCGAGTTAGTCAGCGAGAAATTAAGCAGGCGCTGGTAGAAATCGCGTAATGTCTTTTCTTCATCCGTGAGTAAACCGCCGTCAAACTCACCACCGTTCATCCAACGCTGGTGACTAGGAACGCCATAATAATCAAAAATCGTCGTACGTGATTTAAGACCAAACCCGGCATCATCAGCACCGGCTTCACCAACTTCCTGCCCGAAATACACCATGGTCGGCGAGGTACTCAACATTGTCGACACCAGCATCGCAGGTATGCCCTTGTTGGCATCTCCGGCAAACTCAGGGCTGGCGACTCGCTGTTCGTCATGGTTATCAAGAAAGTGCAGCATATGGTGTTCAATATCTTCCAGCTGCTCTTGCACTTCGACAATCGCATCGGTAGAGCCCTTGCCCTGCATCACTAACTTCAGGCTGTCATACAGATCCACTTTGTCGTAGAGATAGTCCATCTTGCCAAGGTGGATATAGTCACGATATAGGTGCGGCTGGTAGACTTCAGCCATCAAGAAGGCATCCGGGTTTGCCTGCTTGATTGAAGAGTTCATAAAGCTCCAAAACTCAACCGGTACCATTTCCGCCATATCATAACGGAAACCGTCGACACCAAGCTTTAGCCAGTACAAGGCGATATCACGGAATTTAATCCACGAATCAGGTACTGACTTATCTTGCCAGAATAAGTAATGCTCATTGTGGTCTTTTAGCTCATACCCCTTTGGTAACTCATCAAAATCTTTGGTCCCATCAGGTTTGACACCATAGTTTACCTTGACCGTTTCGTACCAGTCATCGAAGTTTGGCTGAGCCAAGCGCGAACCATTACCGGTCCATTTGGCTGGGTACTCTTCGTAAGGAACTCCCAGATCCGGATGAGCATCTCCCCCCAAAGGCTGATAGCCATTTTCCGGAACTGGCAGCTTGAATGCTTCGCCCGGAATATAATAAAAATTATTATCCCGGTGATAGGCCTGTGTCGTATCATCTGATGCGCCAAAATCCTCGACACCGACCGGATTCGTCAGTCCTTCATAACGTCGTGCGACATGATTCGGTACGATATCAATGATGACTTTCAGGCCATGTTGATGGCTACGCTCTATAAGAGCCTGAAACTCCTCAAGACGCCTGGCCGGATCGACAGCAAGATCAGGATTAACGTTGTAATAGTCTTTTACTGCATATGGCGATCCCGCGCGCCCCTTTACGACACTGGGATGATCGGCACTGATCCCATCCTGGCTATAGTCTCGTACTAACGCATGGTGAGGCACACCGGTGTACCAAATATGACTTACACCCAGCTGACGGATCTCGCTTAATGCTTTATCCGTAAAGTCATTGAATTTCCCGACACCGTTTTCCTCAATGGTGCCCCAGGCTTTATTGGTTGTGTTGGTATTTCCAAACAAGCGAGTAAATACCTGATAGACAACATGCTTATCAGGTGTTTTGAGTTTCTTAACGTCAGTCATGATAGGTTAACTCAGAAAGCTAATAGTGGAGATTAGAGAGATGCGATAACGGGTAAAGGCTTACCCGTATTCTCAAACCACACCAGGACAGATGGTCATCACCCTGGCGTGGTCAGTTTATAGCGGCTACTTTTTGATAAGCTCAACGAAAGTCGTTTCAGCTGAACGAGATCCGGCACGCTTGGCTTCTTCCAGGAGCTGAAGCGCTTTGTGCATATCATTCTTCTCAACAGCGGCTTTAATTTGAGAATTATAGAAGGCCTCTGTTTCAGGCAGCATAGCCGGTGTATTTACCGTATTGGTGCTAGATTGCTGTGTCGAGGCTGCAGCTGCAACAGGCACAGGCGCAACAACGGCAGTAGTTGGTGCCTTAACAGGTGCTTTTTTCGATACTGGAGCCGTTGCCGGTGCTGAAACAACGAACTCGTCGGCTCGGTAAGAGCGCAAATTCAGCGCTTTCAGATCCAACTCTAGTGAACCGAATTTCTGATGTTGAATGACAGGATCGGTCACCATTGGTCTCGCCAGGCCAAGCTCTTCGGCACGAAGACGCTCCGGATGAGGGATCGTAATCTCGCCTTCTCGGTATTCCAATGGTGAGTAAACAACCATATACGGGGTTGTTTGCTGATTCATTTCGAAGCGATGACGATAACTCGACAGGCTGAACAGATTAGAGTTCTTTACCTCAAAGTCATCAAGCTCAATAGTCTTAACTGGGTTGAAATTCGGATCAAGCAGCAAAACCTTCGGCGCAAAAACACCAGCCGACTTCATCCAGCTCTTCAGATCAACACGCATGCGTTCCACGTTCTTCGGCAGCGCAAAACCGGCATAATAACTCTTGCCATCGCTGAACTGACCCACCTTCGAGTATTCATCGATAACAAAGTCAATACTCTCACCATGCATCGGTATCCAAGAGAACTCACTGAAAGAGTTGCAGCAAACCGAAGCCGTGACAGCAATATCCTTTACCGGCTCAGCAGAAGGGGAAGCCGCACAGCCAAGTAAGCTTGCCGCCAGCAGAGCGGCAAGTGTTGTTTTAATTATTTTCATCTTTGATCTCCCATACCCTAACTTCATTTCATGGGTATATATCTATTAGCATCCGGACAAATCTACAGCAGAATCCAATAGATATATACTCAAAAAGGCAGCCCGCGGGCTGCCTTTAACACTAATTGGTTTAGAACCAGATTTCAGTGTGAACACCAACAACAACTTCGTCGTCACCGTCCTTAATACCGATGATGCCAGCACTCGCTTCATCGTCAGCTTTGATGTAGCTTACGTAAGGTTTGATCTGTGGGCGACCGAAGTAGTCAGCATTAACTGTGAACGCTGAAGCTAGCTCTAGGTTAATGATGTCACTCTCAACAGAGTCACCAGAACGGTCCCAGTAACCATCTTTACCTTCTTCGTGACCGTAAGAAGCTGTCATTTCAAGACGTAGGTTGTCGTTCACTTTGTAAGAAGGACGAACAGCTACAAGGTAACGCTTAAGGTCATCTGCACCGAACAGCTGGTCTAGTGCAGCCATGTAAGTAAGCTCAGAACCCATCTGTAGTTTATCAGTAATGTTCAGCACACCGTATGAAGTCAGGAAGATTGACTGTGCATCATCGTTACCGCCAGCCCAGCTACCGAAGTTTACGCCACGGTTTTGTGCAACGCCTTCACCGTATGCGATAGCCGTTTGAGTCCAACCGTCTAGACCATAGTAGTCGCGGTTATAAGTGATAGACGCACCGATGCCGCTGTCAGAATCTGAATCTTTGTTCGCCTGAGACATCACTTTCAGGTCGAAATCAAAGCTACCGCCAAGTGCCTTAACACCGTAGTAGTAGAAATCAATCGATGTCAGTGTAGAGCGGTCACCTGCACCATCTTTCTTAACTTTACACTTGTTAGGATCCGTAGAAGTCGTTCCGTCATCTTGCTTACAGTCCAGGCTGTAAGAATCTGCAGCGCCTGCATCTGGGTCAGCAGTAACAACTGCTAGACCAGCTGTGTTACCAGCAAGTTTTGTCTGGATACCAGCACCAACACCAGAAGACTGCTTCCAGAATTCACCAGAAAGGATACCAGCAGAACGGTTCAGGAAGCGCTGACCACCCCAGATAGATGTATCATCACCCAGGAATGAAATGCCACCAATCTCAACAAAAGTTTCTTTCACTTCAAACTGAGCATCATCGTTAGCTTTCGCGCTACCAGAAGATGACATAGCGTAAGAGTTACCGTTACCGAACTCAGAGCGAACAACAAAGTCAGACCAAACGCCATTCTGGTGCTCAGTGTGTTTCTTAATTACAAACTCAACCTGGTTAGTACTTTTACCGTGAGTACCAGCAGTTTTGTAGTCAGGCTTACCGTATTCTGTATCAACTGTCTCGCCTTCTACCATACGGTAGTTCATAGAGCCATAACCGTGTACTTCCCAGCCGTCAGTAATTACGTCTGTTCCGGATTCTGCTGCTACGTTGGCGGAAGCTAGTGCGGTTAGTAATGCCGCTGCTACAGGTACTAACTTGTGTTTCATAGGAATGTCCCTTCATAATTATTGTGTTGGCTACTATCTGGCAGCCTTTCTTTCGGGACTCATATTCAGCTTTCATTCAGACAAACACATCCTCCTAATACCGGGGGGAGTAGGGAGGAGTAGAGGGGCGTAGTAATTAGGGTGTAGCGATGTTTCGTGATACGCCTCACGAAGATCAGGCGTAATACTGTAAGAAAAATACGAAAACTAAAAGAAAAATAAGAGGCCAGTCACTTATTTGAACTAATAATGAAATAATCAGTAATCTTAATTAATTTCAATTTCCATCAAAAAAAATCATTCCTTGACTGACGAGATTTTCCCGATTTAATAACAGGTATAAATAGGTAAAATAAGCAAAGAGAAGTACCAAATGTTTGCTAAATTAGCTCAACCTTATCCACTAGGGGCTACATTGTGTGATCAAGGTTGTAATTTTTCAATTCACTGCCCAGATAATCAAGAAATTAAATTAATTCTGTTTGACGCTGAAAATAAAAGAACAACCATTGAACTTGGCAACGAATATATGGGATGCCGGTATGTATTTGTTCCAGGCGTAAAAGCAGGACAGCGATACGGCTATCAAATTAGAGACAAGCACGAACTCCGGCTAGTACTCGATCCGTATGCCCAAGCACTGGATACCCCCCCCTTTTATGTAGAACCTTTCACTGCAGATAAGAGCTGGGAATTTGCAAAGTCTGTTGTTGTTGATCACCAATTTGACTGGCAACAAGCGACACTACCGCAAGTTCCTTATGAAGAAACCGTGCTGTTCGAAACCCACGTCAAAGGGTTCACCAAGCAACACCCTCAAGTCGACGAACAGCACCAAGGTAGCTATCTCGGTTTATGCCAACCCCAAGTTATCGAGTTCTTTAAAGATCAGGGAATTACCACCCTTCAGCTATTGCCTGTCACTTCCTGTATGTCAGAGCCGCATTTGCTGAAAATGGATAAGGTCAACTTCTGGGGTTACAACAGCCTGTGCTTCATGGCCCCCGAGCCACGCTATGCGGCTAACGATGCAGTCACCGAAATGAAAACTATGGTCCGGGAACTGCACAAAAACGGCATTGAAGTGATTATGGATATCGTATTTAACCATACCGCTGAAGGTGGCGAAGGCGGCCCTAAATTCCATTTCAAGTGCCTGGATAAAAACTACTACCTGCAAGATAGCAACAAGAACTATCTCAACTACACAGGTTGTGGCAATACCGTCGATCTCACTTACCAGCCTAGCCTCAATATTGTGTTAGATACCCTGCGCCACTGGGTAACCCACTATCAAATTGACGGCTTCCGCTTTGATTTGGCCGCCACACTGGGACGAAAACGAGACCGCTTTGACACCCAAAGTGCCTTTTTCAAAGCCATCGCCCAGGATCCTATTCTACGACAAATCAAACTTATTGCCGAACCATGGGATGTGGGCCCTGACGGCTATCAGCTTGGTCACTTCCCGCGTGGTTGGAACGAATGTAATGACCGCTTCCGAGATACGGTAAAAAGCTACTGGCTGGAAGGCAACAATAACGTCAAGGAGTTTGCGACCCGACTGATGGGGTCTCGTGATATGTTCAGTGCAGGAGGCTGGCCGGACAAACTTCCCGTCAACTTTATCTCATACCATGATGGCTTTACCCTGCATGATCTTGTCTCTTACAATCATAAGCACAACCATGCCAATGGCGAGAACAACCGTGACGGGCATGGCGACAATCGCTCTAACAACCATGGTGTAGAAGGTGAAACGTCCAACTATTCCGTGATATACAAGCGAGAGCGACAAAAACGTAACCTGATGACAACCTTGCTGTTCAGTTTTGGGATCCCTCACCTACTTGCCGTGGACAGCCTTTCGCACACCCAGGGCGGCAACAACAACGCCTACTGCCAGGATAACGAGATTAGCTGGGCCGACTGGGATCTCAGCAAGGATGATAAGCGCTTCAATACATGGCTAACGCAAATGCTGGCAGCGCGAAAACAGATAATGAGCCCATTTATTAAGGCCTTCAGCGGGCATGAACGCGGCCATCACCGTATCCACTGGCATCGTTCCAACGGTCAGATGATGACGGCCGAGGACTGGCAGGGACTCAATGCTTTTGCCCTCTATCTAGGGTTATACAAAACAGGCAACGAGCTGATGTTCCTGGTCAATAGCTCTGATATCCCTACCCGCTATCGCTTGCCTAGCGGAAGTAAATGGTCCGTCGTTTGCGATACATCCGAATCTCGCCTCAACCAGCGACAGGTTCAAACGACCTATATGCAAAGTGCCAAATCGATGACGATTCTCTATCGCGAATAATCACTGTCAGAGGCAGCGGACGAACAATAGCCCAGCTCATGCTGGGCTTTGTTATAAGCCAAGAAGGAAATATTGGTTAGAAACAGGTATCAACTACGCGTTACAGGCCAAATTCCGACAGGCTCTGTCAATGACTGCGCCTGATAAGCCTAAACTAGGCAGATAGCGCTTAGCGACAACATCATTGTCAAAGCAATCCTCCCCCAGCGCGCGACACAAAGCCTGCTCGAGCAGGCGGAAGCTTCGGTACTCCCCAATAGCCATCTCGTTGGTCTGCAAATAATTCTGCATTATTTGCGCTTTGTCGGCCCCCATCAATAGCTGAAGAAAGCCAATAATCACGCCGGTTCTGTCCGAACCCAAACGACAATGCACATGGTAAGGACCAGGGTTACCCGCTATGTATCGGATCACCGCCTGTATTCCGCTTTGAAAACCAAGCTCCTCGGCATTAAAACTTTCATCCCGATCTGACATAAAATAGACCGTCTCATAGGCGACCGGTACGTTTACAACCTGCTGCTCCAACCACAGTGTTTTGTAATAGCAGGCTGGAGCCGAACGGATATAACTGGCCAGTTGTTGTGATGTTTCAGATAAATTAATCACGGTACGAACACCGTGCCGTTCAAGCAATTTCATCGCCACACCCTGACGTTCTCGTTCAATATCACACAGAGCAACATGCTCAGAACGGGATGGAACAAGCGGATGATAAGATCGAAAAAGGTTACCCTCAGCGATATTCCCCCCTTCAACCTGACGAAAGTTTGCCAAGGTATATTCGGACGAGAACTCTGACGCTGATTGTTTGACTTTAAATGAACGTTGGCTATCTTCAGCTATTTGGGTCAACTCTGTTTGGCTGATATTTTCCGGCAGCAACAAGTAATTGCACCCGCCGTTACCTTGACTATCAAAGCTTTGGTTATTGAAGTAATAGCCAACCGGGTATTCATTATTAAACGGAAGCGGCTGAGACTCATCATCCCCCCATAGACAGTATTCTATATAACCTGAGTTACCAATTTTGTTCAGTTCATCTTTCGGTTTTCTCAGCACAAAGCCGTTGCCGTTTTTTTCAAATTTGAATGCCACCTGCTTTTGCCAATTACTGAAAGTCCCAACCAGATAAAGCTCATCTCCCCGATAAGGCAGCGTGAAGACAACATCATGCTCTGTATATTGATAATGCAGCATTTTCTTCCCATAAAATTGTATTTGTTAATACCGCAATTCAGCCTGTTTATAATGAAATCAGCCAAGGTTGCAATATCCCTAATTTCGCAGACAGTCAGCACAATCATTTGATCACTATCACAATAATACTCCGTTCATTAAATCTGTTCTTTAGCACGCCTGATTTGTATGATTAATGCCTATATTCAATTTTATTACGAGTTAAAACTGAGTGCCAGAGCTAATGTCACCAAGTGTTTCTACAAGAGGTCTTAGCGGCTCATGCATGAACACTCTGCCAGAAAATGATAACTACTTATTGACTTACGATAACTAATTACTGTTTAATGCTCCTGAAAATCAAACTGTTTCATACAAAACATGACAAATAAGTACAAAGAATCGTTGTCTGTTTAGGCATACTTTCGCTGCGATTTACACTCTCTTTATCACCTTTTCAACCACGGAATTGATTATGAAAAAACGCTGGATAGCAATGTCATTGACTATTGTTTGCTTGGCCGGTGCCGGGTATTACTTATATCCAGTATCGGAGACTGATAACACTCTGCCTGTCATTACGTCATCAATCGGGACGATTGAAAAGCAAGCAGTAGCTGTTGGACAGATAGTTCCAGCCCATTCGGTACAGATAAAATCCCAGATTGAAGGAATTGTCGGCGAGGTATATCACCAGGAAGGCGATAATGTTGAAGTCGGTACACCTCTATTTAAAATTCGTCCCAATCCGACACCTGCGCGCCTTACCCAGGCAATGACTGAACTGATGGCAAGCGAAGCCGAGCTAGAATCCAGTCAAATTCAGCTAGATAACCTTAAACGTCTTGTCGTTCAGAAAATCGTACCGGAAAACTACGGGCAATATATTGAAGCTAAAGCCAAAGTGAAGCGAGCAATTGCCGATCTTCAGCAAAAGCAACAAAACCTGGATTTAATCCGCAGTGGCGAGTCTTCGATAGGAGCATCGAAGCTGACATCGACTATCTTCGCCCCCATCAGTGGTACGGTTCTCAACCTAAAAGTAGAAGTTGGCGAGCCAATCATCTCAACTGAATCCAGCCAGTCCGCAACGGAAATGATGTCACTGGCGGATATGAAGGACATGATTTTCAAAGGCAGCGTCAGCGAGCATGATGCGGCGCAACTTCATGTCGGCATGCCCGTTACACTGATCCTAGCTCCGTATTCTGAACAAGAATTATCCGGCATCTTAAAAAAGGTTGCCGTCCAGTCAGAAAAGCTGAATGCGACAACAAGCAATAACAACCAGAGCTTTGATAATGGCTTTGAGGTTGAAGTCGGTGATATTCAGTTCCCGGAAGACATTACAATCCGTTCTGGTTTCTCGGCAACAGCCCAAATAACCCTTAAAAAGGTTGAATCGGTTACGACCATTCCAGAGCGTGTCTTGCAGTTTGAGGGGGAAACACCGGAAGTGCTGGTAGCCGACGAATCTGAGCAAGGCTTCCATACGAAACCTGTAAAACTCGGCCTGTCTGATGGCATTAATGTTGAAGTGGTCTCAGGCCTGTCTGACGGAGATGAGATCGTAGATTCAAGTATGATGGGAGGTCCTAATGTCTAACCATCATTTATATGAGCGGTTCAAATATGCCGTCATGCCAAAAGCACTATATTCCGGACTATTTCTGCTACTGATAAGCACAGGTATGCCAAGTTACGCCTTGACGATCGAACAAGCCTGGAACGCAGCAAAATCTTATGACCCCAACTACCAGAAAGCACTGATTAACGAAAAAGTAGGTGAGGCGAATATTCGCAGCAGTCGTAGTCAGTTGCTTCCGGAATTATCACTTGGTGCCAGCAGCAACTGGTATGAACACGACAAAGTTAGCAATGGCTACAACGTGACTTTAAATCAGGTTCTGTGGGATAGCAGTAAGTGGTCACAACTGGATGCATCTGAAGCATCTGCATTGGAATCGCAATTAAGAAGCCTACAGGCACACAACGACTTGGCTGAAAAACTCATTACTGCCTATCTGGAACTGGCCAAAGCTCAGGGAGATCTACGCCTTGCGGAACAAAAGCTAAAAGAAGGAACTAAGATGCTCAATGTCATTGAGCAGAATTTTAAAGCTGGCAAGGTAATGTCAACCGAGTTCGAAGATACCCGGGCAAATCAGCTTGATATTGAAGCCGCACTGTTGGCACGACGCTCAGAGCTTGAGCAAAAGAAAGCTGCCCTCGCAGCCTTGATAAACCACTTTCCACAACAAATAGATGAAATTAGTACCAAGAATCTGACCCAACCGCGCATGGCTGTTGAAACTGAAGCGGAATGGCTAACCATGGCAAAAAATAATAGCCCCGAGCTACTTGCAGCCAAACAAAAACTCAGAACGGTCGAGTTCAAGCAGGAACAGGCGCAGTCTGGTTACTATCCGGTCGTCAACGGGCGGGTCATGTACAGCGATAACGACAACGCCCGTCATAATGATTTAAACGCCAGTATCTCTGTGAGTTTACCGCTTGATCTAAATGGTGCTACCCGTGCCAGTGTTGATCTTGCCAAACTGGACGTTTTGCAAGCGAAACAAGATGTTCGCTTGGTCGAAATCAATATCAGGGAACTAGTTCAAAGTCGCTTTAATCAGATCGACCTCGATTGGCAACGTGTTGAAATGGCACAAAAGCAGATTCGCTCGCGAGAAAAAGCGCTTGAAAATAAACAAACCGTTTATAAAGCCGGACTTGCGGACGCTGACGATGTGATCACTGCACACAATAACCTGTTTGACAGCCGTAACCTGTTGCAATCATTGCTGTACCAATATTGGTTACATCGAGTCGCATTGTTTAAATCTGTTGGCCAGCTTAACGACAATACCGTTAAGCATATCTCACAGGCATTACAATCATGAGTGCAATGCTTCAACAAACGCTACAAACTCTGCTTGCCCACCGGCTACGAAGTTTACTGGCGATAATTGCCATTATATGGGGGGTTGTCTCGGTATTGGTGCTGGTGGCGCTTGGTGAAGGATTCTATCAGGTTAATACTAAGTCATTTTCGATTCTGATGAGTGATACTCAGTCGGTTTATCAGGGAGTGACCAGCAAGCCCTGGCAAGGACTACCAGCCAGACGGGAGATAAAGATCAGCGAAGCTGAAATGCGCCAGCTGGAGCATCAATCAGCAGTAAAAAAACTCTCGGTCATTTACCAAAACTGGGAGGCATCCGTTACAGATAAGCATGGTCGCAGTTTACCCGGCTACGTCCGAGGTGTTGACAGTCACTTTGTTGCCTGGCGCAAGTTCAGGCTAATCAAGGGCTCACGTAATATCACTCCAAGCGACATTATAAATCACAACCGAGTGGTCGTAGTAGGCTGGCAATTAGCGAATATCGGCGGTTTATCTTTAGGCGGACAACTAAAAGTAAACGGCATTCCTTTTACAGTCATCGGCATAACCGAGCAAAGTGAAGGAGGCGTTCGTATGGATAATGACGAACAACAGGTCATGATGCCAAGTCCTACCTTTACCGATTTATGGCAGAAGACCCCTTCCATGTTACTGGTTGAACCCGCAGAGGGGATCTCCGGCGTTGTTCTGAGGAAAAGCCTGATTTCATTCTTTGCCAAACAGCAGCATTTTGATCCGACAGATAATCGCGCGCTATATCTGCCTGACTTCAGCCGGGAGGCCAAGTTCTTCATGTCATTGCTTCGTGGTATCCAGCTCTTTCTTGGTGCCAGCGGAACTATGACCCTAGCCGTAGGTGCACTTGGTGTTGCCAACATTATGTTTTTATCGGTAACAGAGCGTACACGTGAAATAGGTATCCGTTTAGCGATTGGCGCCACGCCAGCATCCATATTGCTGCAGTTTATTACCGAAGGGGGCTTATTGGTATTAGCCGGTACCGGGCTTGGACTTTTGATCTCTTATGGCACAGTGATACTCATGACGACAGTCGGAATACCTGACTGGCTCGGTATTCCGAAAATTACCCTTGATGCCGTGATAATGACCCTTGGCGTTACCGGTGCATTGGCGCTCGTCGCGTCTTTCTTTCCGGCGAAAAGAGCATCCGCATTAACTCCCGTAACAGCCTTGAATGCGAGGGCATGACATGTTTGTAATTCGACAAATATTGCAAGAGATGGCTGCCGAAAAATCCCGTCTGTTCCTGACGATCCTAGCCGTAGTATGGGCAACGGTTTGTATTACAGTAATGCTGGCTGCGGGTGAAGGTCTGCGTCAGGGACTGATTAGAAGCTCAGAAAGCGGTAACGGTAAATTGATTTACTTGAATGGCGGCTATGCGATTAAAGATTTCGGTCGGTTTCATCAGGGAGAGCAGCTCAAGCTAAAGCCCGAGGATATCGGAGTGATCCGTGCACTACCGTCTGTTAACAGAGCCGAACCGAGCGCCCTTTGGACGACAAATGTAACTCATGGGGATAATGGTACCTGGCAGTCGCCTTTGGCCGTCTTTCCGGGATATAAAGATCTGATGGACTTTGACATAGCACTAGGTGGGCGTTGGTTTAATCCAATGGATATAAAAGAACAGCGCAAAGTCATCATTCTGGGCCAGAGTGCCGCCTATCAGCTCTTCAGTGATAATGATGATTTTGACTGGATTGACTCACCGAAATTGACAACCAACCCGGTTGGTAAAACCGTCAAGGTCGGCAATGAAACGTTTACTTTGATTGGCTTATTAAAAAGTGATAGCTCTTATATCGAAAGTGGAACCCCTCTGGATTACGCCGTTTTTATCCCTTTTTCAACGTGGCAGCGCTTCAACCCCAATGGCGAATTAAATGCTATCAATATAGAGCCGAAAAAAACCGTTGACCGGACTGTGGTTGCGCAGAAGGTAAAACAGGTGATCGCACGAAAATACGGGGCCAGTATGGAAGACGATCAGCTTGTTCAGACGCAGGATTTGTTATTGCGTCAGAAAACCATGCGTCGCTTCTTGATTGGACTGCAGAGTTTCCTTGGCATTATTGGCTTAGTAACCTTGGGCGTTGCTGGTATTGGGATTGCCAACGTCATGTACGCAACAGTAAAACGGGCGACCCGTGATATAGGGATCAGAATGGCGGTAGGTGCCACACCTGGCGATATAAAGCGGCACTATCTATTGCAATCTTTACTGACCATGACAATAGGCGGCGTGATCGGGCTAATGTTGACATTTAGCCTGATAGAACTGCTTCAAAGTATACCGCTCGACGGCAACGTCATTTATGACGAATTAGGGAAGCCTAAACCTGAGCTGTCAATGCCCATAGTAGTAATTGTTGTTATGTCCTTGGCCCTTGTTGGCATTGCTGCGGCATGGTTTCCAGCCAATCGCGCCGCCACTATTACGCCATTAGAAGCATTGCAAAATGACTGAGAGAAATAATCAACCAAGCGGGACAAGTATGTCGACATCGACCCCAATAGTACAATTACAAGATATTAGTAAGCACTATCAAAGTGGCGAGGAAACGGTTCGCGCACTGGACCAAGTTTCACTTGAAATAAACCGGGGGGAATTCCTATCGATTCTGGGGCCGTCGGGTTCAGGGAAATCAACGTTAATGAATGTGTTAGGCTGCCTCGATAAGCCCACTTTGGGTAGTTACCACCTCAATAATGAAGATGTTTCAGTCATGACCAGTAAACAACTGGCGATGATACGCAACAAAAACATTGGCTTCGTTTTTCAGGGATTCAACTTGCTGGAATATGCCAGTGCGTTGGACAATGTCGCGCTGCCTTTAGTCTACCGAGGGATAAAAGCGAAAGCGCGGCGAGAAAAAGCAGCATATTTATTGGAACGTGTCGGGCTGGGCGATCGTATGGATCATAAGCCAAACCAGCTGTCTGGCGGTCAAAAACAACGTGTGGCTATTGCCCGGGCGCTAGTTAACGATCCGCAGATCATCTTAGCTGACGAACCAACAGGGGCCCTAGACTCACGATCAGGCGCCGAGATTGAAGCCCTGTTCAATGAATTACACCAGGAAGGAAGAACACTCATTGTCGTAACTCACGATACCGCGCTAGCAAAACGCACACACCGCATAATTAACATCAAAGACGGACAAGTGGTTGGAGATGAGCGTCTTCACCAGTAATACGACTTACCACTGATGACCATAAAAAAAGGCTCTATTCAAACAACTATTGAATAGAGCCAAGACAATGAATGGAGCTATAGCGAGTTAATCATTCATGTTGTATTGGTTATGCAGGCAGCAGCACCGCAAACGACTCATACGGTTTTAGCGTTACCGCTTCCTCTATTTGCTGACGATAGTCATAGTTGGAAATAATACATTCAACATTAGCAGCTTGCAGCTCTGCCGGTATATTCAATACCACCTCTTCAGAGGTAAAGTTATTCAGAACAAACAGGCGGTGTTGCTCATCAACACGGACATAACCGAACACTTTATCGTGATCTTCAAATACAGGTTCAAAGTCACCATACACAATCACCGGTAAAGCCTTACGAAGCTCAATCAACTTCTGATAGTGATAGAAGACGGAGTTCTGATCTTCCAGGGCCGCTTCTACGTTAATCTCTGGATAGTTAGGGTTAACCTTTATCCATGGCTGAGCCTGAGAGAATCCGGCATTATCCGTTTGGTCCCAATGCATTGGCGTTCGGGCATTATCGCGGCTATTTTCATGTACCGCAGCCAGCATTGTTTCAGGTGCGACACCGTTTTCGGTTCGCTCTTTGTAGAAATTCAGGGTCTCGATATCACGGTAATCATCGATGCTGTCGAAGGCAACATTGGTCATACCGATTTCTTCACCCTGATAGACATAAGGGGTGCCCTTCATCATATGCATCGTTGTCGCCAGCATCTTGGCCGACTCTACACGATATCGACCGACGTCACCGTACTTAGAGACCACACGCGGTAAATCATGGTTATTCCAGAACAGGGAATTCCAACCTTCCTCAGCCAATTCTACCTGCCATTTAGTCAGGGCACGTTTGAACTGAGGCAAGTCAAGATCGATTGGATTCCACTTGTCACCGTATTTCCAGGTCAGAGAAATATGTTCAAACTGGAATACCATCGAGAACTCGTTGCGTGCAGGGTTGCTATACAGCTTGGCAATCTCAGGAGTAGCATCCCAGGTCTCGCCTACCGTTAACAAATCTTTTTTACCAAAGGTCGCCTGGTTCATTTCTTGGATCAACTGATGAAGACGCGGACCATTACCCGTGATCTTCTTGTCAATTTCCTTACCAATCAAATCAATCACATCGAGGCGGAAGCCACCGATACCCTGATCGATCCACCAGTTAATCATCTTGTGTACTTCTTCCTGAACCTTCGGATTTTCCCAGTTCAGATCAGGCTGTTTCTTTGAAAAGATATGGTAGTAGTATTCACCCGTCGTCTCATCAAACTCCCACGCACCACCGCCAAACACGGAACCTTGATCATCTGGCACAGAACCATCTTCTTTTGGCTGACGCCAAATATAGTAATCGCGGTATGGGTTGTCTTTTGACTTACGTGATTCAATGAACCACGGGTGCTCATCGGAAGTATGGTTTACCACCAAATCCATGATAATTCGAATGTCACGCTGTTTGGCCTCAGCCAGTAGCTGCTGCATGTCTTCCATGGTGCCAAACTCAGGGGCGATATCCTGATAATCAGAAATATCATAGCCATTGTCATCCATTGGCGAGCGGTACACTGGTGATAGCCAGATCACGTTAACACCTAGTTTTTTCAGGTAATCCAGCTTGCCGATGATCCCCTGCAGATCCCCCATTCCGTCATTGTTAGAATCACAAAAGCTACGAGGATAAATCTGGTAAACAACAGCATCATGCCACCACTTCGGCGTCATCTTCATGAAAATTGGCTCCCTAAAAAAGGCAAAATCAAACAAGTGATATCTTTATTGCCGATATCATAAAGCTGTTTCCTGTGGATTTAAAATACATAAAACCCAAGGTGATATAGGTAAAATCTATATCAAAGCAGAATTAGGCGACCATGATCACAAGAATTAGGCATTGCGCATTTTATTCCATTCAAATAAATGTGAGACTTGTCGATATTATTTTTCTGTTCTTCTTTTCCCTATGGATAAAAGCTACAAACAATTTCTTGTCGTTGCCGAACTGGGCAATATCAGCCTGGCAGCCAGCCACCTTGGGCTCAGCCAGCCGACACTAACAAGCAACATAAAAAAGCTGGAAGCGAGCTTTGATGTCCCGCTCTTTATCCGTAAATCAAAAGGCGTAGAGCTCACCGAGTATGGTCAGCTCTTGCAGGAGCAGGCTCTTGAACTACAACGTCGCCATGATGCCCTGTTGCACAAAATGGCCGATCTCAAAGAGCGAAAGACCGAAAAGATCCGAATGGGGACAGGCGATGCCTGGTGGGAAGTTTTCGTCAAGCAAGCACTGCAACAATACAGCCACAATTACCCTTCTATCTCTATTCAGCTGGAGTTCGGTAACCACCTCAAGCTAATGGATATGCTGATCCATGGCCAAATTGACCTGTTTGTCGGGCACGAAATCATCGGCCTGTCACGACGCTGTAATGTCAGCTTTATACCTCTTCTCCAGGACAAAGAAGCCCTGTTCGTTCACCAGTCCCATCCGTTACTGCTCAATCAGGGAAAAGACTCAGATACCGAACTCTACCCGTTGCTTCAGGTCACACCGGACTCCGAAAGCTATCAGCACCTCATCGAGAATCCGCAGCCCAAACAACTGGAGCGGGAAAGAAAAAAGGTCTCTGAACGCATCGTCTATGAGATCAACTCACTCACTGCCAGTATTGATATCCTCACGACCACCACCGCGATAATGCCCTACCCGCTGAGTATGGCTGATTACTTCTCGTTGTCGAATGTCGTACCGCTCGCACTAGATCAGAAAGCCCAGACCGGAACTGTCGGTATTTACCATCTCAATGAGCCCCTTGTTGATCATGTCAATGACATCAAGCATCAGCTAATCGCCTGCGGACAGCAGCTCAGCGAATAACCCCATAAATAAAAAAGCCTGCGATACCGACTAAGGTTTCACAGGCTTTCATATCTAGGTTCTAGGTTCTAGGTTCTAGGTTCTAGGTTCTAGGTTCAGGGTATTAAGCCCTGACTGTATGCAACCAACTTAATTTCGTTACACTACAAAAGTCGCCACTTTATCATTCAGGTTTGTCGCCTGAGTACTAAGGTGCTCAGCCTGTCGGCGAGCCTCGCTGGCATCATTTGCTAACTGATCGGTCACATCTTTAATCGTGGTCGTATTTTGAGTGATTTCATCGGTAACATGTGTTTGCTCTTCCGCAGCTGTTGCAATCTGGGTCGCCATATCACTGATCATGGCTACCGAATCATTGATTTGCTCCAGTGCCGCCGTCGCCTGATCAGCATCTTCTACCGAGCACTGCGCCAGTTGTGAGCTGGTTTCCATCAGGTTAACGGCTTTAGACGTCGTTTGCTGTAATGTCGCAATCATTGACTGGATTTCTTCTGTCGAGGTATGAGTTCGCTGAGACAACACTCTTACTTCATCTGCCACAACAGCAAAGCCACGCCCCTGCTCGCCTGCGCGTGCCGCTTCGATAGCCGCATTCAAGGCCAGCAAATTCGTTTGTTCAGCAATCCCCTGGATGGTCGACAAAATACTGTTGATCCCCTGGGCATGGTCATTAAGTTCACTGATAACCGTTGTCGCTTCGCTCACTTCAGTAGCCAGATTATTGATTGATACCTTGCTCTGAGCCACCAGCTCGCTGCCGCTGTGAGTATGAGTTGTCGAGTCTTGCGCCGCCCGGGCAGTCTGTTCTGCATGAGAAGCAATCTCCTGAGTAGCTGAAGCCATCTCTGTAACAGCCGTTGCCACCATAGCGATCTCATCTTGCTGGCACTGTAGATCACGAGCCGACTTATCTGCGCGTTGTACCCCTTCACTCGACGTCTGGCTTAGCTCAACACCTTGGGTACGAATATGGCCAATCAGCAACTGCAAGCTGGCTACAAACTGGTTAAAGTTCGCTGCTAACTCGCCTACTTCATCCTTACTGTCCAGTTCTATACGCTGGGTTAAATCGCCACCGCCCTGCGCGATCAATGCCAAGGCGTTGGATACTTGCTTCAGAGGCCTGAACAAATACCCACAAAGCAGGTTAAACAAGAAGACACAAATAATCACAACCAGCAGTGTCGTCAGCATTTGATCATAGAGCGTACTATAGAGGGGTGCCACGACAGAGTCATAGTCAATCACAACAACAGTGTTTAGCCCCTTGCCTTGGATAGGCGCAACAAAGACAAAGCTTTCATTTCCGTTTAGTACCTTCTTCTCAATATGCCCTTCACGAGCTAACTTCTTGATCAAGGTATCAGTCAAATCGCTGTCAATCGCGCTGGTCATCTTATTCAGCAATAACGAATCAGCATGAGCAAAAACATTCCCTTCGGCATTAGCGATGAACATGTACCCTTCACCAGGCAATGTCACCTCCTCCAGCTGTTTGATGATGTTCGCCATTTCGACATCCGCACCAAGCACTGCACGCTGGCCAGACACTGTTAACGCCTTGCCCATTGAAACAACCGTAGCGCCTGTTGCTGCCGCAATCGTCGGGTTTTCTACCGTTACAGCGCCATTAAGTTTAATGGCATTTTGGTACCAACCCCATTTGCGCGGGTCGTTGTTGCCCGGAGGAAGCTGGACATCATTGGCATTTACCTGACTTCCATCACTAAAGGCAAGAAACACATTGTCGAATTTTGCCGAGTCCCGAACCTGTTTTAAATGTTCGGTCAGGGCATCATTTGCCGCATTCGTTGGCATCGCCGACAGGGCCGACGCTTTTGAATCCATCCAATCAATAACGTAATTGTTATAGGCCGATGCAACACCGCGAAGCCGATCATTAAGATCATCATCAAGACGACCCAGCGAGGAGATAAATGAAAGTGCTGTCACCAGCATTCCACCCAAGATAATGGCGATACTGGCCGAAAGCGCCAGTTTTTGCCGAAGAGTTAGATTAGACATTGATTCCCTTTACGATTCTTATAATACAGCTATACGCATATAATTTTTTCGGCAACATAAACAGTGCCGTATACGACTTGAAAATAAGCCCCCCGACTTAAGCGAAGATCAAATGCCCGCCATTTATTTCAAGCTTCGAAATTATTACACTTTTATTATAGTGTTCAAAGTATCAGCAGTATTTTCTTGACTCACGTCGACAAAATAAATGCCATAAAGGGATAATCAACCATTGTGACGACAGGTTTTATTCCAGAAAAAGCAAAGCCCTCATGAAAGAGGGCTTTGAGGGGATATTGCTTGCTACCTTATTTGCTCTAACTGAGCAGCAGCTGTTCTACGCTAAATACTCGGGAGTCTGAGGGGAAGCAACGCGCCCCTGCTCTTGTCCCATGTACATACTGACATATTGCTCAGCCGATTCTTTCCACTCAAACTTACAGGCCATTGCATTTTGCTGCAGGCGCTTAAATTCTTGTGGTTTCTGGCTGTATAGCAACAGGCTGCGCTGAAGCTTAATTAGCAAGGCTTCCGGCGTCGGTGCATCAAAAATAAAGCCCGTTGCCACCTGCGGAGTCTGATCATAGTCGATCACGGTATCCTTCAGACCACCCACCCCACGTACAATCGGCAAAGTGCCATAGGCAAGACTATACATCTGATTCAATCCACACGGCTCAAACTCAGATGGCATCATAAAGAAATCTGCACCGGCCTCGACACAATGTGCCAGCGGATTGCTGTAGGCCTCGACAAACGCAAACTTCTCTTTATGCACCTCACTAATATCACGCAGTGCCGCAGCAAGTTTCGGATCACCCGTACCAACTATCACCACCTGTACATCATTGACCAGGAAGTCTTTCAACATCGGAATGATATAGTGAATACCCTTTTGCTCGGTCAGACGGCAAACCATTCCATAAAGCGGTACATCTTCAACCGGTAGGCCGACCTGTTGCTGTAAATCACGTTTACACGCTTTTTTACCTCGCACCAGGCTAACCTTATTGGCTTTAAAGCTCTGCTTAATAAAGGGATCCGTTTCTGGGTTCCAGTCTTGATAGTCACAGCCGTTCACGATGCCGTAGAGATCAGCAGCACGGGCCTGAAAGTCGGCTTCCATTCCGTGCGAGCCTAAATGCGTGAGTAATTCAGAGGCATAATTCGGGCTGACGGCATTGACCTTGTCGGCATAAGCGACACCGGCTTTTAGCATGCTGACATGGGAAGGGTCGATTTCGGCATTGATATAGCGACGCTGAATCAGCTCAGGGATCAAACTGTACTGATCGTAATTAAATACACCTTTGAATACCGCATTATGGATTGTGATCACGCTTTTCGTCTGGGCAAAAAACGCATCATCGGCGTACCGAGTCCGGAGCAGGAAGGGAACCAAACCAGTATGCCAATCATTACAATGAACAACATCCGGCTGAAAGCCCATCTTCTCACACAAATCCAACGATGCGGCACTGAAAAATGCAAACCTTTCACCGTTGTCAGAATATGCCTGGTTGTTTTCCGCATACAGTTCGGGGCGCGCAAAATACTGAGGCGCATCGACTCCGTAGACAGTCACCTTGCCACTCTCCAGCACCTTCACCTGATAACTCACAGGTGCCGGCTGAGGAACTACATATAACTCGGTATCAAGCAGTGTCTCTGCCTGCTCAGAATTTGCAACCTTCTGATACAGCGGCATGACAATACGAACATCATGCCCCATTTCTTTAAGCGCTGAAGGCAATGACTTGGCAACGTCAGCCAAACCACCGGTTTTGACCAAACCTTCGACTTCAGACGCCACAAATAAAATCTTGAGCGATTTTCCTGACATCGGTTTCTTTCTAGTAACCAACTTTTGCTCCTTTTGGTATCACGACAATTCCTTCGTCTGACACATGGTACTTCTTCTTATCTTCTTCAAGATTTTCACCGATAATCGTACCAGGTGCGATATGAACATTCTTATCGATAATAGCACGGCGAATCGAACAGCCTGCACCAATCTTTACATCACCCAGAATAACTGACTCACTGATTGTTGTGCCATGATCAACATTGGTACGGAAGCCCAATACTGACTTATAAACTTTGGCACCGCGAATATAACTACCAGCCGATATCATGCAGTTATTGGTATCAACCTTGTGCTCGTCACTATCTAGCACTGTTGCGGGCGGGAGTGGCGGATAGAAAGTGTGCAGCTGCCACTGACGGTTATAGAGGGAAAACGGTGCATCTTCTGACAGCAAATCCATATGTGCCTGCCAGTAAGACTCGATGGTACCAACATCGCGCCAGTATCCTGTGCTCTTTTCTCCCGGGATCACATTGGTCGTAAAGTCATAGACAAATACTTTACCCAGCGGAAACAGTTTAGGAATAATATCTTTGCCAAAGTCATGGCTTGATTGTTCGTTGACTGCGTCTTCCTCGAGCTCTTTGCTCAGTACACCAGTTTCAAAGATATAGTTCCCCATGGAAACTAACGCATGATCAGGATCTCCCGGTATGGACTTCGGATTCTCAGGTTTTTCCTCGAAACCAATCATGCAGCCATTGGCATCCACTTCTATCACCCCGAAAGCACTGGCTTCACTCAGCGGCATACGCAGGGCCGATACCGTTAGATCCGCCTTCTTCTCCAGGTGATAGTCAAGCATCTGCTTAACATCCATTTTGTAGATATGATCACTACCGAAAATACAAACTTGATCCGGCTCTTCGAGTTCAACAAAACGCAGATTCTGGTAAATAGCATCTGCCGTGCCATCATACCAGCGCTTACCCATCCGCATCTGTGCAGGGATCGGGTCAATAAACCGGCCCGTAATACCTGAGACATTCCAGCCTTTCTTCATATGTACGTAAAGTGACTGTGATTTAAACTGAGTCAGTACATAAATCTTCATCAGATCAGCATTAAGGAAATTATTTAATGCGAAATCTATCAGGCGGTAACTACCTCCAAATGGCACTGCAGGCTTTGTACGCGTATCCGTCAACGGACGCAGACGCGACCCTTCTCCACCTGCCAAAATCATTCCTAAAACACCAGCCATAGTGTACCTCCTTGTTAGTAAGCAATCATGCTCATATATACCACATTTCCATGCTTATTGAGAATGCTTTTGCAGTGAATCTTGATTGATACATTACAAAAGTAAAAATTTATTACAACGTTCACACTTATTGGTATGACAACTACTACTTTCAAACCGACAGTGACTGCCTCGTCTTCGAATTTATTGGTGGGAAATATCAATAACGAGATTTTATATAATTGTCATAATTCGCGGAGCGCCCGAATTTGCTAGCTAAACGCCTCTACTCCCCCTGTCTCCTACCTCTTTGGAAGGTAGATAGCTGAATACTTTTTCAAATACAGCCAGTAGACTTTCTGTAGATTGTTAATGGAAGCACAAAACATGACGACGAGCTTTTCAACTCACCTATCGCCAAAGGCAACCAATGTTATTCTCCATGCCTTTGACTGGCCTTACAGCCGTATAGCTGAAAATGCCGAAGCCATTGCCAAATCAGGCTTCAAAGCGGTACTAGTATCGCCACCGATGAAGTCCAAAATAACGAACAAAGGCACTCAATGGTGGCAACGATACCAACCACAGGACTACCGGGTTATTGACAACCAACTCGGCAATACTGCTGATTTCGAGCAGATGACAACAACCTTAAAACAACACAACTTGCTGGTTTATGCCGATATTGTATTCAACCACATGGCCAACGAGTCCGATCTTCGCGCTGATCTTGACTACCCTAACGCGGGCATATTGCAACACTATGACGAGAAAGAGGAATATTTTGAATCAATAAGGTTATTTGGCGATTTATCTCAACCGCTTTTCACCGAAAGTGACTTTGTTCAGGCGTTTCCGATCGAAAACTGGAAAGATCCATGGCAAGTACAGAACGGTCGAATTAGCAGCGGGCATGAAGATCCCGGGCTACCGACGCTCAAATGCAATAATAATGTAGTAAAAGTACAACAATCCTACCTAACAGCGTTAAAGCTATTAGGTATAAGTGGATTTCGTATCGACGCGGCCAAACATTTGACCCTTGAACACATTCAACAGGTTTGGGACGAAAAGATCAGTGAAGGCACCCACATTTTCGGAGAGATCATTACCGACGGTGGCGCAACGAAAGAAGAATATGAGCTATTTCTCAAGCCATACCTAAAAGACACCCGACTTGGCGCATATGACTTCCCGTTATTTCATTCTCTTTTCAACGTGTTTGAAAAAGGAGAGCCAATCACGGATCTCGTCAACCCATACTCTGTCGGTCAGGCGCTTGCTAATGATAGAGCTATTACCTTCGCAACGACCCACGACATTCCCAACAATGACGTGTTCCTTAACCAAGTCATGACCGAGCACAACGAGCGACTGGCCTATTGTTATGTGCTGGGCCGTGACGGTGGCGTACCACTGATCTACTCGGACTTGGATACCAGCGGTATTCTATCGGATAACGGAAAACCAAGATGGCTCGATACCTGGCAGGATCCTATGTTGCAAAACATGATCCGGTTCCATAACCTTACCCATGGCGAACCGATGCACAGCTTCGATCATAGTGACGATATGCTGATGTTCCAACGCGGGGATACCGGTATCGTGGTGATCAACAACGGTAGCAAGGAGAACACTATTTCGCTTCCGGCAGGTAACTATATAGACTTGCTCGATATGGACGGCACATCAATTGAAACCGCTGAAGTAGTGACATCCGGGAAGGCGTGTCCAGACAATAAAAACAACGATACGTGTTATCAGATAAGGCTTCCCGCTAAATCCTGCGCAATGTTAGTCAGAACCTAGCAGAAAAACAGCAGACAGTTGGATAGGTTAAAGGTTGATAGCCGAGTGCTATCAGCCTAATCAATATCAGTTATCTTGCCCGTATAAAGGTCGATTTCAAGCTCTACCTTACGGCCTTCTTTGTCTCGCGCTTCAACTTCAATTTCGTTCTCTTCGCGCTCCACCTTGATCTTCCTGAAATCATGGTAGCCCTGAGTTTGGAGCATTCTCATCGCCTTGGGGACGGTCAACGCACTGGAGGTTGTCTCTTCAACCGGATCAGCCATTGCCGGTACCGCTGCAAGCAGGCTGCCAAGGCATACCCAAGACGCAAAAACACTTAATACTTTCATACTACTTCCCACAAAAAAGCATGTGATAGCTCATCATACCAGAGCAATCAAACTATCAATGATCACAAGCGCCAAATGATTGTGATTCATATCACATTCTCTGGCTTGCATAAGACAAACCCACAATTAGATCATAGCGAGTGGCAAGTAACATTCTTTGCACAAATAATAAGACCTCAACACTTTATTGTTATCCAAAAAACAGATCTCTCATGATAAAGGCTATCGACCAGATAGTATAAACTTAAACGTAAACCATTATTGCACCTTGCACATTTCAACCCTAGATGATAATAATTATCAATTCGATCACTGCAAGGGGTTGGTTCACTACATGGAAAAAAAAGCACGGCTCTATAGCCAATTTTTCAAAACAGAAGAGCGATTTCTTAATCACCCTGTCATACCTGGGTTCGAGCCTGATATCATTATCGAGTTTGTCCAGTCAGGGCTTAATCTCGCCTCCTATTACTGTCGTCACTCGCCTAACTATAACCCTTTGCTTCAAGAACTCTTTTTACGCCGAATATTCTTTCATCTCACAGACGCCATTGCGCATAGAGGGCATTCGCGAATTTTCCGCCGCATCTGCCTCGATCATCTGCATTGCCCTTTACTGGCGTTGAAAAAGCACTACGGCCAGTCAGACGAAGGGAGGCGCCAGCTTCATTCTCTGCAACGTAACCTCTTGCAATTACACCACACCTCCGGATTCTAAGGATATCTATCATGAACTCCCGTTATCGCATCGAAAAAGACAGCATGGGCGATGTTCACGTCCCGCAAGATGCCCTCTATCAGGCTCAGACCCAGCGAGCTGTCGACAACTTTCCGATCAGCGGCATTACCATGCCCAAGCAGTTCATTCAGGCACTGGCTTTTGTCAAACAAGCAGCGGCACGCAGCAATTTGGAACTCAAATTGCTCGAGCATGATATTGCCCATGCCATTATCGACAGCTGCCAGGAAATTATTGACGGCCAACATTTGGAGCAGTTTCCTATCGATGTCTTCCAGACGGGGTCAGGAACCAGCTCAAACATGAATGCCAATGAAGTGATAGCCACTCTGGCCAGCCAGAAAAGTGGTAAAACTGTCAGCCCCAACGACCATGTCAATATGGGGCAAAGTAGTAATGACGTCATCCCGACCACTATTCAGGTCAGTGCCGCCCTTGCCAGCCACTTCCAGCTATTTCCCGCCCTGCAGCACCTGATTGACACGATTGATAGCAAAACGGAATCTGTTGGCCATGTGGTAAAAACAGGCCGTACCCACTTGATGGATGCTATGCCTGTCACACTCGGCCAGGAACTGCAGGGTTGGAAGATACAACTTGAAAAAGCGCAGTTGGGCATCACACATGCACTGGAAAATGTAACAGCACTGGCCCAGGGCGGTACCGCGGTAGGTACCGGGATCAATGCCGAGCCAGAATTCGCTGCTATTTTTGCCAATAATATCTCTGTCTCGACAGAAATCAATTTCTCCTGCAGCGATAACTTTTTCTATAACCTGGGCAGCCAGGATGCCATTGTCGCCTTATCTGGCCAGCTCAAGACATCTGCGGTGGCCGTCATGAAAATATCCAATGACTTACGTTGGATGAACTCAGGACCGCTTGCCGGTCTGGGAGAAATAGAATTAGAAGCCCTTCAGCCGGGCTCCTCTATCATGCCAGGTAAAGTGAACCCTGTGATCCCCGAGGCAGCGGCTATGGTTGCCGCTCAGGTTATCGGCAATGACACCACAATCACCGTTGGCGGACAATCAGGTAATTTCCAGCTCAATGTGATGCTGCCTGTGATCGCGCTTAACCTCATACAGAGTATTGAGCTACTTGCCAATGCATCCACGCTGCTGGCAGATAAAGCCATCGGTAGCTTCACCGTCCGGGAAGATAACCTGCAGTTGGCTCTGGCAAAGAACCCGATATTGGTGACAGCACTCAATCCGGTAATTGGCTATCTGAAAGCCGCAGAAATAGCCAAGAAGGCCTATAAAGAACAAAGGCCGATTATCGATGTCGCGGAAGAGGAAACAGATCTCAGTCGTTCAGAGCTTGAGTCGCTCCTCAACCCCAAAAAACTCACCGAAGGTGGCGTTGCCCACTAGGCTTGACCAATGATGATTCTCTCATTTTCTGCTGATAACAGTGGAAAATGAGAGGGCTGCGACAATAGACATTCGGCTCTATCAAATCGGCTCGAAAAGACAGGGAAGTTCGCTCACCAGCACTGGGCGGCCAATGTAATAACCTTGCATATAATCGACCCCCAACTCCCTGACCGTATTGAAGTCGTTCTGGCTTTCGATCCCTTCCGTCAGTACCTTGGCATTGAGTTCATGTGCCAGGCTAATAACAGCCTGAAGTTCTTCCGGCTTACCATCTATGTAGTCCGTCAACAAGCTACGATCGACCTTAATAATGTCCGGGTTAACTTTCCTGACACGGCTTTCCGATGAAGCATCGACACCATAGTCATCTATCGCAATACGGAAACCGTAATCCTGCATATCCTGAAGCGAACTCACCAGCAGTCGGTCATTGGCACAGGTATGCTCGAGGATTTCAAAATAAATCCTGTCATTCGACAAACCCAGCTCCTTGACTCGGGAAATAAGCGAGTTATACCCATATTGCTGACTACCGGCATCTAACGCTGCAATGGGCGTCATATTCAAAAACAATGCACCGTCAGAGACAAAACGCGCAAAATTCCGTAGGTGTATAACCCGGGCCAAACGATCAAGGTTTATCCGATCACTGGAAGGCATAAAACCTGTACTAAAGAAAGGCTCTGTCTGTAACTGCAGTCCATCCTGACCATAAATTCTAAGCAACGCTTCATAACCAAACAGCGCACCAGACGCTGAGACTATTGGCTGGAAAGCACTTTTCATCGTGTTTCCCTTATAGAAAGCACTGCAACTCCCGACCTCCGATAGAGTCAGGTGCTGTTCGAGCTCATCCCTTGTTCTTAATATTCTCGCCACTGACTATCCATAGTTGCCGATGTGATATAAACAAACATAATTCTTCCCGCATACTTTCATAGCAACCGTACAATATCTTAGGAAGCAACTCACATAATTCCTTTGGACTATACAGATTTTTCAGATCTACATTCGTTTCACTAATGAGACAGTATTTGATTTTCAGTCAGTTATGACGGGTAACACTATGTCTGACAACCGTCTGCCTTCAAAAATACATAGGAATGAAAGAGAAGTGTCATAATTCCTCACTATGCTCTGCGCTTATACAAAAAGACAGACGAAAAGATGAAAGGAAGAGCAGTTTGACACACACGAACCAGGCTATGAGCAGCAAGCCTTATCTGGCTGTATTTGATCTTGATGAAACACTTATTGCAGCTGACTCTGCTAGCCTATGGAGTGAATTTATCGCTGAAAAGGGACTGGCATCTGATACCCACCTGGCAGAAGAACGCGAATTAATGTCTGCTTATGCCAACGGGACGATGGACATGGATAGGTACATGCAGGCAACCCTAAAACCTATTATCGGCATGGACAGCAAAACGCTGACTCAACTGGTGGCAGAGTTCATCGAGAGGAAAATCAAACCGGCATTTTATGCCGATGCTATTTCTCGAATTCAATGGCACAAGCAACGCGGCGATATAGTCTTGGTGATTTCGGCAACAGGTGAACACCTGGTAAAACCTATTGCTAAGTTGCTCGGTGCCGATGATGTCATTGCGATAAACCTCGAACAGATTAACGGCATCATCACCGGCAGAACAACCGGAACACTCAGTTATCAACAAGGAAAGGTGACAAGAATGAAAGCATGGATAGACGATCACAACATCCAGTTTAAAGGAAGCTATGGCTATAGTGACTCAATCAATGATTTGCCAATGCTTGATGCCGTCGACCGCCCATTTGCCGTCAATCCAGACCCTGCGTTGGCACTACATGCACAAATGCAGGATTGGACGATAATGGACTGGCGTCATGAAAACAACATCTTACGATAAGATCCAACCTTCAGCCGAGATAAGCCCTTTCTCATACAGATAGGGCTTTATGCTTTAACGATCTCGACCCCGGCTTCTGACAACTCAGCCAAAATAGCCTCGTTAGCATCTTTGCTGGTCACCAGAGCCGACAGTTTATCGCACGAAGCAATAAAGTGAGTGCCCACTTTATCCAACTTACTGGCATCGGCTAACCCCACCACAGTCTCAGATTGTGCAATCATGACTTTCAATGTCTGAGCTTCTTCCAGATTATTGATCATTAATCCCGAACTGGTATGCAATGCAAACACGCCAAGAAAGCATAGATCGAAATGGATTTCCTGCAGCATCGCATTAGTTGCAGCACCGACAGACATAATCGCAGGCTTAAATACTCGCCCACCGACGAGGATAAGCTCGATATTTTCATGTGAAATGAGCTGGCTGGCAATGAGCGGACTGGGCGTAACCACAGTAAAAGGAAAATGCGTCGGCAAATTCTGGGCGATGTGCAAACACGTTGAACCGGAATCAATCAGGACGGTTTGTCCCGGTTGAATGAATGACAGCGCTTTAAGGGCTATGGCCTGTTTCGCCGGCTCGATCTCATCCTTTCGGTCCCGATAGTCGACCAGATCGTGCTGGCACGGCAAGGCACCACCATGCACCCGCCGCAACAGTCCTTGCTGGGACAGACTTTTCAGGTCACGCCTTACTGTGTCTTCCGACACGCCCAAGTGATGGCTCAACTCCGTCGCATATACCCTCCCCTGCGCCCGCAGCATCTCTAATATTCTATGTTGCCGTTCTTGTAATAACATCTTGCCGTTCTCTGCATGTTTTTACGTGATTTTACTGTATTCATACGGAATTTCCAGTTGCAAGCCTGCATGACGTTGCGCTAACATGCATGAAATGAAGTGTTTTTGCGTGTTTTTGCTTTTTTGAGAGGCTCTATGGTAGATGTTCAGGCAATCTTATTCGATTTAGACGGTACGCTTGTTGATTCAACCTCATGTGTTGAAGCTGTTTGGGAGAGCTGGGCAGCAAAGCACGGTGTCGATACAGACAAACTGCTGGCAGAAGTACATGGTTGCCGGGCCTTGGAAATCATCCCAATGTTCAAACCAGAGCTGAATGTCCTGGATGAAAATGACAAACTGCTCAAGCAAGAAATCGAGCATGCATCCGAAGTAACACTCATCCCGGGCGCTGATTCCCTATTACATTCCCTCGAAAATTTACCATGGGGAATCGTTACCATGAGCTCAAGAGAACTGGCACTTGCCAAACTGGAAGCCACAGGGCTGCCGATGCCTAATGTACTTATTACTGCAGACGACATTACCCACGGCAAGCCTAACCCCGAATCGTACCTGCTGGGAGCCGAGAAGCTGAAAGTCGAGCCATCTCAATGTTTGGTGTTTGAAGATGCTATTTCAGGGATAAAAAGTGCAAACAGCGCCGGAATGCAGGTAATTCAAATAGTATTTTCTGGTCATAGCGACATTCAAACCGATATCCTAAGCTATATCGAAGACATGACGTCAGTCTCAGTTACTGTCACCGATAAGAAACTGACTATTTGCATATAACTTATTCATTCTAATCAAGTATTCAAAGAGCAGCTCTAGTGCAATTCCCCCTGCCTGAGCTGCTCGCCTTCCCCCTCTTTCGCCCCCCTCAAAATAGTTCATTCAAATAATTTGATGTTGTTGTTCAACTTGCGTGACTTATGTTTCACAAATTAATAACTAAAATATAGCTATTCAAGTTTGGAACAGATTGATTTGCCGTAATGAAAAATGCACCGAAACCTTATGACTGGCTATCTATTACTATTCACTGGCTCTCTGCCGTTGTGATCATCGGCTTATTTGCCGTTGGGCTGTGGATGGTTGATTTGAACTACTATTCTCAATGGTATAAACCGGTTCCGCACTGGCATAAATCAGCCGGCATCTGCCTAGCTTTTGTCACCCTTTTCCGCCTTGTTTGGAAAACCCTAAAAGGCCACCCGGCCATTGAAGGTGCCCGTTGGGAGCAAATGGGAGCAAAAATGGCTCATTGGGTTATCTATGTCATGCTATTCGGGCTTTTTATTTCGGGCTATCTGATTTCCACTGCCGACGGGCGAGCCATTGAAGTGTTCAACTGGTTCTCGGTTCCAGCGGCAGGTGAACTGTTTCCTAACCAGGCAGATATTGCTGGCGAGGTTCACTACTACCTTGCATTCGGCCTGATCGGGCTGGCTGCGCTGCACGCACTTGCTGCTTTAAAGCATCACTATATCAACAAAGACAATACGTTAAAAAAAATGTTGGGAGTAAAGTAAACATGAAAAAGCAACTACTGGCTCTAGGTCTACTGACTGCGTTCTCTATTCCGTCTATTGCTTCTGCAGCAGACTACATGATTGACACCAAGGGAGCACACGCTTCCATCAACCTCAAAATCAAGCATCTCGGCTATAGCTGGATCAAGGGACGTTTTAATACTTTCGACGGTACTTTCAGCTACGATCCAATGAATATCTCGGCATCCAAAGTAAGCGTGAATGTAGATACCACCAGCTTTGATACCAACCACGCAGAGCGTGACAAGCACGTACGCAGCGAAGATTTTCTGGACGTAAAAAAATATTCAACGGCGACATTTACCAGCAATAAGGTAGAGCCAAAAGGCAACGGTGAAATGACTATCACCGGTGACCTGACCCTTCACGGCCAAACCAAGCCAATTGCCATCGATGCCGTGTTTGTCGGTGAAGGCGAAGATCCGTGGGGAGGCTACCGCGCAGGCTTTACCGGTACAACCCGCATTGAGCTCAAAGACTTCGGTATTCAGGTAATGGGTGAATCAAGCTACGCCGATCTTGAGCTACATGTCGAAGGTATTCGTCAGTAACATCCATCTTTAACAACACACTGTCCTTTCCTTTTAATCCGGCATTTTGCCGGATTTTTTTCTCTGCGTGTACAATACTGATAATCAAAAATAGTTACCTATAGTAACAGATTGAAATATACCCTCTGAGCTAGGATGATAGGCCCAAGCTCAAGGGAATATCGATAACAAAGTTATCGCGTTAAAGAGAAGGTAAAGAAAATGACACCACAAGAAAAAGAACTGATTCAAGATGTTGCCAATAAACTGAAGCAAAGCCCGGACAAAACCAAGGATGCTGACGCTGAGAAACTGATTGGCGATGAAATCGGTTCCCAGCAGGATGCCATCTACAAGCTGACTCAGGCCGTGCTGGTACAGGAGATGGCGCTCAAGGAGATGAAACAGAAGAACGAGTACCTTGAGAAATGTGTTGAGCACCATAAATCTGAATCAAACCGAGGCACTTTCAGCAAAATGATGGGCGGCAACCGCCCGGCTCCTCAACCACCTAGACCGGCACATCAACCAAGCGCATTCGGCAGCTTCATGCAAACAGCCGCAAGCGTCGCAGTTGGTATGGTAGCCGGTAATATGATCAGCAATGCCCTATTCGGCAATGATGAGCCAGCAGCGGACGAGATGGCCGCTGCAGATGCTGCACCAGATGCCACTATGGATGAAGGCCTGGCATCTGCTGAAGAAAATGCTGGGGGCTTCCTGGATGACTCATCTGGCTTTGCCTCTGACTATACCGAGACCAGCGGTGGCTTTGGTGATGCCGGATTCGGAGAAAGTGGGTTTGGTGACTCGGGCTTTGGTGATGCTGGGTTTGATGACAGCTTTGCCAATGCACCATCGGATGATGCAGGCTTTGGCGGCGGTGACAGCTTCTTCGGCGGCGGTGATGACTTCGGTTTTGGTGACGACGACGTCTAAGACTGAATATTATTCATAGACTAGAGGCTCAACAGCTCACATGTTAGCTATACCCAAACTACCTCAAGATGCAGGATTCAGAGTGAGTCCAGCGAGCTCAGTTCAAGGAAAATGACGGTAGGAATGGCTATTCCCTTTCAACGTTATTTGACACAGAAATGGGTTCGCTGGCTCTCTCCCAAAGGGCGAGTTCTAGTTCTGTTAAGTAAATAGGGGCTTCTATGCGTTGTTACCGATTATTAATTTAGAGCCACTAGATTTTCAAATCGGTGCCTAGCCTACAAGCCAAGTAATTCTCGCTGAAACGAGCATCTTGAGGTAGTTTGGGTATATTGAGTTTCTTATTATAGAAGATGCAGCTACTTCTCCTCATCTCCATTTTCATTGGCATGCTGGTGCTCGTTCGCCAGCTTGAGTTTTTTGCTGCATCCAAGTTGGCGCAGTACGGTAAATACCGTTTGCGCTACCTTACTGCCTTTATCGGCACCCCGGTTCATGAGCTCAGCCACGCCTTGCTATGCGTGCTTGCCCGGCACAAGATCCATGAGATCAAGCTGCTGCAATTAAACGGCAGTAGTCAACTTGGTTATGTCCATCACAGCTTTAATCCCAAAAGCCTTTACCAGCAATGCGGACGGTTCTTCATTGGCATTGCCCCCATCTTCGGCGGCCTGCTAACCATGGCTATCATGTCGAAAATCATCTACCCGCATTACGGCTTTGGACAGTTGGTTGGAGCCAACCAGAACAAACTGCTAGCTATCAGCAGTGTTTCTGGCTACCTGGATGTTTTTGCGCAGAACATAGGACACGCTCTGGCGCTCTTTACCGAGCTTTTCAATCAGGGAAAACTGAAATTTATTGTATGGTTTTTCGCGATGGCGTCCATTACGAGCCATATTTGTCCTTCTGCCTCAGACATGAAGGGGGCGGCAATCGGCGCCCTATTCCTATCGGCCCTGCTCGCTTTTCTCTTCTTCGTTGTAAATATTAATATCTACAGTATCGCCTTAACAACTATCAGTCTGCTGCTGGGTATCCTGACGCTGTTTTTCCTGGTGCTTTTCGTCTATTTTCTACTGATTATCGTTATTGCCAAACTGCTGCCTTAATACCGGCGCTTCATCTTTTTCATTTCTTTTTGCGTAATTTTCTCTGGATTTCCGTCCCTCGTTATTTGCTCTGCTGATATGGATACTAAGCGCATTCCCAAACAATGAGATAGACAACATGAGCATTCAAGACACACTACATTCAGAGCGCATCCGCAACCAATTAAAGAACAACATGATTGGTGTTTTCCTTAACTTTATCCTGCCCGGCCTCGGTCACTGCTATGCCGGCAAGGTAATGTTCGGCCTTATCTTCATGCTGATTTCTGTGGTATGTATTTTCACCGCATTTCTCATTGTACCCGGCATTATTTATCTTGGTATCTGGATCTGGACCATGGTGGCTGTCAACCGCCTGATCAAGAACAACAACGAGCAAATCCTCAGCAAGGAGCTGGCAGCGCTTAACCAGGAAGAAGGCACAAAGCCCCTTGCCAATGCAGCCGAAAACGCCACAGTAAATGAGGCCAACTAACCACTCCCTCCCCAAGGGCTTAAGGCAAGATGTAACCTTGCCTTAAATCCCTACTTACTTTATACGCTTGCACTATAACGGGTTTTCTATGCGCCCTTTTATTCCTCGCCACTTTCACCAAGCGATAACAAGAAATACAGCTGGAACCGATTTTATTGTCAGCGATATTCACGGTCAGTACCGGCAACTTTACCGCGAACTGGCTCGCTGTCAGTTCCGTCCCGACAGAGACAGGCTGTTTAGTACCGGGGACTTGATCTCCCGCGGCCCGCAGAGCCCGCACTGCCTGGAGCTACTTTTACAACCGTGGTTTTGTCCCGTACTGGGCAACCACGAACAACTATTCCTGTTAGGTTTTTCCAATCAGACGTTCTGGGACAAGCTTATCGATAACGGAAGCAGCTGGTTAAAGGCTTTCCTCCACCAGCCGCAAATGCTGCTTCGCTGGCAGACCCTGATTTCACTCCGGATGCCACTAGCATTAACTCTGTCATTTGGTCATCAGCAAATTGGCATTAGCCATGCTACTGCCCCAAGGGACTGGAACGAGGTTGTAAAAGGCCAATTGAGTACTGAAGAAGTATGGCGAATGCTATGGAATCGAAGCGATATCAACACGGGGGGCAAAACATCTATACGCAATATTGATCTGACACTGCATGGACATAACCCAAGCTGTAAACCGGTCTACCGTCAGAACCAGTGCTGGCTATTGAGTGGCGTTGGTAACCAGAGCCTGGTGGTCAAACCGATCAAATACTATACAGAACATCAGAACCAGTCTGATTTTACATAAAAAAGTAGGATTTCTCTGTAAAGTCACTTTATTATCAGTTGGTTAATGATTCCAATGAGTATAGAACCGAACATGGTCAAACCGTCAATCACTCGCCTGACAGAAAGAGACGATGCCACCCAGCTTCTCGAAGGGTGGCGTTCTCGAGATAAGAAAGCCGAACAACTCTTTTTTGCCGCTGCCTACGAGGATATCAAGGCCATTGTCAGACGGCTGCGGGAAAAAAACGATCCGAGCAAGACTATATTGTGCGATGCATCAGTTACCGAGCTAAGCCATGAAGCTATTTTAAAGCTCAACCGCTGGCGCAATGACGAAACCCCCTTTACTCATCGCAAAGAGTTCATCGAGTATGTACGCCGCTCGGTGTGGCACTTGTTGTTCGCCGATCCCGGCGAAATGGCCAAGCGCCAGGAGTACAAACTAGCCTACCTATCACAGCTTAACGATACGCAGGATGACAGCATCACGCCCGATATGTCCCAAAGTCACGATCTGCACAAGGCATTGCTGGAGCTCAGAAATCGCTATCCCGAGCAAGCCGAAGTCTTTGAGTATAAGCATTTTGCTGCCGTCACCAATAAAGAAATCGCCACCTTGCTCAAGGTCAGCGAAAGAACCGTCAACAACCGCTTGCAGTTTGCCACGCACTTTTTAAAAAAAAGCCTGACCTAAATGGAAATATCCGATCTCTACGCCGAACTTCTTGATCTATCTCCCGATGAGCAGCAACTGCGTCTCGCTGCCCTAAGCAAAGATTACCCAGCTGAAGTTGCAGATCTTGCCGATATGCTGGCACTGTCGCTTACCGGCATCACCCAACTGGGTGAAAATTTAATTGCCAGTGAAGTAGGCACATCCAATCCGCTAGCCTCGCTCATTGGTCAAAAGGTCATGGGGTTTACCCTTTCCGAAGTACTGTCGGAAGGCGGTGCCACCGGGATGGTTTTTCTCGCCCGGCAAACTGTCGAATCGCCCACCGGTAATGAACAAGCCCAGCACTATGCGGCCGTGAAGGTTCTGCGCCAGAATATTCTTACCGCCAGCGAGACCGACAAACTGTTTTTTCGTGAAAGCAGTAACCTCATTGCGGCAAAACACCCGAAGATTTGTCAGCTTTTTGGTGTCGATAAGATAGACAGTCATGACTGCATCGTTACCGAGTACATTGATGGCAAAATGCTGCATCAGTATCTCGATATGAAAAGGCTTACCCGCACCGAGCGCCTGATGTTATACAGGCAAGTACTGGAAGGAATGGCTTTCGCCCACAGCCGGGGGCTCTACCATGGCGATATTAAGCCACAGAACATTTTGGTTGATAACCGCGGTCAGATAAAAATCATCGATTTGGGTTTTAGCCGCCAGTTCGACGATAATCATGCCATCAACCCGGACAATGCCGTCCATTATATCAACGCATTCTCTCGTCACTGGAGTGCACCTGAGCAGCAGTCCCGGGTGTGGTACAAAGCGCGATCGGATATCTATTCGCTGGGTGTCCTTTTGTTCTACATGCTCAGCCAGAGGTGGCCGGATATCAACGGTTTCGATACCGACTTCTCTGCCACTAATGCTCTCTGCACCTTTGCAGATATCGATCCTGAGCTGGCTGCGATCATCGGCAAGGCAACGCAACCAGAGGCTATAGAACGTTATCGCGATGCCGATGAGCTACTCGAAGAAATCGACGCCTATCTGGCTGGGCGACCTGTTGATGCCTATTCAAGCAAAAGTAGCTATCGGTTAAAAAAGGCCATCAAGCGTCAGCCTTTCCTATCCTCCAGCCTGCTGGCATTGATATTGTCAGTTGTCGGAGGAACGGCTACCGTCACTCACCAGTACATCACGTTACTCAATGAGCAGCGGTCGAACCGCCAGGTCATCAATCAGATCAGTAACACCTTGGCTTTCACCCGCCCGGCACTGACCGATACGATAAAAGCGCCATCGATCAACGATTTATTCACATACGCCGCTCAGCAATGGCACCATAGCCAACAAAACCTGACCCCGGATGCGCGCTACCAAACGGGGATCATTTACGCCAACGGCCTGATTGCCCTAAGACAATATCAAGTTGCTATCGAGTTGCTCTCTTCACTCATGGAGCAAATTAAACATACTCATGAGCCGACCGAGCGAAGCCATTACATTACAACCTTGCTTATCCGGGCTCAGCGCCTATCCGAGCAACTCAACCCTGCCTGTAACCCGGATTATCAATCACCAGACTTTTCACCATTGTCATGCCCGAGCAACCAGTTGGCTCAGCCATACTTTGCCCGGTTTGACAGCCAAGGCACATTTTCCTTGGCTGAGTTAGGATTGCTCGCTGAAATTCTCAAAGTCCCGCAGCAGACCACTGATGACATTTATCTGTCACGGTATCAAAAGCTATCTAAAAGCTTGGCCATGCAAGTCACCTTACAGACTGCTGAGTGGAAACAGCTCCCGCTTGCCCAGAAGAAAGGAATCTATGACCTGCTAACCGGACTGGACTCCCGCTCTGCAATTCTCCTCATGGGATCACGTTTCACATGGCTGACTGATAAGCAAAAAGAGGCGCTTGTACAGGAACCTGCAAACTGGATATCTGACGATCTCACTGCCAGTGAAAAATACCAGATCCTAGATCTTGCCAGTATGGTTGCCTACAGCCTTGGTAATAACGATTTTGGCCAAAAATACGACGATCAAAAACAGGCTCAGCGTAAGCAGTCGCTGCCGTTCAACGAACTTCACTTGTCATTCCAACCGGTGATGGGAATAAGCTGGGAGAGTTACGATGAGAGCCAGCACCAGTTATATGAGTCGGTCAAAGAACTGACAAACGGCTTCCGCGAATCGAATGCCCATGCCCATAGTGCCTTTGACAATCTGGTAAATGCCTATTTGTTAATTGGCGATCTCAAGGGTGCAAAAGCGAGCTCGCGGCTATTATCGTCATCTTATATGTACTCCAGCCAAACCAATATCAATGCGTACGGAACCGCCCCTTCAGACATGACACTTGCGATCTGGTATCGAGACTGGAGTGCGTTTCGCCAGGCCTACAAGCGCTATAACGGGATCCGGAAAATTTATCGCAAACAATACCCGGAGCAAGAACTGGAGCCAGAGCGTTATTTTGATCTGTTTGCGGCTATTCTTAATGGCAGCGCTGCTAAACAAGATATTGAAAGCCTGAGACAAAGCTATTTGCCCTATACAGACAAACTAGCAGCTAATGTGTATATCCACTACGCAAGACTGCTCACAGGTGAAACTGAAGCTGCTATTGCTGGCTTCAAGGAGTTGATGCAGAACAATCAGGATGATACCAGGTTGTTGTTCACCCATAACAACCTCCCGGCATGGGACGATGCAAGCGCGCTCTATGGCAGGCTGCTTATCCTTTCGGGGCAAGAAAAACGTGGAATCCGCTACCTAACAAAGAAGCGTGAATTCAGCATTTTGAAGCACCCTGAATCATTGTATAACCTGCTGCCAAGCCTCTATCTGGCAGAAGCTTATGCAAAGCAAGGAAATCATAAGCAGCTCAAGACAGAAGTGAGCAATATAACCCCCTATATCGACAGGTTGGAATTTCGTGATGATCTTAAGTCACTCGTTGACAAAGTTATGAGCAGGCCATATCCCGACTAATAAAAAAGCCACCTTTCGGTGGCCTTCAGATATTTTTATCATTAATAACAAGGTTATGATTTTGACAACTCGTCAAGTGGCAACCAGTCTACCTCAACACCCGCCTGGATAAACATATCCTGGCTGACTTTGATTTTATCTCCCCAGCGAGAAAGAAAATCTTCCGTCTGCTCCGGGCAATGCACCGAAGAAATACCGGTTTGAATAATTTTTGCTGCACAGTTAGGGCAAGGGAAATGAGTTACCCAGATATCACTGCCCGCCAGATCACGCTTGGCAAACAAAATGGCATTCTCTTCGGCATGCAGTGTTTTTAGCAGCTTCATCTCACGATCATCCGTGTCGGCACTGTCCGAGATACCGTGCGGATAACCATTGAATCCAACCGAGACAATTCGATTACCGTGAGTGATCACCGCCCCCACTTGTGTCGAAGGATCTTTACTCCAAGAACCGACCAACTCGGCCATTTGAAAAAAGCGCACAGCCCATTTAGAAATCATGTTCTTTACCTAATTTTGTCGATTTCAGTTATTTTGCAAAACTTACCCGCTCACCTCAAGACCCAAATAGAACATTATTGCTAACTAATATTCATTCGAGTCATTTATATACCCAATAACCCCACTTTCAGCTAATAACATTATTTTTATTAAGCTAAAATGAGCTGCTCCGATCACTTGTCAAATTAAACATGGCAATTTGAAAAGACATTAATTCGACAACATCTATCGATAATTTCACCTTGAACTTACGAACAAAGAGAATTCGAGATGAAAAAAACGTATTTGGTTTGCTGTATGGCACTCATTAGCGGACATACAATGGCTGAATTAGGCGAACCTGGCTTCTCAGGGGAAGTCTCTGCGCTTGTGGGATTTGGTTCAACTGAATCCAACTTCAATACAGACAGTGATAAAACAATCAGCAATGTCGATAACTCAGGTAAATCAGAATCTGAGGTGTTGGCTGCACCTCTTGGCCAGCTTCGTTACACATTCGGTCAACTGGACAATCATCAGATCTTTATCGGGACATCACGAGAAGACATCGCAGTTGGTGATTTTGCACTGGAAGCCGGATACCGATATGGGCTATCTGAAGAGTCTTCCATTTCACTCTCATTCCTGCCGACTATTATGGGCGGTGAAACATGGGAAGATCCGTATCTGACAGGTACCGATCGCCAGACAACTGATATTTCAGGCAACGCTTACCGCCTCCAGTATGACAGCATCATGGACTCACCGTTCTCGTTGGACTTGGCCTATTACACTAAAGATATCGATACTGAGCGATCGGGCTCCCAGTACACCAGCGAGCAGCAAAAACGACTGGATCGCAGCGGCAACGGGCTTTACTCGAAAATATCCTATAAATACATGATCAACAACTCATCGCTTCTTCAGCCAGCACTTATTTATAAGACCTTCTCGGCAGATGGCGATGCAATGTCGAATAAAAGCTACGGCGTTGAGCTGTCTTACATGAAATTTGTCAACCGACATGCATTCTCTATCTCGGGTAAATACCTCAATACAACTTTTGATACCGTCAACCCTGTTTTTGATACCGAGCAGAAAGATTCCGAATACAGCTTCTTCGCCGGATATGAATACGACGAATTCATGGGATGGGATAACTGGGCATTTAATGCTATCGCTGGTTATGACGTAAAATCATCCAACATCAACTTTTACGATGAAACCGAATATATGCTCGGTGCCGGTGTGACCTATAAATTCTAATAACTAGGGCTAGCGAGTCATAAAATTCACTAAACACTCAGCTCGCTAGTCTCCTTTTAATGCATCCTTTCCCTAAAGGTTTCTATAGTACTCAGCTGTTAACAAAGCCACGACTGAAGCTACTTGAGCTCCAAAAGGTTTTTCTGAGTTTAGGTTACCTCTGTCACATCCTTGCATGTAATAAAAGCGCGCAAGACCATAATAATTGCAAGGTTTTTCGTGGGCAATCCCTTTTCGGATTGATTGTGATTTTGAATTACCTATTAAGTATTTACCAAGTCACCCTGCATCGCCTACAAGCCTCTCAACTAACATGAGCCTTATCAGCAAAGATAAGTGACTGATTAACCATTGTTCAAAAGTGGCTACCCTATTGAAAAAAAAGACATTACAAATTAAAATGATAATTATTAACACTGGGAAGCAATATGTGATTTCAACTTACTAACAAAGACTTATCATGAACATATGACAAAACCAACGATTAACATCAATATTGAAGACATTTCTAGTGGCAGTAAAATCCCATTGTTGAATGTTGATGGACAGCAAAACCTATCTGAAGGGGTATTTGACACTGCTTCTGAAAGCTATGAAACCCTTCAGTTTGATAGATCAAAGCTTAACATATCAACTTATTCATTTTCGGGAATTAAGATAGTTATTTTCGAAGGCAGAATTTACCAAGAAGTTACAATACCTATCCAGGATAATAGCGAATACCTGTCACTGGCTTTTGTAAAAAGTGGCACCATTACAACGAAATCCAAACGATGTAGCTTTGAACATATAGCCAAAGCAAGAACAGCTAACCTCTGCTGCCACTGTCACTTCGAAGGCACTGCATCTTTTTCTCCTACAGAGCATTTGCAAATTGTTTCAATTTGCTTTCCAAAAGGATACCTATCCGAATTCGATACACTTATTACACAGTGTAATAGTTATAAAGCATATGGCTATATGCATATTCCCATGGTCAATAATCTTCCCATGCAAGAATGTGTAGATATGTTATTAAATCCGCCAATAACAGATAATGTTAAACAAGTGTTCCTTAAAGGAAAAGCATACGAGTTAATATCTTTGAGTATACAGTCTATGTATACTCAACCAATATCAACTTGCGGCGTTAGCGATAAGGAAAGACATAGGGCTTATCAAGCAAGAGATATTCTTGAAGAATCTTTACTCAATCCACCAAAGTTGCGAACACTTGCTCATCTAGTCGGCACAAATGATTGCAAGCTTAAAAAAGATTTTAAAACAGTTTTCAATACAAGTCCTTATGCCTATGTTATTAGGCGGCGTATGGAAAAAGCATATCAGCATATTATTACTAGCGACATGGCAATCACAACTATTGCCCAAAACCTTGGGTATAACAATGCGAGTCATTTTTCATCTACTTTCTATAAACATTATGGCGTCAAACCGAGAGATCTAAAGCATCTTCGCAAACGTAATTAGAAGTATAGTTAACCTGATATATTAAGCATTTTCTCCTAAAACTTGTCCTGCCGAGTAGACGATACTAGACAGGACATTAGCCATTTAATTAGTTGTTCGCTACTAGATGCCAATTCTTAACTCTTTGTTGCGCTTGCCACATAGAGCAGTAACGGCCAGAGTGGGCGATAAGCTCATTATGCCTGCCCTGCTCTACGAGCCGACCACGTTCCACAACAACAATGTTGCTAGCAGAGGTAATTGTCGACAAACGATGCGCTATAACAATGACTGTTTTATCCTTAATTAACATATCAATTGCGGACTGAACAGCAACTTCACTTTCAGTGTCAAGTGCAGCCGTTGGCTCATCTAGAACAAGTATCGGCGCATTTTTCAAAATAGCTCTAGCGATACTGATACGCTGACGCTCTCCCCCTGATAACCTAGTTCCAATGTCGCCAACATGGGTTAGATAACCTTGAGGAAAACGAGTAATAAACGTATGGCAATTAGCGGCTTTTGCCGCTTGTTGCACTTCCAGGTCGCTTGCTTCAGGTCGAGCCATTCGAATGTTCGCCAAAATCGTATCATCAAAAAGGTAAACATCTTGAAAGACCACTGACACTAAACTATTCAGTGTTTCAGGCGGGATAGCACGAATATCAACGCCACCAATCTTCACCACTCCTTTTTGCGGATCAGCATATCGCATCAGTAATCGCGTAACCGTCGTTTTTCCGGCCCCAGAAGGTCCAACCAACGCTGTCATGCTCCGCGCCGGAATTGTCAGGTTGAAATCTATCAAATCTGGCTTATTCGAAGCTTTATATGAAAAGTCCACCTGCTCAAAAGTGATATCATAGCGTAGTGGAAGTTGCTCAGGCAGCTGCGGCAGTTCCGGCACCATCATTAACGCTTCAATACGTAATAAAGAAGCTTCCACTAAGTGAATAATCTTGGTGTAGTTAATGAATGAAGCCAATGGTTCAGCATATCTAACTATAACAACTAACAACGCGGCTAAAACGGCAAGATCTGTCTCACTCTCAACTACCCAGTATGCGCCGCAACCAAAAACAATTAATAACCCCAGTTCAAAGACACTGGAAATTAGTAAGTTTGGCTTAGTTCCTTTCTCCTGCCCCTCAGTTTGTACCTTCTCAAGGTAAGCCAAACTTTCTTGAAGCCTTTGTGCCTTTTCACCCACACATCCTGTTGAACGCATCACTTGTATACCTTGTGTGTACTCAAGAACATTAGCATTCAACTGCTGGTGAGCATCGACATAATTACTAATTCCCGAATTAAAACGCGGTGCCAACCAACGGTACAATGGAATTAAAGTCGGGAATATTAACATCAGCAACGCCCCAAGACGCCAGTCGTAGTAAAGTGTGCACACTGCTACGATCAATGGACACAACAAGGCATTCAGCAACATGTTGGCAATTGTGAGGGTATAAGCCATATTTTCATCAACATTACCAAGCAGTGTTGCATTTACCTCACCAGCACGCTTGTCTTTCAGACTCTCTAATGGCACCACTCTGAGTTTTTCACCTAAGCGAGTTCGTAACTGATGAGAGTTTTTCGCCATATCACCACGAAAATCAAACCCTTGCGATCCCCATCTCGCCACCAAACTCAAGAGTGTCAACAGCGTCATCAGTACAAGCCATAGCACTACTGCCTGAGCATCTTGAGTAGTAAAAATTGCGACAAACATAGGCAGTATGCATGCTAACGCCCCTCCTTGGAGCACTGCCGCCACTATCAACAACCACATGCTACGTTTTAGTTTGGATCCATAACTGCCACTAATAACAATCAGCCGCTGCCATATCTCCCACCATGTAAGTGAACGAGAAGGCTGGATCTCATTAGCATTCTGTTCAAGTTGATCTGCATGACTCATCGCATTTCTCCCTTGAGCTGATTGTCTGATACTGCTGATATTTCACTAACCAGCCGCTGTTCAGGTATTGCGTTAATGTTGCCGTCTTTTCTGGATAACTCCTCTTGATTCAGAGCCCAAGACTGAGCCTGCTCATAGCTTTCCCACAGACGGGCATAAGTACCTTTATTTAGGATTAAATCATTGTGCTGACCAGATTCAGCAAGGCTTCCGTCATCAAAGACAAGGATTTGATCAGCATCTTTTATTGTGGTCAGGCGGTGGGCAACCATAATGACAGTTTTACCTTTCATTAATGCTGCCAGCGCTTCAACAATGGCGGCTTCATTTTCTGGGTCGGCAAATGCTGTAGCTTCATCAAGCACGAGAATGGGGCGATCCTGCAGAACTGCTCTCGCTATTGTAATACGCTGCTTTTGACCTCCTGAAAGAAAGGCCCCTCGCTCACCAGCACAGGTCTCGTAACCATTTGGCAATTGCATGATAAACTCATGAGCCTGAGCAACTTGTGCAGCCTCAATCACGTCTTGCATTGTTGCGCCCGGATTACCAAGACGAATATTATCCGCGATACTATCAGCAAACAAAAAAGTATCTTGAAAAACAAAGGAGACATGCTTCATTAAACTTTCCGAAGTCAAGTTTCTTACATCCACTCCTCCAATCGTTATTGCTCCTTGGTCTACATCCCAAAAGCGCGGCAACAAACGCGCTATCGTTGTTTTTCCGGCCCCCGACGCTCCGACCAGAGCAGTAATGGTCCCATCAGCAACAGTAAAACTGACATCCCGCAATACATAATCACTATCTTCGTCATAGCGAAAGCTTATGTTGTCAAAACAAATATCATACCCTTGCGGCACACTTTCATGCTCCGGCTGAGAAAGCGTTTTTTCACCTAATACCTCATTGATTCGAGCAATACTTATCTTCGCTTTACCTATGAGATGTTGTAAAGAAATTAAAGGCATCATTGATTCAGCCATTCCCGTGCCAATAAGCAAAGTGGCTAACCAAGTAGAGAACTCCAGGTCATGGTGCCAAAAAAGCCAAGCACCGCTCCAGAGCAACATCACAAGTGTCGGCATTGGATTCAATAACGCAATAGAGAAACGAGAAGAGAAACTGACACTCCGATACCAATTCACGACGACTTCTCGGTAAGCTTCCAACGCTTGGTAATAACGACCAAATGTGCTGCTTCCCGTATCAAATGTTCGTACCACAGGCATAGCCTGTACATATTCAACAACGGCCGCACTGACTTGTTCTCGTGTTTCCATATAGCGCTTTGAAAGATCACCGTGATCCTTCCTTGCAACGCCAAGAACAATGAAACCTGACACCAGCAACCCAACCGTTACAGCCGCTAGCCGCCAGTCAAGTATCAACAAACCAAGTAACGTCATGATTGGCGCTGCGTACGCTCGGGCATAGAGCGGCGTACTGTCTGCGACGAACACATGAAGTTCTTTGACATCATCTTGGATAACTTTACTGAGCTTACTCGCACCAGTTTGCTGGATGTACCCCATAGAAACATGTGCAAGATGCTCACTTAGCTGGGTACGGAGAATCGTTTCCAAACGAAATGCAGCACGGTGCGACTTCGCGAAAGAACGCAGCCTAAGCACATAAGCAATGACAGTAAAGCAGACTGCCGCTAAGATCTCACGACTCGGCCAAGCTTGATCTGTTTCTATCATCGCTCGAATAGCAAGCGCCAGCGCAAACAAGCTAGCTAACACCGATAACGAGCTCAACACCGATAACGCCATCGCAAACCTTATCTGCCCTTTCACAGGCGACATTATCTGCCAATCATCTTTAGTTGATTGTTGTTTTTTCACACAAACAGTCCTTATAAATTGCGAATTATCATGACAAACGTTCAACAAGTATTGCCGTCGACTGACCACCTCCGGCACATACTGTGGCGATACCAAGTGACTCGTCTTTCATTTTCATTGAATGCAGGAGCGTAACAAGAATACGTGCGCCCGATGCGCCAATAGGATGCCCCATCGCCAATGCTCCACCACGTGGGTTCACTTTGTCAGGGTCCAAACCCAGGTCTCGCATAATTGCGAGAACCTGAACCGCAAAAGCCTCATTGATTTCAAACTGATCAATGTCTTGGATAGTCATTCTAGCCCTCTGCAATAACTGATTAATTGCAGGTACTGGGCTCATTCCCATCATTTCTGGCAAATATCCTACCGAAGACCAGGCAAGAACCCTCGCCATAGGCTCAATTCCCTCTTGAGCTGCACGTTTGGCAGACATAAGTAATACGGCAGCCGCGCCATCGTTAATTCCTGACGAATTTCCAGCGGTAACAGTTCCATGGGCAGTAAAAGCAGGAAGCAAGGCTGAAAGGGATTGTTCATCGACATTACTATCAACAAGTTGGTCTTTGTCAGCAATTTGAACCTTTCCATTAGCCAAATAATGGACTGGCACTATTTCTTGCGCCGATTGCCCGGCAAGCGCAGACGCTTTTAATCGCTGCGAAGACAGTAGTGCATAAGCATCTTGCTCACCACGGCTTATCTGATAGGCTTTAGCAATGCGCTCAGCCGTCATACCCATTTTTTCACCGTTAATGGCACAGGTTAATCCGTCTTGCATCAAGCTATCCATCAGGCGCAATTCACCCAAAGCCTCTGGCTGAATTGTCGAGCGATTAAGTAGAAAAGGGGCATTGGACATACTTTCCGTTCCGCCTGCAATCGCCACCTCTGAGTCTCGAAGCGCGATACACTGAGAGGCCTGAATAACGGCCAATAACCCACTACTACAAACTTGATTTAAACTGTAGGCGACCGCAGAAGAATCAATTCCGGCTTGCATTGCTATCTGCCTTGCTGGATTCTGTCCATGACCAGCCTGAAGCCCCTGCCCCAGCACAACATGATCTACGATACGAGAAAGTGATTCAGCATGAGTGACACTCTTGCAAACCGCTAAGCCTAGTTTTGCTGCGGTCAATGAACTAAGTTGGCCCTGAAACCTTCCCATTGCTGTTCGAGCTGCATTCACAATAACTATTTCTTCAAGCATTGCTTAAATCCTATATTTAGCAGCCAATATCGAACTATGCCCTTTCCCATATTTATGGAAAAGAGCACTTCACTTACCAAATGAATTGTGAGAACGATAACTGGCCTGTTTAGCTATTGCGCAGCGGGTTGTTTCGGCTGCTCAGGTATACTTTTCCAACGCATCACCACCAAGACACAAAACAGTCCTAGTAATAATGCAAAAAGCTGGAAAGGTAACTCGGCTTTTATCTGATATAACAACGCCGAAAGCAGAGGACCTACCACATAACCACCAGCCTGAGTCCCTGCAGCAAGACCAGAAGCAGCTCCTAGCTCATTGCTATCGACAGCTAATGTCACCGCAGTATTGAAACCGGTGGTCATCATGCCAACGGATACACCAAACAACACAAAGAGAGCATGCATCTGCCATAGCTGTTCCGGCAAAGCCATCAGGAAGAAAGCCCCTGCACCGGCTGTCAGACCAACTACAATCTGATTTGCTGGCGATAAACGCATTCGGCCGATTATCAGCAACTGCGTTACAATAGTAGCAATAGCTGAACAAACGAAGCCAATACTCGTTTGTGCCGCAGCATGTTCTGGGCCGAGTTGGAACAAGTCCTGATACCTGAATGCGGTAACCTGCATCAACCCGGAGAAAGCAATAAAATATGCCAGACCGGTAAGCAGCAAAAAGAAAATACGCGAATCAGTTGGCTTCAGCTTAACTTTGCTTTTACTGGCCGACTTTGTCTTTCCTTCAGGCATAATCACAAGAACAAGTACACCTGCTACGGCAGAAATAACGGCTGAAACATACAAAGGCAGGGTGATAGATAAGACCACTAACAGTGAGGCTATCCCTGGCCCGCCAATCATCCCAATGCCATATGCAGCTTGGATAGAAGCCATTGCCGATGAGCGGTTCTCTTCACCAGTAGACTCCGCAATCGTAGCCTGGACTGCAGGGAAGACCCCACTAGACAATAGAGCATAAAACAAGCGCGCTATTGCCATAAAGAAGAAAGCCGAAGTCGCCGTAATAACTCCGAATCGCCCTAAGTCGCCAAACAAGCCAAACAAACCGGTAGAAGCTGCATAACCAAGAAAACCAAAAGCAATGATCTTCTTTCGGCCCCATTCATCACTTTTTCTCCCCCAATAAGGGGCAGAAACCATAAAAGCAAGCGCTGCTGAGGTGAAAATCAACGCTACTTGATAATCGGGCATTCCGATTTGTCGCCCTAGCGGCGGTAGCACAGAAAATATGATGGATTGGCCAGCTCCGACAGTCGCAAGCCCGCACAGTAATATCCAAGTCGTTATTTTAGGCATAGCTGATACCTTATCTTTGTGATCAAACCGGCATTAGAAGTCTACAGACAGACCCAAACCGAGTGTTCTTGGTTGACCAGCGCCGGCTATAGGTGCAGGCCCAGGGAAAGGTAAGGCATAGTAGTTAGTCACGTATGCTTCATCCAACAAGTTTGAACCAAAGATATACATGGTATAGTTATCAATTTTATAGCCGATATGAGCATCAACTAAACCGTAACCATTAATTTTTAAGGTATTGGCTGCGTCAGTATAAGTTGATGAGCGATAGTTATAAGTAAGATGCCCATATAAGCCTTGATAGCCATCGTAATTCAACGTAAGCGCTGAAGTAAACTGGGGAGCATTTGCCATTCGTTTACCAGCAAATTCATTGCTTTTATATTCAGCTTTGTTCAGCCCGGTAACACTAGTTAGCGACCAGTCCATATTAATGAACCAATTCATATCAAACTCTGCACCATAACTACGGGCTTTATCGACATTGAAAAATGAAATTTGATTCAATGCGCTAATGCTTCGCCCATGAGCATCTTTGATATCCAAGTAAAATAGGTTCAAGTCTAAAATGAGCTGATTTTCAAACCACGACGATTTTACCCCTAACTCATAATCAATAGTTTCTTGCGGGTCATATTTAGCATTATCTGGGTTGAGCTCAGTAAAATTGAAACCTCCGGATTGATAACCTTTCGAAACACTACCGTAAAGCAAATTTTCATTGCCTAGTTGATAACCAAATGCTGCCTTAGGCAACCAGACATCCCACGATGCATCTCGGTTATATTCACTAGTCATTTCCATACCAGACATGATGGTACTATTCGATGAGTCAATTTTCTTCTCGTCTTTTTGCCATCGCAGTCCAAGCGTCGCTTCAAGTTTATCGGTTACATTAAACGTACTCTGGCCAAACACTGCGTACTGTTCGCCGGTAACGTCAGTCATATTATGTGACTCCATAGGTCCAAAGAGCGAATTTGGAACAACAGTGCCATTATCCTTAGCGTCGTATAAATTATCTTGATAGAAAACCCCGCCAATCCAGCGTATATCACTATTATTGGAATTAAATCTCAATTCATGTGATTGTGTTTCAATATCGGAATCATCAATGAATTTTGCGCCATCAAAGTTTCCCAAAGCAGGAGATACTGACCCATTAGTGCGATCCATGTCTGAAATATGCTGCGCAGAAGTCTGTTGGTTGGCAGCTAGGTAAGTAACAACAAATCTATCCGCTTCATGTTCAACTTTAAGAGCCTGTTCTGCCACTTTAACACTATTTTTTGCATCAACTTCTTGACGCGTTATTAACGAACCATCATTTTCAGCATAAAAAGGGAGACCGCCATCATCTCGGTCCTCACCGTTAAAACTCAATATAACGTGAGTCCGATCTGAAATATTCCATCTAAAGTGACCATTATATTGATTAGCTTTAGATTCATCATAGTCAGATCTGGAACCCGGATAATTATTAGTTAAGTGGCCATCACTATCGCGAAAACGCCCTGCGATATTAAAACTCAGAACATCTTCAATCAAGTCTTGTCCATATGCACCGTAAATCATTCTAGTGTTACGTTCAGCGATTTCCGCGACCAACTTGCCTTCAGGCTCACCGCTTGATTTACGTGTTATCACGTTGATAACACCACCAAGGCTGCTCTGACCATATAAAGTACTCTGTGTACCACGAAGGAACTCAACACGCTCAACGTTCAACAAACCTAAATCCATACCATAAACGGAGGAATGCGGTACACCATCAATATAAACAGTTATTGGTGACTCTTGAGCAAATGCTGATGTCGCTAAACCACGATAGCTGGGTGAAGAAAACACACCATAGTTATTTGAAATGGCAACGTTTGGCAAGGTCTTCATAAATGGCTCTAGGCTATAAATGCCCTTTTGCTCAAGCTCTTCTCCCGTCGTAACTTGCACCGACACTGGAATTTCCCTTACATTCTCTTCCATTTTGGTGGCTGTCACCGTCATTACCTCTGCAGGACGGTTCGCTGACGATGAATTATTTTGCGATTGAAGCTCTGAAGAAGCTTGCGCTTTTATAGATAAAGCGAACACCACTGATGCGGCGAGCAGTGTCATACGAATAGGCATTATAGATCCTTTGAAAATATGGTCACCCAGAAAGCGTAACGATAGCCATTCTCATTAAGGATGAATATTAGAAAAGGGAGCTTTTACAACAGAATGCGGAATTTCAGTAAAATTTGTTGCTTTCACTGAACAATGTATGACTGACAGAACAATAACCAGATCCAATCAATGTTGCTGGCAACTACTAGTGATAAGCTTATAAATACATACAGTGAGGAAGCTTCCATGCTTCCATTTGGCGACATCCATTTGAATTAAATACAGTGATTCATTTTCTTTAGCTGACTGCAATATAACGCTTTCGCATACCGAGGAACGGTTTTTCAATTGCATACCAAGTCAAAGTGGACAGCATTAAGCTCGCAGGCAAAACAAGTAATAATGTTGTAATAAGAGCATCATAGTATGGGTCATTGGTGACAGTCAGCCACCACTGCCCTTTCTGAATGGTGCTTATCACCACGTAATGCCATAGGTAAACTGAAAAGCTAAGCATTCCTAATGATTTAAACACCTGACAAAGGCGCGTAGGTAACCATTTCACCACAGCACAATAACCTACGATAAAGCTGACACATATTATAGCCTCAACGAGAGGAATAAAGATTCGCCATACTTCATCAACAGGCCATCCTCCTTGGTGATTAAACCAAAACGCCAAAAATATAAAACCCAATGCACCCAAGGCTAAATAAATTGGATGCTTTATTTTCTTTCCAGAAGCCAGTGCATTTCCAGCTAGCATACCAAGTAAAAACTGATCGGCTCTTCCCAGTAAAGTCCAGTAACTCATATCACGCGGACTGGCACCGTGCATCACCCCAATAAAACGTAGCAAAATCATCAATACCAATAACGCTAATATGAATTTCATCCCATTACGATTAAGTAATAACATAAGCAATGGAAATAACAAATAAAACTGGAATTCAACGGCTATAGCCCAAAACATTGCCGTAAAAGGCCAGATATCAAGCCTGCCATTAATATTCCCCATCATAACAGCTGTTTGTAAAAAAGATTGAAAGTCAAACTGCTTAGGGAAAGCGCAAATACCAGCAATCAAGAACAGCATCATCAACGGATAAATACGTAGCATTCGATTATACAGAAATATCCTATATTTTATGTTTTTACCCGTACTTCCATATGCCAGTAGAAAGCCACTCAAAACCATAAAAAGAGACAACGAAACATGAGCTTCTGCCAATAGCGCCATCAATGGATTATCAGTTTCAATCCAGTGAGTAAAATTAAACGGTTTGTCGAAGCGCAGTTGGTAAGAAAAAATGTGTAACCCATGATAAAAAAGAATCATGAATGCAGCAAAGCCCCTAATATGATCTAATTCGGGCATATATTTTATGTTCTTACTTTGCATTAATACTTCACCTTAAGCTCACCAAATGCATTCAAAAGATATTGAAGATCTGAGGCCATTAATTCTGATACTACTCTGCCCTGTTCATGAATGAAGAAATGTTGACCTTCTAACAAAGAGATCACAACTTGTTCATGTGTATTTTTCTGCCATAAGTCTAACTCTCGATAATCAACCTCAGCATCATTTTTGGCACCAATAACGTGGATTGGAATCGATATTTTCTTATTTGCGTCATAACGAAGTAACCACTCACTTAATGAAAAATCAGAACGTATTATCGGCAATAAAAAAGACATCAGCTCTTCATTTTCCAACACTTCTGGAGGAGACCCATTCAAAAACATCAATTCTTCAATAAGTTCCGCATCAGACAAATTAACACGAGGTCGGATCCCTTTAGCAATGACTGGAGCCTGACGTCCTGAGACAAATAATGCATGAGGAACAACACCTCGCTGTAGGGCATAATCGGCTAAATGAAAAGCCAACCCAGCCCCCATACTATGACCAAACAACGCAAAAGGTCGTCGTTGTTGTGCCAGCAAGTCAATAAACAGCTCCTCTGTTAATTCAGGCACGCTTGCCACTAGATCTTCACAGATACGAACCCCGTGCCCTGGAAATTCCACGGGATGAACCGCAATCCATTCAGGCAAATAATTGTCCCATTGACGGTATATACTGGCATTTCCTCCTGCATACGGTAAACAATACACATCTATTTCTACTGATGTTTTGGTAGACGGAAATGGTAGCCATCGGTTTGACATAATAAAATCACCTAGAAAGTAAAACTCTGCCCCTTCGCTCGACGTTGACGAGCAGCTGGCGCTTTTTTGTTATTCAGTTCTTCGTCTAATGCTCTAAGGCATGAATAGGTAAATAACCATGTGACAGGAAATTCTCGTTGCAGTGCCTTTTGTAATTTGCCATGGGCAGCTACCAGAGTGACCGAAGTAGCTCCAGCTTCAAAAAAATTATCCTCAGGGTGTAAATCGGCAAGCTTCATCGTTTCGCAAAGAATATCTTTCAATACCCGTTGCGTCGGAGAAGAATCACAGTGGGGATGTACTTGCTTAAACTCAACAGCAGGTAATGCTCTGCGATCAACTTTTCCATTCACGCTCAAAGGTAAGGCAGGCAAAACAACGAAGTTATGCGGAACCATGTAATAAGGCAGAAATTGAGCGACATATTCTTTTAGAATTTTGGTATCAAGCGCAGAGGAACTCCGAGCAACAACATAACTAATCAGTACACTCTGGCCTGCGTTCTTTTGTACTTCTACTACCGCACGCTCAACCGCTAAATGTGACTGCAACACCTGCTCTATTTCACCCAGCTCGATCCTGTGCCCGCTGATTTTGACTTGATGATCATTACGCCCAAGAAACTCTAACGTTCCATCTTGCCAAAACCGAGCTCTGTCTCCCGTTTTATATAGACGTTCTTGCCCAAGCATAACGAATGCGGCAGCAGTTTTTTCCTCATCACCCCAATAACTTTTTGCCAGTCCAGCCCCGCCGATATAAAGATCCCCCTCAACCCAGTCAGGTCTGTCACTCATATATTTATCCAATACGCGATAATATTGATGTGATAATGGCTGACCATATGGTATTGAAGCCCAGTGACTTGGAACATGATCCGCCGATTGCCAGTTGGACCAAATAGCAGCCTCTGTGGCACCGCCTAAAACAACGACACGAGCATTGGGAGCAATTGCTTTAATACGTTGCGGGAGACTAAGTGGTGCCCAATCACCACTCAGTAGGACCAACCGCAATGAGGCGGGGAGTTGCAGGCTTTGGTTTTCGCACCATGTTACGAGCATCTCTAACAAAGCAGGCACAGAATTCCATATCGTTACCTGACTTTGATGCAACTTTTGGTACCAATGTTCTGGATTTCTCTCACTGCCCTCTTCAGGAAAGAGAACACTTCCCCCGGACAACAGTGGCATAAAAATATCATAGACAGATAAATCGAAATTCAGTGCGGAGAGGGCAAATGTGCGATCTTCGGGAGTTGCGCCAAAGCGTTCCGCCATATCATCAAGCGTATTTCGCACTGCGCCATGTTCCATTTCAACCCCTTTGGGTACCCCCGTCGAGCCTGATGTGAAAATAATATATGCCGAATGCAATCCATCATATGTCACCGCACCCGCTTCAATCTCGCTCTCCTGCTCCCGAAACGGCCCGATAGTCATAGTGGCAAGCTCACAGGTATTCGCGATGGAACCCGTGTCGCAGTGCAAGGCCAGCACGGGCTTCGCTTGTCCGATAATATTTTTATAACGCTCTGGCGGAGTATCGACAGACACCGGTACATAAACCGCACCAATCATATGACACGCGACAACTGCTGCAACTTGCCCTGCCCCTTTCGGTAGCATGACTAACACACGGTCACCTAAAGCGACCCCTTTCTGCTGCATTTGTTTGGCCAATACGCAACACCACTTGGATAGCTCTTCATAAGTCAGGTGATCACCGTTCCCGTCAATAACCGCAACACGATTCTTAAAACGAAGCATATTATCGATAACCGGCTGCTGCAGAGTATGCGCCTCAGTAGAACAATGCTCATCGAAGCAATGAATTTTCCGGCGTAATGTCTTCTGGTCAGCAGGTAATGTTCGTACTGGTGGCTCAGACCAAACTGCGTCCTCCCATGCCAATTTTTTCAGGCACCGAAGGTATTGTTCCAGCATCACCTCAGTCGCGGTTACATTAAGGGCTTGCCTAGAGATATCCCAGTTAAACAGCAGTTTTCCATTTTCTTCTCGAAGCTGGTGATCAAAGGTTACTTGGGGTGTCTGACTTAACCCGTACACTTCTTGCCAGCCTAAAGATTCAAAGTTTGTACTTTCTTCTCCCATCAATAGACTGGTAAACACAACTGGCATGAGTGCCCCAGAATAATTCTGATTCATGCGAGCTAATTGACGAAGCAAATCAACACCGTCAACCAAACTATATTCTATTCTCTCAAGCAATTTGTCCTGTACCAGTCGAACCTGCTCGATAAATGGCAACCTCATATCATCAAAGTCGATAAGTGTATTATTGGTAAACTCACCGAGAATTTGCTGTACCTGCTCATGAACTGGATGACGATTGAATAAAGTAACGTTGAGCGTAAGTGCCTCGTTGGCGCTCCAGCGTGACAGGGTAACAGCAAACAGCGTCATTAAAGCCGTCGATGGTGTGACATTGTACTTTCGGCAACGCTGCTTAAAGGCCTGCCAATAATCAGCGTCCACCTCACCTCTTAAACGATGGAACCCTGCCTTGTTTTGATCATGGGCTGCAACAGGGAGCTTGGGGGCAGATGGTAACGTTTCGAGTACGCTGTCCCAGTATATTTTCGCTTCTGATCGCCGCGACAAAAACTCGTCCCCGTGCACATACTGCAAATAGTCTCGGAAAGTCACTTCAGGAGCCGCTGGCAGCGTATGCTTGTCTATCAGACTAAACCATTCACGGAACAGTAACTGACAACTCCACGCATCAAGCGTCATCAAATCAATGCTCGTGTGAAGACGCAAGCCATGTTTATGCAGCGTCGCTTTAATATCAAACAATGGCCATTGATCCGCCGGCCGAATTTGCGACTCCATCTCCGAACGAATATCTTGCAGAGCCTTATCCACTTCTTCGTTTGATGCCCCGCGAAGATCACGACAAGAAATAGTGTAGAAAGGTACTTCCTGCAATACTTTCTGATAACCGTCGTTAGAAATAACGGTGCGCAACATATCATGGCGCAGAACTACCTCGTTGAGTGCCAATTCAGTTGCCTCAAGGGTGGCTGTTGGATGTTCGAGCTCGACGTAGGAATGAGCGGCTACACCCCCTAAATTTAATACTTCAGAACGTCCTACCAAATAGGCCTGCTGAATCGGCGTTATCTCAAATGGCAGGAACCTCTCCGAATGGTTATGTACAACCCCTTTTATTGCATCTTTCTTTTCACTGGCTTGAAGTTGCTCAATCAGCGCGGGTTTATTCTGACGTAACGCTTGTTTTAACGCCTCATCCATTGCTCCTTTCGGGGCCCTGAACTTAAGCTGTCCAGCTTCTTGCCAAATTTCAATATGACGCTCGGCAAGCGTATTTAACAAGTTGGTCATCATCATAGCGCTCCCTCCTCAAACGACTGGGTGAAAGACAGTTGTGGCTGGGACGTTGGACCCGCAACACCACCGACCATGCAGGATAAAAATAACTGGGATGAAGATAACGACAGCGCCTCTCTAAGAAGCTCTGGGCGAGCATCACCGATTTGGCAAACAGAAAGCCCATTCTGGTGAGCCGACATTTCGAGTAATTGGCAAATAGCACCGGTTTCAATCAAACCAAATGGCAAACTGGCCTGTTCATACAAAGGAGCAATAGCCGACATTTCAAGAACAAATACCGCCATGAAAGGGGCATCACCCACCCAAGTGCCATTACCAATGGAAAATCGACTAAAGAGCTTATCTGGTAGCTCATTAGCAACACGTTGCAATTGGTGTGCATCAGGCTGATAGTAAAAAGCCCCGGTCATCTGTTCCGTTTCGAATTTTGGATTTATCAACAGATAAGTTTGCACCGCTTGCAGGCCGCCGGCGGATGCATAATTAAACTTTCTCTGGTCGTTTGAAAAGTAACTACATATTGGCTCTAGCCATCGCCCCAACTGTGCTTCAGTAAGTGGACTAGCCTCGAAAGTTCGGCCACTCTCTCGGAACCACGTCAAATCAGGTTGGTCAGACTGGGGCAGTGATATTTGCTGCTTTAGATCATCACGAATTACCATGCGTGACTGTTTAAACAATAAACGTGCATTTTGATCTTTCAAAGATTGGTGGGTTGCAAAATAGCTATTAGCAATAGCTTGATCTGCGAACCATTGCATCTCATTCGGTACCGCGTCATTTTCAACAGGCGTACAATGCTGAGCAATTAACGCTATGATAGCTTGCACGGTCGGGCTACGAGCTAAATCTGGAAGCTTAGGTCTAAAACCAAATGTCGCTTCTATATGTGTGGCAATTGCTATCAAATCCACCGATGTCGCACCAAGATCAAGTAATGAGTCGCGAGTCTGTATCGACGGCTGCTTTAATACATCCGATAACAAACTCAAGACTTGCGGAGTCATATCCGTAACTGACGAAGTGGTATAACTCGGTTTGGCTGCGTGCTCAGCTGACGAATGCATACTCTGTAATGCAGAGCGATCAAGCTTTGCGTTTGCAGTCAAAGGCCAATGTGCTAAGAAATACCATGCAGCAGGCACCATGTATGATGGCAACGCAGCTTGGCACTGTTCAATCAATTCGGCTTCGAGTCTCTCATGGCCAATTACGAACGCAACAAGCTGCATTTGATGACGTTCACCAATAGCAACGACCATGGCATCTTTAACCTGTGAGTGCTTGTTTATTGTCGCCGCGATCTCACCTGTTTCAACCCGGAATCCATTAACTTTCACCTGGTTGTCTTCCCGCCCTAGAAACTCAATCGATCCGTCATCATAGTAACGCCCATAATCTCCTGTTTTGTATAGAAGAACCCCAGTATCTGGGTGTGGGAAAAAGCTCTGGCTCGTTTTTTCTTCATCCGCAAAATAACCGGAAGCAAGCCCTTTCCCGGCAATATAGATCCCACCCTTTTTCCGAGGTGGTGCAATATTTAACTGATGATCAAGAACATAAACTTGTTGACCACCAAGCGCATAACCATAAGGAACACTAGTCCATCCTGGCTCTACCTGTTTGATAGCGTAATAGATTGACCAAATCGAGGCTTCCGTTGCACCACCCAAGCTGTATTGGTTGAGTTCAGGCCAAAGCTTCCAAGCCGTCTCCGGCAGATCCAACGGAATCCAATCCCCACTCATCATCACAGTATGTAACGGAATTGCTGGAGCCTGCTTAGGATGTAAGGATACATAATCCACCAGCAAGGCAAACAGACTCGGCACGGAGTTCCATACTGTGACCTTATGCTGGATGCACAACGATGCCCAATGAGATGGATCCAATGCGAGTTCTTCGCTAGGTAGTACTATAGTGCCACCCTGACCGAGTACACCAAAGATGTCGTATACCGATAAATCAAAGTGCAGGGCTGAAATAGACAATGCACAATCTTTATCTGTGATATTAAAACGCGAATTAATATCCAGCACAGTATTCATGGCTGCCTGATGAGAGATCATCACCCCCTTAGGCATACCCGTCGAGCCAGACGTGTAAATGATATAAGCCAGTTCATCAGCGGTTAGACTTAATGAGCTTCTCAAGCTTGCCAGATCACCGGACAGTGTCATATCAGCACAAATCACCGAAATATCCGAAGGCAGGCCAAGATGAAGCTGACCTCCAATCACGACTCGCGCCTTTAAATCAGACAGTATTTTATGTTTCCGCTCTTGAGGCTGTTGAGTTGAAATGGGAACGTAAGCCCCACCGGCAATAAGAATAGCCAAGCATGCTGCCACTTGTGCCGGGCCTTTAGGCATCAGAACAGGAACAGGCTCTCCAGGACTCAGTTCTACCTGGTTAAGCTGCTCAACCAATGCCGCTACTGTTCTCGCTAGCTGCCCGTGTGTGGTAGTTTGACCACCCTGGATGATCGCCGCTTCATTAGCATGCGCTGACCAATTTTGAAGCCACAGTGTCTGTAGCAAAACATTAGGCTGATCACAATGAGCTTGAACCGCCAAATCAGATGAAACAGGTTTAGTCGCCTGATAACACAACCTACCCAATGAACTTTTTTCTGCCGCAACACCATGAATAGATGCGATAAAGACATCCATCATGGCTTCAATCATTTGATTCGGGAATACACCTTCTACCACGTCCCACTGAACTAGCAGCTCGCCAGACATTTCAGTAATCTGGTTGTCTAATAATACTTGGGCAGTCTGACCTCGGGCGTGCACAGGATGACCGGGTTGTAAATGCTGATTTTTCAGCAAACGCGCATCGTTTTGAGTCAATGTGCTTGTAAACACAACGGGCATCAAAATACCCCCAAGCTGGCTTGCCTCAGAAGCCATATCGGACATAACACTCATTCCGCTATAGTCTTGATGCTCTATGTCATGCCACAGCTGCTGTTGCAGTCGTTGAGCCCGCGCCAATTTCGTCTCAGCAGGCCTCATGTCCATCTCAAAAATCAGGGTATTGGTAAAATCCCCTACCAAGCGGTCCACATCAGGATGGAAAGGCTTACGGTTGAACATCGTCATATTGAGACAAAAGTGAGCATTCTCACTCCACTGTGAAAGTATCTCTCCAAACAGGGTTAGCAACAATGCCGACGGTGTTAGCCCGGCCTCAATACAGATATCTTTGACTTGCTGCCAAGTATCCGAATTGACCGTTCTGATTAAACGATCAAATGTCGGAACACCCATATCCTCCGGCGCTAAATTCAATGGCAACGCGGGTGCTGCAGGAAGTTGTGCAATTTTATTTTTCCAGTACGCCACATCACGTGGGTCGACTTCCTCTCGTGACTCCTGTAGTACGTAGTCACGAAAAGAGAATTCTATCGGTGGCAAGTGCTCTTGCGGCGAGTGATAAAGCACTGCGGCTTCATCCAACAAGGTCAAAAAACTTTGTTGATCCATAATAAGCAGATCAAGGCCAAAGTGGATTCGCCAACGCGAGTCGGGCAAGCGGGTGAACTCCAAACCAAATAATGGCCATTGCTCATGAGGACGAATGTCTGTTGCGATACGTTGACGAATATCATCTAAGCTAGATTCATAATCTGAACAAGCAACCAAGTCATGAACGGTATATGCCAAATCAGGAACAGAAGGTAATATTTTTTGTTCCTCATGATTGAGGATGACGCAGCGCAACATTTCATGCCTATCAATCAGCTGCAGCCACGCAGCATGGTAAGCAACTGGATCGAGGTCAACACAATCCAGCTCATAATAAAATTGACACGGTAACCCGCCGAGCGGAAGAGCTGTACTGCGACCTAACAGGTAACCCTTCTGTATTTCAGTGAGAGGGAAAGGATCAAACTTTTCTTGTTCCGTACTGGCTGCCATCGGCTTCGGTTCCGACACTGCTAATAGCTGTTGCAGCAATTCTTCATCACTGACATTGTCATTCATAATACTCATACCGAAGCTACCTCTCGTGACTGACTCTTTTTCTGCTCGATAGACTGGGAAAGCCCAAGCCTTTCTTCGCTATTCATTTGATTTAACTTTAAATATAGTGATGATATCCGCTCAGCCTGCGCAGTATCCGCGAGTTGAACGGCCAACTGTCGAGGCGTTCGGTGACGGATAAAATCCGCTAACCCCATCTCAGTCTTATAAATACTTCTCACTTTGGATAACATGCGCACAGCAGCCAATGAATCTCCCCCCGCCTGCAAGAAGTCATCCATCACATTGACACTTGTTAAGCCGAGGCTTTCTGCGAAAAACAGGCATAAACAGCGTTCAAGATCTGACTGTGCGCCACTGTTCTCTTCCAGCACTAAAGCCTGTACATCCGCTCTCTCTTCAGTCAGTACTTGGCTAATAATGGCTTGGCGCTTTTCCAAACCGAGGCAAGATACCATCGAATAAGGTAGCTCTAATCTCATGAGGTCATCCATTATCGCAGCACCTTGCTCAATGCCGATTGCACCTAGCAAGCTTTCTTGGAACAACCCTTCTGAAGATTCAAGACTTTCTCCCAACGCACCGGCTGGAAGCCATGCATCCCATGCAATTGTTTGAATCAGAGGTGACTCACTCTGACCTTCCGCCAGAGCGTTCAAGAACATGTTTGCGGCACCATAATCAGCGCAGCCAACACCTGATATTTCTGAGGTGATAGACGAAAATAAAACAAGGTTCCGGCAAGACAATCGACAGAGCCGCTCTTTGACATACCATGCCGCACGAGCCTTGCAATGGACATTACTGTCTGTATTTAGCGGATCAAGCTGGCCCAAATCTTGGTTGATATAACGGCCAGTCAACAACCAAGCGCTGTCTACCGAACCGTGTTCTGTTTCAATTGAGGCGAACAACTTTTCAAGGGTATCCACATCACCGAGGTCTCCCTGGTAGTAGCTCAACGCCGTTTGAGATTGTTCCAGTCGTGCTTTAAGAGAAACAAACGCAGGACGCTTCTCGAGTTCCGTGTAAGATGAAAAACCAGTCAAGATTAAGTGCTCGGTTGTACCGGCAAAACGATGGCCAAGTTGCAGCCCAATTCCACCCGTTCCCCCGAGCAATAGCACGACCTTCTTTTTCTGTGCTGATGTATCGGCAAGTTGTTGCGATGCCTCTGCTTTTTTATCAAACGGCACCGAAATCCACTCTTTATGCCATAAGCGCCCGAACCGCTCTGCAACATAGGGGAGATCCAATGTCTTAACGGCCTCGCTAGGCACTAATTTCGCAATAGTGTGCCAGTTAAGCGATTTCTCAAACTCAATCGTGTTCACGGTAATTGATGGATACTCAAGCGATAAGTTTCTCGCGATTCCAATCGCCAACGCCCCTATCGGATTCACAGGCTCACTACCGATCACTGTGTGCAACGCAGGAATGACCACCGTAAGGTGTCCTTGCCATTCACGCTTTATTAACTCACGAGAAAGATATACTAATGCGTCATAGCCTAGTTTTTTGCCTTGCTCAAATTGCTGAGCTGCCTCCTGCATTGGCCAAGCAAAAACAATATTACGACAATCATCGAGGCGCTGCCCAAGCTCTTCGAACAAAGTGCTAAAGTGTTCCGGCTGGGACGGGTTAATATGAAAATCTAGCTCAACCCTTTCAAAGTCTTCAGCTGGATGTACACAAATCCCCTCAGCCACGCTCTCGTGGCTAGGCAAGAAATAAAGTGTATTTTTTAGTACATCAGACGTTGTCTCTGCCGGTACACGCCAAAGCGGAACCGGTGACCAATTCGCCGTCTGTACCCACTCAGATTCTGGCAAGATTTCCTGACCTGAGGCAACCTCATCACTTGTTGTCAGAGTAGCCGCTTGGGGAAGCATGTGTTCTTGTCGAACGAACGGATAGAGCGGCAGCGGAATACGCTGTCCGGACTCAACCAGCGTAGGCGAAATATCCCACCCTTCGACCCATAGACGAGCCAAACAGGTTAGCCAGTCTTCATCTTGTTGTAGATAAGAGCTAAGCGTCTGTGCTGTCTCAATATTTTGTTCCTTGCACTGAGAACGAACCAGACGAGACAACACGCACCCAGGCCCTACTTCAATAGCCTGAGCTTCTGGATATTGAGTCGCCATTGACTGAATATTGTCACTAAAGCGTACTGTTTCTCTAAGGTGTCTTACCCAGTATTCCGCCGAAAGAGCAAGATCCGGATCGTGTAGTTTGCCCGTCACATTACTGAACACCGGAATGCAAGGAGCTTTAAATTGGATTTTCTCACAACACTGGCTAAATGACTCCAATACAGGATCCAGCAAATGAGAGTGGAATCCGTGAGAAACATTAAGACGCACACTGTCAATTTGGAGAGCTGAAAGCTGAGCGGCTAACGCCTCAATGTCTGCAGGCTGGCCTGATATCACGCAACGGTCTGAACGATTAATAACCGCTACAGAGAGCTTGGAACTTAGCAGCGAGGAGAGTTTCTGTGGCGAACATGATACCGACAGCATAGCGGCTCCAGGAAGGGCGCTTACTAGTGAGCCTCGCTCATAGACTAACTGCAATGCCTCCTCAAACGACATTACGCCTGCAATTGAGGCGGCAACATACTCGCCAATACTATGTCCCAACATGGCAACGGGCTGAACACCCTTTTCAATCAGTAATTCCGCAACTCCATACTCAACAATAAACAAGCATAGTTGCGTGTTGAGGGTAGCTCGAAGCGCCTCTTCATCATTGCCAAACATCACTGTACGAATGTCATACCCCAACAAGGGTTGCAAGTAGAGTGCGGCAGTATCAATACGGTTGCGGAAGGAGCTCTCATGCAGATATAAGCTGTTTCCCATGCCTGCAAACTGGCTTCCTTGGCCCGGGAAGAGAAATACCGCATCTCTCCTTTGGTGTTTCTCTGTTCGTACAGAACGAAGTACACTCTCACCAGTTAACCACTGGGCGGCATCTTGTTGCGAGTTCAACACCGAGGCTTGCCGTTGAGCTAAGTGCGTTCGTCCCGCCCACAAAGTATATTCTGCATCCGCCAAACTATCGGGGGACTGTCGAAGACACTGTGCCAAAGACCGACGCTGCAAGTTAGCCTGCTGCTCTGTATTCGCCGACCAACACAATACATGCGGCCGTTCATGCTTGGCTGGTTCTTGAGTTCGCAATACAGGAGGACCACTGATAATTGCATGAACATTCGTCCCTCCAATGCCAAACGAGCTAACCGCAGCAAATGGGACTTTCTGATCCTCTGCCCAAGGAATACAGTGCTGATTAAAGTGAAAACGACTCCCTTCCAGCGGCAGCTCGGGATTAGGCTGGCTGAAATGACAGAGCGGAGCGATCTGGCGCTCTCTGACTGTAAAAATAGCCTTGATCAGCCCAATAACACCTGAGACCGTATTGAGATGACCGATATTGGCTTTAGAGCTCCCCAAATAACAGGCTTGAGAAGCTTCACCATAAATATGTCGAATACTTTCAAACTCAATCGGGTCACCCAAATGGGTTCCTGTACCATGGGTTTCTATATACCGAATATCATCGGCACTCAGACCACTTAGAGCTAACGCCTCGGCAAGTACGGAATTTTGTCCTTTTACACTTGGGGCAGCCAAACCAGCCTTATCAAAACCATCATTATTAGCGGCAGTGGCATGAATCACAGCATGTATGGTGTCTCCACTTTCAATCGCATCATCAAGACGCTTCAATATCACTGCCGCAGTACCATTACCGCCAATAATACCGTCGGCAGTCACATCAAACGGGGCGACTCTCCCTGTCGGTGACATCGGGCCTCCCGGTTCAGCGGCGTAACCTGATTCAAGGTCTAAACACACCGCAGCCCCACCAGCCAAAGCCATATCACTTTCGCCTTGCAACAATGATTGAACAGCCAAATGTACAGCAAGCAAACCACTAGAACAGGCACTCTGAACACAAACGGCCGGGCCTTTCAAGTTCAGGTAATACGCTGTTTTAGTCGCGATAAAATCCTTATCGCTATTAACTAGCATGCGGAAGTATTCAGCCCCACCTTGATGATAACTGTGCGGTTTGACGTGCTTAGTCACATAATCATTGAACCCGGCACAGGCAAAGACCCCCGTATTCAATGCGTCATCAGATTGACCATACCCTGCATGCTCCAAAGCATGCCAGCTTGTTTCAAGAAATACGCGTTGCTGAGGATCCATCATCTTCGCCTCAGCAGGCGATATACCAAAGTGCGCGGCATCAAAGCAGGTAGCTTCTTTTAATGGAAATGTTTTATCCACGTAATGAGGAGAGGAACTCGATATCTCCTCTGTAACGGTTTCTATAGCGCATTTTCCGTTTTTGACGTTATGCCAAAACTCTTCTGCTGTTTCTGCGCCCGGAACGCGGGCTGCAAATCCAATAACGGCAATTGCATCACTATTATTCATGTATCTTTACCTCAGACATTGAATTCTGTTCGATTTTGTTTTGACGTCTGCGGCGACGCTGTCCCCTTGCTATCGCTGACAAGGTACTACTGTCTTGTTTAGCCTGACTGTCATAACTGTTGGCAAGTTGCTTTAATACTGGGTTGGCAAATATGTGGGAAACCGATTTTTCTACACCGGTCAAAGTCGTTAAACGGGAGTTAAGTGCCACGGCTTTTAAAGAGTCACCTCCCAACAAGAAAAAGTTGTCGTTAGATGTCACGCATTCAATTTGTAATAACGCTTTCCATTCGTTAGCAATCATATTTTCGAGCTTGTTCAACGTCCCCTCAACGGCTGATGGCTCGGCCTTCACATCGGCTAGTCGCTTTTCTATCGCCTGCCGATCCACCTTGCCGTTCGGGGTAACGGGTAACTGACTCAATACGACAACTCGACGGGGAAGCATATATTCGGGTAGGCGATCACTTAGCTCTCTACGCAGATCAGCAAGCTGGAGATGATGTTCATTGGTATTGCTAGTCAGTGCTACTCCAATTTGTGGGCTATTTCCCGCATTCAGCACCAACGCGATAGCTTGATTAACGCAATGTAGCCGCTTGCATTGCGCTTCGACCTCACCTAATTCAATACGTTGTCCATTGACTTTAACTTGGAAGTCTTCTCGCCCGACAAACTGTATCTCTCCATCGTGGCGACGATAGCCCAGATCCCCCGAGCGCAACAGACGACTCTCTTGACCCGGAAGCTCAGCATTCACATCTGTAAGCACGCGCCGTGCCGTCAACTCAGGTTGATTGCGATATCCTTTCGTTATGCCTATACCCGCATGACCTATTTCACCGACTACACCTTCGGGACAAATTTCAAGGAATTCATTGAAAATATACTGTCGGGCGTTTAGAGCAGGCGAACCATAAGGAATCGCTTCACCCAACTTAAAACCATCCACGGATATCTCGTGAATAATATCCAGCAAAGAGACTTCCGTTGGACCGCCAACACTCACCAAACGACAGGATGGAAGCTTTTCGACTAAGGCCTGCACCAATGACGGGTCTATCCAATCACCTCCCATCGAAATCAATCTCAGTGACTGGGGCAGTGGCTTGTTGGCATGTTCACAAGTACTGACAAGCATACTCATAAACGCAGGCACAGAGTTCCAAGCCGTCACTTGATAGTGATTCATCATCTGAATCCAAATATTTGGCTCGCGCTTATGCTCCGCTGCTGGCATAACCAGTGCGGCACCAGAAGATAGGGTGATAAACACATCGAATACCGACATGTCATGATGAAATGCCGAGACACTCATGGTGCGATCTCGCTCGGTAAACTCGAACCGCGCTTTTAAATCACTAATACGGTTACAAATTCCCAAATGCGTTATTTCGACACCTTTGGGTTTACCTGTTGAACCTGAGGTATAAAGAATATAAGCAAGCCCGTGCTGATTTATCCCTTTTTCAGGTGCCGACAATGCTGTCTCAGCCAGCATCAGCTCACTGATAACTAATTGCTGAATCGACGAGGACCAACAAAGCGCAGAACTTTCTTCATCGACAAGCAACAGACCTGCACCACTGTCTGTCAGTATTTCTGTTCGACGATATTCAGGTTGTTCGGGGTCAATTGGCACATAAGCCATACCTTGGCGTAGCACCGCCAAGATACTTGCCACACATAATGGTGTTTTTTGCATGCATATTGCGATGCTCTCTGTACCACGAGGCAGTAATGCGGCAATTTTCTCTGCAACAGAAAGTAAATGCGCATAGCTCCAGACTTCATTTGAAGTAATAAGTGCGTCTAATTGCGGATGATTACGCGCCTGTTGCTCGAACATTTCAAACAAGGAAGTGACAGCTAATTCCGCATCGGTGGCATTTATCGCCAGCAAAGCCTGCTCTTGACGTTCCGGCAACGGAAGGGTTGCCGGAGCCATCCATCCCTTGCCCACACTCAAGTTTTCAACAAGAGCGATAAAGGCAGCAAACATCTCATCAATTAACAGCGGTGGGAACATCTCTTCCAGGACATCCCAAGTTAGTTCCACTCCCCTGGCCGACACCCAATACTGACAGTCAATCCATACTTGCGGCGTCTGTGTCCGCATCTCATTGACTCGCCCGAGTTTACCGAGATGATCATGCAAGGTTTCCTCTTGATGATCAGGCATAGTAGTAAACACATACGGCATCAATACGTTGTTACCTAAATCACGCAACAACTGAACACCGCTCACCAATCCATGCTCCAGCTGTTCCCAAAGTGTTTGCTGTAAACGCTGGGCGTAATCTGCAAAACAATCTTGTTTATTGCGCTCGCATGGAAGCAACGTAAATGAAGCAAACTCACCGATAATATCGTTGACCTGCGGGTGCAGCGACTGACGGTTAAACCTTGGTACATTTAAAGTGATATTTTGATGTTGACTCCAGCGGGATAACACCAGTGCATAAGCCGTCATTAAAGCACTCGATGGTGTCAACTGATGATCTCTTACCTGATCCTGAAACTGCTGCCACTGTTCAACAGTGATGAAACTACGTCGACGCTTCATTACACTCTTCCCAACATCCTCGGCCCGTTTCGCAAGAGGCAACGCAGGAGCTGGGTATAATTTCGGCAGCTGGCTTTCCCAATAGAGCTTCGCTCTGGACATCTCTTCGGATTTATCAAGTTCAGACAGCGCATTGATATAATGAGAGAAAGTCAGCCCCAACACCGGAAGACTGGCATTAGGGTTTTGATATACGGTAAGCAGTTCTCTGAACAAAATCTCGTAACTTGCCCCGTCAACACACCAACCATCAAGCAAAAAATGAATGACATATTGATCGGTGCATTGGTAAACATACACAAAATGTTGAGGCCACTGTTCAAGGCTTCTCGATGAATTCCACAGCGTTTCTCGTCGCTCTTCGATATACAGACGACACTCTGCGCCAGACATATCAAGCATCTCATGCTTAAAGTGAGGCTGTTCCGGCGAAGCAATCACCTTCTGCTGACCGTCTGTTGTCACGACCGAATGCAGGCTAGGATGACGATGCATGACAGTTCGCCATGCCGCTTGTAAACGTTCTACATCCAGTTTTTTCGCTTCAAGTTCAAAAAAGACTTGTATCGGCATTCGCCCGGCAACCCCGTCACCACGCCCCACCCAATATGCCATCTGCATATCAGTAAGCGGAAATGCGGTATGAAGAGTGGCTAACTCCGCATCCACACTGTGAGATTGAGCCGTTACGGGTTCAGCAACAGTAGTATTGTTCGTCACAAACTGTTGCAGTCCAGAGAGCGTTTGCGCTTTCAATACATCAGTAACACTAATACGGATACCTAAACAACGTTGCAGCTCTGTCGCTATGCGGCTTGCCAGCAGAGAGGTTCCTCCCAGAGAAATGAGGGAGGCAAATGGATCTTTTTGCTCCTCAGCCACAGCTAGCGAATCCCACCATGTTCTCTCACAAATAGAGTCGCGTTCAGAAGTAGAATATCGCTGGTGTTCTTTGCATTCAGCTATTGACGCCTTACCTATACATTCCGGCCAATACTCTTTATGTGTAAAGGCATATTGAGGTAAACCCCATACTCGCGGTAGTGGACCGTCTACGGTTGGTTTATTCCCTCCACTCAGGAAGGCTTTAATATGATAGTCCGCGCTATCTACTTGTTCACCGTGGCAAGTATTGTGACACTCGACCTCTTTCAACGTCTTCAGTGCCGTTGCTATATCGGGACAGAAAACTGCGGCGCGCCAAGGCAAAGATGCGCAACGCTGGAGGGCTGACGCAAGCAGCAATGACAAACTATAAGTACCGGCAAGAGTCGGTAGTGCCTGACGCCATTGCTCGATTTGGTGTCGTAGCGCGTCTTCACTATGTGCACTTAAAAGCAACCACTGGCAGGCTGGTTGAATCAGTTCTTCCTCATTTTCCTGCACCGAGCTCAAAATAGCGTGCGCATTTGTGCCACTGAATCCAAAGGAGTTGACCCCACCATAAATCACGCTTTTATGAGATAAAGCCTGTGTCTCTAACGGAATAGTCAAGCGGCTCGACTCTAATGTTATGTGGGGATTGACAGCACCAGTCATCAGTTGAGCTGGCCATTGCTTGAAGTGCAACGACATCGCGAGCTTCAATGCACCAGCCAAACCTGCCGCCGCTTCGAGATGGCCAATACATGCCTTCACGGATCCTAACGCACACGGTGAATGGCCATTGTTTTCGTTAATAAACACGTTTGCCAATGCATTAATTTCAATCGGGTCACCAAGTGGCGTCCCAGTGCCATGACATTCAAAAGCAACAATCTGCTCGTGATCAAGTCCCGCTTTTTCTAGTGCACTTGTAACCAGCAAACGCTGACTCATCCCATTCGGAGCCGTAAGACCGTTACTGTGACCATCTTGATTCACCGTGGTGGCACATATATTTGCTATCGGTGTTACTGGATAGGCCACACCAGATCGCCCCAAAAATAAAGTGACATATCCTTCAGAGCGAACATAGCCATCAGCATGTTCAGCAAATGTATGGCAGCGACCCGATGGGCTCAGCATATTGCCGTTTTCTAACGACTGGGCATACTGAGGGTCAAGAATCACATTAACCCCAGCTACTAAAGCATAATCACACTCACCGGATGACAAGCTTTGGCATGCCTGATGCAGAGCAACAAGGGATGATGAACAGGCAGTATCAACCGCCCAGGCAGGTCCGATAAAATCAAATTGATAAGCGATCCGCCCCGCAATGACTGATAGCGATGTTCCTGTTCCAGAATGAATATCGCTCGGACTATTATCTCTCAGTAACAAACGTTGAAAATCTTGGGCGCTCGCCCCAATAAAGACGCCTGTTTTGCTTTTCTTTAGCTGTAACGGATCCATACCCGCATTTTGTATAGACTGCCAACAGGACTCCAGCAACCAGCGTTGTTGTGGATCCATAGCACGAGCTTCAGCCGCAGAAATTCCGAAAAAGTCAGCATCAAATTGAGCATGGGAACCAACTGTTCCAGCCTTAAACATAGGCCTGGATGTATTTAACCCAGCTTGCTGCGCCAGTTGATAGAAACAGTGTTCTTCTGGTATCTCTCCAACACTCACTTCTGCCCCACAGACGACTTTCCAAAAGGCTTCAAGGCCGTTTGCTCCTGGTACATGGCAGTCAGCCCCCAGTATGGCAACCTGCTCCTTGGCTGTACTATCAGCAGATGAGCTATCATCACGGGGGATATGTGTTTTCTTACACGTGCTTTCTGAATACGTTCGCTCTTCCAACATAGCCATTAAGCAGGCTTGCAATGCTTGCAAGTTCGGGTAGTCATACAAAATAGTACTCGGCAGAGGTAAGGATAACTCGGTTCCGACTCTGTCAATAAATACCACTCCCATCGCCGAGCTCATACCCAATTCTCTAAATGGAATTTGGGGAGAAATAATATCTGCTGGTAACTGCAATTGATCTGCCAGCACGTTAATCAATGTATCTTTCAGTTGTTGGAAATTCATTTATCGCTCCACGTTTTCCAATTCCCGAGATATCAGGGCGAGTATTAGCTCTGACTGCTCATACAGGTGAGGAGAGCTAAATAGCTGTTGCAAAGATAAGCGATAGCCGAAAGCTTTTTCGATGCCGCTAGAAAGTCGAACCGCCAGAAGCGAATTACCGCCTAACTTGAAGAAATGCGATTGCTCATTCACTGATACCGCATCAAATAAACCTTGCCATATGGCAATGAGCTTAATCGCCACCTCATGTCGTTCCGTCTCCTGACATGGTTTTTGTTCTCTGGCCTCTTGCTCAATGCTTTCCCGGACCAATGCTAATGCTTGTTCACGATCAACCTTGCCATTTTGACTTAGCGGCAAATGTTCACACCGTATGAAGCGTACCGGGACCATATATCTCGGCAATTGAGTCGCTAATTTCGCCGAAAGTTGAGCCTCAGCAAAGGAATGACCGGTATAGGCGGCTAGTAAAGTCGCACCAACAAATTCATTGCGGTGAATTAGGACAGCGGCACTATCTATTCCGTTGACTTGCAAAAGCTGAGTTTCAATTTCTGTTAATTCAACACGGAACCCATTTATCTTCACCTGGCTATCTTTTCTTCCTAGGAACTCAATCGCGCCATCTGGAAAATAGCGCCCCAGATCTCCCGTTCGATATAACGTTTGTCCGGATGGATGATCGACAAACTGTTCAGCGGTACGCAGGGGATCATTCAAATACCCCTGAGCTAAGCCGTCACCAGCAATATGAATCTCGCCAATAGCCCCTGTTAGGCACTCGCGCCCCTGCATATCAAGGACGTAAAGCTGTTGATTTGACAAACCGTAGCCATAAGGAATAGAGCGCCAATCAGGATCGATATCATTGACTTTGAAGCAGTTTGACCAAATCGAAGCTTCCGTCGCGCCTCCCAGTGAAATCAACTCAGCTTGAGCACAGGCTTTCTTTAAATGCTTAGCTAATGGCAATGGAATCCAATCTCCGCTGAGCATAATCAGCCTCAAAGAGGATAACGCTGGCAGATCTGGCTCTGAAACCATCGTCAGCATGTGTAGAATTGCAGGAACAGAATTCCACACCGTGATGTTATGCTCCTTGCATAACTGGATGAGAAGCGACGGCTCAGGCCGTTCTTCTTCACCCGGCAGAACCAGCGTTGCACCAACACTCAGAGTGCCAAAAATATCTTGCACCGACAGGTCAAAATAGATTCCACTCACACCTAGCACTCTGTCGCTTTCATTCATGGAGAAACGACGATTAATATCCTCGATGGTGTTAAGCGCTGCGCCATGGCTAATCATGACCCCTTTGGGTTCACCGGTTGAGCCTGATGTATAGATAACGTAAGCCAAACGCTTGCCATTGTTCACCAGTACTGGTGGTTGAGCTTTCTCCATCAGTAGCGTTTGAATCGAGATGGTTTGCGACGAATGCTGCTCCGTTTGGGCAATCAGCAAGCTTGCACCGCTGCGTTTCAATATGCTGTCGATACGTGCTTTAGGCCAGTGAATAGAAAGCGGCAAATAGGTAGCATTACTGAGCAATACACCATAAAGCGCAATCACTTGTTCGATAGATTTCGGCAGATTAACCGCAATAATGTCGTGCTCTGCCACTCCCCGCTTAGCCAAGCCTGTTGCAACTGACTGGGCTTTGCTCAACAAGTCACCATAAGAAATGCTTTGATTGCCAAACTGTACTGCGATACGTGTTGGAGTTCGCTTTGCTTGGGCTATGAAATCACTACAGAGCAACTTTCCGGCAGTCACTTTAGGGCCTTCAACCCAAGGTTTGAGAGACTGATTTTCTGAGCTGCCAGGATATGCGTCTTGCCACGCTGACTCAGAAGCTATCAATGCATCAATAATGCGTGATGACTCTTCAACTAAAGCTTCGATAGTTCCGGGTTCAAAAATTTCCTCTACACAATCCCAGTAGCAGATTAATCCTTCATGGTTTTCGATAACCTGATGATCTAGCCAAACTTGAGGCGTCTGCAAGTGGCTATCCAGTAATTCAAAGCGATGCATATCCGGCAACACCTCATCCAACTGACCCGATTGCAATCCGCTTGTGAATACAAAAGGCAATACCGGATCATCGCTGGCGCTTTTTTGCTGAATACGTCGCATCAACTCAACACCAGGTATGATTGCATGACCCAAACGCTCCGTTAGGCAATCTTGCAAGCACTTGACTTGATCCAAAAACGTACTGGTTGGATGGCTCTCGATTGGCACGGTATTACTACAATTACCTGCCATTGCCTTTAACTCTGGATCAGTAAACGGCCGAAAGTTAGCCAATACATTCAAGGTAAAAGAAGGCTCACTACTCCACCGCGAGAGCGCGGTGGCATAGACAGCAAGCAGTACAGCATTTGCTGTTACTCCATACTTACTTGCAACGTGGCGTAAAACCTGCCATTGCTCCATACCCCAGCGGCGTGAATGACGTTTAAAAACAGCTCTTTGTCGAGATTTCCCCGTTTGGGGCAATGCTGGTGAAGGAGGTAATAACGGCAACATTCGTTCCCAATATTCCTCACTGACAGTCGCATTCGGTGTACATTGAAGCGCTTGGGTTGCCAGAACATAGTCACGAAACTCTAACGTTCCGGCAGACTGATCCACCTCGACTTTTCCGTACCGTTCAACCAAGCCACGCAACAGCATCGCTAACGATGGGCCGTCGATGATGTTCAACCGAATCGTTACCAGCAACCGATCGGAGTCTGGTCTTCTGATTAAGGTAAAACGAAACGGCTCACCACCATCCAGTGGTGGTAATTCATTCAAATGCTGGCGTTTTAGCTCTGAACACAGCTCTTCACACTCGGCAGGCGGTAATGCCTTGAAGTTCCTAACATCTAAACACCAGTCATCATTCAGCGGCATCACTTGTTGGCGGTTATCTTCGAAAAATTTCAGGCGTAAAACCGGAAAATCCTTTATCAGTGCACGGATCGCTGACTCGAGACGATCCGAGTCCACATCATGCAAGCGGTACTCATGATAAAAGCAAGGAAGCGTACTTTGCTTTAAACCACCACATTCACCGACATAATATGCCTGCTGAATAGGCGTCATCGGAAACGGCTGGTAGGCTTCGCCAACATGCCGACTTATACTTGGCAGCGCTGGTAAACTGTCTTGCTTTAACTCAATGACCAAACTCGGCTTATGCAATCGGATGGCTTGCTTAATTTCTTCGGTCATGGCTCCTTTAGGGGCAGAAAACTTCAGTTGCTCCCCCTCTAGCGACAATTTAATACTACGTTCATCAAGCATCTGCTTTAACACATGCAGTTCCATTGGTTGTTCTCTCACTATCACAGGAACCCTTCCTCTACGTCTTCAACATCAATGTGGCGCTGTTGTTCAATCCATGCAGCTTGCTGTCTAAGCTCTGGCATGCGAAGCAACAGACCAAGCGATGGACTTAATTGGAAGTGCTCTCGAATCAAGGCGCTGATTCTGGTCATCAATAGAGAATCTCCGCCATAAAGGAAAAAGTTGGCATCAACATCAGCAATGTCCTGATTTAGCACCTCTCCCCAAATCTGTGCCAGAAGGCGCTCACTCTCGGTTGTTGGGGGTACGGTTTCTTTAAGGTCATCTGCGGGATTTCGCTCACAGGCAAGTGTCAAAGACTGCTGTAAACGCTGACGGTCTACCTTGCCGTTTGCTGATAATGGGAACCTATCCAAAGCTACTATCTGCTGAGGCACTAGCTGGCTAGTGAGGTGCTCTCCGGCCCAAGAGGTCAATACTTTTGAATCGAAGTGAGCCACGGATGCTGCGTTTTGGGCTGCGATTAGGTGATAACGCATGCATTCTGCTGCTTCGCCCTGTTTCGGGAACTGGCTGGTTCTAGAAAAACCCGCCTCCCGCAATGTTGCCTGCCATGCATCTGCCGGCAACATTGGCAAGTGGGACTCCAAACGTAGGTCTTCATAGTGAGAAAGACCCTCAACAAAACCAAGGCTAACCATTTGGAAACGCGGGTTGCAGGTACCTTCTATAAGCAGTAACGTTCCTGCTGGTTTAAGCAGCCTTCTTAGTAAGCAGCTTGATGTGTTTACATTATGAGCATCATGTAGCACATTTGCGCCGATAATCAGATCGAAACTGCCATCCTCAAGGCCAAATAGGCTCGGATCCTCATTAATGTTATAGAATTGAAAGTCAATGAACGGATAGTTAGCGAATTTGTTCTTGGCATGGGCAAAGAAATAATCCGACAAATCAGTATAAACATACTGACACTTGTCCTCCGGTAGTCGAGGCAGTACTTGGCGCGCAGCACTACCAATCCCGGCACCGAACTCCAACACGCGGAAGGTACTATCGCGCTTGATGTTTATCAGCGACTCCACCGCATCTGCAGCTACACGATTAAAGTGCTGGGATACTGGATTATCTTCATACCAACTTTCCACAAAGTCAGTCTGGCCTTGCTCAAACATTAGATCGAGCGGATTAAACTGGCCCTGTAATAGGTCTTCAATTCGCTCCACACAGCCTAGATATAAATGCCAGAATTTCTGTTGATAAGGTTTTCCATTCGCGACATCAGCTGCAATTTTCGATCTCAACTGATACAGCTCTTCCGCATTAAACGGTTCAAGACAAACTATTTTTTCTTCATCCTGAGCAAAATAGCCGTCTTGACATAGTACCGTTATCCAGCTTTGTAAAATCTTCAGATACTTGTCACAAACATTAAGCTCGCGCACTAACTCCGGTAAGCGACAACATTGTCCTTGCTGATAAAACAGGCCACTTTGATGCAACGCATAACGCATGACCAAAGTACTCAGCTGCTCCATCTCCTGATAATGTTGATCGTAATCTTGTGGAACGAAGTCGCTAGCCATCGTCCGGCAAGAAATATCCCCTCCCAGTTGCAAAGCATTCCACTCCGCATCGGCTTGTTGGCGACACACCTCGCTACCTTGCAACAGCATCTGGTCCAATGATTCGCTTTGTTCAAAGTTTTGCGTTTTCATTCCTTCGGACAAGGTTACAAAACCATGCAAACGATCATTTTTTGTTAAAACGACGGCTTGGTTAACCGCTGTGTGCTTCTCGAGGGTGCACTCAATTTCTCCCGGCTCAATGCGCACTCCGTTAATCTTTACCTGATTATCAATTCGACCAAGTAATGTCATCACGCCATCTTGGTTCAAGACGGCCAGATCCCCGGTACGGAACAACTTACAACCAGAATGAGGATCAATACGGTACTTTTCCGCCGTCATCTCAAGGTCGTTAAGATAACCTTGAGACATGGCAAGTCCGCCCATGCAAATTTCACCAGCAACACCGACGGGTACTGGCTGCCCAGCTGAATTCAACAACTCGATATGCTGATTGGGTAACGGTCTTCCGTAAGGGATGCTGTCCCAACCATCTTCTATTGATTCAATGTGGTACCAACTCGATACCACAGCGGTCTCTGTTGGTCCGCCGATGCTATAAACGTCACAACCTGGTGCTAAAGATTTAATTCGATCAGGTAAAGTCAGTGGAATCCAATCTCCGCCAAGCATCACCTTGCTTAGCACCGACAAATGATCTCGTCCTTGCTCGGAGCTTTCGGCAGCATCAACAAGCAACTGCATCAAGGCAGGAACGCTATTAATGACCGTTACTTTGTAGGTATCTATCAAAGATAACCAATGAGAGGCAAAGTGCTGCTGTGCATCTGGCATGACTACAGCCCCGCCAGAAATTAACATGCCAAAAATGTCATACACGGACATATCATGATGTAGTGCACACAACGATAAAGTCCTCTGCCCAGCACCTACATCAAATACATGGTTCATCGCCGTCAAAGTATTCAGTGGACAACGGTGATCCAAAAGAACACCTTTCGGGGTCCCAGTACTTCCTGAGGTAAAAATAATATAAGCGAGTTCATCAGGTGAAACATCTGGTAGTGGTGTACTCACTGATGCCCCTCTATTAAGAAGCTGTTCCAGTGAGCAATATTCTGCGGATGTGAGTTCAGACAAGCGCCCGAAAGACGACTCTGAACACAGGACCAGCACAGGTTCAACCTCAGCCAACACATGCTGTAAACGCATATCGTCATAGTCTGGATTCACAGGTACATAGACGCAGCCAGCCATCATTGCACCCAGCGCTGCTATCACGGCCTGATCGCCTTTAGGAGTCAAGACCACTACGTGTTTCGCACTTGCTGTTTTATATTGCAGTATTGCTCGTGCTGCAATTTGACTTGTTTCAGCAAGCTGTTGATAAGTTATCTGACCGGTCGTTGTCAGTACCGCAGGGGCATCCGGCGTTAATTGCGCTTGCTTTAAGAAACTATTATGTAGCGTCGACTCAGAACGAGGTTGCTGCCAACGGTTGAGCTTGGCAACTACCTGCTTATCTGACTCGTCTCTGGCATCACAGTCCAAGCCATCCCAACGGTTGGCCTCTCTTGCTAGTTTTTCAAGCTGTGTGGTATATGCGGTAAATAAGCCTTCAATAAGACCCGCGTCAAAGATTTCATCGACGATAAACCAGCGATTAACCAGCGCACCGCCATACTCGGTTGCTTGGTAATCCAGCCATACTTGAGGTGTCTGATTAATTTGAAAAACTTGACGGCTCATCAGCTCCCAGTCTGGTTGCGATGAATCATCAAAGTCCATACCAATCATACTGGTAAATACCACTGGCATATTGATTTGATCAGCGGCTGCAGAACTCACCCGGCCCAGATCTCTCATGACTTGAATACCGCTGTAATCCCGATGTTCTAGTGCATCCCACAAATCTTGCTGAATACGTTGCGCAGCTCCAGTGAACTGTTCATTGGCTTCAAATTCGACCGGTAACAACATTAATGACGTAAAATCACCGCACACGGACATCACTTGAGGGTGGACATTTTTCCGGTTGAAATATGTAATATTCAACGTAAATGACGGCGATTTACACCACTGAGCCAGTACTTGGGTGAATACAGTGAGCATAACGGCACTAGGTGTTAAACCTCGCTCTTTTGCCTGGCGCTGAAAGCTCTCCCACAGCATCGGAGACAACCTGTGATCCAGCGTTCTGAAAGTTGGCTGAGCCAATGACTCCGCATCACAACGCAGCGGCAATTGCGGTGCACCCGGCATAGTCTCGACTTTGCTCTGCCAGAACGATTGGGCTTGTAAGTACGCATCGGTTGTTCGCTGGCGATGCTCTGTCAATACGTAGTCTCGGAAAGACAAGTCCAACGAAGGTAGCTCAGCCAATGGATCTTTTAGTAATTGATTGAGTTCGCCGTAAATAATCCGGAAGCTCTGAACATCAAATACCAGCAAATCCATATCGAGGTGGATACGAGTGATACCATTCGGCAACAATGATGCCCTCAGCTCAAATAACGGCCACTGAGCAGGATCCATGACTTGATAGCTCATTCTCTCGCGAAGAGCACTAAGTTGCTGCGTTAACTCATCTTGCGACAAGTGTCGCATGTCGCTCACTGCCACCTGATAATGAGGAACCTGTTGTAAAAATTGCTGCTGACCTGACTCTAAAATAATACAGCGCATCATTTCATGACGTTGAACCAGCCGATTCCAAGCCTGCTCTAATCGCTCTGCGCGAAGGTTTTCAAGCTCTATTTCAATGTATTGGTGGCATGCAACATTGCCAAGCTCCAAGCTGCCGTTGCGACCAACCCAAAATGCTTGTTGTAAATCAGTTAGGGGAAATGGCTCGTAGCGATGATCCGTATCCTGTTCAATCATCCCAGTATTATTCTGCTCAGTCGCCGAAAACGCGATGTCATCTCGCTTCTGACACTGTTTCAGTAAATAAGCACTCAATGACTCAATGCTGTCATACTGAAACGCATCTCGAACCGAAATCTCAAACCCGGCTTGATTACGCAACGTCGATGTCAGCTCAATCAACAACAGAGAGTCCAATCCTAGAGTTGGAAATGCCCGACAAGGCTCAGGAGCCTCGATTTTGAGCAATCGCTGAACTAAACCACTGACGGTTGCTTGCAATTTTATCTTCTGCTCTTTCGCTGGCAGAGCAGCCAACTGGCTAAGAGTCAATACACCATGTTCGGTAAATTGAGTATGTTGATTCTTACCCGTATCCACACTCTCGCCATTGATCCAATGAGAATACATTGGTGCCGTTGCAACCAGCTTTTTCACCGCACGACTAAACTCTGGCTCATGACTATCGAACACCATAAGGCCATGGCTGTTCGTCATCGCCAACACGTTCAATGCTGAATCGGGATTTAGCAGGTTCAGTCCACTCGCTTGAATTTGGCTAGTAATGTTCTTTTGTTGCGTCAGCCCGCAATCCCACGGTCCCCACAGAATGGTCACAGCGGGCAAGCCTTTCTCCTGCAGAGCCATCGCGGCATGTTCTTGCCATCGATTCGCTGCAGCATATGCCGATGTAAGTGGACTATTAATCCAACTAACCATCGAGCCAAACAAACAAAACTGCTTAATCGGCAAGTATTCGATGGCTTCAGCTAGTGCCATAACGCCATGAGTTTTAACTCGCAACGTTTGAACAAAAGCCTCTTCTTCTGCGGCAAAAAATGACGAATCATTCCCCGAATGAGCAGTATGGTAAACCAGTGTCGGGCGAATACTGTGCTGCTCCAAGGCATCCTTCAACGCCTTGGCATCACAAATATCAACCACAATAACTTCGACACTAGCCCCCTTGTCGCGTAAGGCTTCAATCGCTTTCTGCTGCAGTTCAGTGCATGGACGGCGCAGTATTAATCCAAAACTCCTTACTCGCTGCTCAAGTAGCCATTCTGCAACCAGCTGTCCAAGCCCACCATAACCAGCGATCAGGGCACTATCGTTACTAGAAAACGCCAATGACAAAGATGCTGAAGCGGTAATGGGTTCAACCACCGGCTCATAGAACTGGGGACCGCGCAACGCTAATACAGGCCCTGATCCCGGCAGCTGATTAAGTAAACTACAGACTGTGGCAATGGACTCTTCAGAGTCAAGATCCAAACATAAGTAACGTTTAGACTGCTCTTCGTTACATGCCGCCTGATAGAGAGAGGTCAATGCGGCTAAGGTCCAGTTGTGCTTATCGGAAGTATCATTAATTACAAGCGCTTCCGGCAAAACAGAAATCAGAGGTAACGTTGCTTGACTATGAACCCTGTTTATAAGTTTTAAGTGCTCTTTTGCCGCAATATCAAAGCTCGTCGCTAAATCATCCAGTTCCGTAACCGGTGACTGAAGATAAATGACTAAGTCAAAGCCTGACAGCATCTCCACTTCAGATAAATGTGACAGGCAGATCGTTTGATGAGTAAGAACCGACAATTGCTTTAACCAGACATCAAGTTGATACTCGCCAATAAGCAGAATACGTAAACCATCACCAAACTTGCTGGTCTGACGAATAGTCGATAGCAATGATGACTGAGGCTGCCAGCACACACGTTTTAAAGGTGGTAGTATCCGCTCGGTCTTCTTAGGCCAAACTCGAGTTACTTCAAATTGTTTCGGAGGAAGCCTAACCCACGGGGCTAGACGCTGGCTGTAGTATTCTTTCAGTGGCTCATCCACACCGCAGCGAGCGGTCAACTCAAGTAACGACGCAAACTCTTTGTCGCCCTTCTGAATACCTAGAAATTGGGTGTCATCCGTGAATAATCCCTGATGACGGGCCAACCGCGCAAAACTACCATCAGGTCCTAAATCGACAACAACCTCAGGCGACAATGTTTCTGCACACTTCAGCGCTTTAGCAAACAAAACCGGAGAGCGTAATTGCTGCCACCAATAATCCTTATCCATTTCGCGGGCTTGCAATGGTTGGCCCGTCAATGTCGATATGAATTCAGTGGATGGGTCAGTTACGGGCAAAGTAACCCCATCAAACGCTTGTAAAAATGCCGCTTTAATAGAGTCCATGCTTTGAGAGTGAAATGCTTTTGTAACTGACAACCTCTTGGCTTTATCTGCATAAACAGTAACAAACTCATTCACCACAGAGACATCACCACTGATAGTGATACGCTCCGGGTGATTCACTGCTGCGATTGATAACGCAGACCAGCTCGACTGGATCGACTGAAACTCAGCCTGTGACATATTGACAGCCGCCATTGCCCCCAGTGGCGTTTGCATTTGCATCAGCTCTCCACGGCAGGCAACTATTGCAACAGCCGCTTCCAACGGCAGAAAACCTGCAACGACTGCGGCAGCAAACTCACCAATCGAATGACCTACGACCGCTTTGGGTTTTAACCCCCACGCCAGCAACTGTTGTGCCAGCGCAAATTGATACGTAAACAGAGCTGGCTGAGTGATATTCGTTTGCTCCAACAAAGAGCTCTCTTGAGGCGCAAATACCTCACTTTTGAGACTAGCCACGCCATGTTGTGCAAACAAACCACAACAGGTATCAAATGCAGTTCGGAACTGCTGACATTGGGAATATAGATGCACTCCCATTTCAGCGACTTGGCTACCTTGGCCGCTGAATATCCAAAGGCCTTGATTATCCTCAGGTACTTTACTTGTGACGGCATGAGCCAATGCGGCCTGCAATTGCTCCTTATTGCTCCCGCTCACCACCATTCGATACCGTTCGGCAGTGCGTCGCAATATAGCAGTACGAGCCACCGAATCGGCATTTTCACTCATTAAAGTATCGATATAATGGTGGCGCACATGCTCTAAAGTCTCTTTGGTATGAGACTGAACCAACAATGTATGTACTTCATCATCTAGACACTGAGTGGAAGGCGAAGGACTCGGTGGCTGTGAAATGATCATATGGCAATTGGTACCACCAATTCCGAACGAGCTGACCGCAGCTAATCGGCGACCTTGATGTTCCCAAGGTTGGGTCTCATTAATAAGAAAGAATGGTGTATCGTGCAATTTTAAGTGTGGATTTGGAGGCGTTGCCCCCAAGGTGGCAGGTAAAACAGCATCTCGCACACTGAGTGTCGCCTTAACCAAGCTAGCAATACCAGCAGCAGACTCTAAATGCCCCAAATTACCTTTGATTGATCCAATACCACAGTACTGGTATCTCTGGGTATCCTCACGATATACGCTAGTGAGCGAATCAATTTCTACCGGGTCACCAATCAAAGTCCCGGTACCATGAGCCTCAACTAAACCAATCTCATCCGGTGAGACATTCGCAGCGGTTAAAGCCTGCCGAATCACATCCTGCTGTCCTAAGCCACTGGGCGCAGTAAAGCCAACTTTATCATTTCCATCATTTCCGACTGCCGATCCGACAATAACCCCATGAATATTATCGTTGTCGGCTATAGCATCTTCTAGACGTTTAAGGAGTATGACCCCTAAGCCATTTCCCGTGACGATGCCACTTGCCTTTTCACCAAACGGTCGACAGCAGCCGTCATCAGCAAAGATAGAACCTTCCTGACGATAATAACCGAGGCCCTGCGGGAACGATATTCCGACGCCACCAGCCAGTGCCATATCGCATTCTTCATTTTGAAGACTTCGGCAAGCATAGTGGACAGCAACAAGAGAGCTCGAGCAGGCAGTTTGAACCGTTAACGCAGGCCCAGTCAGACCAAGCTTATAAGCAACTCTTGTAGCCAAATAGTCTTTATCATTACCAAGCAATTGAAGCATTGTGGTGGGGGTTGTTACTTGCTCAGCATGGGCAGTGGGTAAATATTTGTCGTAGCTGCTTTGTCGCGTCGAACCAAAAACGCCGACACATGCCTGCTGCCATTTTGGCAAAAGCACATACGGATAATTTCCGTCATCAAGAGCTTGAACACAAGCTTCAAGAAACAATCTTTGCTGAGGATCGATTAGCTCAGCTTCGTGATAGGAATAGTGGAAGAATTGATGGTCAAACTGATCTGCTCCATCCACTTTAGTCCCTGCTCGCACAAAATCAGGAGAATGCCAAGATGAGGATTCAAGCGCCTCGCCAGGAAAGTCTTGCTGAGAAAAATCATGAATTGCACTGGTTCCATTTTTGATATTCTCCCAAAACTGAGAAAGGCTATTAGATCCTGGGAAACGGCAGCTCATGCCAATAATGGCGATAGGGTTATATGACATACACTATTCCTAACTAAATTTAGTTGGTGAATATACGTCAACAGGAAAAACGACAATGCCAGTGAACGGAGCTTTTTGGCGGTAAAAAGGAGTTTATTAAATGATAATCATTTTTATTTGAGAGGGAGGGGGAAGGGGTAAGATGAAACGGAAAGGAGAGACACAATATTCCTCTAGAACAAAGGAATATTGTGTATTAGTCACGGCAACATTCAACCGCCCCAAAAGTCGTTACCGAGAAGTCTCACTTATCAAGCGGCTGTCAGTCATGAATAAATCGGCGACTATCGCTGAGCCAAAGACTCTGTCAGCCAATTGCACCAAGCCGCCATCCCCTCGCCGGTTTTAGCCGAGACCTTAATGACCTGGATCGACGGATTTACCTTGCGAGCATTTTCAATACAGTCTTCAATTTTGACATCGACATACGGCAGCAAATCGACTTTATTGATCAGCATAAGCTCTGCTGCAGCAAACATATTGGGGTATTTTAGCGGCTTGTCTTCTCCCTCAGTCACTGACAAAATCACCACTTTGCTGGTTTCACCAAGATCAAAACTAGCAGGACATACCAGATTACCGACATTCTCGATAAACAACACTCCGGGCTCATTCATTGCTAGCTGATGATAGGCGTCATGGATCATCTTGGCATCCAGGTGGCAGCCTTTGCCGGTATTAACCTGAATAGCTGGAACTTCAGTAGCTCGAATCCGGTCGGCATCATTGCTGGTCTGCTGATCCCCTTCGATAACCGCACAAGCGTGTTGGTGTTTCAGTTGGTTGAGTGTTTCAGTCAACAATGTTGTCTTGCCTGAGCCGGGGCTTGATACTAGGTTCAGGACCAACTGCTTGTTTGCATTAAAGTGCTCGCGATTGTGGGCGGCAAGGTGATTGTTCTTACCAAGAATATCCTGCTCTAGCGTAAGCAGCTGACGCTGGGAAACACCGGAAACATGCACCTCTGCCTCACCCTTACCGTAATGCAAATCACCCTGTTGCGACATCTGCGGCTGATGATCTACCACAGAGTGCTGTTGGTGATCTTCTGGTTGCACATCGTAATGAACATGATGATGCACGTCCCCTTGGTGATGATAATGATGGTGGATCACTACCGGCTGCGAGGTCATTCCCTCGACAATCTGATGTTCACCATGGCTATGCCCATGATGTGCATGCTCTTGGTGATGATGGTGGTCATGATCATGCTGATGACCTTCAATCTGGCTATCCCCGCAGCCGCAGACATTACACATTTTACTCAACCTCTATATGTTTAATCATTAATTCTTCACCGGTCTCTATGACCAACTGGTAGCCCTGACAATTCGGGCAGCACATGCCACGGGCTGCCAATGTGACTGACTGCTTACAGCTCTGGCACCATGCTCGAGCCGAGATCATATCGATCCCTAGCTTGGCCCCTTCAACCATGGTTCCACGACAGGCAAACTCAAAACCGGTTTGCAGCGCTTGCGGCTCGATACAAGACAATGTTCCAATTCCGAGGGTTACAGCCGTTACCCGTTTGAACCCTTGTCGCGTGGCATGTTCAACAACCGCATCAACGGTATTCAAGCTGATAGATAATTCATGCATCGCTTACTCTCTTATTCCACCGACTTATCTGACTTCACCGCAATTAGCAGATTCGCGGCAATAACTCGCCATTGGGGAAATCCAAATAACGACGGCTTCCCCAAGGGCTATTTAAAATGGTTTTATGGGGGGTATTTTGTGAGGCAAAACCAACAATAGCGGCATGCTCGGAGAACTGCTTCAAAATAGCTAATGCAGCTTGAGCTGCATCAGCAGGCACCGCCATGATAAAGGTTCCTTCATTAGCTAAATCGTAAGGTTCAAAGCCAAATAACTCGCACACCCCCATCACGTCATCACTTGCCACAATCGCCTCATCATCAAGCACAAGTTGCACTTGTGAAGCCTCGCACCATTCATTGAGCACCGCAGAGATCCCGCCTCGGGTAGCGTCTCGCAAGCTATGGATCGGGATTTCCTGTTCAAGACAAGTGTTGATCTGCGGCCATAGGGTAGCGCAGTCACTTTCAATCGGATTTACCAGTCTTAAAGATTCACGCGCCGATAACACACAAGCGCCATGACAGCCAATATCACGAGAAATCAAAATTGCATCCCCCGACTGAACATTGCTGGCGGAGATCCCCGGCTTACGGATATGCCCGATACCGGTAGTATTGATAAACAACCCATCAGCGCAGCCTTTCGGCACCACCTTGGTATCGCCGCAGACAATCCTGGCACCAGAGACCTTTAACTCCTCAGCCATACTCTTGACGATAACTTCCAGCTCATCGAACGACAAACCTTCTTCGATAATGAAGCCACAACTGAGATACTGCGGCTCGGCTCCCATCATCGCCAGGTCATTAACGGTACCGGCTACGGCCAACTTGCCGATATTGCCCCCGGCAAAGAATAAGGGCGACACGGTAAAACAGTCGGTCGTCATAGCGATCTCACCCTGACAGTTCAGTACGGCTGCATCCTCATTTCTCAGGAGAATGTCATTACCCAGATGACGAAAAAACAGATTGGTGATTAACTGGTTCATCTCTTGACCACCGCCACCATGACTAAGTTGTACTCGTTTCATTTTATTTTCCTCAAACATCGCTCTGTCATTTAGCATCGGTCGGCATAGCGGTAATAGGCGTTGCAGGCACCCTCAGAGCTCACCATGCAACTGCCCATCGGGCGATTAGGTTTACAGGCTTTACCGAATACTTTGCATTCTTGAGGAGTCGCTAAACCTTTAAGAATATCGCCGCAGCGACACTGCTTATGATCGGGTGTATCAATATGGGTGAAATGCCCGGCAAACTTCACTTCGGCATCGCGATGACGTAGCGCCGGTTTTAGCTGCAGGGCCGAGTGAGGAATATTGCCCAGCCCGCGCCAGTTGAACTGTTCGCGGATATCGAAAACACGATCGACCTGACTTTGAGCGGCTTCATTGCCCGCATAGGTCGCAGCACGACTGTATTGCAACTGCAATGCCACTTGATGGGATACCGCCTGTTCTACCAACATCAGAACAGATTCCAAAACATCGACAGGTTCAAAACCGCCCACAACCAATGGCACACGGTAGTTATCGATGATTGGCTGATAAATTTTAGCGCCACTGATCACGCTGACGTGTGACGGACCAATAAAAGCATTAATCGGCGACTCGCCGCCGGCCAATACCGCCTCCATCGCAGGCATCACCAGCACATGGTTGATGTGGAAAAGCAGATTATCTAACTGCTGCTGTTCGGCACATTCCACCAATACAGCGGTCATCGGAGTCGTCGTTTCAAACCCAATCGCAAAATAGACTACCTGCTTATCGGGGTTGTTCCGGGCAATTTTAAGCACATCCATAGGATCATAAATGGCTTCAACATTACCGCCCTCGGCACGGCATTGGGCCAGAGTGCTTTTCGAACCGGGCACCCGGATCATATCGCCGAGAGTAACCAGCACAACATCGGGCAGCCGGGCCAGTGCAATTGCCTGATCTATCCGCTCTTTGGGCATAATGCACACCGGACACCCAGGGCCATGCACAAACTGGAGATTATCTGGCAACAGTTGTTTCAAACCATACTTCATGATGGTGTGGGTATGGCCACCACACACCTCCATGATATAGAGCGGCTTCTCAAGCTCTGCCGCACGTTGCCCGATTTTTCCTGCAAGAGCCTTAACAACATCCGGCTGACGAAAACCCTGGTACAGATCTTTAAGTGGCATCATTGCAATAGCACCTTTATATCATCTTCATCCATTTCAGCCAGAAGCTGACGATAAGTTTCGAGGCTTTGTTGTGCCTCCTGCTGATCGATTTTGCTGATGGCAAAACCAACATGGATCAGAACATGATCACCGGCGGCCAAGGGAGCCGAAATCAGATGAGTACTAACTTGTCGCTGAACACCCAAAGTGTCGACCAGTGCAGAACATTCATCCGGATAAACTTCTAAAACATTAGAAGGAATACATAAACACATTATTGCCTCGTTATATGTGCAGTGCGGAAGACCCGCTCAAGCCCTTTTCAGGCTGATGGGTGGCATACCAAAGTTGCCCAGCAGCGATACCCCCGTCATTCACCGGGATGGTTTCGCCGCAATAAATTGAATTCGTTAACTCAGACAGTTGTTGATAAACCAGATCGAGCAAAACTCGATTTTGGAAGACCCCGCCAGAAAGCACGACGGGATAGGCAGGAAAAGAAACAGCCACTGTTTTAATATTATTCGCGATTGCTTCAAGCAGCCCTCGGCTGAGAAAGCCCATCAACAGCGACCATGTATCTGGCTGCGTACCTGACGATAGGCCAGACGGGGCTGCCGCAATCAGCGACAAGGCATTATCAAGCAGAGGCTGCCAATCAATCATATTGGTTTCGGTAAGCTGAAATTCCATCGCCACAGAACCCGTCGCCGCCAATGCAGCCTGTTCAAGCAACAGGCCACATTCACCTTCATAGTCAACAGAATCAACCAACCCCAACAGGCTTGCCCATGCATCAATCAATCGCCCCATTGAAGAGCTATAAGGCGAGCTATTACCTGACTGCCAAAGCTGAAATAGGTTATCCATCTTGCTCTCGGGCCACGCTTTAAATACCGCAAGACCCATAGCTTTGATCTCACTTAAGGTGTAACACTCAAGCAGCATTGCAAACACGATACGGGCAGGAGATTTAATGGCGCGTTCCCCCCCTATCAATCGAAATCGGCGCAAATGAAAAACCCGCTTAAAATTCCGAGGGGAGCTCAGCAGCACCTCACCGCCCCAGACAGTGCCATCATCGCCCCAGCCAGTTCCGTCAAAGGCAAAACCCAACACAGTCTGATTGATTTTGTGCTCTGCCATAACGGCCAATATATGGGCATGATGATGCTGTACCTGATGCAGAGACAAGGCTGGTGAGGCCTGCTGCTGACGCTCAATCGCATCTTGTGTTGAAACATATCCAGGGTGCCTGTCGCAGACAATCTGTTCCGGTTCAACCTGATACAAAGACTCAAAGTGACGGATCACAGCCAGATAGCGATGCTGAGTATCAATATCATCGATATCACCAACATAAGGCGATAGGATCCATTGCTGAGCCAGGGACAGACCAATTGCGGCTTTCTGCTGGGCTCCCATTGCCAATATTAGCCGTACAGATCCATTATCTGGCTGACTATACGGCGCATATCCTCTTGCCATTCGCATCACCCGGCACTTTCCGCCGGCAAAATGAACCACGCTGTCATCGCAGGGCTGAACAATCGGACGGTTGTGATCCAACACACCGTCAACCAAGTCGCCCAACTGATCACTAACCTCAGCGAATTCCGTCGCCATCGGCATACCAGAACCGTTAGCACTGGTAAGCACAATAGCCCGATCAAGATGCTCAAACAGCAAAACATGCAACGGGGTGTAAGGAAGCATTACGCCCAAGTACGGTACGCCGGGGGCAATATTGGCAGCCAAGCTAGATTGAGGTGCAACCTCTTTTTCCATCTGCACCTTTTTCTGCATTAAAACAATCGGACTGGCTTGAGACTGCAGTATGTCCCACTCCTCGGCCTCTCCGCTTACCAATTGCTTGGCAGCATCACCATTTGCCACCATGACCGCAAACGGCTTGCGCTGTCGACGCTTGATTTGGCGCAGACGCGCAACAGCATCACTATTGCTGGCATCACAAGCCAGATGAAAACCACCAAGTCCCTTAATCGCGATAATCCCGCCTTGTCGCAAGGTTCTAGCTGCCATAGCAATCGCAGATGCTTTGTGTGCCAACACCTCGCCGGATCCCGACACATAGCGAACTCTCGGACCGCAGTGGTCACAGCTAATTGGCTGGGCATGATAGCGCCGGTCCAGCGGATTTTGGTAAGCCTGCTGACAGGGCTGGCACAACGAAAACGTCCGCATTCCGGTGACCGCCCGATCATAGGGAAGTGCTTCAACAATGGTGTATCGGGGGCCACAATGGGTACAGTTGGTAAACGGATAACGGTAATAACGCGAGGTCGGATCGGCAATATCTGCACGGCAGCCCTCGCATATTCCCTGATCTGGCGAAAGACACACACTAGTCAGTGCCCGTCCCTTGCTTTGCTCAATAGCAAACGACGTAACATGGTGCAGCGGGCGCGGCCAGACAGCAACATGATCAATCCGGCTAAGCGGCGGAGCTTGCAGTGTTAGTTCTGAGATAAATTCATCCAACTGATCAACGTCCCCCTGCACGTCCACTTTTACCCCTTCGGAATCATTGATTACAGAACCTGCCAACTGGTGACGAATTGCCAATTGATAGACAAACGGCCTGAATCCAACCCCCTGAACAATACCTGTAATATGGATAAACCTACGCTGCTTCATGTTTGCCACTCGATACACACCAATCTGCTTACTAACTAACCGCCGCTTAAATCACCAGAGATCCCAGTTAAGAAAACAATAATGAACCGCCAAATACCGTCATGCTCATTCCGATACCAAACCCAACCGCGTTCAGGATCACTCGGTTTTTCATGCAGCTAACAGCAAGCTGTACTAGGAAAATTCCAAACATATGCAACATCGTCGTCGCTAGCACAAAGCCTGAAAAGTAATACATAGCCTGGCTATCTAGCGGCATTTCCATGCCATGGGCCATGCCGTGAAACAAGGCAAACCCCATCACCAAGGCCAGCGTGGCTTTTTCTGACAAACGCGCACCGGAGCATAACAATATCCCCATCGCAACCACGGACAGCGCAATACCAATTTCAACGCCCGGCATTACCAGCCCAGAAACTCCCATCATTCCGCCAACAATCATGATGGCAACAAAGGCTAATGGCAGACGGTAGCGTGCCTGACCGCCAAAAAGTGCAGCGAGCATACCAACCCCTAGCATTACGCTCAGATGATCTATCCCTGTCAGCGGATGAATGAATCCACTTTCAAATCCATGCGTACCAATATGACCGGGATGAGCCAGCGCCAATGGTGAGAACAACGCAAGCAAGCCGGATAATAAATATTTCTTTTTCATGTCGAATGCCTTCTTAAATAAATAGAGAAAATAGTGTTAAATCATGCCGAAAATACGTTCAGGGTGAGCATAGACATCAGCGCGGCCGGGACGGCAGTAGCCCAGCAATGTCACGTTGAGTTTTTCAGCCAGCTCGACAGCCATTTTGGTCGCAGACGAAATAGCAAAGAGAATTTCAACCCCTGCTGCGCCCACCTTTTGCACCATTTCAAAACTGGCACGGCTGGTTACCAATATCGCCCCGCCCTCGAAATGATGGCGATGGATATACCCCACCAGCTTGTCGAGCGCGATATGGCGGCCTACATCTTCGAAAATCGCCTGAATCTGTCCGTCATTATCGAGATAGACCGCGGCATGAGCCGATCCAGTCAGCTGGTTCAGTTGTTGTTTCAGCAATAGTTGATTCAATGCTCCGTCAAGGTGACAAATATCAAACTGGGTGTTTGAAGTCAGCGGTGTCAGAGAACGGCACACAGATTCCAACTTTTCCTCGCCGCAAATACCGCAACCAGTCATTCCCGCCAACGAGCGACGTTTCTGTTTCAGGTTAAACAGGCAGCGGTTGGCAACACTGACATCCACAGTAATTCCGTTGCAGCCCGGTGAAATATCAATGTTATGGATATCTCTATGATGTTGGATAATGCCTTCCGACAGTGAAAAGCCAATAACGAAATCCTCCAAATCATTGGGAGTGCACATCATTACGGTATATGCGATACCATTAAAAGTTATCGCTACTGGCATTTCTTCTATTATGTAGTCCATATCTTGCCAACTCTGTTTTCCTCTTCGAAAACGGACAATCGGCAATTCACTGGCGTTAGTGAACGCCGAAAAGGAAAGCAATTCGCTCATACTTAAACTCAATTAATATTATTTACAACTGAAATAGGTATTAATAATTAATGACAACTATTATTAGACGTACCGTCGCAACCAATTAAAAATCAATTCATTTAATTTCATCCAATCTCATCCAAATAGTCATGACTCTTAATACCCATTTTTTGCATCCTTGATAACAACGTTGTTCGTTTCACACCTAATTTAATTGCAGCACCTCTTGGTCCGGCAATTATTCCGTTACTCTCGCGCAATGCAGAGATAACAGCATCTCGGTCAAATATATTATCGCTCGCTGGCAATATAGGTTTAGGTTTAACCACTTTATTATTTAAAGAACTGATCGTGATAAGCTCTTCGGTAGGAACACTCAGTACATTTCCTCGCGTCAAGATCACCGAACGCTCAATAAAATTACGCAGTTCACGTACATTTCCCGGCCACGGAAACTTAGACAGGGTATCCAATGTTTCGGCAGCAATCGCAGTAATATCTTTACCCATTTTTTTCGAGATAACCCGTGTGAAATGTTTAACCAACAAGGGAATATCTTCAGGGCGTTCACGTAAAGGCGGGATCTTGATTGGAAAGACATTCAATCGATAATACAGATCACTTCTAAAACCTTTGGACTCCACCATCGACAAGAGATTGGCATTAGTCGCAACCACTATTCGTACATCAACCGATATCAGCTGATTTTTTCCGACACGCTCAATCTCATTTTCCTGCAGTGCCCGTAATAACTTAGGCTGTAGATCAAGCGGCATATCACCAATTTCATCGAGAAACAGCGTCCCTTTATGAGCTTGTTCAAATCGTCCGACCCGTTGGCTTATCGCTCCGGTAAAAGCCCCGCGTTCGTGGCCAAACAATTCACTTTCAAACAAACCAGCAGGCACTGCTGCGCAATTCATTTTGACCATTCGGGTATTGCTACGACGACTTAACTTATGGATAGCCTGTGCTATCAATTCTTTACCCGTTCCTGACTCCCCTAAAATCAATACCGTACTGTCACAGTCTGCCACCATGGCGACTTGATCCAGTACCTTGTTCATCACCTCGCTCTGGCTGATGATGTCATCGAAAATCGCATGATCCATGTAGCTTTCTTCAATATTGATATAGTCTGTTGTCGGGATTGTTTTTGAAATCGCCTCGTGAACCTTCAGGCTGTGCATCGCCAAGGCAACCCGAGCAGCTATCTGCAGAAACAGCTCGACGTCATGAGGCGGATAAGGCTTATCTTCCCGCTGCATATAGCAGATATACCCTATCGTGCTGTTGCGAAAAACCATTGGCACAACGCAGGCACTTTTTGCCGATAGCGGAAAAAAGGGGACATTATTGTTCAGGCTCAACTGTTGTATTGTCAAAGCGCTCAAAACGACAGGCTTATTCTTTTCCACCGCATCCTTAATCGCGTCATCATTGGAAAAGAAATGGCTTCGATAATCAATTTTCCCATCACTATAGCCACAATAATCCTGCCCGTAATGGCCATCATGAGTCTGAATAATTGATAAGTCACTCATGGAAAAGTGCTGATATAAGAACTTCAATAACGATGTAATTAACTCTTTTTTCGTACTACGACTGATCACTGCGTTGGTTACATCAACCAACATTTGAAAGTTATTACGCTCATCACTTATCTGCTGTGCAATATTAGAGGCCAATTCATGTTCAATAATATGCTCAACCATGGAGGTGATCATATTAGTAAACAACTTGAACTGTTTCTCTGAATAGTTACCCTCTTTGATTTCTACATTAATGAACTCTATTGAACCGAGTTGTTTACATGCGGAAATGAGCGGTACTTTACAATAATTATCAATATTACCATAAGCTGGATGCTCAATTAGCTGAGGATAACTAAGATACAATGCCTCACCTTGTATTCGATGAGTACAACCATCATTAACAATACTATGAAGTGAAAGACTGTTCTGATTATACTGGTAACACTGAAGATCATTTTCCTGATCAAAAAAATATAAGACAGGCAATGCATCAAGATCACTTTTCAAAAGAATATTGACTCGGTCTACCTTGATGAAGGATAAATCATCATTATTTAGAAACGTCATCAAGCCCGAAATATCATTGCTCGATAGCAGGGCTTTCGATAAATTCATCAAATCACTTTCAAAGTGTTCCATGGTCCGGTCATCTCGCACAGTTAAGTCAATGACTGCTAAATATCTACCAGCCACATTTGTCATACAATTCTGAGCTATCTATCAAGATAGGTATTGATCTGCATCAACAAGAACAAAACACAACTATCTGATATTTAAGTATCTTTATAAGGTGCCACTCAAGAAAAGTGGTTTCCTTGGTAGCTCAATACCAAGGAAACCCACTAATCATTACGCATTCACGACATGATTTTTCAAACGGGCTTTCAAATTACTGTACTCTGTCTGTACATAATTTTCTGCCCACGCCTGATCATCAATCTGCTCGACTTTCACTGCACAGTATTTAAACTCGGGCGTGCTAGAAATAGGATCAACATGCTCAATAGTGAGTTCATTACATGCGCCTATCCACCATTGGTAAGTCATGTAAACCACACCCATGTTAATACGATCATTGCAACTTGCCCGGGAAATGACCTTACCGCGACGAGATGACACCCAGACCAATTGCTGATCCTCAATACCCAGAGCACGCGCATCATCCGGATGCATTTGCACGTAACCCGGTTCATCAGCCAACGTCTGCAACGCCGCACAGTTACCTGTCATCGAACGGCATGAGTAGTGGCCGACTTCACGCACGGTAGACAATACCAATGGATAATCATGATCGGGTTGCTCATAAGGAGGCCGCCACTCAGCAGCAATTAGCCTGCCTTTGCCCGATGGCATAGTGAACTTGTTCCCTTCAAACAAGAATGACGTCCCTGGGTGATCCTCGGTCGGACAAGGCCATTGCACCGATTTCAGCCCAGACATTTTCTCGTAGGTCGCTCCGGTATACAGCGGACATAGGCCGCGCAGCTCATCCCAGATTTCCTCGGTGTTGCTGTAGGACATCGGGTAGCCCATACGGGTTGCCAACAAGCTGAAGATTTCCCAGTCAGGCTTAACGTTTGGCGGTGGTGTCACCGCTTTGTAGAAGCGCTGGAAGCCACGGTCAGCACTGCTGTAAACCCCTTCGTGCTCGCCCCAGCTGGTTGCAGGGAAGATCACGTCCGCCATTTCAGCGGTCTGCGTCATGAATATGTCCTGAACAATCACCAGTTCCATTTTATTCATCGTTTTACGCAAAGCAGCCAAATCAGCTTCAGTTTGAGCCGGATCCTCACCAAAGACATAAAATGCCTTACAGATCCCTTCATCAACTTTGTGGCCAATTTCAGTCAAGCGATAGCCCGGCTTGCCTGACAGGCTTACACCCCAGGCTTTTTCGAACTTATCACGAATACTGTCATCGGCAACGTCTTGGTAACCAGGGAATTGATGCGGCAGCATGCCCATATCACAGGTTCCCTGTACATTATTCTGGCCACGAACCGGGCCACAGCCTACACCACGACGGCCAAAATTACCGGTTATCAAAGCCAATGAGGCCAAACCGCGAACGACATCAACAGCCTGACCGTATTGCGTTACACCCATACCCCATAGGATCATGGCTTCTGGTGCAGCAGCATAGGTACGTGCAGCCTGGCGGATTTCAGCCGCGGTCAAACCCGTAATCGTTTCAACCGATTCCGGCGTGTAGTTGGCAACCAGCTTGCGGAACTCATCAAAGCCTTCAGTATGCTTTTGAACATAAGACTTATCGTATAGGTTCTCTTCTATCAATACATTGGCCAAGGCATTGACCAATGCCATGTTCGAACCGTTTTTCTGCTGCAACCACTGATCTGCCACTCGGGCCGACTCAATTTTACGCGGGTCGCAAACAATAATTTTCGCACCTTTAGCACGTGCTTTTAGAATGTGTCTTGCTACAACCGGATGGGAATCAGCCGCGTTGTAACCGAATATAAGCAAACATTTGGTATCTTGAATTTCGGGAATGGCGTTGCTCATAGCACCATTACCTACTGTTGTCTCCAGACCGGAGACTGACGGCGCGTGTCACACCCTGGCGCAGTGATCGACGTTGTTGGTCCCGATGACCGCCCTTGCAAATTTCTGCATGACATAGTTGGCTTCGTTACCCGGACCTCGGGCTGAGCCTGTTGTCATAATCGCATCAGGGCCAAATTTGTCCTTGATAGCGAGAAGCTTCTCACTGGCAAAATCCAGTGCTTCATCCCACGATACCGCTTCCAGTTCGGCATCTCGGGTACGGCGAATCATAGGTTGCTTGAGTCGCGGTGTCAGTAGGTTGGTATCATTAAGAAAATCCCAACCATAATAACCTTTCAGGCAAAGCTGACGTTCATTGGTACGGCCATCAGCCGGTTCAGCAGCAATGACTTTGTCATTCTCAACCACCAACTTCAGTTTGCACCCGGTACCACAGTAGGGACAAACGACAATTGATTTTTTCATATTAGCCTATTAAATAATCTATTTATCAAAGAGAAGGAACCACAACAGCACCCAAAGCAGCCGCTTCACGTTTCTGTTTGCTGGTCTCATTCAGTGTTTCGGGCTCTATGATCTGTATTGCACCCGTCGGGCAAACCTGTACACAGGCAGGTCCTTCTTCACGGTGGCTACACAAATCGCATTTCAATGCCTGAGATTCAGGCACCTGGCGCTTAAACAACCCGGATCCTTTGGTATCCTCAACCATTTTCGTCACGACATTCATTGCCCCATATGGACAAGCAATGACGCAGGTTTTACAACCGATACAGCGAGACTGCACCACTTTGACGTGGCCATCCTCAAGGACAATCGCATTATTGGGGCAAACCTGAGCACACGGAGCATCATCGCACTGGCGACACATTATCGGTGTCGTCACTTGTGCGTTCTTCACCAACGTCAATCGCGGTGAAAAATCAGATGGATCCAAAGTGGCAAGCGAGCTTTCTGCCTGATGAGAAATCACACACGCCACTTCACAGGTTCGACAACCAATACACAAATTTGGATCTGCAAATACAAACCGGTTCATGGTGTATCCCTTGTAGAAATCGACACATCGAAGCCAAAACTGTGACCTCACCCCTATTAAGCATGTAGTGTGCCAACAATACACAAATAACAATAAATATTGTAAGCCACTAAAAACAAAAGAATTAATAAGAAAAGCCCAGCTTGTGCCGGGCTTTGTATGAATGTCGATACACAATGTCGACAGCTTTCGTCAGAAATGTCGAAGAGTATCGACACGTTTCGTCAGCAATGTTCGAAACTATCAGCGCCCTGCCAATCCGACAGCTTGGTATAGACAGCCGACACAGCCTCTTCCACCATCTCGGTCAGCGGGAATGAAAAGGCAACAATTGCGGGCTGAATTCCAACAAAGACCACCTCGGGAACAAAGGTTTTCAGCTCGTCAATCAAGAAACTCAGCGGCAGGCTGTGGGTCGATACCATGAACATATCGGCGATGGTATCCGGGTCGATGATCCGTACCGTTCCCGCCGTCTCGCCGATATCCGCAGCATCAACCACCACCACACGTTCCGGCATCGCCGAGCGTATCAGGTGCAGACAATCTTCGGGCATTGCCCCCCCCTCCATCACCTCCCAACCTGACACCGGCTGGTTTCTTAGCCTCTCGGCCAGCAGCGGTCCTGCACCATCATCACCCATCATGCTGTTACCCACGGTCAATACGATCTGTTTGCCCGTTGTTGCTGTTTGCATCTGAATATTGCTCACTGGCCACCTCGAATCATCATATACATACTCGGTTCGTGGTAAATCGCTGTCAGAGCACGAATAAACCCCTTCGTCAGGCGCATAGACATTTCTGATTGTTCGTCGGATGAAATGGCATCAAAAGCACAAGCCAGCATATTAAGGTGATCCGGATAAATGGTGATTTCGCCGAACACCAGAAACCCCTGCATTTTCCGAAAGGCTTCACTGTCTTCGGGAAGCCCCTTAATCCACGCCAGATATTCTTCGCCACTGCACTCCAATACGGCATTCAGACAGTCCACCACCCCAAGGTGATGACCAATAGCCAAGCTGTAATACATGATCTGCTTGGCTTCTTCCGGCACATCGTAACTTTCATCGACAAACTTGCGGCTCAGACTATAGAAATAGACATGCCCCTTGATATGACGTGACTGTGCCAGGTCAACGAATGCCTCACTCATCGGCCGTTACCTCACGCGGTTTCACCTTTTCTCCTGTGCTATTCGAGCAACCACTTAGCCCGGTCAATGCCTCCATGGTTTGACTCAGCAGAAGATTGACGATTTCGGTTAAACGCGGATCATCTTTTTCAGTCAAATAAGCTGCTATCTTGCTGTCGACATTGTCAGCACTGCAGGTTGCCAGCACATCCATGACTTCATCAGCAATACGTTGCCCTTGCACGTAACCGGCCAAGAGACGGGCCTGGCGCTCAATCATCACCTTGATATCAAGCGGAATACCGGTATGTTTCAGGATCGCTTTCTGTGCCTCTGGCTGATGGGTTTTGGCGTGAAGTTTTTGATCCAGCAGGCCTAGCGCCACGGCAAAACCGTAAATAGTTGCTGCGGGGGTTGGCGGGCAACCCGGAATATAGACATCGACAGGTACAATCTTGTCGGTCCCGCCCCACACGCAATACAAGTCGTGGAAGATACCGCCGTCGCAACCACACGCCCCGTAAGACACTACAATTTTTGGATCCGGTGCCGCCTCGTAGGCGCGAAGGGCCGGTGCGCGCATCGCGCGGGTAACGGCTCCCGTGAACAAGAGGATATCGGCATGGCGCGGAGAGGCGACAACCTTGATACCAAAGCGTTCGGTATCAAAAACCGGTGTAGTGGCTGCAAAAATTTCAATTTCGCAACCATTACAACCTCCACAATCGACGCGGTAGACATATGCCGAGCGGCGGATTAGTTTGATCAGCACATCTTTCAGTTGCCGACTGTTTGGCGCTTGAGCGACAGGAACGGTTTGGGTATGCGCGGCTCCGACCAGCTGTTTGATACCTTTCACAATTCCTCCTCAAGATAACGCAGATGACTGATATTTTCGCTGTCGAGCATATTGTTGCTGCGACGGCATTCCGGACAGGTTTCCAACTGCTGGCGACGCAGCTTTAATTGCTCCCCAGTCACCCCGCTTTGCGCCAGAGTATCTAACACATACTCCAGTAATTTACGGGCCACAAACGGGCGTCCGCACTGACAGCAGTCGGCCAGACTGAACATCGCCTCTTCATACAGATCTTCTTTGCACGTTACCGCCAGCTCGAAATTCTGCGACAACGTAATGGCCTTAGTAGGGCAAACCTCTTCACAGCGCCCACAGTAAATACAGCGCGCCATTGACAGTTCCCAGCGGCGAGTCCCTGCTTTTGCATCGGTTTCCATGATCAGGGCATTGGCAGGACAGGCACGGGTACAGGCACCACAAGACAGGCACTGTTCGGCATCCAATTCGGGCTTACCACGGAAATCTTCACAGACCTCAAGCGGGGCAAACGGGTACTTCTTCGTTGCCTCACCGGTTTTAATTACAGTTTTTAATAGCTTAAACACATGGCCTCCTGCTAAAGCTTGAATGGTGAGTGCTTGCGGTTAATGCTGTACTGCTCAATCGCTTTATACGGGATGGTTTTGCTGCGCTTTTTCTTGGTATCGACAATGGTGACACGGTCGGTACAGGAGTAGCACGGGTCAAGGCTACCAATGATCAGCGGAGCATCGGCAACGGTATTGCCGCGCAACATATAGCGTAACGTCGGCCAGTTGGCATAGGTTGCGGCACGGCAACGCCAGCGGAATAGTTTCTGGTTATCACCCGTCATACTCCAATGAACGTTCTCGCCACGCGGTGCTTCGGTAAAGCCAAGCGCAAACTTATTCGGCACGTAATCAAACCCTTCGGTCAAAATCGCCCCAGCAGGCAGGTGATCAAGGCCATATTCGACAATATTCAATGAATCAAAAACTTCGCCGATCCGTACCATCACACGAGACTGAACATCTCCGTTTTCCATGCTCTGCAATTCAAAAGGAACATTACCGTAAGATTCCAGCGACTGGCCGTGGACAATACGTGCATCGCGCTTGAAACCACTGGCACGAATAAGCGGACCTACCGGGCTAAAGTCACGGGCAATATCTTTGGCAAGAATACCGACTCCGGCAATACGGCTCTCGATATTAGGGGTGGCAAGCAGTACATCGACTAATTCAGAAAAGGTCTTACGTACTTCGCGTACTAATGCGATACCTTTTAGGCGCTGGTCTTTTAAGAAATCACGACGAACACCGCCAATGAGGTTCATCCCGTAAGTCTTACGGGCGCCGGTGAGTAATTCAGCCAGTTCCATGGTCTTTTCACGGACGCGGAAAAACTGCATAAAGCCCGAGTCAAAACCGACAAAGTGGCTCGACAGACCGATATTAAGCAAGTGACTATGCAGACGTTCCACTTCCAACAATACGGTCCGGATCATCTTGGCGCGAAACGGTACATCGACCGACAAGGCGTTCTCGATCGTGTTGCTGTAGCCGACGCTGTGCGTGAAACCACAAATACCGCAGACCCGATCAGTGAGCTGGGCCACCTCCTGGTAACCCATGCGGGTTTCTGCCAGTTTTTCCATCCCACGGTGAACATAGAACATCCGGTAATCGGCATCGACAATGTCTTCGCCGTCAACAAATAAACGAAAGTGTCCTGGCTCATCAGACGTAATATGCAGCGGGCCTACCGGCACAATTCGGTTACTGTCATTACCCAGCTGGTTGTCAAATTGATAGGTTTCCGTTTCTGTCGTTGGCTGTGGACGCTGACGATAATCCATCGCATCTTTACGTAGCGGGTGAAGATCTTCAGGCCAGTCATCAGGCAATACCAATCGACGTTCATCAGGCAACCCAACCGGATGCAAACCGTACATATCGCGGACTTCACGCTCGCCCCACACGGCAGCTGGGATCGTCGGTGTCACCGAAATAAACTCCTGGCTGTTAGCATCCACCAAGACTTTTACGGTTACCCAGCTTTTCACTTCACCTTCCATAGAAAGTGAATGATAAACCGCAAAATGCCCATTCAAGCTGCGTTCATCGTTACCAAACGTTACGGCCAGCCAGCCGCCCTGATCGTAATAGAGCCATTTCATGACCTCGACCAATGACGTCATTTTCACCGTAATTGTCACTTGGTTGTCAGTCTGCCACTCTTCATCAATAATGGCTGACGGAAAGAAATGATTTACACCATCGACATACTGTTTACCAATCCGCCCCTGTTGTGGCTTAGTGTTATATTGTTCAATTGTATTGTTTATCATTACCGTTACTTACCAACCGAAAATTAAAAAGACCAGCGCCAATACGGCCACCAGAAAAGCAGGGAAAATTGCGCGGTGAATTTTCATAAATCGAAAGCGTGCCATGGTGTTTTCGGCAATACCTGCAATCAAGAACACCACCAGCAATTTAATGAACAAAATGACGAATGCAGCAAATAAGCCGTCAGCACTTAAGCTCGTCGCTTTTCCCCAGGGAATGAAAATCGCTAGAAATAGCTGGGCAACCACAAGCTGCTTGAGACCAAGACCCAGCTTTACCATCGCCAGACTGGCACCAGAGTATTCCGTCACCGGTCCTTCCTGCAGCTCCTGTTCGGCTTCTGCACTGTCAAACGGCAACTTGCCCATCTCAATAAACAACGCAAACGCACAGATAGCACCGGCCAAGATAATCGTTAGCGGTTGGTGCCACGGGGTAGTTGCCAGCGCATGACTGATATACCCCAAGTCAGTTGTCCCGACTGCCAGTGCCACCACCACAATCGTCAGGATAAAAATAGGTTCTACCAAAATACCCAGGGTGAGTTCCCGGCTGCTGCCCAATCCGCCAAACATACTGTTGGAATCAATACCCGCTAGCGCAAAGAAGAAACGAAAAATCGCCAGCAAATAGATATCAGTAATAATGTCGCCTGAAATAGGAAACGGAGATACCTGAGTCACGGTTGGCAGTGCCATACCAATAAGTAACATGGTGACAATTAACACCCACGGCATGATCCAAAAGATAAACCCGGCATTGGAGGGAGCAACAGACTGGCGACGGAGTAGCTTGGCAATATCGCGATAATCCTGCAAAATCCCCGGCCCTTTGCGCGAGTGAATTTTGGCGCGTAGTACCCGAGAGAACCCGGTGGCTAACGGCGCAAGCATTAACATGAGCATTGCTTGTGCGACGGCCAACACAATCCAGCCGGAAGCTGGCATTTCAAGTGGAGACATGATCAACTCACTCCTGACATGAAGGGAAAGAACAACACGACAAATAACGCGACGGTGCTACACAAGAAATGGACTTTACGGCTATCAAGACCATTATCTTCTACGCTCTGGCTACCATCGGTGGTTAGGCAAAGACGCGGCAATATGTAGCGTTCAGTCAACGATTGCTGAGGACGGTTGTTATAAATGAAACCAAACATATGGCGCATCGGGCGAGTGACACCTGAGGCAGAAACAGTCATACGGTGCTCGTACTGGTAACCACAGGCCCATGGGTCGCCTTGTTGACGATTAGCCAATCGGCGCTGACGGAAGGCATATAGCAAAATCGCCGGCACCAAGGTCAGTAGGGTCAGCGCAATCGCAATGACGGGCGTCGATAGAATCGCCTGATCGGCAACAGCAGGATATACCGCCATACCATTCGCCACCGAGACTGGCGCGATATGCAAAATCGAAGACGCTATTGCAGAGAAATATGGTGCAATCCATGGCGAGCCGATACCCAGCACAATACACAGCACCGCGAGAGCCGATGTCGCCGTTACCATTGCAGGCCCAACTTCGCGGGTGTTCGCCGCTTGCTCCGTTTTAGGTGCACCGGCAAAACAGATACCGTAAACCTTGACGAAACACATACAGGCCAACGCCCCGGTTAACGCCAGCATTACCATGCCAAAAGGCCCTGCCAGCAAATTGGCTACGCTGCCAGTTTTTCCAAGGCTAAATAGCGACTGGTAAATAAACCATTCAGAGACAAAACCATTGAGCGGAGGTAATGCACAGATAGCCAAGGTACCGATTAGGAATGTAATAGCGGTTTTTGGCATGGTTTTGCCCAGACCGCCCATTTTATCCATGTCTTTGGTATGCATCCGATAGACAATCGAGCCAGAACCAAGACACAACAAACCTTTGAATACCGCGTGGTTCAGCAAGTGGTACAGACCGCCCAGCAACCCCAGCAACGCCAAGGTCGGATGATGAGAGGCAATCCCTATCATGCTCACCCCGACACCAATTAAAATGATGCCGATATTTTCGATCGTGTGATAAGCAAGCAAGCGCTTGATGTCATGTTCAGCAAGGGCATACATAACCCCGAGCACAGACGACAGGGCACCAAAAATCAGTACCAGAAAGCCCCACCACATCTGGGTTGCGCCAAGAAATAGCACGCCAACTTTTAAAATGCCGTAAATACCGATTTTCACCATGACGCAAGAGATCAACGTCGAACAATACGAAGGGGCAACCGGATAAGCTTTTGCCAACCAACCATGAAGACCGATACCGGCAGCTTTAATCCCAAAGCCGGCCAACGCCAATAAAAACACCAGTGATGACGTGGTGCCGGTAACAGGATTATGGCTAAATGCACTGAAGTCATAACTGTTGGCATGCAGCGCTAAAATCAAAAATGCTGCCATGATCAACACACTTGCTACATGGTCGGCAATGAAATATTGCAAGCCTGCTTTCTTGCTTGAGAGGCTGCCGTCACTGATAACAATCAGCCAGGAAGCCAGTGAAATGATCTCCATAAACACGATAAAGACCATTACATTGGCTGACACCACCAAAGCTGTCATCGCGGCGGCAAAAATGTTGAACAGAATATTAATTTTCCAGCCACCTTTACCTAAATATTCTTTAAGGTAATTGATGGAATAGACAGAAGCTGCCATGGTCACGATAGATATCACAACCACCATCAAGGCAGACAACATGTCCATATTCACAACACGACCCGCTACGGCAGCGGCATCTGCCGAGTCATAGCCACAAACAATAGTGGTTAGGCCTGCAAGCATGCCAAATAATCCACCAAAGGCACTGATCACCCCTGCGATACGCAAGCTATCTTGTTCCTGTTTGCGCCCCACCAGCGATACTAGCGCGGCAATGCCATAACAAACCAAGGCAAATAGAACTAAAACTAACGGATTCATTTTGTTACGGCTCCATCTTTCACTGATGCAGAACTTTCTGCGGCACATTGGCGTTTCGCCTGACGTGCTTTGGTCACACTCTCCTCATCGACCACCACCAGCGCCTGAGTCGGGCAGACCTCGACACAGGCCGGGCCATCTTCACGGAAACCACACAAATCGCATTTCACGGCAATGCTTTTCACCCCGGGCTCCCAGGCCAGAATGTCTTGCCCGAACGTACTGGATACCGAAGTGGATGGATTACTGGAGCGAGGAGTCGAGGGGATAAAGGTATCGTAGCTGTTTGCCATCGCTACGGGACGACTACCATCAAAGGCTATCGCGCCAAACGGGCAGGCAACTGCACACAACGTACAGCCAACACACAGGGTCTCGTTAAGTAAAACCCGGTCACCTTCTTTGGTAATGGCCTGAACAGGACATACCTTGGCACAGGGGGCATCTTCACAGTGACGGCACATAACAGGTGCTGTCGCATCATCATGCTTAATCACCGTCAGCCGGGGATGGCTTTGCAGGCCTTCTTTCTTATGTACTGTTGAGCACGCTGCCATGCAGGTACCACAGCCAATACATTTCATAGGATCTGCAATTACAAAGCTTTTCATGACATTCCTAGTCAATTGCAAAACCCTGCAAATAGCAAAGAGTGTGCCATTAATCACACTTTTATTTTTAGCGTTATTTATCAATAAGTTAAAATCAAAATAGATAAGAAATCAGATACACCTCATTATCAATCAGTTGTCATCGACACTATTATCGTCAATCAATATCGACAATAGTGTCGAATGACAGCGATGTGCCGACACGCCCCTGTTTTCAGCCGTATTCTCCGCAATAAAAAAGGCGGTAGACACACAATGGGTCTACCGCCTTTCTTAGTATTGTTTTCGGTTTATACCGACACTGATTGCCAGGCACGGAGAATGATCCGCTCGTCACCGTCACGCCTCACCCAGCCGTCTTTTTCCATCCGATTGGCGAGTGGAATTGCATACTTACGGCTCAACCCGGCGCGCGTTTTTATGTCACCCATCGTGATACGATCCTGCGCCTGATGGTCTGCAACCACCGCCTGGACGATGCCTTGGTACAGCGCCATATCATAGTAAATGGTTTCATCCAGCGCGGTAATATACTTATAGTGTGCCAGCTGACGCAGCCATTTCTTTCCGCCCGTCACCGACACCTTGTTCAGTTCCAGACCAGCCTTACCCAATCCACGAACCTGCTCTAACAATGCCAACGCTTCAGCTGGCAAATCATCCTCATTTTCACCCTGCCCGAGACACCACTTACCATGGCTCAGGTGCACTTTATCCTGCTGTTTTATCGCCTGCATAATCACCGATAACACCATATCGTCCAACCGTAGCCGACTGCCAATTTCGCCGATGCCCATTGCACCATCTTCGGCCAACATTGCGAGCAGGGTGTGCTCGGTGTTCGTCAGCCATTCTGGCGCAAACATAATCGGATCAAGATAACGGCCTTGATATCCCTTGATCGTACCGACTTTACTGGTATCAAAATATCCCTGCAGATTTAACAGAAGCTGATACTTGAATGCAGGCGTCAAAACCGCAGGTAACTGATCTAACTCATCATAGATTCGGCGTTTACGGCCTGATGGAATAAAGTCACACCACACCACCTCGCCACCATGCAGCAGGCGACTTCCCCCTTTGAGGATAATCGCAACACGCTGGGCAAACTGAAGTGGTAGCAATTGTTTAAATACCAGTCGCGCCAATTTCGTTTCAGGGATATAACAGAGCTTGGCGACACCGTGCCACGTTCCTATAGCCACCTCGACTTCGCGCTGGCGCTTAGCCGGCGATGCCGTTTGAGTTTGACTGATACGCACCACACAGTGTTCAACCATCGGGAGCACTGACTCAGTGCCGGTCAGAAGGTAACCTCGCCTAACCTCTTTACGGGTCAGTCCCTTAATATTGACCGCAACCCGGCAGGTTCCTGACACCGAATCCAGCTGCTGATGATAAGCTTGAATCGAACGCACAGTACCCACCTTTCCCAAGGGGTAACAGCGCACCTTATCGCCGATGCGCAAGCAGCCTTGCGCCAAGGTACCGGTCACAACCGTTCCGATCCCGTTAACAACAAAGGCACGGTCAACATACAGAAACGGCGGATTCACATAGCCAGAATGTTCAGGTTCAGAGTTCGACGCACATGACTCTGGAGCCATGCATGTCCGTGCAACAGTCTCGATAACTAACTGCCGCAACGCCGGTATATTGTCTTGGTGTAGTGCCGATACCGAGATCAGCTCCGGGACCATGTCCGTCATCTCCATCACATTTTCCAACGCTTGTTCTTCAATCTCGGCCAGACGCTCGGGAGAAACCTTGTCACGCTTGTTAATACAAACGATGATCTCCTCTATCCCCATGGCGTGGGCAACCTGAACATGGGAGGTTGTCATCGGCATCCAGCCTTCGTCGGCCGCAACCACCAAAATCAACGCATTGAGGTGCCATACTCCTGCAACCATATTGCGCAAGTATCGCTCATGCCCCGGTACATCGATAACACCGATAGTATTGCCATGATCATCTTGAAAATGAGCAAAGCTCAAATCTTGAGTCATCCCCAATGCTTGCTCATGGGGACGAGCGGTAACAATCCCCGTCAACGCCTCAATCAGTGCAGTCTTGCCATGGTCAACATGCCCCGCCAACCCCACTACAGCCTGATAGGCAGGCTCCACATTTTTTGCATGTATCATCGTGTTCTCGACCTATTCCTGGAAACGTTGTAGATAGTGTTCTATTTGGCTTTCAAAGCGAGGAAGATCCTCATCAAGCAAAGTCGCCAGATTCAGCATCAGCCGCTCAGCATGTAAATAAGCAATAATCGGAGTAGGCATCGCCCGCAGGGCATCAAGATGTTGTTGCGCCTTACCCGGTAGCAACAAGGCTAGGCCGTAGCAATCATAGGTTTCGGACGGAATAGAGCCACCGCCCACCAGCATCTCCATCGGAACCGTTTCAGCGTACGGCGACCACTTTACCGCCAGACGGTCGGCCAAAGTGCGGGTGTGCCGGCAACGAAGGAGAGTAAGCTGTGCAATACCTTCGCCTGAAGGGGCCTGGTTTAGTTTTCGTATCAGCAACTCTTCCAACAGTGACAAAACAATGCGGCCCGGGCGGAAGGCCCGCATCATCGGGTTTTTCGCCAATATTGTCGTCAATGCCTGACGCCCCGCAATAATCCCGGCTTGCGGGCCGCCGAGAATTTTGTCGCCAGAGAAACACACAAGATCAGCCCCCATTTGCAAATATCGGGAAAGCGACGTCTCGCTGCTGGCGTATTGTTCCGATGACAAGCCCGACCCTTGATCAACCACCAGTTGAACATGTTCGGGTAAGCGTTTGGCAACATCCTGAATATCAGGTGATTCGGTAAATCCTTGGATTGAAAAATTAGACTGGTGCACCATCAATACCATAGCCGTATTGTCGGTGATCGCGTTGATATAGTCGTCGCTGGTAGTGATATTGGTAGTACCCACCTCAACCAACTTGCACCCAGAGAGCGCCAGGATATCGGGAATACGAAAACCGCCACCAATCTGAATTTGCTCACCACGAGAGACAATCACCTCCTTGCCCGCTGCCAGCGCATGCAAGACCAGATAAATAGAAGCCGCGTTATTGTTGACAATGACACAGTCCTCAGCCCCAAGCCATGCATTTACCAGCGTCGGCAACAAACCATTTCGGCCGCCACGCTTACCGGTAGCAAGTTCTAGCTCAAGGTTACTGTAACCGGTATTCACATCACGTACGCTATCCCATATCTCAGTAACAATCGGCGAACGCCCCAGGTTGGTATGTACCGCAATACCAGTGGCATTAAGCACTCTCATCTGACGCTTAGACTGCTGAACCTCGCAGACTTTGATTACCGCAGCTAACACATCTATACCCTCGACACCTTGCACTTTAAAGCGCTCAGACTGGCGAATAAGGGTAAGCTGAGAACGAATAATCTCTGTTACAACAGGCCGGCTCAAGGCTAAAACATAGGGTCGCAGGGAAAGGTGTTGCAGAAGTTGTTCTACTTGGGGGAGACGATAATTGATTGCAGTTTTGACGGCCACTGGCGCATTCCTTGAACTGATCCAGACATAACAATGACCATGCTTTATCTCAAACATAGTCTGTACTGAAAGAGCCATTTAAGCGCTTGAAATGGCGGAAGAGGCAGGAATCGAACCTGCCAGAGCCTATTCAGCTCACATCGGTTTTGAAGACCGAGAAGGCCACCAGACCTCATCTCATTCCGAAACTGCGTGCATACTATGCGAAGAAGATGAATAATTTATTGATATAAATCATTTATCATACAAATAAGGAGAATTTATAAGAATGCGGTAAAACAGCTATCAATTTAGAAACTAACCACGAAGATCACGTAGTTGTGCCAATCTGGATAACTAGTTGTTTAGGTCATTGCGCAGGAAAGATTATACCAATCTGGATAAGTAGTTGTTCAGATAGTTGCGCAGGAAAAATCACTTAGAACAAGGCATGAATTGCTGTTAACTAGTTACTCTAATTACAAAATTCATAACGCAGTTAAAAGTGATTTTAACCAGCAAGAATGATCAAATACTTATGTAGATTGGTATTACTAAGGAAAAGCATCAGAGCTATAGCTAATTGCCAGACACAGCAAAACACGCCATTAAGCGCTTTATTTTGAAATATTCAGATTGGTTATTGTACAAGGGGAAACTTGGAGCGGGCAGCGGGAATCGAACCCGCATCATCAGCTTGGAAGGCTGAGGTAATAGCCATTATACGATGCCCGCTTTATTGGTATCACTACGGAGTGCAGTGACGTTCTGCATCGAACACGTTCATAATGTCCAGAATGCGCTTTGAAATAAAGCATTGATTTTTAAAATATGACACACATCACAAAACACCTTGTTAGATGCTTATTAAACAACCACATAGCTTCAATATCGCCTAAACCTAAACAAGCAAAAGCTGGCATAAGGCCAGCTTTTGTAAATACATTTCTGTTCATCTATTTACTTGAAGGGTATTCGCCTTCTTTACCCTTTTGTGCCTTGTTGCTTACTGTCCAGTGCTCATTAGGATCATAACTCTCGTCGCAGATATCCAGAGAGAACCCCATATCAACAATCTCTTTTAATGTCAGGTTATCAGCAAGCTTAGCAATATCTCCTGACTTGTTACGTAGCTCCATAGTCGCCTACCTTCATCAAATGTCCAACGCCCAAGTGACATCTTAAATATAGTGCTGCCTATTACATTTGTCCTGCCGTCGGTAATTCAGGCAAGGCAATAGCCCTGCATTTGCAGGGCTATCATCGGTTAGTGACTATTTACTTTAGAGATTGAGATTGGCTTCAGATTTGCTGCCAAACCATGCTTTGATCCGGGCGCTCACCTTTTGTCCACCACTTGGCTTTATATTTCACGCCATTGTAGGTAACAATATCGCCACCAACGTAGACGGCATTAGGATCCCAAGTCGTTGCTGCGTCTACCGTTACTGTCACAGCAATCGTTTTACTTGATTCTGCCTGGCCGTCCGACACAGTCACAACAAGATTAACCACGGTCTCTGCCGATACTGTTGGAGCTACGAAGGTAATATCAGCACCTGTCGCAGTCGTGGCCACTGTGCCACTTGAAACTGTATACGACAACGCGTCACCTTCAGCATCATCTGCCGCAACAGAGATCACGACTTGTTGGCCGCTGGCTACTGTAGCCGTTGCTGGTGCCGTCAGTACAGGAGCAGTATTACCACCCACTCCGGTTCCTTTCACATTCACCGCCACATTCTTCGTTACACTCTTGCGGCCATCTGTCACCTTGACGGCAACAACTTCTTGCAAATCAGTCGCTGTATTCGGAGCCTGATAGGTAACCGTTGCACTGCCATCGCCATTATCGACAACGGTGGCATTGGTTGCGCTGAAGGTCAGCTTGTCACCGACATCCGCATCGGTTGCAGAAACAACGAAGCTGATCACCTGACCGGAGTTAGCCGACTGGGCCGCAGGGACAGTTAGTACAGGCGCATTATTTGGTACCGTACCAGCGCTGAATACACGATCAACTGCCTCGGCAAGTGGCGAGCTTAGCTTGGTACACTCCTTAAGGTTAGCGCCATGGTTAATAAAGGTGCCCTCACACTTAATATCACCATGGACCTGCCAGACAATCACACCACCCAAGTTGTTATCGACAATGTACTGGGCCTTCTTCTCGATAGCAGGTACATCATCATAGCTAAGGAAGTATTTGCCTTTCACCGCATACGGTACTTCGGCATTGGCATCCCACTTATGCTCCCAGCCAGGCTTGTTCATGATGTAGTTATAGTTTGGCTGCCCTTCGAAAGCTTTCCAGTTATCCATGTCTGCCGCTGAATTTGTCGGACCATCGACACTGAAGTTGACGGTACGTTTCTCGGTCGGGGCACCGACATACGCCACTGGCTCGGTCGTTTGTACACCACGGCCATAAAACGCAGCACCAAAGTTAATTTTGTTTGAAGGAACGCCTTTGGCTGCCATCCAGTTTCGCAGATAATCGAGGTTGAATTCAGCGAATTCTTCCTCCGGATATCCGTATAGCGGCGAGTTATGTCCGGCTACATTTGACCATCCACCGTTAAGGTCGTAGGTCATCATGTTGAAATAATCCATGGAGGCAACAAGGCGGGGCCAGTTATAACCCTCAAGTTTATTCGGTGCAGCCGAGAAAGCAGCCGTTAGCAATTTGTTCGGGCCAATTCGCTCGCGAATATCTTCCATCAACTGTTCGAAATCAGCAAAATCTCGCGGACTACCCGGGAAATTCATACCGCCGCTTCCCGGGAATTCCCAGTCAATATCAATCCCGTCAAAGCCTAATGCCATCAGCTTATCGACATCAGCCAGGAAGCGTGCTTTCTTGACTGGGTCTTGCGCCGTTTCAGGGAAGTGTTTCGACATACTCCAGCCACCCAGAGATGCCATGACCTTCACACCTTTAGAATGGGCTAGATCGATAAGGCCTGGTGCACCGCCTGCTTTTTTCAGAGGGATTGGGAACTGTCCTGTGATGCCTGTCGGCTCATGTAACCAGCCATTTCCATGCTGTACAAAACCTTGGTTTTTAACCTTGAGGTATTGCTCCTGATTCCATGGTTCGTTGACCGGGAACTGGTGAACATACTCAAGCTCACCCCAAAGAATATGGAAATCCCAGCTAGAATAAACATCTGGGTGGAGCAGAGGTCCGGGTTCCTGAACAGCCGTCGGTTGATAGATGTTTTTATTTCGTAAATCACCACTATGCAGCGAACCGTCTTTAGCAACACCAAAGAATGAGAAGTTGAGGATAGAGTAAATATCCATATTTACGTTCAGGTGGGTGGCCTCACCTTTGACACTAAATCCTTCGTTCGGCCCCTTCCAGGCTTCCCACTGGGTGAGGTAACCGATCACATTCTTATCATGTGTCGGTGCCGCCTGAGCGGTACTGGCTACCCCTGTTAACAACATAGCGGCAACAGCGCCGGCAACTTTGCTCAGGTTCAATCCCTTTTTCATGTTTTACTCCACGTCATCATTACTAAAATCATCCGGGTACGACTTTTTTGTTATCGAGACCCACAAGTGACTCTTTGTTAGCTGCATTCAGGCATGGTTTACGTTTACACAATCAGAAGCTATTTGCCCTACAACAAAGAAACCATCGTCCGAAAGCCTCTCTCCTAAGAGTTCGTAATCATTGTTAGTGAAGTTTTTTTGTTTCGCGAAAATTATTGAAAAATTTTAATAATACTTCTAGGAAATATGTGCAATTTTTGTAAACAAAATGGCATTCGTTCTAATTACATTCCAAGTAGCCAGATATTTAGCTTCATGATCAGACAAAACCGACAAGATGATTCATAAAACCAAATAAGATCCATAAAAAGTATGACAAATGATGATAACATGATTTAAAACACAGCATTCCATAAAAGAATCACTGCTATTGTTCTATATTCACTATGCCTCACAGTTCTCATAAATTTACAACAAACTCAATAACATCAATTCCTATTAACGTCATAAAAAGCTACTATAGTGGATTATATATCTGAGTAATTTCTAACGCGCTTACAGGGATTGAAAATGATCAAAACCGCAACGAATCAATCTCAGGGAATGCTGCTTTTTCAATTAACATCGCTCCAGTCTTTTGCTATTGGAACGCTGAAGGTAAAAGAAATTGTCCCTTATACACCTTTGACGGCTATTCCGCATTCACACCCGACAGTATTAGGGGCTGCCAATTTGCGGGGCGATACATTGCCAGTGATCGACATGGCTAAGGCCGTAGGTTACCCGCCGCTCAGCAAAGAAGAATTGAAAGACTGCTACATTATCATTACTGACTGTCGCCGTATGCTGGTCGGTTTTTTGGTGCGCGGCATCAATAAAATTACAGAATGCAACTGGCACAACATTGATGCGCCACCAAGCGCGCTGGGAAGCAATGTATTTGTCACCGGCGTTATGAAAGTCGATAACAAACTTATTCAGCTGCTCGATGTCGAGTTACTGCTCTCGAAAGTTTTTCCAGATACGCCAGACAGTCTGCATCCAGTACTCACCGATGTTCAGCGCGAGATCCTTCGCCCGCTCAAAATATTGCTGGTTGATGATTCCGCGGTGGCTCGGCGCCAGTTGTCTCAAGCGCTTGATAGCATTAGTATTCCCTACTTCATTGCAACCAACGGCAGTGATGCACTTAGCATGCTTGAGCATGCGGCTGATGTTGGCAGTCCGTTCGACATTTTGGTCAGTGATATTGAAATGCCTGGGCTCGACGGCTATGAGCTTGCTTTCGAGGTCCAGAATAGCAGCAAACTCAACCATGCCTACATTATTCTGCATACTTCTCTATCGAGTGAAATCAGTGTTTCCCAGGCTCACCAGGTCGGTGCTCACGAAGCACTCACCAAGTTTGAAGCCAATGAGCTTATTCATGCCATGCTACGCGGGGCAGAAAAAGTCAGCGCTACAGCTTAACGCCGCTTCATCAAAATTCGGCCAATACGATGAGGGCACCCTTAGTGCCCTTCTCCTCTTTGTGAAATTATCTCTCCCTCACCCGTTCTTTATCTAAATTCAACTAGGGTTAATGCAGCAAGTTTTATTACGGCTAGGGTTAACAGTAAAGAGGTAAGCTATGGCTGACTTTATTCTGCTAAGTATCGATTTTCTCTCCGGTCTGTTCATCTTCATCCTTGGGCTAGGCGGACTGCTTGTGATCTATATGTATATTGTCGATATCAGGCAACATAAGCATGCGATTCGACACAACTATCCGGTTATTGGTCGGTTCCGCTACCTATTTGAAAAACAAGGCGAGTTCTTCAGACAGTATTTCTTTGCCATGGATCGGGAGGAAATGCCCTTTAATCGCGCTGAACGTAGCTGGGTCTATAAAGCTGCCAAGAATGTTGACCGCACTCTTGCTTTTGGTTCAACCCGCAACTTGGATCCTACCGGTACGATTATGTTCATGAACTGTGCCTTTCCGACCCTGGAAGAAGATGCCGTCGTACCTGCCGCCATTACCATAGGCGAACATTGCCGTACTCCCTATACCACCAGCTCAATCTTCAATATCTCAGGCATGAGTTACGGCGCTATATCCAAACCTGCTGTACGGGCACTGTCGAACGGTGCACGAATTGCCGGTTGCTGGATGAATACCGGAGAAGGAGGCCTGAGCCCATACCACCTGGAAGGAAAGGCCGACATTGTCTTTCAAATTGGTACGGCCAAATATGGCGTTCGTGATGAAAATGGCAATTTGAGCGAGGAAAAACTCCGTGATATAGCTTCCCACCCAGAAGTGAAAATGTTCGAAATCAAAATTAGCCAAGGTGCCAAGCCGGGCAAAGGCGGGATGCTTCCAGGCAAGAAGGTGACGGCGGAAATCGCCCAAATTCGCGGTATTCCCGAAGGGCAGGATTCTATTAGCCCCAACGGCCACAAAGATATCCGCTCGGTAGGCGATCTTCTGGACAGAATCGAGCAGATCCGGGAAATAACCGGCAAGCCTGTCGGATTTAAGGCTGTGTTCGGCTCATTAAAATGGTTCAACGATCTCCTCGATGAAATCGAACGAAGAGGAGCAGAAAGTGCCCCCGACTTCATCACCATCGACAGTGCTGACGGTGGTACCGGCGCCGCCCCACAACCCCTCATGGATTACGTTGGTTTACCGCTAAAAGAAAGCTTGCCCCTTGTTGTCAATTTGCTAAAAGAGAGACAGCTTAAAGATCGTATCAAGATCATCGCCTCCGGCAAGTTGATCACCCCGTCAAAAGTCGCCTGGGCTATCGCGCTTGGCGCCGACTTTGTTGTGTCTGCCAGAGGCCATATGTTCGCCCTTGGCTGTATTCAGGCACTGCAATGTAATAAAGATACCTGTCCAACAGGGATCACTACCCACAACAAGCGGCTGCAGCAAGGTCTCAATGTCGAAGATAAAACACAACGAGTGGCCAACTACAACAAATATATCCACTATGGTATCGGTCTGATCGCCCACTCATGCGGCGTAAGCAATGTCAGGCAGCTGGATAAATCCCACATCAGAATTGTAACGGCAAACGGCTTATCCGTTGCGCTGGAAAAACTCTATGAAATGCATCATTAAACATGGACTGTTTGACGGTTTTCTGACATTAAAAAAATCCTGATATGGCAAAGTAGTCCTACAGCCAAGCAACATTTGTAGGTTCTCCATGATCAAGCGCGCTATCTTAACTCTTCTCCTTCTGGGAGCATCGACCAGCTCATTGGCTTCCCCTGAGCTTCTCTCTCCATCTGAAATTCAGTTCGGCCAATTTGAGCTGATCGAAACAATAGAAATTCAAGGTGACATAGAAGACAGCTTGTTACGCTTAGTGGATAAGAACCTGCAATACAAAGATTCAGATTTCTACGTTATTCAGGATATCTCAGAAGATACTCGCAAGGATACGCTGACTGTGGTCGTTAACTTATACAACCAAAGCGCCAATTACAGTCTTTCCCAGCATCCCGCATAAGCACAAACCAAGCAGGGAGCGATATCCGCTCCCTGTCTGATTCAAACCTGATAACACTTCTCTGTCAGGGTGACGGCAAGTACTTTTTAAGCATATTTGCCAACATCTGCTGGCTAACAGGCTTCGAAACAAAATCATCCATCCCTGCGTCAAAACATTTATCCTTTTCCTCTTTCACCACATTGGCCGTCAGAGCAATAATCGGTATTCGCTGTCCTTCTGACTCTAATTCGCGAATTGCCCTCGTTGCTTTAAACCCGTCAAGCACCGGCATCTGGCAATCCATGAAAATAAGATCAAAATGCCCTTTACGATACTTCGAAATCGCAACCTGACCATTATCGGCAATATCGACCTTAGCCCCTAACTTTTCCAACATCATTTGGGCAACTTTCTGATTTACAATAGTATCTTCTACAACTAATACGCTAACCTGCGCCTGTGCATGGTTATCGGCCTTTTCCCGCAAAGTCATCAAATCAGGCGCAGAAGCTGTTTCTGACGACACATCTGAATTACCAGCACTCTTAAAGCGAGATGATTGCCGGGTAGCACCTAAATACGCCTCTGGCATTGTCTGCATAGGCTGAATTTGCTGCTGACTATCAGACACAGTAAGCAAATCGTGATCAACTTCTGTAAGATCAATATCATTGCTACGGACAACCTGCTGGACAGTCCATTTCAAGTTGGCTTCTTTATAGGGTCTTGCCAAATAAGAACGAATGCCGGATTTTCTGGCTTTTTCTTCATCCCCGACTTCCGGCCCGGCCGAAATCATCATCATTTTCGGGCAGCGTTCTGCAAACTGGATCCTAAGTTGCTTGGCTAATTCAAACCCATTAATCTCAGGCATGATTTTATCTATCACGATCAAATCGTAAGGCGCTTTGCCGCGGATCGCCTGTAACACAAAATCAGCTGCCTCGGTGGCATTTTCACAACATGTCGATTTTGCCCCGAAGTTACTCAACTGGGCTGATGTGATCCTCATATTGAGCATGCTGTCATCAACGAGGAGCACAGATAGATCGGACAGTAGCTTAATGTCAGTACTGGACGCAGTTGGTAATATATTTTTCTCAAGCGTCAGCAAGAATGAAAAAGTACTGCCTTTTCCAGGTTCACTGTCTAGTTTCAGTTCTCCACCCATCAACCGAATAATCTCGCGACAAATGGCGAGCCCCAATCCGGTTCCGCCATATTTCCTGGTGGTACTTCCATCGGCTTGCTGAAACTTTTCGAAAATAGCATCGTGCATTTCTTTCGGGACACCGATGCCGCTATCTGACACTTCAAACCTCACAGATACGGATTTGTGATCCTCTCCCTCACGCTGAATAAAGAGGTTTACAAACCCCATTTCCGTAAACTTTATCGCGTTGCTTATCAAATTATTCAACACTTGGCGAAGCTTGGTTGCATCACCCAACAGCATCGGGCTGATATTTCGGTCAATCGAGCAGCGAAAAGCCAAACTTTTCTCGGCCGCCCTGACCAAAAAGACAGATTCTACTTCTTTGTTCAGCTCGAATAAATTCAATATGTTATGTTCAAGCTCTAACCGACCTGCTTCTATCTTTGAGAAGTCCAATATATCGTTAATCAGATCCAGCAAAGAGAGCGAGGAGGTATTGAGCATATTCACATACTCTTTTTGCTCCTCTGGCAAGTCCATCTCTTTCATCAGACTCGACAGGCCGATGATCCCGTTCATCGGGGTACGAATTTCATGACTCATATTGGCCAGAAACTCGCTTTTCTTGCGGTTGGCTTGTTCTGCGTACTCCCGCGCCTCTTCGAGCTGATAATAATGCTCGCGGATCTGTTCTACGGACTGGTTATAGCGATTCGACAAAATGGACATTTCATCTTCAAACCAACGCTCTCGAAGATGAATCGCCTTTGGCACCTTGTCCGAGTCAAACTCGCTCACAGTGCGAGACATCTGGGTCAGCGGCTGAACAACCAGCCGATACATGATCAGGATGATAAAGACAGAGATCACGAAAATTTGTACTGCCTGACTCAGCAGCAACAGAATAAACTTGTCTATCAGCCCCTGATAAACAACATACAAATCAGACTGAACGGTTAAAGTCGCCAGGTTGTACTCTTTATTACCAAGTTTATAAACCATGTCCCAAGATTTCTGGTGCATGTATTTCGGCAACTCCGAGCCAATCCTTATAATGGCACCTTCACTATCTGTAATTTCTAAATAATGCAATCCGGGCAGATGCATTATACCTTCTGCCTGGGTGGCCAATTGTTCACGGTCCTCCACCCACAAGCTTGATACCAGGCTTGAAAGATAACTTTCTTCTATTTGGACGAACCTTTCTTCGATCGCCGCCAAATCCTGCTTGTAATCAATGTAGAGGTTCAAGCACGTCGTGAACAAGGTAAAGAGTGAGCTAATTAACAAAATTGAAAATAGTATTTGCCTAGCTATACCCATTTTCCGTTTGGGCTTTATTTCTTGATACGTTTTATTCATCCTTAAACTCGCATCTTATCCTTCTTCTACTAACATAATAATAGCTTCTTCAACGGGATAGTTAAGGTAAGGACACAAAATGAATAAATTTTTCCCTATTGCAACCGCATTAACGTTATCTTGCTCAAGCTTTGCAATAAATGCCGAGTCTATAAATTATTACGTCATCGCCAAGCAGGCCAGTCCATTCCAGATTGAAAAAGGTAACAATAACCACAGCGGTATTGTCACAGACATCGTAAGAGCTATTTTCAAGGACAGTCAGTACGACATCAACTATCATACATACCCTTTCAACCGGATGATTTCGCTACTTGAAGCAGGCGGAAAACCCAACTGGATCACTTACGGCAGTCCAGGTTGGGGAGGCGTTCAGGCTGAAAACTTGTCCGACATTCCAATTTATAACGTCAAACATGTACTAGTCAGTAGCAACAAGGATCCATTTGAATTCAACTCAATGCAAGACATGAGTGACAGGGTTGTCGTATTACTGCATGGCTTTGACTATCCACAACTGACGCCTTACTTCGAGTCTGGAGACGTCGAAGAGCTAAGGGTTAAAGATTACAGCGCAGCATTTCGTGTGATCAAAAAGCTTCCGGGTGATACGGCTTTTGTCGAAATGGAATCACGGGTAAAATATAACCTGTCACAGCAAAATCAGAACTTATCTCAATATGAGATACAACCCTTTAGTTCTGTCATTCCGGACTACCCAATTTACCTCGCTTTTGATCCTAAAATGGACAAAAACATGCAGAGCTTTATAAATTCAAAACTAAAAGAATTGAAAACCTCAGGAGCTATTGACGATATTGTTAGAAACTACTTCTGACAATTGGTAGTTAATTACCACGATCATGATAAATTAAAAACGCAGCTTATGCTGCGTTTTTATATAATTTTCATTCGAATTTATAATAACTACTTTATAAATTCTTCGTCAAACATATGCCCAAGTTTTGACGCCTTCGTTTTTAGGTAGTTTTCATTGTGAGGATTATTACCTTCCTGCAAAGGAACCCTTTTTTCTATATTAATTCCGGCGCTGGTCAATGCTTTTACTTTTCTTGGGTTGTTCGTCATCAACTTAACCGATTTAATATTCAGAAAGCTCAACATTCCCCGACAGAAAGAATAATCACGCATATCGGCAGCAAAGCCTAATCGCTCATTGGCTTCTACCGTATCAGCGCCGTCATCCTGGAGATGATAAGCACGAATTTTATTAATCAAGCCAATGCCGCGTCCTTCCTGACGCAAATAAAACAAGACGCCACTTCCGGCATTGACGATATTCTCCATTGCTCTGGATAACTGGAAACCACAATCACACCGAGCACTAAACAGGGCATCACCGGTCAGGCATTCCGAGTGCAAACGGATCAATGGCGGCGATTCCGGATCCAGTTCGCCATAGACTAGCGCCAAATGTTCCTTGCCGGTTGCCTGCTCGATAAAGCCGTACATCTGGAAGGTTCCCCACTGCGTTGGAAGCTTAGCACTATCAACAAAGTGGACAAGATTAAACGGCTCTTTCTTTGCAAAATAATCGCGCACATCCATCAGGATCTTGCCTAGCTCATTGCGGCCGCTGCCGTCTCCGCCATCTCCCCAGAAATCATCTTTATGCGAATGCTCTTTAATTACGCTGTCACCCGTACTGACAAGCAAATGCGCCAGACGAGGGTTTTGGCGGAACTTTTCAAATACAATGAACCGCATCACCGCCGTGCGAACTTCCATCCAGTCTTCTTTTACCTTGTCGGCATATTGGCGACTTAAGCTAAATGCCAAGTCTGGTGTTTCCGCCTTTAAAATCTGCTGCTGAATCTCAGGTTCAACAAACTTCTGTGCCTGATAGTAATGCTCACTTGTTGGCCATACAATATCACTTAATGTAATAGGACTAGACGCGAAGTTTGATAAGAATCCGTGGCTTTCATTTGGCTCATAGAACTGTATTTCATCAACCATTCAATGTTACTCCTTAGCATTAGATTAAAGAAACAATTGCAGATTAGCGGAGGCTCTCCTTGCCTTTATTTCCATACTCCCAAGTATAGTTAAATAATCAGGATAGCAAGCAAGACATTGTAATTAAGCATATATAACCACTTATGGGTATATCCAAAAAGACAGGCAGATTAAGCCTACAGCTTCATATTCAACTGGCATTTATGCAATTAAGAGAGAAAATTGAGTATTAATTGCGGTATTATCTACCCACACCAGCGTGAGGCGAACCAAAGATCGGAAGAAAATAAATGAAATATAAGTGGATACTCTTTGATGCAGATGAAACCCTTTTTCACTTTGATGCATTTCAAGGACTGAAATTGATGTTTTCGCGTTTAGGTATCGAGTTTACCCAAGACGACTATGCAGAATACCAACGAATCAACAAACCTCTCTGGGTTGATTACCAAGATGGCGTCATTACAGCTCAGCAACTACAAAACATCCGCTTTCAGTCGTGGGCAGAGGAGCTCAAGGTCACGACGCAATTTATCAACAGCGCTTTTCTGACCGCAATGGCCGACATTTGCGCCCCGCTGCCCGGCGCCAAAGAATTGCTGCACAGCCTTCAGGATCGGGCAGAGTTAGGGATTATCACCAACGGCTTTACAGAACTTCAGCAAGTTAGGCTCGAGCGCACCGGCTTCCAAGACTACTTCTCGACATTGGTCATCTCAGAGCAAGTCGGAATCGCGAAGCCAGATCGCGGTATCTTTGATTTTGCCCTAGCCCAAATGGGGCACCCGGACAAAGATGAGGTTCTGATGGTTGGTGACAACCCGCACTCAGATATACTGGGTGGAATAAATGCCGGTATCCATACTTGCTGGCTAAATACACATGGTCATCAGGCTCCTGAAGGGATCAAGCCAAATTACCAAGTTTCCACACTGAACGAACTCAACAAGCTATTAAGCCACAAATCAGCCTAACGCCAGACAGCAAGCGGCATATTATCCGGATGCCGCTAGCCCCTCCCATTAATTGCTTTAATATCAATAATTTAAACTCAAAACCAAAATAAGCAGAATAAAAGTCTGAGTTTTCAGTGCATATGCAGTACAAAATAAATCTTTACATCGTTCAAAACCCACATTATGTTAATCCCACTTATTCAAACTCCAAGTGTGTAGTATGCGCAACTCAATGATTAATAATCAGTCCGATTGCCCGCAAGTTTTATCTTGTGCAGCTTCCTGCGCACTTGTCTCTGTCGTCGTCGTCATTTCCTGACGCTGACGGCTTTTGTTTTTCGTCAGCCTGGCTGGCGAAACAGAGCACCCAACCACTCTTTTCTAACCACCCAGCTGACACAAGACTGAAGGTGGTTCCATTGAAAAAAAGAGATATCACGGCCATTGGCTTTACAACCTTTGCACTGTTTCTAGGTGCAGGTAACCTTATATTCCCCCCAATGATGGCCCAGCAAGCCGGTGAGAACTGGCTCAGTGCGATGCTAGGCTTTCTGATCTCGGCTGTCGGCCTGCCTGCACTGACTATTATCGTTTTGGGACGGCTCTCTTCTGCCAACAAACTCACCCAAGCTCTCCCACCGTGGTTGGATCGCACATTCTGGCTTATGGTTTTTATCACTTTAGGTCCGGCTTTCGTACTACCCCGCGCGGTTACTGTCGCCTATGAAATGGGACTCAAGCCATTTGTCAGTGAAAATTACCTGCTGCCCTTCTCCGTCATCTTCTGTGCAATGTGCCTGTTACTGGCACTTAAGCCGGGCAGGCTCGTAGACATCATCGGCAAGTTTATGACACCAGCCTTGATAGCTATGCTGGGTATCCTGGTAATAACTGCCATGTTTTACCCTCAGGGCTCGGCCACTCAGGCCATTGAATCTTACCAACAGGCTCCGCTGGTCAATGGCCTGCTAGAAGGTTATATGACATTGGATGCGATAGCAGCCGTGGCCTTTGGCTGGGTGATCATCCAGGCTATCAAGGAAAAAGGGATCACAGACCAAGCGGGTATCCAGCGCTACAGTTTTTTTATCGCAGGTATCTATATTATCCTGATGAGCACTTGTTATCTGGCAATGGGCTACCTGGGAGCAAGCTCTTCATCGATAGCCGCTGGTGCCAGCAACGGCGGTGAAATTCTGACTCTCTACTCAGCGGCAATACTCGGCCCTGTCGGCCAGGTACTACTTGCTGTTATTACCCTGACTGCATGCCTGACTACCGTCATCGGGCTGACCAATGCTAATGCCGAGTACTTTGAGAAAACCTACCAGTTGCCATTTGCGAAAACGGCCACTGCCGTGATCGTACTGACCGCTCTTGTGGCCAATGTCGGACTTGAGCAGCTTATTTCGTTCAGTCTGCCTTTAATTCTCGTTCTCTGCCCTATCGCAATAGCCCTTGTGCTCGCAGCTTCTTTATCACTCACAGAGAACCACCACTTGAAGTACCTAGTGTTTACGGCCTTTTTATTTGGCAGTATCGACACAGCTGCCGTACTCGGTATGGTGAGTGGATCGATTGACCAGGCTCTGCTTCAATGGTTGCCTCTCTATAACAGCCACCTAAGCTGGCTGTTACCTTGTACTTTGCTGCTAGGCTACCAGTCTTTAAGTTTGAAATTGACAAAAAGCCAGCCCGCTTTTCGATAGGCCGTCAACGCGACAATCTTCCGAAAATGAAGCATAAAAAACGGCCCCTCTATAACAGAGGGGCCGTCAGTCATTCAGAGTTCCAGTATCGATATTAGCTATCTTCGTCGATAGCTCGCTTACCCGTCATGTACTCTTCAAGCAATTCGGGGGTTAGCTCACCGGCTTCTTCCAGGCGCTTCAACGTTTCAACGATGCGCTTTTGCTCTTCGATGGAAGGGATCGCCAATTCTGGCTCTTTTTCGATATCGGTCGGGATATTTAGGTTCTCTAGCATTGCACAGCTCTTTGATGATTCATATAACTGCCGCCATTATACCGCAATCCACCAGCAATAATTAATAGTTATAGTCGTCGTACTCTACATACTCTTCGCGCTGCCTAGCGATACGGCGCTTTTTCTTCTTTGACTGCTGGTTGAAATCTCGAAAATCATCATCCAGATCGAATTTATGTTTGGACTTAGATCCTTTGCTGAATTTTTGATCAAACTTTGCCATGCTCGTTTCCTGACACATATCCAGAGTATAAATAGTTCGGGGTTGTCACTGGTAACAATCTGCATATCTGTTGCTATCGCTACCAAGATTTACCGAATAGTAATAGTCATTTATGACAGTAATGCTAAAACTTAGCGTTACGGAGAGAGATAATCACCAGAAATCAACAGCTCGTGATCCGAGACACATATTGAATCCCAGCTTCTCCCTGCGCGAAGAGTAGAGAGGATTCTGGCACCTGTACAACAAGTAATATTGCACATCATAAACAGCAAAATCGATTAAACGCTTTCGCTCACCTGGTTAAACGGCACGCCAAGCATAGTTTGGAGCAAAGGCAATTTATCATTATCATCGCGCCAGACCAGGTATAAAGACTGCTCCATTATCGGCGCCCCGGCAACAGGGTGTAGCTCACCCTCATCAACACTCTGGGCGACGACTGGAGACGGCAAGAAACCAACCGAACGACTATTACGCATGTATTCCAACGCCATTCGACTTGAATGAGTATGCATAACCGGTGTCTTTTGCAACTCGCTAATACGGCTATGTTCTACTGAGAAACGAGTTCCCCAGTCAAGAAACACCAAGGGAAACGAATTCAGATCATCCATTGTGCAGTCAGGCACCCGAGTTACCAACTGCAGTTGAAAATCCCGCACTTTGGTCACCTGTAAATTATCAATTCTCGGCGGCTCACTGGTAATAGAAACATCAATACTCTTATCGAGCAGACGCTTCGCCATACTCTGGCGAGGCACGGATTCAAGTCGCAACGACAAGCCTTCTTCAGCCTCATAAATCCGGTTGATCCAATCTGAAATACCATCGAACTCCCAGAACATCGGCGAAGCACCAATTGCTACCTGTTTCGTCAGACTGTCTGACAACGCAACGTCCTGCTTTGCCCTGCCCCAAGTTTGCAAAATCGCCTCGGCATAGGGCTGCAGGCGCTCGCCGGCTGCCGTTAGCTGAACATTGCCACGCTGCCTCGAAAATAGATCATTACCCAACTGAGATTCCAGTTGTCGAATACGAAAACTCACCGCCGACTGGGTGAGAAATAAGTTATCTGCCGCCCTGCCGAAATGCCGTGTTTTCGTCACTTCAAGAAACGTCCGGAGTAATTCAGTATCCAAATGAGTTCTCAATCTTTAAAAAAGGAGGAAATGGCGATAGTACACCTACGCTTCCTTTTATTTTAATCAATTATTTTTATCGTCACGACGAAAATACTTTGTTTTACAACTTGGACCTTGTGCATGACTATCTGCGCAAATCTCATCAGGAAGCAATTTAATGAGAAGTGAAGGCAAATTTTACGACGATAAAAATTTCCCACGCGGCTTCAACCGATCTGGTGTTTTCACTATCAGTGAAGCAACGTTGCTACATAACTATGGCCGCACCATGAAAGGGCTAGCAGAAGGCTCTCTCGAGGCAAGCAGTGAACCCGAACGTCAGTTTCTTGCAGAGATACATGGCCAACTTGACGTCCGGTCCGACTTTGCCAAATGCTGGCTCAAATATATCCATAAAACGACCCAGAAAGTAAGAAGCTATACCTTGTGTGTTTCTCAACGAAATCGGTCCTATTGCTTCGATGACGATAACGAAAGCGACATCGAGAACGACCTCGATTACTGATGAACGCTTGAAATAACCGTACAACGGTTTCTCACCACTCCGAACGCTAAATACCGATTAAGCCATCCACAACGGTGCGATGGCTTAGTTCTTTATTGCCTGTCATCCGTGACAGCTCTTTTGGTAATACTTGTATGAAAATTTGTTTTGTTATGTATCCGTGGGACAAAGTTGAAGCTGAAACAGACTCAACTCTGCGCCTTATTCATGAAGCGGCTAGCCGTGGTCATACGGTTGCGATTACGACGCCCAATAACCTGACTATGCGCCACAGCACAGCGATTGCATTTTGCAAGGTCTTAAAAAAGGGCGACGTATCAAACAATATTCCGAGTTTTTACCGCCGGGCTGAGTTTCGCAAAGCACAGCTGCCACTGGCTGGCTTTGACGTGATCTTTATGCGTGCCAACCCGCCGCTGGACACCATGGCGCTGAACTTTCTCGACTCTGTTCGCGATGACACCTTCATCGTAAACGATATCGACGGATTGCGTGTCGCCAACAACAAGCTCTACACCACCTCGCTACCGGACCCGAATAACGAGTTTATTCCAGTTACTCACGTTTCAAAGAACCGTGAGTACCTGGAACGGGTGTTAGACGAAAGCCCTAACGAGCGAATGATTATGAAACCTCTTAACGGGTATGGCGGCAAAGGTGTCATCCTGGTTGAGAAAAGCGCGAAATCCAGTGTGAAGTCTCTGCTCGATTTCTACATCGGCGAAGACAAAAACTACGTCATTCTCCAGGACTATATCGAGGGCGCCGAAGAAGGTGATGTGCGCATCATGATGCTCAATGGCGAGCCAATCGGAGCAATGCGCCGGGTACCGGCAACGGGCGATGTACGCTCAAACATCCATGCTGGCGGCAAAGAGGTTAAGCACACCCTGACCAAGCAAGAGCTTCGACTCTGCAAACATATCGGCCCCAAACTAGTGCGTGACGGCCTGTATTTTGTTGGTCTTGATGTCATCAAGGGCAAGCTGGTCGAGGTGAATGTACTGAGTCCGGGCGGGATCACCCGTATCAACCGCCTGAACCGGACCAAGTTGCAGCGCGAGGTGCTCGACTTCGTTGAGAGTGTCGTTATCGCCAAAGAAATTGGCATTACCCGAAAAAATGAATACCGCCAGGTGATTGCTGATGCTGCGACTTACTGAAACAGAAGTGCTGGAGAAGATCCGGCAGCGTGTTCCGTTCGAAGCACAGCTTAGCGACGGCAGCCTGGTTATCCGGATCAGTGAGTATCAGCCTTATATTGCTACAGCTATTCATCACGGTCACCGCCTTCGCGGCGACCTTGCTGGCAAATGCAACCTGAGCGAAGCAGAACGATACTATGAAGAAGACCCCTATACCGGTGACTTTATCTCCTCGCTGCCGATTGTCCTGCAGGGAGAAGACTCACGGTACGAGTATGATCTTAACCGCCCGATCGAGAGCTGCATTTATGAAACGGCCTGGGGTAAATCAGTCTGGTCTGAGGATCTAACCGATGATGAACGTGCCGTGTCAATCAGCAAACACCAGTGCTATTACCGCATATTGGGATGCTTAGTCGACTCACTCGAGAGTCAATTTGGCCTGTGTCTACTGTATGACATTCATTCATACAACTACCAGCGCATTGAGCATGCAACACCAGTGTTTAACCTTGGCACCAGCCAACTTAACAAGCGTAAGTGGCATAAGGAAATTGATCACCTGCTTGGGTTTCTTAATGATGTCGAGCTACCAAACATTGAAGTGAATGCCGAAGTGAATTCAGTATTCAAAGGCCAAGGCTATCAGGCAGCTTTTATAAAGGAGAATTTTGCCAATACGCTGATCTTGCCCATCGAAATCAAGAAAGTTTTCATGAATGAAATGAGCGGCGACGCTTTCCCGCTGGTTATCGAGAAGCTTAAAGAAGCCATGAAGACGGTGATCACCGAGCATGCGGCTGCAACCATACAGCGTCGTACCAAAGTGAAGCGCCTGACAGGCTGCCATATATTATCATCTCGGCTGCCACGCGAGGTGATCAAACTTGACAGGCAACTGTTTTCTTTGGCCAGGGGCATCAATACGCTGAGCTATATCAACCCGACTAACCTTAAACAGGAAAAGCGACGGTTTCTTCATCGGCCGCATGACTACCTGCCAGGGTTTACCTATCGGCAGCTTGATATTGATCCCTATAAGTTCAGGGAGCAACTATATCGGTTGCCGGTTGATGAGATCCGCGATGCCGACATCCAAAAGATGTATCGCCGGGTTATTGACCAGCTGGCGGTCAGGATAGACTTGCTGACCAGCATCGGCCATGAGGAGTTCTTGTATAACTCACTGAAATATTACGGCCAGCCAGATCAGCAGGATATTGCCAATGCGAACTTTATTCTCCATGCCAGGGAGTATCAGGCGCAAGAGACTCCTAGCATCAGCGCGTCTGACGCGATTGGCATGTTCAAAACGGCTGCGGAAGAGTATGGGATCTCGTGCAAGATTGTCGGTTCAAAGCAGCTAATTGCACGGGCTATGGTGAGCGGGCGACACATCAAGGTCAACATGAGCTGCCAGTTCTCACCAACCGATCTCAATGCACTGATCCACCATGAACTCGGTGTGCATATGGTGACCAGCGTCAATGCCGACAAGCAACCGCTGAAGGTGCTCAAACTCGGGCTGCCGGGTAACACCCATACGCAGGAGGGACTGGCTATCTTGTGCGAGCATCTGTCGGGCAGCTTCCCGTTGCACCGACTCAAAACACTCGCGTTACGGGTGATAGCCGTTAATAAGATGGTTCGAGGCGAGAGCTTTAACGAAACATACAACAGTCTGGTGGCAGAGCACGGCTTAAGTTCGGATGATGCATTTACTATCACAGCAAGAGCCTATCGGGGAGGCGGTTTTACCAAAGATTACCTCTACCTGAAAGGGCTCAGAGATGCACTGATCTATTATCGGCAGGGAGACTTGACCTCATTATTTGTCGGCAAAACAGGATTTGAGTTCAAGCCTTTGCTGGACGAGCTAATCACCCGGGAAATATTATATAGGCCGGATTATCTCCCCAAGGCACTGACACAGGCTGGTAACAGCGACCCAGTCATCAACTTTATGCTCAACAGCATTAAGTGAGTACCCGCAAACTCATACGCAGCAACGGTTTGGTAATCGTCGCTGCGTATACCTGCCTCTCGACAACTACCTATTCAGTCCATACACACCGCACTATGGATTTCTACCTCCAACTTGCAGTCAGGCAGTAAAACAAAGAAAATGTGCCTGAATCGAAACTATGGCCAACTTAGACGGTCATAGCTTCATTGCAGCGCAGGGGATCTATATGGTTCGCAAGGTAAGTCGTCACCAAAGTGCTAAGTGGTCATTATGGTTAGTATTACTGGTTGTCTTTGTCTGTTCCGGACAAAACACCGGGATGATTTCCTCATGTCCACTTTATGCCCAGACAAGCCTGGACTCGCACCATGATCTGGAGACATCCTCCCACGCCGTAGAAAAGAAGTGTGATTTAACCGACCATCTGCTCCAGCTTCACCAGCAGTCGCTGGATCATGCCCTGATCAGCATTGGAATTCTGTTGCTGCTGATAACAATGTGTATCGGTAATCCATTTCGCGTTCCGCTGCTAACCGAACCAATAACGCCCTCCCGGCGACGGCACCTTACCCTGTGTGTATTCCGAGAATAACGCCGATCTCCCGTCGACATTCGTTGCTAAAAATTGGATATCAGGTTTATTTGGAGTACATACATTGAAAAAACAGCTTTCTTCTCTACTGGCGTCGATAGCACTGCTTGCCACGCTAATAGCATCTTTTCTGCCCCTTTCGGCACAGGCCGTCGAATACAATACCGGCTGGCTTTCGAACCCACAGCACCCGCCCGTAAAAGTCAGGTACATGCTAACGGGACAAAGCGACCCACAGGCTAACACCGTCGAGGCCTTACTTGAAGTCAGCCTCGACACCGGCTGGAAAACCTACTGGCGGAGCCCCGGCGAAGGCGGCGTCGCACCCAGCATCGACTGGGATCTGTCCAACAACCTCGAAAACGTAGACTGGCATTGGCCGATGCCAAAACGCTACGAGTTTCTCGGTGTCGAAACGCTCGGTTACAAAGAGCACATCGTGTTTCCAATGACACTCCATGTCGAGGATATGAGCAAACCTGTCTTTCTGTCAGGCAAGCTCACCATGTCATCATGTACCAACATCTGTGTGCTGACTGATTATGAGCTAACGCTGGACTTCACCCCGTCCAAGCTAAGTGCCTCCCAGGAAGCTATGCACCTGTATAATCAGGGCATGAGCCAGGTGCCTAAACAATCAAACGTCATTTCACTGGATCAAATCTCCTGGGATGCCGGTAGCCGGATCCTGTCTGTTATCGCCACCAACCCGCAGGGATGGCAACAGCCCGACGTATTTATCGATGGTAGCTCGCAGCAGGCCATGGACTCTTCGTTTCGTACCCCTTCAATCCGCACTGACGGCAATCAGCTCATTGCCCAGCTGGAAGTCACCAGCTGGTTTGGTACACCGGACCTGCTCAATCAGACATTGAATGCGACCATCAGTGACAATGACACCGCCGTAGAGATCCCCGGCCTCGTCACAGATTTGCCGCCCCCTGCAAACAGCAGCGCAAGCCTGCTCGAAGTTATTGCTATTGCATTGCTTGGCGGACTTATTCTCAATGTCATGCCTTGTGTCCTTCCGGTACTCGGTATGAAACTCAGCACTGTGATTTCAGCCAAGACACTTCAACAACGTCAAATCCGTACTCAGTTTCTTGCATCGGCAGCCGGTATTCTTGTCTCCTTCTGGCTGCTCGCCGGCTTTCTGATCGTATTGAAATTCTCGGGCCAGGCACTGGGCTGGGGAGTGCAATTCCAGAGCCCCTACTTCATTGCGACAATGGTACTGATCACCGGCTTGTTTGCGGCCAACATGTTCGGCCTGTTCGAAATCCGCCTGTCCAGCAATACCAATACCTGGCTTGCCTCTCGCGGTGACAGCTCCTATGCCGGTCACTTCATACAAGGCATGTTTGCCACCTTGCTGGCCACGCCCTGCAGCGCTCCGTTCCTGGGAACTGCCGTAGCATTTGCGCTCGGAGCTGATGTCATCACGCTTATTGCCATCTTTACCGCGCTGGCTATCGGTATGGCCGCTCCATGGCTTGTAATCGCTGCCTTCCCGTCAGTTGCCAGACTACTGCCCAAACCCGGCCCGTGGATGAACAAACTGAAAACCCTGTTCGGTTTTATGATGCTGGCAACCAGCCTGTGGCTGCTTAGCCTGATGGCTAATTTCTTTAGTCTCTGGCTGGTCTCTGGTGCCGGTGTCGTACTCGTGATTGCTCTGCTATGGCGGCTGGGTAACGTCCAAGGTCGCAAGCCTGTTATTTTGACTCTGGCATTTCTGCTATTTGGTACTGCTGGCAGCTTGCTCCTGGGCAGTGTAACCGCCGATCAATGGGCTAAGCCTCTTCCTGCGGATCATGCCTGGCAGCCATTAGACACCAAGCAGATTGCGCAGGCGGTCAGTCAGGGGAAAACAGTGTTTGTCGATGTGACCGCCGACTGGTGTATAACCTGCAAAGCCAACAAGATTGGTGTATTGCTGCAAGATCCTGTCTACTCTGAGCTCGGAAAAAGTAACATTGTTCTGATGCGTGGTGACTGGACCAGACCGTCTGAATACGTCACAGGCTACCTTCAGTCCAACGGACGTTTCGGTGTGCCGTTCAATATTGTCTATGGCCCGAATGCACCACAGGGGATCCCGCTACCGGTTATTTTAAGCAACGAAGAAGTCATGCAGGCGATAAAGACAGTTGGCGGGCAGGAGTAATTAATGCACGAGCAGCCTACATCATCTCATAAGCCAGCGAAGAAAAAGCGGAAGGCCAGGCACTGGCTAAAAGAAGCCGTGTTGGTCATTATTATGTTTGTCGCCTTCAGCACCTTGATGGACTACTGGCGAAGCCAGGATATGCCGGAAGGACACATTCCTCAACTTGTTCTCCAGACAACTCAAGGCAAGCACATCGACCTGGTTACCCTGAGCCATGAAAAACCTGTGATGGTCTATTTTTGGGCAACATGGTGCCCGGCGTGTAAGTTTGTCACCCCGACCGTTGACTGGATGAACGATCACTTCGAGGTCGTAACCATTGCTCTGTCATCCGGTGACAACAGACGGCTCAATGCCTTCATTGAAAGTCATGACTATTCGTTCAGGGTAATCAATGACAACCGTAGCGAACTGGGGCGCGAATGGGGAATAGCTGCCACCCCGACAGTCGTCATCATCAAGGAAGGAAAAATAACCTCTGCCACCACCGGTTTCAGCACGCCACCGGGGCTATGGCTCAGGATGTTGCTTAACCAATAAGCTATACAATAAACACCCGCCAGATTGACCAATCTCGCGGGTGTTTTCCTAGTCACAACACGTACATTATCTTGTCAGCCAGCTAACAGCTAAATGATTATTCCCAATCCCAGCCTCTTCGACTATCCTGCTCTTGAGAAAACATCATCCGATATCCACTGATATTTTCGTGCGGAATATCATGCATAACTTTATGGAACTGCTTGTTATCCAAATGGATCAAGTTTTCGTGATCCCCTGACTCGATGTAGAGTTCATCTTGCTCAAGCAATAGGTCATCTACCAACATATTTACCTTGTAAGCTTGTCCTAATGAAGGGACAGCCCCAGGATCACAATCCTGAAATATCTGAGGTAGTTCGTGCTCGCCGATCAAGAAATACTGTTTACCCATCATCCGGCCAATCTTGTCAATCATCACCCGCCGGTTAGACGGAACGACTGCCATCAGGTATTCACCATTCTGATCCTTGAGCATAACTGCTTTTGCTACCTGCGAAGTCGGAACATGCGCAGAGATAGCAGAACTGAAAGATGTGTCGGTATGACGGTGTTGGGTAAGGCTAAAATCCACATTATGACTATTGAGGAATTGCCCTACTGTAATTGCCATGGCCATAATCACCTCCAGGAATTAATTCCTACAGCAAAAGTATGGGAGGCGTTGGCCGTTTTTGCGAGAACACGGGCTCATTTTTACATTTAAAGCCGCAAAAATATCTATTAGTTAGTAAATCGGAACTCTTAGTAGATCGGAACCCTTCGCACCTGCCAAAAAGCACGGCGCCAATAAGGATTAGCCAAACTTGAAATCATCACCCCCTGCGACGTGGAGGCGTGAAGAAACTCGGCATTACCGAGATATATCCCGACATGCCTCAGGCGCCGGCCTGTTTTAAAAAACACCAAGTCACCTTCTTTCGCATCAGCCAACGGGATCCACCGCCCCATTCTCACCTGCTCCCCTGTCGTTCTCGGCAGTATCTTGTTAAACACATCATAATAACCCACCTGGACAAACGCCGAGCAGTCAATGCCACGCCTGCTCTTTCCGCCCAAGCGATAAGGTGTCCCCTTCCAGCTTTCGTACACCCGGTTAAATGTCGGGGCCGGAGGTGCAACAATTACAGGTACTACATGCACCTGAGGGCGATTCAGCGTTTCGGCCTTAGCCGTCTCAGCGGGCTCCCCATCCAACACAGAATTAGAGCTACAACCAGAGAAAACGACCAGCGACAAAATAACAATCAAAAATTTAGAATAAATATTCACAGCGCAATGTTATTAGATACTGCCGAAATCTGACGAAAAACCTGCGAAATATCCCGCAACTTTCCGTTGTAATCAGCATTTATTAGTTTCACTATAGGTTATACCATTCCACAGTTTTGAACAGAGGCACTACCGAATCCTGACATTAATTGTTATAAAAACCGCCAACTTGACCTCCAGCCATAACAGGGAAGATGTAGTTCCATGAATATTTATCCACTCAGGGCATTTATCAGTGATGATATCCACGCGGTTGCCAACATCTATCACCAGGCAGCGTCTGTGCTTGGACAGCAACATTACTCCCCTGAACAAGTATCAATCTGGGCCGACTACCCTCATGCACACTTTGATGAATTTGAAGCACTCGTCTCCCAAGGGCATACTTTGGTTGCGGTTGACAGCCGCAACCAGCCGATTGCTTTTGGCCAGCTTCATCCTGAAAACCACCTTACCTTGCTCTATGTCTTGCCGGAGTATTCCCGCCAGGGGTTGGGAAAACAGCTATACACAGCTCTTGAGGCGATAGCCTCGGCAAATGAGCAAACCAGCCTGAGCGTAACAGCAAGCAAAGTGTCGATAGGCCTATTTGAACAACTCGGATTCGAGCTGATAGAAAAAGAAGTGTCGCTCAGAAATAACGTGCCTTTCGAACGCTATAACATGGTTAAAGTACTCAATCCGTAAACGGCAGATAAAAAAAGAGGCGAAGCTCATGGCTCGCCTCAAAAACTCCACACAACAGAAGAGATTTCGCACAGCAGACCCAGCAATTTTAGACAGGACTGGTCATACCGTGCCAAAACCACGCTCTTTATCTCTTGAATTTTAAAGACTTTCCAGCACTTTCTTGACTCATATTACCCCATGCGATTGACTTCACACCCTGTCTGCTTATTTACATCCATTTGTCTGCTTTTATGCGCTTTTAAGTGTTAATTAACGATAAAACTATCAACTGAAATTGCGAACTTAATACGCTTCAGACAAACCTATATTTGAAATAAAAATGTTCTCTAAGCATGTCTGAATCATTTATCTTTTGTCTGAATTCCTGTATTTTTTGTAGATCTGTTTCTAAAGCTCCTCTGACCTCTTCTGTGTAATCTCAACAGCGTCAGACAGAGTACTAACAATACAAAGGAGTGATTGTGCTTTCTGTTATCCGCCTGTTTTTAGGGGCGATCTTCATCATTTGTACCACGCTTTTTGCTTTGGTTTACTGCTTGCTGAGTCCACGTGATCCTAAACACGTACACTTTTTCTGCCGCGGGTTCGATCAACTCCATAAACTGGTTGGGGTTGAGCTGATTAAGCGAGGCAAAGAAAATGTCACTCAGATTGGAAACAGTGTCTATATCTCTAACCACCAGAATATTTTCGACTTTGTTACTTCACCGGGAATGCTTGAGCCGCGAACTGTCTCAATCGGCAAAAAAAGTCTGTTGTGGATCCCGTTCTTCGGCCAGCTCTACTGGATCACAGGTAACATACTGCTCGACCGAGAGAACAAGTCGAAAGCACGAAGCACGATTCAACAGGTTGCCGAGGCTATCCACAGCCGTAACCTGTCTGTTTGGATGTACCCTGAAGGGACACGAAGCAAAGGACGCGGACTGTTACCCTTTAAAACAGGTGCTTTCCGCATGGCCATTGAGGCCGGGGTGCCGGTTGTGCCGATGTGCGTCAGCTCAACCCACAACAAAATTTCACTGAATCGACGTGATAACGGTATCGTTATTACCGAAATGCTTGAGCCCATTGATGTCTCGCAATATGAAATGAAAGATGCCCGTAAGTTGGCTGATCACTGTCATCAGATTATGGAGAAGAAGATTGCCGAGCTGGACGCCGAGGTGGCCCGTTTGGAGCTCGCCCGCGAGCAGGTAGAAGTAAAACCAAGCTAAGCTATTTATCTATCTAAAAAGAATAAAAAAAGAGCATCACAGATGCTCTTTTTTTATAGGAAACGAGTGAATGTCTCTAGCTAGCCAGTAAGTCAAACGCCTGGCGCAGCGGATCACTGTTTAGGATCCGTCCATGCCCCAACCCCTCTGTTGCCAGCAGCTTCACATGATCATACCGCTCCGCCTGCTTGGAGTGTGCAAACGAAGCAAAACGATCGGCCTTGTCATGAACGATCACCGCTGAACCAAGGCGGGCCTTCAGTCTTTGTAGCGGATCTATCGAGTCCAGCGCATATTGGTATGTGTCGGCGATTTCACCGACAACCTCATCAAATAGCTTCATCGAATAGCCAGAACGCCTAACGGTGCTGACGAGGTTTTCTGTATAGTTGAGCACCGGTGCCACCAGCAGTACAGGCTTTCCCTCCAGCAATGCATGGCGGCTCTCCAGAACCATTGCCCCGCCCATGCTGTGTGCGATAACGCCAGCAATGCTGGCTTGCTGATCCAGCACTCCGTCAAACGCTTTCACAAAGCCAGGCAGATGCCCGTAACGGCCTTCACTCTCACCATGTGCCGGATTATCGAATGCCAGTGCGGTATAACCCGCCGCGGCAATATGCTCCATCAGAGAGAAAAACTGGCTTGATGAGCCTGACCAGCCATGGCCGAGGATCCAGGTCGGCCCTTCACCCAGCTGATAAGTCATGATCTTACCCTCCGAAGTTTCAATCTGACATCGGACTAAACCGGCTGGTTCTTCAATCGAGCGCTTGCTCCGATCCGGCGTCAACAGCAAATTCTTCGCGACTTTTCTGGCGTGGCCCGGGGCGATAGTGTGATGCAGACGTGTTGTTAGGTTAATCATACTTCGGCGAAGATCAAACCCTTTGCCCTGCCTAAAATATATCTTGCTGCTCATTGAGCCTCCAAAAAGTACGGTCGTGCTTTTTTAGTTTAAACAAAAACTAATCGTAACTGTGATTATTACACTCGCCACTCGTTCAGTAACTCTTCAATACCAAGCCAGAACCGCTGATGTTCATCGGTTTCCAGCGACAAGGAACGAAACAAATGACTGCTCAGATAGACGCCATAGAGACGGTATACAAATTGCCAGGTATCAAGCTCCGGTTTCAGCTCACCGTTTTGCTTCGCTTTTTCTACCTGTAGGCATAAATAGTCCAGCCAACGACGGGTGATAACCGCCAAGGCCTGCCGAACAGGGCTGTCAGCATCACTACTGTCTCTCCAGGCATCAAGAAACATGCAACTACCCTGAAAAGACTGATTCCACTCTAGCCAGTTCTGCAGCAATAACCGCAGCTTCTTTTCTATGGTCTCAGGCTCAGCAACCCGTGCCGGCTGAATAACCCGCTCAGTAAAATACTCACCGGTATATTCCAGCACCGCAATCTGTAGGTTCTCTTTCGAGTTAAAATGAGAAAAGAGGCCGCTTTTCGACATCCCTGATGCTTTCGCCAACTGACCTATTGTCAGACTGTCCAATCCGTCTTTACTGGCCAAGCTAAAAGCGGTTTGTAAAATGTGGTCTCGAGTAACGCGGCCTTTGCTCATTTTCTTCTCAATAACTAGCGTTTTATCCTTTTTAGCACGATCGTACTTTTTAATGCAATGTATATTTTGTTCTTCTACCCTCGTCCATTTACCGTGTCAGTAAACGTCTGCCGTTAACGTTCAGCAAATCTGAACAGACTGTCAATCATAATAGGGCAATCCCCTACCTGATGAACGACATCTTCTGCCTGCTTCAATGAGTCATAGCTACACGGAATTCCATAAGTGTCAGTAATAGGGTAATCATTTCCCTCAGAGTCTCTGAAGTTAATACTCCAGCCAGCACTTAGAAAATCATGCACTATACGAGCTTCAACGAGCGTATGCTCTGCCATCATTTGGCGACATTCAGAAAGCACCATAACAACACCCTCATGTTTGATGACTCTCTGTAAATATAGATGATATCTCTACCAGTAATAATCCCAATCTGTAACTATATTGCGCTCGCGCAAATACAACAAAGCCGTATCAATAAGATACGGCTTTTCAATGATGCACAATGGAGCCTGATGCTACATCACAAATGCATTACAGGTAGAGCTTGGCTACATCTGAAGGCTCTTGTTCGGCACCTTCCAGCTCGGCATTCCAGTTCAACCCAACCAGCACGCCATCTTCCGCCAAAGTGATCATCCAGTCCTCGACAAAAACATCCAATGGGATCATTGTGGCAGTAAACTCTTCCCACTCGTCAGCACAATGAAGTTTTGCATCTTCTTCGTTCGACCAAAAAGGCATTACTTCAGAGTCTTCAAACTCACTAGATGCAACAGATAGCCAGTCACCTTCTTCGTTACAAAGCCCCCAAACTACCTGGGTCTCTTTCGTTTCGGCAACAAATAGCGCGCAGTTCGCTTGAATATCTGCGGTTAGCTTAGTCATTCTATTCTCTCTTATCATTGGCCTGGTGGCTTACAGTCACGTCAAACGCATAATACAAGTTATTATCAAGCGCCTGATGTCCACTAATAATACCAAACTTATAACCACTCGCGTGATTAAAATCTTATCAATACAGGCATTACGGGCAGCTAGATCATATCCGGTCATCTATATTCTAATAATTGGGCGAATATCGATGTTCGCAATCGTTAGACTTTACTCGTCAGTGTAATCCGTAGTCGAAGAGGGTATGGGCATGGCAACTGTTGATTGGCTGGATTACCTAAGTAACCAAAAGCTGTTACCCCCTCGCGCTCACCTTATCGAAGCTCACCAGTTTTTGGGCAATGCCACCAAAGACCGGATAGCTGTTGACTGCGGCTGCGGAACAGGGCGAGATACGCTTTATCTGCTGGAACAAGATTATCAGGTCTATGCTTTTGATATTAATATAAAAAGTCTGGAAGCCCTGTCAGAGCACCCACTGGCCGCTTCAGCCCCTGCCCTGGATGTACAGCTAAGCAGTTTTTCAGACTATGAATTTCCCCGTACCCACCTGATCAATGCCAGTGCCTGCTTGTTTTTTTGCTCCCGTAACGAGTTTTACCAATTGTGGCCGAACATACAGCAAAGCCTGTACAGCGGCGGTGTATTCTGCGGACATTTTCTCGGTATTGACGATAACTGCAACCATGAAGATCTTCCGGTGCTGACCCATAGCAAAAACGAGCTAGAGCAGCTATTCTCATCCTTCTACGTCGTTTCATGGAAAGAGAAGCAAGAGTACTCAGCCCAGCTCACCGGCGAGCGGCGAGCCTGGCTTGTCCATACCATTATTGCGATGAAGAAATAATTTTACCGCAATCCATTTCACTAAGTTATTTGTCATATAAATTACTTTATTCAACGCAGTTTCAGTGACAAAATAGCCCTGATTTCTTCTTTTCTCTGTCCTTGATACCGTTGGAACATCTGTATGCGATCTCACCGTGCCGGAAATGCGTTAGCTGCTTTTTCATTTGTGCTCTGGGGCATCTTGCCGCTGTATTACCAATTTCTTCCTCAGGCTAATATTGATGAACTACTTGCCATGAGGATCATTTTCTCGGTACCAGTTATGCTGATTGTCATAGCCATTCTGAGACGCCCCTTTCCTTCCCTGCATACAATATGGGCAGATAAGCGTTCGTTGGTTGCCACGACCATTGCCGCAGCAATCATGTGTATATCATGGTATGCATTCACCTGGGCCATTACCCATGATCAGGTCCTTGCCGCAAGCCTGGGTTTCTTCATCAATCCATTGTTTGCCATCGCACTCGGCGTCCTTTTCCTCAAAGAGCGATTGTCACATGCTCAGTCAGCCGCAGTCGTCCTGGCTATCGCCGGAATTGGCTACCAAGTCTGGCACTACGGTGAACTGCCGTGGATCTCATTAATCATGGGGAGCTTTTTTGCCCTATACGGCTTATGTAAAAAATACATTCGCTATGATGCTCTGACTTCCGTTACGCTTGAAGCAGCTATCCTCGCCCCATTCGCCTTGTGCTTTATCATCACCCAGGGCATATCCGGCAGTAGCGTAGCCCTGTCATCAGGCTTATCGACACTGTTTCTATATATCGGATCGGCTCCTGTCACACTGGCACCACTGATTTTCTTTGCCTTGGCTATCAACCGTACCAGCCTAACGATGGTCGGTTTAATGCAGTACATAGAGCCAACGCTACAATTTCTGCTTGCCGTATTCCTGTTCGGAGAGGTTTTTGATGAGGTCAAAGCCATTAGCTTTAGCCTGATTTGGCTCGGTTTGTTTCTGTGCACGCTAGAAGCTTTACAGGGCATTTATAAAAATAAGTATGTTCATGCCGAGCAAACCGGCGTATAACGAACGCGCTAGCCTATAGCCTTTGCAAGTTCACGTGAAACGTCAGCTAAGGCTCGCTATCGCATCTGATACCAAAGAGAACACTATGACATCCGAGATAAAAACGCTTCAGCAACAGTTGGCAAAGTTTACGGAAGACCGAAACTGGGAGCAGTTTCACTCACCCAAAAACCTAGCCATGGCATTGAGCGGCGAAGTGGGCGAACTAACTGAAATTTTCCAGTGGTTAAGCCCCGAGCAAAGTGAACACCTGCCAGATGCCAAGAAAGCACACCTTGAAGAAGAGATGGCCGATGTACTGATGTATTTGCTCCGACTGGCAGACAAATGCGACATCGACCTTATGGCGGCTTGTCAGAACAAGCTGATCAAGAACGAGCAAAAATACCCTGTCGACAAGTGTTTCGGCAACGCTAAGAAGTACAACGAGCTCTAGGATCTCACCATCGAGTCTGCTCTCAATTCTGCTTAAAATGAGTTGCTTACATCATATAAGGAACCATACTCGTAATATGGCATTATAAGAAAAATCCATACCAAAGGAGCTGAGATGGATATCCACGAAGTTTTTAACGACAGTTATGCAAGGTGCAGCCAGCATCCTCACTTCTTTGATATTTTCTATAATCTCTTTTGCCAGAAAGACGACAGGTTCCGAGAGATGTTTGCCGGTGTCGATATGCAAAAGCAGATATCAATGCTTAAAGCTTCAATTGTGATCATTTTGCTGGCTCCCGTCTCTGACTCAGCCAGGAAGTCCGTAAGATTTTTTGGCAAGCGTCACGGCCCTCAAGGAGTGGGGGTCAGCCCGCTGGATTACGAAACCTGGCTTGATTGTCTGTTGGAGACCGTCAATCAGTGTGATCCCAACTATACTTTTGAAGTCGATCTGGCATGGCGAGAATGCTTCAGGCTGGGTCTTGAGATCATGAAAGAAGAGTGTGAAACATGACGGGTATCAGTGATACCAACCGACTTAGGCTGCTCCTTATCATTGCCATAACCCTTGCGATACTTGCCTTTTATTTCTCACCTATAACCCAAAGCCGAAACTTTTATGATTATGCCGATCAACGCGCCTTCTTGGGGCTGCCCAACTTCTTAAATGTAATCTCAAACCTCCCTTTCCTGATAGTCGGTATCCTGGGCCTGAAACAATTTCACACCCATCACCTTAATGAAGTTGAACAAAGCATCCGTTTTCTCTATCCAAGCTTCTTTATCGGATTAATCGCCGCTTTTTTCGGCTCCAGCTATTATCACCTTGAACCCAATGCTTTTACCCTGATGGTGGATCGTATTCCTATCACGATCGCCTTTATTTCCCTGTACTGTATTGTACTTAGCGAATATATAAAGCCAGCCATCGGAAGACGTTTGTTCATTCCAGCAGCAATATACGGTGCCCTCTCCGTCGTCTATTGGTATGCGACTGATGTTATCAGCGGTAGGGGAGACTTATCAGCCTATGTACTGGTACAGGTGATCCCCATCATTCACTTACCGCTGATAATAGGCTTGTTTACATCGCCTTTTAGTCACGGCAGATACTACCTATACGCACTATTGGCTTATGTGCTTGCTAAGTGGGCGGAGTCAAATGACGAACAGCTATATGCGCTGTTAGGCGGCTTCAGCGGTCATAGCGTCAAGCATCTGCTAGCCGCGCTCGGAGGATATATGATCTATCTGGGCTGGATAAAACGCGTGAAGAATACAGTATCAGGGAGCTAATGCCTGCTCCCTCAAACTTGCGCAAGGTTAAGAGTGGCGAGACTATTTTTCGCCGATTCCCCGGTGCTCTTTTTTAGCCAGGGTAATTTTGCCAAAACCCAGCTTCTTAAAATGGTTGTCTCTAAAATCTCTGACCGCCTTAGAGCCAGAAGATACAGCTTCTACTTGCTGCTCCATTCTTAGAAACTCAGTCAGATCAATACCTTCCGCAGCCGCAACGGCCTCATGGATAGAACGGTATTGATCATAAGAGAATGCCAGCTGTTTCTCTTGTTTCTTGTAGGTGTAGATAATGGTGCGTGACATAACGCCTCCGGCAGCAAAAAAATAGGTTGGGAATTTACCTTAACTCACCCGATGATGGAAGAGGGACGGCGATATTCAGCCAGTTTTCAGTATGAATCCGCATGGTTATAACTCCATTATCAAAGATTCATGCACTCCCTTTTCCCAAAGTTATACACAGAAACAGTGGATAACTCACATAATTCACACCGATTAGATCACAAAAAATTAACAATCAAGCTCATCTGATTGAAAATAGTGAATAACTTGATTGGCACTCCCCCGCCAAAGCAGCGATGGATCATGTTGTTCCTGGACAAACTTCCCGTCGACCAATGCGTCAATCAGGGCGACTACCTCACGCTGCGCGTCCGTTAACTCATCGAATACATAACCAGTCCATAGCCAAATATCTTTGCCAGCACATTCTTGCCGAACACGCTGAACAAGCTTTAACACCGCTTCAAGATTGGCCGGATGCAATGGATCACCGCCTGACAATGACAGCCCGCGGCGTTTGATTCGGGTATCGTTTAAGTCCGAGATGATCTGATCTTCCATCTCCTGGGTAAATGGGTGACCACAGTCCAGTCGCCAGGTATTTTTGTTATAACACCCACGGCATTGATGCTCGCAGCCGGAGACAAACAACGTACAGCGTGTCCCGGGGCCATTGACAACATCAACAGGATAATAGTTAAGGTAATTCATTATCTTTCTCGCCAAAAAAAGAAGTGCCACTCATGGCACTTCTGCATTCGTCGTCTTGAAACGCTTAGCCTCTTTCGGCTCCGCGGTTACATGTGCTTGACGCGACGCTTCACTTCTTCCTGCTTACCGAAGTTAAACGGACGTGCATCCGGACTTCCCAGGTAACCACATACGCGACGAGTTACGGAAACCTTCGACGGGTTATGGTTGCCACACTTCGGACAGGTAAAGCCTTTGCTGGTACAGTCAAATTCACCCATGAAGCCACATTCGTAGCATTCATCGATCGGCGTATTGGTGCCATAGTATGGAACGCGGCTGTAGCTGTAATCCCATACGTCTTCCAATGCCTCGACATTGTGCTGAATATTCGGGTATTCGCCGTAGCAGATAAATCCACCGCTGGTGATTTCCGGATACGGCATTTCGAAATCAATCTTGTCGTACGGGTTCACTTTCTTCTCAACATCCAAGTGGAAGCTATTTGTGTAGTAGCCCTTGTCAGTGACACCTTCTACAACACCAAACTCTTTGGCATCGATGGCACAGAATCGGCTGCATAGGTTCTCGCTCGGAGTACTGTAGAGGCTAAAGCCATAACCCGTTTCTTGTTTCCAGCGGTTCGTAGCTTGTTTCAGGTGCTGAACAATGGCGATGGCTTTTTCACGCAGTTCCTGGCTGTCAAATACGTGCGTTTCCGTTCCGTAAAGGGCATTAATCGCCTCATGAATACCGATGTAGCCCAGAGAGATCGATGCACGGCCGTTCTTGAAAATTTCAGCAACATTATCATCCGGCTGCAGTCGTACTCCACATGCCCCTTCCATATAAAGAATTGGCGCAACACGTGCCTTCACGCCTTCAAGACGGCTAATACGGGTTTCCAGAGCACGTCGTGCCAATGCCAGTCTGTCGTCTAGCAGGCTATAGAAGCGCGCTTCGTCACCATTGGCCATCAGGGCAATACGCGGCAGGTTCAAGCTAACAACACCCAGGTTGTTTCGGCCCTCATGAACAAGCTCACCGTTCTCCTCGTAGGCATCGAGGAAACTACGACAACCCATCGGAGTTTTGAATGACCCAGTCACTTCAACGACCTTGTCATAATTCAGGATATCCGGGTACATGCGTTTTGACGCACACTCAAGCGCGAGCTTCTTGATGTCATAGTTCGCATCACCGGTTTTGTGGTTCAGCCCGTCTTTGATAGCAAACACCAGCTTAGGGAAGACCGCTGTTTTACGGTTTTTGCCCAGACCCTCAATACGGTTTTTCAGAATAGACTGCTGAATCATGCGAGATTCCCATGATGTACCCAAGCCAAAGCCAAAGGTCACAAACGGCGTCTGGCCGTTAGCAGTATGCAGCGTATTTACTTCATATTCCAAAGACTGGAACGCATCGAAACACTCTTTCTCGGTACGGGCCTTGGCAAAAGCTTCTGGCTCGTCAATGCCCCACTCCTGAGCGATCTCAAGGTGCTTGTTAAAACTGACTGTCACATAAGGAGCAAGCACTTCGTCGATACGGTTGATGGTGGTACCGCCATAGATATGACTGGCTACCTGGGCAATGATCTGCGCAGTAACCGCAGTGGCCGTCGAAATAGATTTCGGCGTATCAATTTCGGCATTCCCCATCTTGAAACCGTGCGTCAGCATGCCGTTTAGATCAATAAGCATGCAGTTGAACATCGGAAAGAATGGCGAATAGTCCAGATCATGGAAGTGAATATCACCCACTTCATGCGCCTTAACAATATCACGAGGCAATAAATGCTGCTTCGCATAGTGCTTAGCCACAATCCCAGCCAGAAGATCGCGCTGAGTCGGGATCACCTTGCTGTCTTTATTTGCATTTTCGTTTAGCAGAGAAGCATTGCTTTGCTCAATCAAGCCCCGGATTTCGCCGTTAAGCAGGCTTTTTTTCTCACGGGCGATATCGCGATCATGACGATATTCAATATAGGCACGAGCGACCGCCTTGTGCGGACCTACCATCAGGTGATTTTCGACCGCATCCTGAATGACGTGAATGTCGACTTCTTCAACAGACATAAACTGAGAGAGCACACCGTCAGCCACCGACGCAGCATACGCCTCGTTCATCGCTTCTACTGATTCGGCTGCGCTTAGCACCGCTTCTTTAATACGCTTGGTATTAAACGGTACACGGCATCCATCACGCTTAATCACAACAGGTTTCACACGGGGCTCCTACGAAAATGACACTGTCACTTAAACACAAAATATAGGGTCTAGTGATTGGGCTAATACAAGATGTGGTGTATTAGGCGAGAAATCCGAAAAACAAACATTGATCTAAATCAGTTTTATTAAAGGACAGTACAGGGAACAACCGATGATTTTGAGCTAGTGCCAAAAAATGAATGTAAGCTTTTTTCTCAGCCTTTTTGTCAACAAATTTATTGCTTTCAATGCCGCTTTTTTAAAAAAATAGTCCTTGCAAATCGACAAATTTGGCGGGCTGATTTTCTGCCTGACTGGATTGTCTCGTTACCCATTTCTGATCACCGTGTAACTAACAAGTATGACAACACCCTCTTCTTTATCGCTGCCTTCCAACATCACTCAAAATGCCAAAATAAACCTCGCTTGTTACCACCGCCGCCCCTCTAATCTTCATATCCGATAGTGACCTAGGTAAAACTCTTGCAGCGACAACTTATCAATATCGCCCTGACCATGATCTTAATGCAGCCTTCACTGGTCTACAGTGAAGAACCAGATCACAAGGTCAACCCGTATCCCCCTCTCAATATCGTCAGCTGGAATATGCAGTGGCTAAGCATCGGCAGTAATAAAGCGAGAATCACCCGGACGGCTCCCGACTATCATCAGCTTGCTGGAATTGTCAGAGAGCTTTCTCCCGATATTCTTGCCTTTCAGGAAGTGGACAGCGTTGATGCCATAGAAGCTATACTGCCTCCCGCCGGCTATAAGATCTTTCTCTCGGACAGGCGTCACTCTCCGACGGAAATATTCCGCGATATCAATCAGTACACCGGATTTGCCATCAGAAGTACGATTCCAGTTGATAACCCACAGGACCTCAGCTCGCTCAATGTCGGGAGCTATATCAAGGGCAAGACGAAACACGGGCACAGGGCAAGCACCGGGAAACTCAGATACGGTAGCTACATCGTTATCCACAAAGGAACCGATGCTGAGCTGCACTTACTGAATGTTCACCTGAAATCAGGTTGCTTTACACGAAAGTCGAAGAAAACCAGCAAGCCATGCCGTACCTTAAGACGTCAAGCTTCTGCCCTTGCTGGTTGGGTACAGCAACGTCAGGACAATAACGAACATTACATTGTGGTAGGGGATTTCAATCATCGACTAAACAGCCGACATCAATGGCTGTTAACAGCATTGAATCAGGCACTGTCATCTCCTGTCTATAATCTCACTGAGCATGTCGATGCTGCGTGTTTAGTGTCGTATCGCAAGCGTGACGGAAGCCGAACAAATCGCCTGTACCGCTCTCTTGTTGATCATGCCATCAGCTCTAATGCAATCGCCAGGGCTATCTCCACCAACGGGATGGTCTATCAGCACCGCTTTAACGCAGCTGAGGTAGAAAAATACCAATTGTCTGATCACTGCCCATTAGTCATCTCACTTCATAAGACAGGGTGATTTTTGAACAGTTCGATGTCGTTCATGAGATCATGATCGCTCTTTCATAAGAATGTCATTTAATCTTTGTAACGTAAGCTCTATAGATAGAGACCAACGACACATAAAGTGTGAGATAGATAATAGGACTAATATGGACGCGTTAAAACAATATACGTTTGTTGCGCCAACCGAAGATGAGCTCATGGTTGAGCAACCTGATACGCTATATCTCTCAGTTGACTGCGATGACGAGCAGGCCAATGACATAATTGTACTAGGCGAGTAGCTTGATATAGTGCAATAGACTTGAACAAACCATAAAAAAGCCCGATTTCTCGGGCTTTTTTTATGGTGCTTATTCTCGCGCATAACCATTATTGTAGTGCCTGACGTCTGGCACTATATTGTGCTTATTGAGCAATCGATACATGGTTGCCCTTGACACGCCAAGGTCCTTCGCGGCTGACGCGACCTGCCCTCTATGTGTTTCCAACACAGCGACCAAAACATCCTTCTCCGCCTCATCCTTAATGTTTCTCAAGCTTTGCTTAAGGTTCGCCTTACTGGGCAAATCAAAGTGCTCAGCCCGAACTTCATTGCCTTCCGCCAACAAGGCAGCACGCTTGACCTGGTTAATAAGCTCACGTACGTTGCCAGGCCAGCTGTAACGTAACAGTAATTGCTTGGAATCTTCGGAAAACGATGCCGCCATCGTACTGTATTCCCTGGCAAACTTGGTCAAGAAGGTTTCAGCCAGCAGGAAGATATCCGAACCACGCTCTCTCAGGGTCGGCACTTTGATGTGGAAAACATTCAGGCGATAGAACAGTTCCTTGCTAAAGTCTCCGTTAGCAACGGCAGCCTCTAAGTCCGCGCTAGAGGACGCAATGATGCGGGCATCGGAAGATGCGTCATCATCAAGCGACTCCCCTGCCGGGATCTGGAGATACGTGAGGAGTTCATCTTGAAGTTCTTTGGACAGCTCTTCGACATTGTCCAACAAAATAGTACCGTTGAACTGGGAACCATCTTCGTTGGTATAACTGCCGTCAAGAAAAGCTATCTTCTCGTCATCTCTGGTTAACGAACCGCAATTAACAATCACAAAAGGGGCATTCTTTCGCTTAGACAGATTATGGATTGATTTTGCTATCAACTCTTTGCCGGTACCGTTTTCGCCGGTCAGAAAAACGTTAACTTCAGTTAACGCCACACGACGAACCATGTCTCTTAACTGTTTGATAGACTTAGAGTCACCAAATAGTCCCATATCATGTTGAGACGTTATCTCGACCCACGAACTTGATTCAATATCGAGCATACCCAGTTGATGGCCAACGGTATCAAGTAAGTGGCTGCCCGGAATAGGCACAGAGAAATAGTCGACACAAAAGTTATTAATAAACTGACAAATCGCATCAGTTTTTAATTGCTCTTTTTTGATAATCGCAATCCATTTCACTTGTTTGGTTTTATTTGCCCTCAAAGAAATGCTGTTTAAGCTAAAATCATTATTGCTTAAGTCAACAATACAAATGCATGGGCTGAACTCTTCCAGGATTGAGTCAGCCGTCCGTAGGTCATAGCAGCAATGGGTTTTCCAACCTGATTGTTCAAGAAGCGCAATCCAAGGTTCATAGTTACATCCAATTGCAACCAGTCGACCATTAATTGATTTATTTTGACATTGAGCCACCATCGAAGTCACCTTCTATCAATGTGCATATTATTATTGATGTCTTAAAAATATAGGCAATAAACGACAGTTTTGCAGGGTATCAGTTGTAAGAAATGTATTGAAAAGTTATTACTTCATAGTATTGCGAAAAAGAGTCAATATTAATCAACAAGTTATTAATAATAAAAACGGCACTTAAGTATAAGTTTCTGTATTCATATCAACTAATGAACAACAAAAAAGGTACAGCTTTTATACTGTACCTTCCTAAATGACAAATTATTACTATGAAAGCGGTTTAATAACCATTGTGAAGGATAGAGTTCTCAAGTCTATTCCTATAAATGGATTGCTGAATGAACCCATTAACATCAGCTTCGATATCCATAATCATCTGGGTATTTATTCTCGTACCGTCATTTGAATTTTGAATAATAAAGCCTGTACTATTAGGACTTGTACTCGATGTATTAATATTATTATCACCTATATCAATTACATATAGAGGATCTTGAAAATCTATAGGTTCTCCACCTGACGGGTTAACTAATTTGCCATTGTTAATGGTAAAGTCTGCAATACGCGTTGTCAGAACTTCTTCTCCATTAATTGCCGTACTCATCGTCAAACCAATATTTATGATATTGTCATTTATAGAGACAAAACCACCTCGTATAGATGACATATCACTATCAGATAATGATGTTAGCCCTAGCTCATCAATAGAAGGGAAGCTGATAGAAGCATTAGCCATAATAGCTGCACCTCCTATCGTCGATGCGACGAATATACGAGTGAATTTATTCATACTAGCCTCTAATAATCGTTTGCACCAGGTAGTGTAATACTAAACGTTGCAAGTGAATCTCTAGCTATCGCCTCTGATGACGGCGATGGCGTATAGACGTTATAGTTTTCAGCAGTTATAAAGCTCTCGCGGCCCTTTACTGCTTGGTTTTTAACCAACAACACTGATCCTTTATAATAGGTCTTGAAGTCATCGATTGGCATTACAACAGTACCCCGTGATGGATCGCCAAGGATAACTTGATTACTATTCATTCCTTTAATAACAACAAAGTGCATATAACCATCAAAGTTGACGATAGTAATTGCAGGAATCCTTATTTTACTAAATTTATCGAGGGGAATATTGTAGCCATTCGCATCTAACCCTATCGAAACAAGGTAATTTTTCATATCTAACATAGAAAAGCCTTGCTTCTCTATTTTATCTTTATTCCCATGTTTGAACATATATTTGAAAACATCATTTTCTGATGTTTCAAGATCATAGTGGTAAGTAACTAGAGATGCGACAGCTGCAGAACCACAACTAAAATCATATTGCTGTCTGAAAACATCACCAAATAACTGCTCCTGGTAGCTTTTCACTTCAACATTATACGCCCCCCTATTAGGGAAATAGTCCAACGCATAAATACTACTACTCGCAAGTAGGCCAATGGTAAACAATATTGATCTAGTCATAACCTATGCCACTTTGGTTTCTCAGCCTTGATACCGCTATATCTCTATTCGAATAGGAATAAAAGATAGTACTTATTATGAATCAACAATTATCAAAACTAATAATTGCTGGCTAACAAGCAGTATTAAAGAAAGGGCCCTAAAGGCCCTTTATCCAGCCTAGTAATCACCACCTGGGCTTACTACGCCTCCACCTGTGCCAACAAGCGCTGCATTTGTAGCTGTTGTTTGCTGTACCATAGAGTTGTTACCGACGTTCTGACCTGCAATACTAATACCTGAAGCATCACCAAACGCTCTGTTCATGCTGTTGGTCTGCATCACGGTTACGTCTGAACCGTTTCTGCCCTTACAGCATGCACCACCATAGGTGACTTCCGCATCCATCACATGACCATATAGCTTAGAGTCAGCCAGATAGGTATTGATCTCTACATCAAGCTCTTTCTCTAATGAGTTATCAATATCTTTATTATAGGTTTCGGTTACCTTGTACAGATTCCCTACATTTTTGAGCTCTAGGACATCATTATCCTTGTTACCGACATTGCCGATGTAGATGTCTTTCGTTGCTGTAAGCTCTACATCTTTTGTAACATCCAGATTGCCGCTATCTTCAATGGTGATGTCACCATCGTGATCATAGTATCCATAACCACTATCATGGTCATCTGCAAGGGCCATCGGTGAAGCCACAAGTGCCGCAATCAGCATAATATTATTTTTACGCATGATATTACTCCAAAAATTATCAGTTCTTATTTTAATATCCGTGCATTTTGGTTATACCATCGCCTCTATTTATAATCCTAATATTAAGCGATGGTACAATCATATAACAAAAGAAGTATTGTTCTTTATCCTGCGAAACTAAACATTATTCCATTTTAGTTTTATGGGTCGCTGGCATATTTATAGATATGCCAGCATAGATAGACTAACAATTTACTTCAATGTCAGGTTAACCACGGTCGCATTCTGAATTAACACATTGTTACCAGAGTTCTGGACTACATTTAATACCCCTGATGCATTACTAAATGACCCTGAGTCAATAATATTGTCACCTGTTGTATTATTGTAAGCCCCATTACCTGCAACATCGCCATACATATCTGAACTTGCGTGAATATTATCAATCTTCAGCTCGTATTGACCGCCACGAGACTGCGTCATCATATCTTCACTCAATATTTCAGAGTTTGCTAGAATATCCAACTCATCTGCAATACCCCCACTAGAAAAAAGAGCAACTGCTATCAGTGTTAAATATCTCATGACTTCCTCCTGAAAGTTGATAAACAACCCTCAGTTATGTGTTATTGACTGGTTAACATTGCATTTGTGCTAGCACTTTGCTGAACCAACGAGTTATTACCCGCATTTTGACCAGCGATATTGATACCTGATGCGCCTGTAAATGCATCCTGCATGGTGTTACTTTGAGTGACATTCAATGTATGCTGAGCTGGGTCACCATAACCGTCACCATAGTAACCATGGCCATCACAGCAAGCGCCACCGTAAGTAACTTCACTATAAGTAACTGCACCGTCCAGGGTTGAAGTTGCCATATAATAGTTTTCTTCAATATCAATAGTGATGTGCTTACTGTTGTCATATTCACTATTATCAGTGAGTTCGTAAATATCTTTGTTATTTACGTCATACAGTAACATGTAGTCACTATCATCGTTATAGCTATCTTTAATAGAAACATCTTTTTCAAGTGTTACCGTTAGATTTTTTTCAACATCAGTATTGAATGAGTCGGTAATAGTTTTATCATTACCATCATGGTCTGAATCGTAACCAGAATCATAGCTTGAACCACCATATGGATCATGACCGTAATCATAAGGGTCATTTGCTAATGCTAGAGGTGAGCTAACAACTGCTACTAATAGTGCGATATGTGTTTTACGCATGATCCTACTCCAAATATAATGAGTTGTTATTTTTTATAATCACTCGCATGACTTCGCGAGATAACTTAATCATAGTTTTCGCCACTCGTACTTTTGTATTATTTTTAATAAACACACTGCTATTTGAATATAAGTTTTTTGCTTTAATCACCTTACTTTATAACGCCTTAAAGATAATAAATCGTCTCAACTTTAGAATGACAAATTTGATTTTTTGAGAAATTTTCTTACCTTTAATTAAAATAATAAAGTAACGTAAATATCTCAGTGATAAGACACTTATTTAAGATTCTCATGTGACAACTTTTTCTCATTTATACTACCCTTTTCTTATTAGCTTGTATGAGTATAAACATACAACTTCATATGATTTTTTAGGGGCATACACTTGTTATATAAGTGAGGGAATCGTGAGTATTTTCAATAAAATAAGCTACATTGCGCTTCTTGCTTTATTTCCAATAACCGTTTCGGCGGAAGAATCAAAGGCGTCCAAGGAGAGTGAAAAGCCCAAGCGAGTACAAACCGTTGCCGATATTCTCGAGCAACCGGGTGTTTTGACGCCTAAAGGCTCTTTCGTTCTTGATACTTCTTTATCATATACCCAGAACTCATCTAACTCGGTATCCGTTGTCGGCTATACCGTACTTCCTTCGCTTATTGTCGGGTTAATACGAGCCAGCGATATTGACCGGACGACATTAACCTTCGGGCTAACAGGGCGTTACGGCATCACTAACCGGCTAGAGGTTGAGGCGCGTATTCCATGGGTCTACCGCACAGATTCCATTTCTGAGCGGGACCTGAACAGCGGTTCTAATGCAGCAACCCTGCGTACTGTAGACGGCAACGATATTGGCGATATTGAAGCTGCCTTCAAATACCAAATAAATATGAAAGAGGCACCCTACTGGATCGGTAGCCTGCGCTTCAAGAGCACAACGGGCAAGTCCCCCTACGATGTGCCTATTAATAGCCTGAATGACTTTGAAGAGCTGCCTACAGGTTCCGGCTTCCCCAGCATCGAGCCCGGTATCACCATGATCATGCCTATCGATCCCGCCGTTATTTTCATGAACTTCAGCTATATCTGGAATATCAAAGATGACGTCGAAGTCGATATCGACATCACTGACGACGATAACAACACTGAAAATATCCGCGTCGATACCATCGACTTAGGCGATACCATTGCATTTAGCGCTGGAATGGGCTTTGCCGTGAACCCCAAATTCTCATTCAGTCTCGGCCTAAGCCACAAAACTATCCTGAAATCCAAAATCAATGGAACAACAGCCAGTGATGCCAAGTTGCTGCAACTTGACTCACTCTCGTTTGGCGCGAACTATGCCATCGACAGAGATACAACCATCAACGTCGGCGCAACAGCCGGTATCACCGCGGATGCGCCAGATTTCCAGCTATCCGTTCGTATCCCATATACCCTGAAATAACGCCCTCTCCTATTCCCCCGGCTTATGAAGCCGGGGGACCACTATCAATGACTAAAGTCTAATTTTCCTCTATGCTATAACGCTTAAAATAAGCAGTAACAGGAATGAATACATGTCCAACCCATTAGACTCATCCCAGATCACGGCTATCCAGGCCTACGATGCGGAGAAGCGTTACAAGTACCTGGTGAAAGAAGTTGTTTCTAACCGCCAGATCTGGATTCTGACTGATGAACATGGCTGTGTCATGTTAAATACGGACGACGAGGATTGCGTACCCGTATGGCCGAACAAGGAATTTGCTGAGTCATGGGCAACTGGAGAGTGGGAATCTTGTAAGGCCGAAGCTATTTCTCTGAACAAATGGCACAGTCGCTGGACTCACGGCCTAGAAGATGACGAGCTGGCCGTGGTGATTTTCCCGAATCAGGATGAAGATGGCTTAGTTGTTTATCCTGATGAGCTTGATTTTGAGTTAAAGCAACAGGCACGAAAGCAGAATCAACGCTAAGCTTTCACCGCTTATCTTGATTGCCTGATAGGTAACGCAATTAGATTAAAAGGGCTATGGCAGCCCTTTTGTCTGCCTGAATATCGGCTGTTTTCCTTGCTTGTCTATTATCAATTTCTGACTTTACCAACTGATGGAGATGTACCGCCATGGAAGCGCTACTCAACAAGATCAAACAGTCCCCAGAGCTGGTTGGCTTTGACACTGTCATCGACCTTATCCAGCAACACTACCTTTACACACCTACGGCCTTCTCCAATGGACTTGGCAAGGAAACGCTGGTCAACACGGCTGGCAGCAATGAGGGATCATGCCGTATCTTTGCCTTTGCTCAACTGCACCAACTCTCAGAGGCTGAAACATTAGCGTGTTTCGGGAATTTCTACCGTGAAGACGTCCTTCAGAACCCTGATGGGGACGATCACAAGAACATCCGAAATTTCATGAAATACGGTTGGCAGGGTATTCAATTCTCTGGCCGGGCTTTGTCAGAAAAGTAGCGTAGGCTCTTATCTCTATACTGTCAGGTGAGGGGCTGATGCCCCTCGACATGTCAGATCTAGTTGTTAAGCGGTTTCTGGCAGTGAGAACATTTCTCGGCCGGTTTCATAAAAAACGGGGCGCGAGTCGCTCTTCCGCATGCTGCGCAAAACTTGGTTGCACGGATTGTTAGCCAGGTTAACGGCACCATAAAGGCCAGCAGCCCCAACATCATCGGCATTGGCGGCTGTACATACACGATCACCGCCCCAATAACGACATTGCTAAAGATGGTATACACCGGCCACAATCTTCGCTTGCGCTCGACGTCTGATCCTCGCTGAAACAACATATAGCTGCCAACAGACAACCCCAGCCATACAATGGCAAATGTCACTAATAGTTCTTGCTGCACAATCAACACTCACTCAATAAAACTTAACGCCGTCAGTCTACCACTCCTGATGCCCTATCAACCAACTTCGCCACCTTTTGTTACAAATCGATTAGATTTCATCCAAGCCCAAAAACGGATTTTACTCAGTTTGGGAAGCCAATCACAACCTGAAAAAACGAAGCCTTAATTTTGCGGCCAGCGTCCTTGAAAACCGGGCCTCCGGACAGATATCTTAACTGAGCGGATAAAAAGACGATCCGTAACCACTTTCGCTTAGTGGTGATACAAGGAGTTTTAATGGTTGCAAAATCTTTATTGAGAACATGTTTTGTTCTGATGTTTGTTCTTGGCCGAAGCCCGGTTGCTTCAGCCGCGTTACCTGAATATAACAATGCTGATATTGAAAACCCCTCCCCCGTCCAAGGCTCCAAAGAAACATTCCAACGCTCTCTTAGTGGCCTTTACTCAATCCCTAGTTACCGTTCTCCAACCCTGATTCAGCCTCATTCTGATTTCGATGCTCTGTATCAACAAGCAGCCTCAGCCCAAAGCGAGCTTGAAGATGTACTCAGTCAAGTCAGCCTACTCACAGCCGCCCAACCGGTATTACCCGGCCTGAAATCAGAAGCAAGGGCGCAACAAAAAATCGCAACGGAACTAGAAGGCCAAACTGAGCTGCTGACCGATTTAGCACGAGGCTCACTGGTAACCAACAACATTGGTAGCCTTGTTCAGTCGTTTGAACTATTGAACAAGGAAGTCACCGTCGTCGAGGTCAAGAACCGCTTCAAGACCCCTGCGCCGTCAGGCTACCGCGATCTGAAGCTACTCGTGCGTCTACCTAAAACCCAGCACATTGCTGAAATTCAACTTCACCTAGAGGAAATTTCTGTAATCAAAAATGGTGCCGAGCACGAGATATATGAACAAATTCAGACCATCGAGCGCAAGGCCACGACAGAGCAGCGAGACCTAAACGATATCGAATTAGCCAAACTCGCGTCACTGCGACAGCAGTCCCGGGCGATGTACCAGACTGCATGGCATCAATACCTACAACCAGAGGCTATTGCCAGCTAATTAAACCTCAATATTCAGCCCGAACAGCATTTCTGTCGGGCTGAAATATCTACAGCTCACCCCTTCAGCAAATTCATCTTCCGTTCAGATTACTTTGTTATTCTACAGTTCAACAAAGAGAAGCTCTTAACAGCCTGATACGTCACTTTTACCAAACCTTCGGTTTGAAGGTCACCGTTTAACGTATATCGCTGAAGCCGAAAGGCAGTACTCAGCATACCAGGAGTTGCTTGATGGATATGAAATCTGTACTTCGTACCTGCTTTATTCTTCTATTTGTTCTTGGTCGTGGCCCGGCAATGGCTGCACCGATGACAAGCTATTCTGAATCAGACCATGAGCTGCCTTCCAATCGCTCAGAAGCCAGTAAGAAATCATTCCAACGCAGCCTAAGCGGCCTCTATAGCATTGATAGCTGGAAAGATGAGGGGGTTGCTCAACCCTACTCAGATTTTGACCAACTGTATCTTGCGGCTGCCCAAGCACAACAAGAACTTGATACCATTATTCGTGAGATAAGCCTTGTTACCAGCACGCAGGCTATTTTACCGGGTGTTAAATCTCAGCATCGTGCCAAAACCAAAGTGGAGACAGAACTTCAGGGAAATACCAACCAGATCACCGACCTGGCCCGAGGTTCACTGGTTGCAGAAGATATCCCTAGTCTGGTTCAGGCATTTGAACTGCTTAACAAGGAAGTGACTGTTGTTGCAGTCAAGAACCGCTTTAAATCGCCGACAGATTCAGGTTACCGCGACCTTAAATTGCTGGTTCAGTTACCTGAAAGCCAGATTATCGCCGAAGTTCAGCTACACCTTGATGCGATATCGACAGTAAAAAACGGCGCCGAGCATGAAATTTATGAACAGATCCAGGAAATTGAACGGGTTGGATTACAGCAGAAACGCCCTCTTTCTGAATTCGAACTGGCACAAATCGCTCAGTTGCGAACTGTCTCGAGTAATCTTTACCAGGAAGCCTGGCAGCAGTACCTCCAGCCAGAGGTGTTAGCAAGCTAACAATAACGATGCGCTATATTCAGGGCCGCCTGGCGGCCTCTCCTTCAACATACCTATACTGCGGCGTTGCTCAATACTAAGACAACAGTATTAATGTTGACTATTCTTTATCAAACTACGTTCAATGTGCACGGCTTAGCGTAAACCGGCACCTTCTTGTAGCTTGGGTATAGTATGAACACGTCGCTAGGAGGATCCACGATGACCCATCGTTATCAACCTATCGACTGTACCCTTCACGACTATTTCGAAATGGCTTGTGTTTACCACTATCAGGTAAAGCTTGATTTACGTGACGAGAGTTCAGTCGAAGGAAAGTGTATAACCACGGAAACTCACCCAGACAAATCTGAATGGCTAGTTTTCAAAACTGAATATCAGTATACGAAGATTCGTATGGATTGTATTAAGCGGATGTCTGCCCTTTCACCAGACGCACAATTCTCGGTCATTAACTGCTGACGAGTAAAAACACAAAGAGCGCCTAGAGGCGCTCTTTGAACCAAGATAGCTTGTAATCAAGAAACAATGGCTTACTTATGAACCATGATATCCAGGATCTGGACATCAGTCTGAGTCATCGCACCATTGGCAAGTGCCGACATATTGCGGATAGACGCATCAACATCATCAGCGACGATACCTTCATTACCTGTTACCCGGATACCATCCAGTGCCATTAACGCAGCCTTTACAGCAGCACTGGCCGATGATGAGACTTTCATCGCACAGCTTGTTTTGGCTCCATCACAAATGATCCCGGTAATATCGCCAATCATGCTGTTAATCGCTGCACTGATTTGCTCAAAACGTCCGCCAAGCAACCAGGTCATTCCCGCAACAGCTCCCATAGAAGCCGTTGTCGCACCACAAAGCGCAGACAGTTTATTCTGATAGCTCTTGATATAAATCGCCATCAAATGAGACATCATCAATGCTCGGGCCATGGTTTCCTGATCAGCGTTCACATGCTCGGCAACAACAGCTACCGGCATCGTCGCAGCAATACCCTGGTTGCCAGAACCAGAATTGCTCATCGCAGGCTTCATTGCACCATCCATCCGGGCATCTGAAGCGGCGGAAGTACGGCAGAGTACATTCGTCAGCAGCCCGCCAGAAAGCAGCCCTCGCTCAACATTTCGCTGGAACGTTGCACCTATCTGCAAGCCATAATTGCCGGTCAACCCTTCTTTGGACAGGGCATCATTGAGCTCCAGTGATTCAGTAATAAACTGGATATCTTCAACGGGAACATTGAGTGCAAACTCATAGATATCGTGTGCATTCGCCTGGGCAAAAATGTTCTCTGGCTGAGTATCAGCCGTTGTAGCCGGCTGCGGGTCAATAATAAAGACCGCATCACCGTTAACATCAATCGAAACAACGTTAGTGTGACCGTCAGCAATAATCACAGTCGCCTGATCGGTACCATCACTAACTGTCACTTTGGCAAACAAGATATTAGACACTTGGGCGACACCCACACTAACCTGCTGTTCCAGCATCAGTTTGGCTGCCTCGACATCACCCTTGGTGATATTTTTTAATACTTCCAGCCCTGCATCAGGTTCACCCGCCAATGCGCCCACAGCTGCCGCTATCGGCAGACCAACCATTCCGGTTCCAGGTACACCAACGCCCATGCCATTCTTCATTAGGTTGGGAGAGACATATGCTTCAACCTGGGTTGGCTTTCCCTTAAGGTGACGAGCGGCAATCGCAGCGGCCAACGCAACTGAAACCGGTTCAGTACAGCCTAATGCAGGAACCACTTCTTTCTTAACTGTTTCAATAAAACCGTTCCAGAGGTGCTTTTTCATTGTTATTACCTTCAGATAAACAGGTGGATGGTAGGGTACTGTTTTATCCCCCTTGTCTTAATATGGTTAATTTACACCTACCTGAAGGGAATTGTTTTGCCAAAAATCCTCTAAAATCAAAATCCGGGAGAAAGTTTTTCTACAGCGGCCAACTCCAGGAAACTAGCAACCTCCGCAACTGCCACAACGCCAGTCTTCCGCATTCACAGCTTGATAAAAATACCGGAAATTGTCCTCATCAATCGGAATATTCTGGGTATCAAAAAAATCCGCCAACCAATCTATATTAGAAACAATCCATTGATCTTCTTCCTCTCCTTCAGCATAAAGGGGATCATCCGGATCCATGAAGTTATAAATGCCGAAAGTACCCATATCCTTTTCAAGCTTTTCTTCCGGAATCGCTAAAAGGCTTCCCTGATATGTAATTTCCCAATGGCCCAGACACAAGGTGTTCCCTACCGATGTCCAGCGTGCTTTGAACGGATTGCCCATAGTGTTTACTCAGGTATTAACGAAGTGGCACATAATAACCACCGCGCTAATATGGTCAATACCTCCAGAGGCTTAAACAGCCAGCACTGTGACTAGGCGTAGCGACAAGGCGTAATAACTAGGCGTAGTAACTAGGCATAGTAGTTAGCACCAACGGCGTACTTGCTCGCAGTATTGTCGATACTCTTCACCAAAAATGGCTTCCAACACATCTTCTTCCGGGCCGATTTGGAAGTTATTCATATAGAAGATAAACAGCGGGATCATCACCAAAGCAGAAAGTGCGGATAAATAAAGAAAGGCAGCGATAAGAAACAATACTAACCCTAGGTACATCGGATTACGTGAAAATCGATAGATGCCGGAGGTAACCAGACTTGATGCCTTATGCGGATTACGCGGATCGACGGTTGTTCGCTCTTTAGCAAATGACATAACTCCCGCCAAGCCAACCAAGGTTCCACCAAGACAAAATACCAGCACCAACATAAATTGGCCCCAGAACGTAAATGTCCATAACGGCCAATACTGTGAAAGCAAATACATACCACCAAGCGTTATCAGCAATAACACTGGTGGAGGCAATTTCAAATCCATATCCCCATTTCCTCCATTAGAGCGCAAGAACAATGTAACCACTTCACTGTCGTCATCTCCTTTAATAATCAGTTTAATATATACCTATGTTACAGATGGACTGAACTGAATCACTGAATGGACAATAATCGGTGATTGCTAAGCTGTCATCGGCTCTATAAGATTACCCGACCAATAACTTCTCTCGATAAATTGCCAACAACCTCTACTATGCAAAAGCTCAAGTACCTACAAGGCTATCCCTCTTCAATTACTGACCAGGTGGCCAGCCTGATTGATTCCGACCGGCTTGAAGCATTCTTGCTAAAGAAGTATCCCCACTGCCATGAGCTAACAACAGAAAGAGCCTTGTATGACTATGTGCAGGAACTTAAATCTCAGTATCTAAAGAAATCGCCCCCGGTGAGTAAAGTGGCCTATGACAAGAAAATACATGTCATCAACCATGCGCTAGGGCTCCACTCGTTTGTCTCTCGCGTGCAGGGCAACAAGCTCAAGGCAAAGCATGAAATTCGTATCTCATCGATTTTCAAGCATGCGCCGCTGCCTTTTTTACGTATGATTATTGTCCACGAGCTTGCCCACCTGAGAGAAAAAGAACATAACAAAGCATTTTATCAACTTTGTTGCCATATGGAGCCTGACTATCACCAGCTCGAATTCGACATGCGGTTATTTCTCACTCAGCAGGAACTGAGCGGCCCGATCTACTCCTAGTAACGTTTTGACGTTACCGGCTATAAAGATCTGACATCAGCCAAACTTTTGCCTACAATATAGCGCTAATTAGAAATTTAGGTGTTTACATGAAAATTTGTGCTGTTGAGTTAAAAAGCAACGAGGCGATTGTTTGCCTGCTTTCACAAGACAATGGATTATTTGACATCCCTCAGTGTCGAACTCAAAAGTTCATTATGAAAGACTCTCTCGACAATACTGAAATGAGAGACTTCCAGTTCGCATTCAAAAAGCTACTAGAAGACTACCAAGTTGACTCTGTTGTGATCCGTACCCGCGAGACACGCGGTAAATTTGCCGGCAGTGCAGTAGGCTTCAAGCTAGAAGCAGCAATCCAGCTTCTTGACGGTGTTCAGGTTGATTTCATGTCAAACAACGACATCAAGCAAAAGCTAAAACGCAATCCGCTGGCTATCGATTTCCGCGATACAGGTCTGCGCCAGTTCCAGGAAGCTGCGTTCACCACAGGCTACGCTTATCTGAGTAAGTAAGCGCCTGCTAATCATTGAAAATGGGGCTAACAGCCCCATTTTTCTATCTATCGCTCACCAAAGTATGGTCGTAGCCTAAAGCAAATCAACCTCGAATCGGGCAAGTCTGGCCTCAGCAATAGAGCAGTTGGTCATCGCCATAAGCTCCGCCAACGTAATGTTAGGATTCTCGAACACCAGTTTCTTTAGCTGCTCTTCCCGTGATTCACTGTTTTCATTAATACTCACAAGCCGCTCATCAATCTTACGTATCAAATATTGAAAAGCCTCAGGCTCTGACAAGTTCAAGTTATCAGAGAGCTTGCGCTGCGCACAGAGTTCTCCGCTCACCTGCCAGTTTCTGGAACGGCGAACTCTTTTTAGCTCGCACCCATATTCCTTGGCAATTAGCTTGGCCTTTTTAACATTGTCACCACCTATACGGTGAATAAGTGACGGTAAGTGGATGATAAGTTTATCTTCGCTCTGGCCTTTCATTAGTCGCGCTTCAGCGGTCGAATAACCGATTCCAGCCCTTCAATTTTAAACTCAAGCGTCAAAGCCATCAGCGTACCCAGCTCACCTTCCGGGAAGCCTTTCTTCTGAAACCACAGTAGATATTCTTCCGGCAAATCGATAAGTGCCCTGCCACTGTACTTTCCAAACGGCATTTTGACATTGGCCACCTTGATTAAGTGTTCTTTTTGAAACATAGCAATCTCCTTGTCCTTAAGCTTCGTTGATTGCATTGTCATATTCAAGCATTTACCAACACGCTATTTTACCAACCATTGCTGACTGACTACTTCCTGACCATTGCATACCAAAGCACCGACAAACTCGGCTCCCTGGGGTATTTTTCCAACCCCCGCTGGCGTGCCTGTCATCACTATGTCGCCATCTTCCAACTGCATAAAGGTTTGCACTTCCTCAAGGATCTGCGCTGGTTTGTACATCATCAACGATGTATCGCCCTGCTGGATCAGCTCTCCGTCAATATGCAGGCTCAACCCAAGCGGCGAATCACTTTCAGGAATGGGAACAAACACGCTGAACACAGCCGAACCATCGAACGCTTTACTTCTCTCCCAGGGCAGCGATTTAGCTTTTAGCTCACTCTGAACACTGCGCTTGGTCAGATCCATTCCGAGCGCTGCCGCAACAAAATTACCACCTTGATACAGATAAGCTATCTCGCTTTCATAGTGAAGTTCATCGCCGCCATGGCTAGCAGATAAAACAGTACCAATCGCCGAGTTGGGCTTAACAAAAATCACCATCTCATCCGGGATCTCATTTCCTAACTCATGGACATGTTCTACATAATTTCGACCGATGCAGACGACTTTGCTGGGATAAATCAAGGAATTGTTGAAGCTAACAGTGTTCATACTTAGTCCTTTAAGCAGTATTAAGTGATAACTCAAGATACACCCAAACTACCTCAAGATGCTCGATTCGGCGAGAATTACTTACGACTATGGCTTGGCTATACCACATTGAGAGAGGAACGATAAAACTGGCTGTTGCCAGCTTTATCGTTTATGGAACTTTACTGAATAAAAACAAGCTGCGCCGTGACAGGCACGCTAAGTAGAATGGAGTTTAACTTAGCAATATTCCTTAAGATCTCAATCCCTTTGTCCAAGCCAAAAAGAGCCGATTTCACTTCAATCGGCCACGTAGTTGAAACGAGCACTCCACCGTTTTCCAACCCTGTTACCTGAAGTTTCGCCGCCAGTGTTTGCTTTAACCCATGAAGATCTAGCGAAAACTCAATATCTGCAGGCTGAGTTTTGCCGGGGATCAATTCACTCAGCATTACAGGGTCAACCTTGGCCGTCAGTGTTGCCAGCGGAAACCCTTCGGTTTCAAACAGCTCCTTCTTCATGCGCTCATCCCGAATCGAGATCTGGGTGTCAACACTCGCAAGATCAATAACCACCTTAACCTCACCTTCTTTTGACACCGAGCCGCTGATATTTCGAAAATGGTGCTGCTCTATTACCGAGTCATTCTTCACAGAAATAAAGTTTACATTGGAGCTATTGCTATCCAACTTCCAGTCAGCCAACACATTGGCATTGAGCCCCAGCAGCAATAATCCGGCTAACAGCAATCTCAAACACACGCGCATTATGATGTCCTATTGTTGATGTTCTTATCACATCACTATAGGCCACTGATTCCTATCAACCGTATTATTATTGAGCTAGCCTATCTTAAAGCGGTTAATCATCCTCATAAGATCCACTGAGACCTGGCTCAACTCTTCACTGGCGCTAGCCATCTGTGCTGATTCCTGGGAAACAGACATCGACATATCTTTCAGGCTGACAACATTACGATTGATGTCGTTCACCGTCAGGTTTTGCTCTTCTGTCGCCGTCGCGATGTGCTGACTCATATCCTGAATAACCTGCACCTCATCATTAATGGTATTAAGCGCTTCACCGGCAGATGCAGAAATCTTGGAGGCGTTCTCCGCTTTTTCGGCCCCTTTGCTCATTACTTTGACCGCATTTTCCGCCCCACTCTGAAGTTTTTCGACGATATTCTGAATTTCCAGTGTCGACTCCTGGGTCCGCTGGGATAACGTTCGGACTTCATCGGCAACAACCGCAAAACCCCGACCGGCTTCACCAGCACGGGCAGCCTCAATCGCGGCATTCAATGCTAATAAGTTAGTTTGCTCGGCAATACCGCGAATCACTTCTAGAACAGTATCGACATTTCGGCTGTCCGCAGCCAACTGATCAACCACTTCACTGGCTCTGCCGATATCTTCAGCCAACAGGTTAGCCTCGGAAATATTATTATTAATGATCGCCATACTGCCCTGAGTCTCTTTAGCCGCCGAAATACTCGAATCATTGGCCTCAACTGTTCTCCGGCTTACCTCCTCGACGGTAGCCAGCATTTCTGTCATTGCCGCAGCAAGTTGCTCCACATCATTCTGCTGCTGATTCAAATTATCATCGACGGTATTAATCGACGAAGACATCTGGTGTGCCGACGCTGAGACCTGCTCACCAACGACACTGATATTTTGCATAATGCTCTGTATGGAGCAGACAAACTGGTTGAAGTGACGGGCGAGATCAATCAGTTCTCGGGTCCCCTCTTCTTCCAGCCTCTGCGTTAAGTCCCCTTCGCCCTTCGAGAGTGCTTCCATTGCATTGACGGTTCGTTTAAGCGGAGAAGTAATAGAGCGAATAAAGAAAGTCACTATCAGCGACAACACAGCAAGAATAATCGCCGCATTAACCATAGAGACGACCTCGGAGCGATGAATATCAGCCTGCAAAGCTTCCATGTTCATTCCGCTACCAACTAACCATTGCCAAGGGCCAAACTCGACAGCGTAACTGGTTTTCGGCTCCAGCAGTTCTTTGTCATGGCTATTCGTCCAGACATAATCAACAAAGCCGCCACCATTTCGTCCCTGAACATAGAGCTCCCGGACAAAACTAAACCCATTCGGGTCCTTGAGCCCCAAGGTATTCTTGCCTACTAGTGACGGAACACCACTGGTCAGTTGAACACCCTGGTTATCACCGACAAAAATATAATTACCGTTATCGAAGCGCATCGCTGCTATCGCTTCCAATGCGGCTTCTTTGGCCTGCGGCTCCGTAAGCGCTCCAGATACACTAAGCCCATGATAGTGCTCTACAATACCCACGGCACTTTCTACCAGCGTTGCAACGCCTCGCTCATAGTTCTCCCGCATATGCTCACGCGTCTTCGCTGCATTGATCAATGTGCTGGTCACCAGACCGACGGCAAATAATGCGAGGATCACCCAAACACGCGTTGCGATAGTCACACTTGATAACTTGTTCTTCATAACACTATTCCTTATGGTCATCCCTAACGCTCATTAGGACCGGACACATGCTTATCACCGAAACATCGGTGATGATGGCGATGCAATTCCTGCAGTTTCCTCTTACACGCATCGACATCCTCTTCCTCGGATAAATGGTTGATAACCTCATCAAACCTAAGCATTAATTGCTCCGAATGCTGGCGAGACTTCTCACAAATGACATCCTCAGTCGAATTCTGCTTATGCTTCAGCCGTTTGTGTTGTGCACGCTTAAATACATTACTCATCCTGATACCTCTGCCAATTTCTTGCTCTTATCAAAGTGGTAAACATTTATTCGGTTCAAGGCGCAGTCCGGCAGGTACACCTTGCTGTTATTAACATGCAACAGATACGGCATCCACAGTTGGCCTTTGCCCGGATCGGCACCAAAACCACTGAAGCTATCGACAAAATTCCCCTCAAGATCAAACACCTTTATCGAGCGATTCACCAAATCGGATATAAACAAATGACCCGAGTCATAGTCGATACTGGTCGGCAGCAAGAAATTGTCGTTGCTGGCACCGTATCCTTCCTGGCCAAAGCTCCATTTCCACTGGTTATCAGCGTCATACACTTCGATGCGGTTATTGAATTGATCAGTGATGTAGATAAGGCCATTTTGGGTAGCGGCAATATCAGACGGAGTATGAAACTCGCCATGTTCGGCCCCGAGCTTACCGAATACGCCGACTAAACCCGGCTCACCCTCACTGTCGATTCGCCAGCGAGAGATTCGGTGATTACCCGAGTCGGCAATGAGAATGTCATTTGTTGCCGGATCTATCGTAATTCCCTGTGGTTTATTGAGCTGCCAGGGCTCGGCCCCCAACCCGCCAAAAAAGGTGTATGGCACCAGCTCGCCAATGCGGCTGTCATATTGAAGTAAAGAGACAATGCCGCTTAAATAGTTGCCCACAACTATCATCGGGACCTCATGGTCGACCTGTCCCGGTAAGGGCACCTTAGGCTTATAGGCAGCAATTCCCAACGAGCCGGGTAACATAGGGAGGCTGACTGGCGATGCCGAGTCAGCCTGGCCGTTATCACTGGCCTGAAGCTGATAATTTCCGGCATCGACCATCCAAAGCAATGTCTTCGGATCCTCAAACCTGTCATTCATAATCACCCTTAGCCACGTCTGCTGCCAGCGCTGAACCCACTCAGACTGAGCGGTCACCGCCAGGTTCAACCACGACGGCATACCGGCAGGCTGCATCGCTTTAAAAAACTGCTCCTGTAGGGAAAATTGGTGGGAAAGCCAATTTTCGATTAACGGATACTTTTGTCTGTAGTGCTGATGATTAGGTTGAGTGATCCCCCCTGTCACCGCAGTGACAAAATGAAATTGCCCAGGGCTTCCCCTATCATCACCAACCGTTTTAACAACCCGGCTTTCACCGATATGGCTCTTACCGACTGACTGCTCACTGAAAGAAGGCAAGCTAACGTGATGGAGTTGAAGCGAGGCCAAAATGGGCTCGGTAATTAACAGCTGGTCCCTGTCGTTCATTTGAGTGATCTGAATAGGCGCAAAGAAGCCATCAAGCGTACCTTGCAGCTCACCGTCTATATCGTATATCGATATGGCATTAGCCTTAGCCCCCGGTATCAAAATCTGGTTTTGAATCACTGAGACGTCTCGCGCCAGCTCAAGACCGTCGAGGTAGCATTTACCATTGCTGGCAAAAGGTTTCCCTTTGCCATACCAATCACAACGGATGACCGTATCAAACCCGGTATTGGCGACATACAGGAATCCGTCATCATCCATACTCAGCCCTTGTGGCCACAGAAGGTGAATAGGCTCCTTACCGCCTTCAATCTCATGAATGGATCTTAAGAACTGACCCGCTTCAGAGAAAATAGCCAGCCGACTGGCACCACCAGCTCCCTCATAAAACTCATCTGCCACACAGAGCTCGCCCTGATAGAATGCCAGGCCATTGGGACCTTTTAAGTCGACTTCCACTTCATTGCCAAATTGATGAATAGACTGAACAGAAAGGTTGGCATCGTAGTGTAGGATGTGGATTCGCTGATTACCGATATCACTGACATAGATCCAATTTTTAGTCGGGTGAGCAAGCAAGCGAAATGGCATGTTGAACTGCTGAGGCCCCTCACCCGTTGAACCAAACTGGGCCATGACATGGTTCAGCTCGCTATCAAAAACAAGAATACGATTATGGGCAGTATCGGCAAGCCAGACATTACCAAAGTGATCCAGACAACTTCCTACTGGGGTATTTAGCGATACATGGCCTTCTATCGGGCAAGGAAGTGCTGGCAGCTGTGCACCCACGCTGCCAATATATGACTGAAATTCTATTCCCATCTTCTAACCTACTGACTCTTTTATTAAAAGAATACTTCTTATGTGTTTAATTACATAATAGGTAGCAATGGTAAAGCGGACCCTTATTTGAAATAACAATATTTATAAACTTTGAACCAGCTCAACAATTGAACAACTTTGACTGAAAGGAAATCATTCATTTCATGAAATACCCTATGCGAATACAGGGCGTTTGCTGAACGGTCTAACAATAGGAGAGAGACAGCATTGGCAAGTGCCAGAAATAGCGAGGAAAAGTAAAGAGATGGGAAGAATATAAAAGGCTGCTATACGCTTCATGCGCTACACCAACATAGCCATCCATACCTGTTTCTACTCTTAATACAGGTGCTGACTATATCAGTGTAACGGTGAAGAAATGTAAGGCAAACGCTTTTCGTTAGGCAATTTGACGCTGTGGTTCAGGGAGCAATTCCGCAGCAATACGCTTGAGCAAGAATGTCTCACGCTCAATCGACATCCCTTTTTTATCACTGTTGGCAATGGTCTCTTCATTATGAGCTATCGCATCAAAGATATTCAGCCAAACAGGTTTCATGCCGTTGTTAACTTCATAGTCTTCCAGCTGAGTATCACCCAACTCAGCATCTATTGTACAAACGAAGCAATACGACTCCATGTGCATTATGTCATGCTCTGGCTTGTACCATGGTCGGTACTCTTCATACATACCAAATGCCGAGATATTGCGAATATTGCGAGCCCCCGTCTCTTCCTCAAGCTCACGGATCAACCCCTGAATGGCATCCTCACCTTCATCGATACCACCGCCAGGCAACGTATAGTCATGATAACGCGCGGTGTAGAGCATAAGGATATTCTCACCATCGAGAATGATGCCTCGGGCCGCCTTGCGGTGGAAAATACGGCCTTCAAGCTTCTCAATTTCAGGATGAACGGTTGACTTCAATAATCGCATAGCTCTGTCTATCTACTTCTGTACAATAACAAGCCGTGCATTCTAGCCCAATACCTAACCCCAAGCTACTTATACCAATCTGCTTGTCACCAGTTAAAGACACGTTTAAAGAAGGTTTCGACATTCTTTATACAACTTCTTTTCAACGTACCGTTCGGATCCCATACCGGCAGCTTTGTCGAGCCGATGCAGCTCTGCTCCAATCGCCCCGTTTTCGCCTGGTGATAGGTAAAGTCGGACACCTGCGACGGAACTCGAAGCACCAGCGGCTCTGGATCACGCCGCTGAATATAATCGGCATAAAGACGAAGCGGCCCTGAAGAACCTGTCAGCTTGGCGCTTTTATTATCATCACGCCCCATCCAGATAGTAACCACTTCTCTGCCGTCTACCCCAACATACCAGCTGTCTCGGCCCTTATCTGAGGTACCGGTTTTCCCGGCCAGGCGTGATGAAGGCAAAATGGAGTTAAGGTAACGCCCAGTCCCAACTGTCACCACCTTCTGCATCCCGTACAAGGTCAGCCAGGACGCCTGCTCCGAGACAACCTGCTCCCCGGATGCGCGCTTTTGATACAACACATTACCGCTGGCATCAACAACTGCACTTAATGCGGTCAATTCGCTTTTTCGACCACCACTGGCAATGGTCTGATACATCTGGGTGACATCGACCGGCGTCAGGGTAAAGGCCCCCAGCAACATCGATGGCAGCTTAGGTATTTCATTGCGATCAACGCCCAACCTTTCCATGATATTGATGACTTCATCCAGGCCCACGGCCATTCCGAGATTCACTGTCGGAATATTGTATGACTTCGCCAGCGAAAGATATAAAGGCACCGATCCCCGGTATTGACGGTCATAGTTACGTGGTGACCACTTTTCACCATTCTGCCCTCTTAGCGTCAATGCACGATCGTCAAGATTGGTGGCAAGCGAAAAGCGCCCCGGCTGCTCGAGGGCTGCCAGATAAATAGCCGGTTTAACAACCGAGCCAATAGGACGCTTGGCATCAATAGCCCGGTTAAAGCCGTCGTAACCCGGACGACTTCCGCCAACCATAGCGCGGATTTCGCCGTTCATACGATCGGCAATAACCACCGCGGTTTCAAGCTCGTTGCCAGCACGCTTTTCCAACTGGGGAATCATGTGACGGACAGCCTGCTCAGCCTTGGCCTGAGAGTCCGGATCCAGAGTCGTAAATAACCGCAACCCCTGACCGGGCTGATAATCATCGACATACTTTTTCAGCTCACGCTGCAACTGACCAAAATAGGCTGGCTGTCGGTTGGCGATCTGTCCCTTCTCTTGCAAATCCAATGGTTTGTCAGCCGCCAGCTTGTAGTCCTCTTCTTCGAGAACACCATTTTCGACCATTAAGCGCAATACCAGATCCCTTCGACGTTTGGCACGCTCCGGGTATCGCCATGGATTATAGTAAGAAGGGCCTTTCACCAACCCGACGAGTAACGCCTGCTGATCAACGCGTAGTTCTGATAATGGCAAGCCAAAATAGAATCGCGAGCCAAGCGCAAAGCCATGAACGGCATCAGCCCCATTTTGAGCCAGGTAAACCTGATTCAGATAGGCATCAAGGATCTGATCTTTGCTGTATCGATAATCGATGATCAACGCCATATAGGCTTCTTTGAATTTACGCCACAAGCTACGCTCGCTGCTAAGAAACAAATTCTTGGCCAGCTGCTGAGTGAGCGTACTACCGCCCTGCACCGTTCGTCCTGCTTTCAGGTTGGCAACAAATGCCCGGGCAATCGCTGTGGGAGATACTCCGTCATGCTGGTAAAACTCCTTGTCTTCGGTTGCTATCAGCGCCTCAATCAAAGGCTGCGGCATTTCGTCTTTTGCCCGATAGATCCGTTGCTCGTCTGTCTTAGCCTCCAGCATACCAAGTAGCTTTGGCTCGACACTAAAAATCCCCAGCTCACGTCCGGATTCGATCTCTGAAATCCGTCTGACCTTCGAGTAATCAAATTCAACAACCACATGCCGCTGTGGCTGCTCCCCGTCTCTAAATTCAAACGGGCGCCTAATAAACTCTACCTTGAGTCGGCTGGTTGAATACTCACCGCTTTTCTTCGGGGTCGTAACTTTACGATACTTCAGCACTTCCAGCTCGTTGACCAAGTCTTCATACCGGATCACAGCTCCTGGCTGAAGAGTTAACTCTCGAGCGTAAACGACAGAGGGCAACTGCCATAGCTGCCCTTCGAACTTATCCGTTACCCTATGATTAAGGGTATTACCCATCCACACCATGCCTGCAGCAATCAACACCACGCCAACTAGACAGCCATGTTTGAGCCGCTTGCTTCTTGAAGATGCACGATGTGTAGACCTTTCTGAAGAGGGGGAAAAAGAAGAAGTGGTCGATTGTGCCTGTTGATTTGATTTCTTGGATGACAGGTGTTGTTCTGTCTCTTGTCGCGGTTGCTTGTCTGATGTTGCCATTACGTTCTGTACAGTCAATTACTGAGTAATTGGTTGTCCTAGGAGATAAATTCGGTGTCGACAATACACGAAGCTGATGGCAAGGATGTCATCCGACTGTCAAAGAAGCGTCTCCGAACCATCCCCAGCAGTTGAAATGATCTGGAGTTTCAGTGCAAAATCGCTCAGAATACGCGCCCTGTTTTAGCTTACTGCCGAGAAAGAAAATGGAACGCGATTACAAACTTGACTGCCTGCTGACAATGCCACGCCACGAGCTGGAAGAGTTCAGCGTAAGAGTAATTGGCCGTATGGTTCCTGAAGAGATGATGCAGGAGCTATTTACCTTCGACCAGGAAGAGATTGATAGCGAAGACCGCCTGAAGTCGGCACAGTTTGATGCCATGCTTCGAATGACCGCGATTGCCCTCGGTGAAGTCAAGATGGCTTTCTCCGAGTCTGACAACGCACAGCAAAATACCGAACGCATGATCCGCCTGATCTTGTGGCATTTCTACGCAATGTCCTTCAACCTTGAAGAAGCAGTTACCCTTGAACAGCACTGCGATCAGGTGGAGAAAATTCTAAGTAAAGCGCCTGAGGATGCCTTCGGCTGGGTCAAGGTACTTACCGAACTCCTGCACACATATGCCGAGCTGAGCGAAAAGTAAGCATTAAAGCCGCCGAACAGTGTCCTGCCCGGCGGCTTGAGTCTTAAACAGGCAGCAATCACGCTGTCAGCGAAGCTTGATGTTGACTGATTAACTCAGCCATTGCAGCCTCTGCACGCTGCTGTGCATGCTCAAGCGTATCTTCATGGCTCATCGCCTCAACCACTTCATAGTAGCATTTCAACTTCGGCTCTGTTCCTGACGGACGCACCACCACGCGCGAGTCATCGTCAAGGTAATAGATCAGCACATCACTGGACGGCAGATCGATCGGTTCAATCTTGCCATCGGTATAAATGGTCTGTGATTTTTTCAAATCATCCGTCTTCACAATGTGGCGACCAGAAATGGTCTCCGGCGGATTGGCTCTCAGGCTATCACCAATTGGCGGCGAACCCGGCTGCAGCGCAATACTCTTTTGGACATTAAGATACAGGCCATGTTCACGGTAGATAGCTTCCAGCTGATCCCAGACAGTCTTGCCATTCACAGCCAGTTCAGCCGTCAGCTGCGCAAAGGCAACCAGTGCTGACAACCCATCCTTATCCCATACCTCGCTACCAACGGTATAACCAAGAGCTTCCTCGTAGGCGAACAAGAATCGGCTCTCATCCGTCTGTTGCTGCATAGCGACATTCGTCAACCATTTGAAACCTGTCAGGGTCTTGTAGTAATTGGCTTCGACCGACTTGGCAACCTGCTTTAAGAGGCTTGAGGAAACGATTGTTGCACCTACCAGGTTTTGCCCCGGCTCGGCATGTGTCAGCAGATAATGCCCAAGCAGCACACCAACCTGATCGCCCGTCAGCATCTGGTATTCGCCCTCTTCTGTTCTGGCTGCAACCGCAAACCGGTCGGCATCAGGATCGTTGGCACACGCCAGGGTGGCATCATGCTTCTTAGCTTCGGCGATTACCATGTCCATCGCTCCCGGCTCTTCGGGGTTCGGGAAGTTCACGGTAGGAAAACGGCCGTCTGGCTCGCGCTGCTCGGCTACGCTGTAGACCTGGGTAAAGCCAGCATCAGCCAGTAATGCTTCGGCCATATTGGCACCAACGCCATGCATGGCGGTGTAGGCTAAACTGATCCCATCCGGCTGAGTATGGTTCGACAGCAACTTGCTTTTATTCACCGTCTGACGATACGTATCGTAGAATGACTCACTCAGCCAGAACAACAAACCTTGCTGTTTAGCCAGCTCTAAATCAAGCAAATCAATTTCTTGCTGGGTTGCGATATCAATTTGTTCGGCAATGCCCGAGTCATGAGGCGGAATAATCTGGGCACCGTTCCCCCAGTAAACCTTAAAACCGTTGTATTCAGGCGGATTATGGCTGGCCGTCACTACAACACCGGCAGCAGTTTCAAAGTGTTTCACTCCAAAAGCCACCATAGGTGTAGGTGCTTCATGGGTGGTCATATACACTTTTATCCCTTGGGCGGTCAGTGCCGAGGCAGTCTCATGGGCAAAGCGCTTTGAATCAGGGCGACCATCAAAGCCGATAATTACGCCACGCTCGGCCGCATCTTGCTCTGTTGCCAGCAGATATTTGCCAAGCCCCATCGCCGTTTCTTGAATCACCAGGCGGTTCATTCGGTTTGATCCGGCGCCGACAATCCCCCTTAGCCCGGCAGTACCAAATACCAACCGTCCGGAGAATCGATCTGCCAGCTCGGCTTCTGCGTTTGAGTCAATAAGCTGTTGTAGCTCATCACGTGTTTTAGGGTCAGGGTCTCGCGCTATCCAACGAGAAATTTCAGTCTTCATTATTGATGTTCCTACGACGCTGATTACATTCACAACCTACTACAAATGATATTCATTCGCATTAACTTATTCGTATATCCTATATCTGAAAGCACCAAACGCTCAAACTATCGCCTGTTTTAGCCTCACAGGTCATAATTCATGCTTGGTAAAAAGCGAAATCAATGAATGAAGTATAGAGGGAATAGCGTTCCCTACCATTTTGTCGCTGAGACAGGAACATTAACTGCTTACAAACCATTGGCTAACGCTAGGGCACTGGTAGACAGAACTGTTTTGTTATGCAGAAGGGGGGGAGTAACAAGAAAGGTAAAACGGGGTACCACTCGGCACCCCGAAAGGGTCTGTGCAGTTACCACATCAGATCATCAGGGATCTTGAAGTCTGCGTACGGATCATCCTCATCCATTTCCTGCTCATCGGCAGTATTGTTAACGATGATTGATTCTTCATCACGCTGGCTAATTTTGTCTGCCACCACACCCGGTACAATCGCATAAGTGTCAAGGTAGCGGGCAATTGCCAGTCGGCCGCTTACCAACTGGTCTTGAATTGACTTATCAACATAGATTTTCTTGACCAGGCTACCGTCAGTAAAGTTATAACCGATTTCGCCATCTTTACACTCAATCCTGTTCATCTCAATCAGCTGTTTCACCTGCGAGGCAATCGCCTTCTTGTCGGCTTCCGCCTGCTTCTTACGGTTTAGCTCCTGATCCTGAGCAAGCTGAGCAACTCGGTTGGCTTCAACGGCCGCTTTGGCTTCTTTCGCCTGAGTTCTCGATTTCTTGGATGATTTTCCGGCTTTTTTTAGTTTCTTCTTATCAACAAGACCTGCTTTCAGCATCTGCTCTTGTAACGTTAGCTTTGCCATTTTGACTCCGTCGCGGGCACAGTTTCATTAAACAGTGATAACAACCGGCGTTAACGATGAAAGCTTCGCCGATTACTTAAACTCATCGCTATATTATCACTGGGCAGGGAGAAACAGGTCAAGCCTAGGTGCCCTTAACAGACAACAAAACGACCTCGAAAGGCCGCTAAGTTGCCTTAATATCAGTCCCACTTCCAAAACCCTTTACCGATCCCTTTAATTTTGGACTCCGAAGGCAGGGTATACCAAGAGGTGTTCTCCGAACCTGAGCTAGAGACATACCCTAAAAATGAACTGTATGCTTCGCCTAGGTCGACATGCTCGAGGGGTGGTTCCCAATCTTCTGGAATAATCACCACAAACGGGTAGCCCTGTTCATTTTTAAAACCACCGACACCTTCTGCACTGTTTACCGAGTTCCCTAACCTCGAGGCGAACTCTGGCAAATGAATTTCATAGCCGGTATTAGTCACGTGCAAATAAGGATCATAGGGAGGGAGCGCAACATCCTCAAGGTTCAGTGGCGTATCAAAGTCAAACGAGACACTGAATTTCTGCCCCTGAATGAGTGAGACCTGAGCCTCTGTATTGGCAAACTCAAGGCCCGGTATCTGCATCAGGGACTTGGTTCCCTGAAGCAAGCGCTGATCAAAACTGCCGGACTGAGAAATCGACTTCGGATATCCACTCTCCTGCTCGCTCGAACCGGCTTTGAACAAGTTTACCGTACCACTTCCCGAGGCTTCATCAGGCAAACCAATATGCAGATACCAATCGTGAGTGAAACCTGAGCCACGGGCGATAATATAACCATATACTAGCAAGGAGCTGACTTTGTCATCTTCCATACCAAGGCCGACTCGATAACCGACAACCAGATCATTGAAGTCATAGTCGCTCTTCGCCGGATAATTGTCCTCATAGGCGGCAATATAATACTCAACAGCTGAAGGATAATAGACCCAAGAGTCAACCGGATTCAAAACCTGCCCCTGAGTGATGACCAATGGTGCCTCGCTTTGACCCGGTGCCAGCCCAGCCAAATACGTGGAGTCTTCCGAACTGACAAGTGCAAGGTCCTCAAAGCCTGCCGTGTAATCATAAAACGCCTCGGGATCACCCAAAGAGGTATTCGTCTCCAGCAAGGTGATATCTAGCGTTGCCGAAGTCGCACTATCAAGGGCCATGTTTACTGGCATAGTGATCAGCGCATCATACGAACTTCCGTTTAATTCACTGTTACTGCTGGGTGTGATCAATGACGAGCCTGTCTGGCCTATCAAGGTATAGTAAAGCTTTCGCTCGCTAGAGCCGACTTTAGCCAACATCGATTCGGTTGGTGTCGAAAAGCTGCTAAATGAAGAGCTATTACCGCCTACAACAACAGTGAGTACCGCAGATTCAATCGCCACACCTTGACTGGATGCTTTCTCCGAACCATTGGCAGCTTCATTGACATCAACAGCAAAAATTAATGAGCCGCCGTGCTCGGTTCTCATTGCCTCTAGATCTGCGGCGGAAAGATTATTCTTTTGCTGTTTGGCACGAAATAGATCGATACTCCCGCTTCCTTGCTTTATCGTATCTTTCAACTGAACAGATACTGTTGCTGCTTGCGCCTGTGGCACTGCCAACATTGCGGCCAACAAGAATCCCCTGAAATATCGGCTCATAGCTGTCTCTCCCTTGAAATGCTATCGTCGCCATCTAAGTCGCTAAACAAATCAAACTTTACGATCCCCTCACTGTTTGGCAGTGAAAGCGGGAGCGAAACAGGTTTCTGCTTATCTATCTGACCTAAAAAAAGAACATTGCCGGTAGATGAATAGACTTTAAGAAACACCCTATTTCCCGCTAGCGCGAATTGGCTAGGATCCAGCTCAAACGCACTGATCCGATATTGCTCAAACCGAGCATTAGGCGGTGCAATATTATCACTAAGACGGGTACTTTCTGTTGAGCCAGATATGGACGGTGAAGATTCCGAACCACAGCCAGCCAATATGATACCGAGAGTTGCCACAAGTGCTTTTTTCATTCCCTACCTCCAAATTCACAATCAGGAACAGGGAATCAGAACTCGTGCCAACCTATATTTTCAATAAAATCAAAAGTTTAAGATTAGTATTATATCAGGATTGCAATACACGATTGATTTTGCAATAAAAATAGCAACCTGGCAGATCTCTTAATTGAGATATTGCTTTTTTTATCAGATAGTAAGACATCAGTGTATTGGCAATAAAGACACCGATATTGGTTAAGTTTAAGCGGTACATATGTACCGCTTATTTGGGATAGGTTATCGCTGAAATGGATAAACGGCACCAAGCGAGAGGATTTGCGTTAGTTCGTCTAGTGCGGTACGGGATTCATCAAGTAGTTGCGGATCAGCGAGATCTGCTTCAACCAGGCTATCGCGGTAATGTGTCTCTACCCACAGGTTGAGGCGGTTGAACAAGGTCTCATTCATCAAGGTAGACGGATTCACTGCCTGTAGTTCTTGCTCGTTCAGCACGACACGCAAACGCAAGCATGCCGGACCGCCGCCGTTGGCCATACTTTGTTTCAAATCGAAAATCTGAACCCTGTCGATACCACGTTTTTGCGCCAGCATCTGCTCAATGTACGCCCAGACATTGGGGTTATTGCGACACTCTTCAGGGAGTACCAGCAGGGTTTCGCCTGATGGCAAGGCAAGTAACTGCGAATTAAACAGATAGCTGGTTACGGCATCATCTACTGACACGGCACTGGTCGGCACTTCAATGATATTAAAGTTGCCTGACATTTTCTGGGTAAGCTCATCATAAACCGCTTGCTGATTCAAAAAAGCCTGCTCATGACAGAACAGAATATCCTTGTTACCTACCGCAATCACATCGTTATGAAAGACGCCCTGATCAATCACTGCCGGATTTTGCTGGGCAATCACCACATCATCACCTTCAAGCTGGTGCAGTCGCGCTACCGCCTCGCAGGCCTCAAAAGTGTGCCGGGCCGGAAACTTCACCGGCGCTGGGTGACGGCTGTCAAAGGCATGGCGACCATATACGAAAAACTCAATACCCCGCTCGTTGTACTGATGACAAAAGCGAGTATGGTTCGCTGCACCTTCATCGCCAAAATGCTCGACGGCAGGCAAGGCAGAATGGTGGACAAAATGCTCTGGCGAGGAAAATGTTGCTTTCAGGATCCGGCCAGTCACCTCGTGTTCAATCGAACGGTGAAATTTGTTGGTTAAGTTGGCTGGCGTAAAATGAATCTTGCCATCTGCCGTATCCGCCGATGGCGATACCGTTGCGGCATTGGCCGTCCACATACTTGAAGCCGAACAACAGGCAGCTAGCACCTTCGGTGCCTGTTTCGCCGCCTGCTCAATCACCGCTTTATCACTACCGGTAAAACCAAGCTGACGCAGGGTCTTTACGTCCGGGCGTTCCTGCGGTGCCAGCACCCCTTGAATCATCCCCATATCAGACAGGGCTTTCATTTTTGCCAGCCCCTGTTTAGCGGCCTGCTTGGGGTTCGACGGCGCAGCCTGGTTTTTAGCCGAAGCGACATTACCAAACGACAACCCGCTGTAGTTATGGGTTGGCCCTACCAACCCATCGAAATTTGCTTCAAGTGCTTTCATAGACATTCCATGTTTGTGTACCATCTCTTAAAGATAACAAAGCATTTACAATCACAACAAGTGCGGTACAAATCGCTAGCCGTTATATAATCATTAGATATAAACACTAAAACTGAGCATGACTATTCAGTTCGCTTGATTCCACAGCTCCAGCGTCGATATCCAGGCCACGACTACAAGTACCAGCACTCAGGCGGTTTAATCCTATTTGCCACCTATTCTGGCCCTGTTAAGTCACAGTAAGCCAAACTCAAAGTACATAATTACTCAGGCCATAAACTGAAAAAGTCAGCCAATAAATAGCTGACTTTTTTTCATTCTGTGTGCCAGATCAGGCTTCTTGGCTATAAATCAGCCTTTTCTCGATAAAGAAAAGCTACATATCCCACTCAACAATATGCCCTTCGTCATAAACGCCATCGCTATAGGCCGGTGTAAAGTTAATGAAAATGTTGTTTTTAGCAATTGGAACCTGCTCGGCTATGGTATGAGCTATTAGCTCAAGCATCGAAGCTATCTGCTCTTCGGTGTTAAAGTTGGGCGCAATCAGATCAATGAGCAGAGGGTGTGTATTAATCGGCTGGTTGGCTGCAACTTTCCCGTGGTGGGCATAGTGTGATTGGGCAAGGTACTCCCAAGTCACCATGATATGCTGCTGCTCAATATTGGCTGCATCAGAAATTGCCTGGGACAGCGCACTAATAACCTGTGGCACAGGGACTTCATGATCAAACGGCAATGATTTGATTCTTACTAATGGCATAACCTACCCTCATCGAAACCGACATCCTCCCCCGAGACTCTCAGGTGAGACATTGATAAGTAACTAAGTTAAAAGCCTAGCGAAAGTCAGCGTTAAGACGCTATCTCAAAGTTGAGACAACCATAAAAAAATACTATTAGCCCCATAAAAAAACACCTGCTCGTTGCAGGTGTTTTTTCTATAGATATCTTCGCGCCTCTAGGCGGGAACTGCCGGCTTAATCACATTGCTTGTCTTCACAGCAGGGATTGATCACCCGCTCAGCACAGGTATAAGGCTCAATATGAATAATCACATCAACGACCTCATCGATTTGCTTGAGAATATGTGACTTGAAGTTCTCGCTAATCGTGTGGGCATGATCAACACTCATGGATGGGTCCACCAACAGGTGAAAATCCAGCAATATCGTACTTCCCGTACGACGGCTTCGAATTGCATGCACTTCACGGATATCGGGATCAGACTCAGCATAGCTCTGAATCTTATCTTCTATCTCACTATCGGCTTCAGCCTCAGTCAGTTCCAGCAAAGCAGGCCAAAGTATCTCAAAAGCTGCTTTCAAGATCATCGCAGTCACAATCAGTGCCGCCACCTGATCGAGATAATGCAGATCCGGGAAAAAGAGATTAGCAATTACAGCTACAGCAACCGGCAGCGAACTGAGCGCATCGGAGCGATGGTGCCATGCATTGGCGTGCAAGGCCCGGCTATTGATTCTTTTGGCCTGGATGAGCGTCCAGCGATACAGAACCTCTTTAACCAAGATGGAAGCCAATGCGGCAACAAATGCCAGCATTCCCGGCTTGGTGGTTGAATCATGGCCCAATGAGCTAATCGAATCCCAGCCTATTCCCAGGCCGACAAAAGCCAGCAACACACCAATAAAAATATTTGTCAGCGTTTCAAAGCGGCCATGTCCATACGGATGGCCCTTATCCGCCGGAGCCGTCCAGTAGCGGGAGCCAATAAGGATAGCCGTGTCGGTAACCAGATCCGAAAAACTATGGACGCCATCCGCCACCAGCGCCTGGCTACCTGTTATCTTACCCACTGTTATTTTCAATACGGCCAAACCGACGTTAGCGATCGAGCCAACCCATGTGGCCTTCTGAATAACTTTTACCGGGGTCTCTGACATGACTTTATCTCGTTATGGAACAGCCAATTATGATACCTGAATTCTGATCGAATCATGAACAATATTGGCAGCAGGCATCAAGACATTGGCTTTTGTACGCAACCCTGCCCTTATCAGCATTTTATTCTATCAATTACACTTAACTAACGGTAACCAGCACTACCTTCATCTAAGTCCTTCCAGCCGTTCGGCTAATCTGGTGATTTTCTTGTCTGATAGCGCTAATTCAATGAGTTTCAGCTATGTGTAAATCATTGGTCACTGCAATTACGGGTTTATATTTGATTGGTTGCACAACCACATCAACCTCCCCCGCTTTCGACGACGCTTCTGCCCGGCAATTTCGTCAACAGCATATGGAGTTATATCGGACGATGGATATGATGCCTCGTCCTCAGCCAATTATTATTTTAAGACCGAATAAAGCCTAAGAAATAGTCGAATAATTGACGATATTATATTCAGCGTCAAATTTTCCACTAATTAGTACTAATTCACTTTTATATTTCATTAGTGACAAATTATCTTCTAATATAAATGGCAACAAATTGCATACCTAAACCAATAAGCACTTAGTTTAATAGCGAGCAAGATTAATATCTAAAAGCGATTTTTTGATATTAATAAATATATTTAAATGATAGATCTTAATACTTAATAACAATTTATCTATATTGCTATTTGGTATATTTGTGTATTGTTTTATTAGTGATTCGTCACTGAAGGTAGGAAATGGGATATTTGTGCTTAGTCGTTTTCATTTAAAACACTACAAAGATCACATTACTTGAATAAAGCTACTGAATTCAAATTGAAAAATCCTGTCTTCCTCCCATAATAGACACATCAATACAAAGATATTGATATTGACAAAAAGGACTTTTATGAGACATATCGCCGATTTTATCGAGCAACTTGAAAGGGGCGATGACCCTTTCAATATCTGGGTATATTCCAGTAAAGGTCATTATAGTCAGTTTGGCAATCAAGGTAATAAGCAACATAAACCAAACCTCTACAAAGCACTGGATCAGCATCTTCAAATTGTTGTTGAAATGAATAATGATGCAAATGATGATGCATACTTGCTGCTTCCAGAGGTTCATGCGGTTGTTCCTGTCGCATTCCGAGAAGGCCAAGTATACTCACTGACAAGACCTACTGCTGCGTAAGCATCAGTTGCATAATATAAATATCGGTATCAACAATGATTAAGAAAAAAATCAGGCTAGGTTTATTTCTTCATTTCCGATAGTAATATTGAGCAGAATAAAAACAGACCCTCGGGTCTGTTTTTTTCTTTATTATCAGCTAGGAAAAATTGCTGTCCCAAATTAGTAAGTACCCAGTGCCGGTACACTTGAGATCTTCGACGTTGGCATTATTCTTCGGACACCGTCCTTGCAAGCCGCGTTGCCATCATCCCAACCTTCGTTAAACCGCGTATCGCTGTTATCTAGCGTAATGTCTTTCAGGTAATCCATGTCAGGCTGCCCTTTTAAATTCAATGCACTCTCGCAGCCTTGGTTATAACCGTAATGATAAATACTGTCATACTCGACATTACTTACATACTCATCAGGAAACAGCTGGTAGTTCTCAACCTCCGAACTGCTACACCCCATTACGCCAAGTGCCACTATTGCGATTACCGTCAGTTTATAGTTCATGGTGATTCTGGCTCCTTAAATCTGCCTAATGCAAAAGCAACCCCAAGATGCTGGTCTCACTCTGAATCTGCATATTGAAGTAGTTGGGTATAACATTAGTCTAGACAAAGACTTGAGCTCGTATTGAATCATTTAAGGTTATTGCTGTGACTGAACTGCAACTCGAACAATTCGAACACCAACTGAAAGACTATGTTGTACAACAAATGACCACAGATCCGGCCCATGATCTCAGCCATATTGAACGTGTTGTTGCGGCAGCAAAGTCATTCGCCATCGCTGAAAATGCCAAGCCGGAAGTGGTTATCCCGGCAGCCTGGCTTCATGATTGCGTATCTCTGCCCAAAAACCACCCAGAGCGCCACAACAGCTCTAAACTAGCCGGCATTGAAGCAATCCGAGTCTTGGCGGAGATAAACTATCCGGTTATCTTTTTTGATGAAATCAAACATGCCATTGAAGCCCATAGCTACAGCGCCAATATCGTCCCCCGAACAATAGAAGCAGCGATAGTCCAGGATGCCGACCGCATAGATGCCCTCGGTGCCATTGGCATCGCACGCTGTATCCAGGTTAGCAGCTCATTCAATGCCCGCCTTTACTCCGATGACGACCCGTTTTGCCAGCAGCGCGAGTACAACGACCGGGCATTCTGTGTCGACCATTTCTATAACAAGCTATTCAAGCTGGAAAATACAATGAACACGGAGGCAGGAAGAAGAGAAGCGCACAAACGAACGGCTTACATGAAAGGGTTTTTAGCCCAGCTTCAAGATGAAATCGAACAATAAAACGCCCCCTTTTCTAAACGCAAACAGGCCGCAAAAGCGGCCTGTCTGATATACCTTAGTTACCCGGACAGTACTAGCTGTTCAGCACAGCATTAAAGCGCTCAAACCCTTTTTCCAAGTCACGAATTAGATCGTCACAGTCTTCCAGGCCGATATGCAGGCGTAACATTGGTCCGGCAAAGTCTTTTTTCTTGGCGGTACGGATCGTGTTGATATTCTCATTGGCCAAAATCAGGCTTTCAAAACCGCCCCAGGAGTACCCCATGCTAAAGTGCTCCATCCCGTCCAGCAGTGCTGTTAGCGCCTCGGTATTTCCGCGGTTCAGCACCAGTGAAAAGAGGCCGTTACAACCTTTGAAGTCACGCTGGTAGAATTCGTGCCCTTCACAGCTTTCCAAGGCAGGGTGACGGACATGATCGACTTCTTCACGCTCTGCCAGCCATTTGGCAATTTTCAGGCTATTCTGCTCATGCTGTTTCAGGCGGACACCTAGCGTACGCAATCCGCGCATTGCAAGGTAGACATCATCAGGAGACGTACACTGGCCCATCAGGTAGCTATTCTCGCGCAACTGATCCCAGCAGCGTTCATTAGCCGTCGCCGTACCGAGCATGACATCAGAGTGGCCGACAATGTATTTCGTTGCGGCCTGAATCGAAATATCAACACCGTGCTCAAAAGGCTGGAAGTTAATGGGAGAGGCCCAGGTATTATCCAACATCACGACAAGATCATGCTCATGGGCAATGCGTGCCAAGGTTGGCACATCCTGTACTTCCATGGTGATTGAGCACGGAGACTCAAGAAATAGTACAGTGGTATTCGGGCGGATCAAATCCCGGATCCCCTCACCAATCATCGGATCATAATAGGTTGTCTCCACACCCATTTTATCCAGCATCTTATCGCAGAAATCTCGGGTTGGCTCATACACCCCATCAACCATCAGGATATGGTCGCCCGCTTTAACAAAGGACAGGATTGCATTTGATATTGCTGCAGTACCACATGGATACAGTGCACAACCTACTCCGCCCTCCAACTCAACCATGGCTTCTTGAAAAGCAAAGTGGGTATTGGTTCCACGGCGGCCGTAAAACAGTTCTTTATTGGCCCGGTTTGCCGTCGCATGCTTCATCTCTGCAACAGTGTCGAAAACAATGGTCGAAGCTCGGCTCACTGGCGGGTTAACCAAATGCTGGGTCCACTTCTTGGTGCGCCCAGCAGTCACAATTTTAGTATCTAACTCTTTCTTTCCCATGATCTACCCAAATTTCCTTTTCAAAAGCATTCTATACCCAAACTACCTCAAGATAGCCGTTTCAGCGAGAAATACTTGGGTATATGAAATTAACACAATTGATGAAGGCTTGGGTAGCCGTCGGTTTTCTTTACCTTGCCGCCGCATAACGGGGAACGACACCCATTTCACGCGTGTGATTCTGTGGGGAGTCTGCTTCAATAAACTCAACAGTGCGGGGATCAATCATTTCCAGATGAGCACGATAATTCAGGCACGCGCGCATAATCTCTACGTTGTTAGCAACTTTGGCCGACAATACCGTTAGCAAAATCGCTTTGTAGGCAAAGTGACGGTGAAGATCGATGGCAACATCCACTGAGCAAGGCTTACCGCCAGTGGGACGCAACACCTGTAGGGCCTGCTTTTTTGGATAAAGCTGGAAAACATTGTGGTTGATGTTTTTAGCTCGTTTGATCATATTGCGAATTTCACAGCGTGACACGGGGCTATAACAGCCATGGCACTCATCACCAGCTGCACTCTTCAGGTACTCATGATGCAGCGGTGAAACTTCACCATCCTGGCTTGGCAGGCTGAGGAAAATGATATCTTCATAATCATCACCCAAGGTCTGGAAAATACCCCGAGTCTGGGCGACAAAACCTTTGCCCAGCAGACAGTTGATGGCTTTGAGCCCGGACAGGTACTGGGCCAGTATAGATAGCATAACGGCCTGCATATTCTCGTGATTCTGTACTGCTGGTACCTGGTCTGCTTCAGGTGACAACAACTCATGCAATTGCGTTTCTACAAATTGAACAATCTGATGGTTTAGCTTCATTTCTGTATCATACATAATGTCGCCCTTGTCATTTATCAGTGTATTAAGTAGGACTCTTCATGCTCACTATTGATAAATGCAATATTAATACCGGTTAATATCTACCTTTATCACTGCCATTTTGAGGATATCTGTGACAGGAGCCTCACTTTGCAAACAAATATTAAAATTATTATCGACAAGTTATTCGCATTTTGCCTGCATAAAAATGAAAAAAAGACAAATTTATTCAAAGCGTCTCTACTTTAAAACACTTTAATGACCAGAAAAATAGACAAGGCCGCGAGCTGCGGCCTTGGTGTATCGTGAGCCATAAAGGCTATTATCAGGCCTGTTACGGCTCATCTGTCAGTGGTTTAGGCATGTAGTGCTCGGCACGCAAACCAAACAGTTCTGGCAGTGAGGTTCCGACCGAAATCGACGACCAGGTACCGGTAATAATTCCGATAAACAATGCGACTGCAAACCCTTCCAGCGGCCCGCCGCCCAGCAACCACAGGGCACCGACAGTCATCAAGGTGGTACCGGATGTCACGAGGGTACGCGAGAATGTCGCGGCAATCGCTTCGTTGTTAATCGCCTGTATCGGCTTGTCCGGTTTTGCGATAAGCAACTCACGGATCCGGTCTGCGATAATGATCGAGTCATTGAGTGAATAGCCTAAGATTGCCATAACGGCAGCAAGGACAGTCAGGTTGAACTCCATCTGTGTCGCGGCAAAAAAGCCAAGCACGAAAATCACATCATGGGCCAGCGCAAACAGCGAGCCCGAGGCCAGTCGCCATTCAAAGCGGTAGCTGAGATAGCCCAGGATACATAACACCGCCACCAACAGCGCCAGCCCTCCTTGCTCAGCCAGTTCCTGACCCACTTGCGGACCAACAATACTGGTATTTAATACACTGATCTCTGTCGCCAACGGGGCAAGGAGCAGATCGATGGATGGCACTTGTTCAGTATTTTCCGGAACGGCGTAGCGCAGCACCCAGCGCCCCTGCTCGCCGGCAGACACCACACTCACTTCCTGGTTCAGGCCGGCTTGCAGCAATGGTTCAATTTCACTGCTGGTGATTACCGGATCAAGCTGGATCTCGCTAACAACACCACCGGTAAAATCCAATCCCCAGTTTAATCCCCGGCTTGCAACCATAAATATCGAAATAACCATCAGCAGAACAGACACGATGCTGGTGAAGTGTCGCCACTTGGTTGCATTTTTTATCATATGACTCATCACTTAAACCCTCACTTCGCGGCTAGCATCACGTCCCCACACCAAATTGATAATGGCGCGTGAAGCAAAAATTCCAGTAAACATACTAGTCAACAGTCCTAGCCCCAGTGTCAGGGCGAACCCCTGAATCGGACCGTTTCCGATGGCATACAACACGACGGCTGTGATCATCGTGGTAAAGTTGGCATCAAATATCGTGCTAAATGCGCTACTAAAGCCACGATCTATCGCCTGGGCAAAACTGCGCCCTTCCTTCAGCTTATCCTTGATCCGCTCAAAAATAAGCACGTTGGTATCAACAGCCATACCGACAGTCAGCACCAAGCCCGCAATACCAGGCAATGTCAGTACTGCCCCCGGGATCAACGCCATCAATCCAAACAGCATCACCATGTTTGCCACCAGAGCGACGTTAGCCACCCAGCCAAGTCGACGGTACCAAACCGCCATAAACAGCAGGGTCATACCAAGCCCCAGAGCAAGTGCCGCAAAGCCGTTTTCGATGTTTTCCGCCCCCAGTGTCGGACCAATAGTCCGCTCTTCGACAATCGTCACCGGGGCTGTCAGCGAGCCGGCTCGCAACAACAAGGCCAGTTCCTGGGCATCCTGAATAGACCCCGCCCCAGTGATCCGGAAGCGATTTCCGAGCTGACTCTGAATGGTCGCCACACTGATAATGCTGCTGGTTTGTTTGGCATTCCCCTCGCTATCACGACTGTATTCACTGAATGCCGTTGCCATCGGCTTGCCGATGTTGTCGCGTGAAAAATCAGACATCATTTTCCCACCGGCATGGTCAAGAGTAATGTTCACCTCTGCCGTCCCCATCTCGCCAAAGCTGGCACGGGCATCGACAATATGATCTCCTCCCAGCACCGGTTTGCGTGCAACTCTCACCGGCCTACCGTCTTTATCCTTCATTTCCATGGTGCTACCGGTTCCCGGTTCTTTGACCGCATAGAAAGCCAGGCTAGCCGTTGCCCCAATGACACTTTTAGCTGCTGCGGGATCCTGTACGCCAGGCAGTTCAATTCGAATGCGGTTCTCTCCCTGTCGTTGCACCAAGGCTTCAGTTATACCGAGCTCTTCGATACGGCTTCGCATGGTTTGCAGGTTTTGCTGAACCGTGAGGTTTCGCAGTGCGGTTTTCTCATCGTCTTTCAGAACCAGCTTTACGCCCGCTCCGCTGGCATTGGTGAGCTGCCAGTGCGGATAGCTTTGGCGAATAAACTGGCGTACCGCACTATTTGCTTTGGCATCTGGCAGGCGGACTATCAACGTATCCATGCCTGAAGCCTCGACGCGTGCGCCTCGGATCCCGTCCTGACGAAATTGCTGACGAAGCTCCTCACTTAGCTGTTCACCCTGGGCCTTGAAGACTTGATCAACATCTACATCCAGTAAAAACTGGACGCCACCACGTAAGTCCAATCCCAGTTTAATCGGGGCAAATCCCATACTCTGCAGCCACTTCGGGGCTGCAGGTTCCAATGCCAATGTCAGAACTGACTTGTCGTTGGCCTTATCATTGATCAGATCAGCCAGCACAGTTCTTGCCGCAGTCTGCTGACTGTCATTGTCTAGAACAACAGTAGTTTTGCCATCTTGCTGTTCAATACGTTTGACGGCTATTCCTTCATTAGTAAGCTGTTGCTGAAGTACCAGAGCCGACGGGAGCTTCGAATTCGACGCGGCAATCTGCACGGCAGCATCCTCCCCATACCAGGTTGGAATTGCGCTGAGCAGCATGATCATAACGGTAACGACCAGCACCACGTATTTCCAAGCCGGATAGTGGTTAAGCAGCCGCTGTTGATTGGTTTTTCTCATTAGTAATGCACCATCTTTTTCACCAGCGATAGAACTGGTGAAATAACAATCTGTCCTGAGCACACGACAATAGATTGCGGCAAGGCATAAGCTCGCAGCAATTTACGTGACGTAAACTCAGTAGGAACCAGTCATTCCTGGCATCAAACGGCCTTGGCCGGCAGTGCCGAACGCTGGTTTTGGATCAGACAAGTCAGGTTTCTTGCTATAGCCAGCAAGACCCATCAGCAACTTGCGCTGATCAAGATTTCTCAAGTGCGGAGAAAAGGAGGTTGGTAGAGGGTGTAGGTGAGATTAGTCTCTTTCCAGCCCGATATTCGGCATGAGGGCGGATTTGTATTCAACATCCAATTAAGGCTGTCACTGAAGTTGACGCAATAACCCACAACCAGAGAAGGTGCCGGTTCGACCGGTAATTCTATCGCCAGTTGATAAAGAGGCTGCACTTCTTCCGGATCATGGTGTGCCAAACTGGCCATACGTGAAGAGTTGATTAATGCCGGGTCATAGTCGCGATGTTCAGTGGAGTGTTGTTTATGAGGCAGCGAACTGCCCTGCTGGGACTTGGACTCAGACTTAGAACTGTGGTGCTGGGAAAAATCCCACACAAGCGTACCTTGTTCTGTCGCCGCCTGACTGCTGTCGGTATGAGCACTGGCATCGTTCAAATCAAGCCTGGAAGATTCGGTAACATGCTGGCTGACACTGGCAGGCAACGCCAAGCGGATAGCCGCTTGATCGGTTTCGGCATGAGCAAACGAAGCAACGCCCAGACAGAACACCAACATTATTGCTCGAAATAAACTCGCCAGCATATATTCAACATCATAAATAAGAACCGAAACATCATAGGGTGCCAACCGTAATTGCACAAGGGATTATTTGCCCTTGATCACACTTTCTATTTCTGGCCACCGCTAAATAGCCATTGAATGTTAATAGTTTGATCGTTATATTTCATCAACATACTGCATCACAGGGAAGCTAACACATGACAACCAAACACATCGCATTTATCGGGCTCGGCACTATGGGCTTCCCAATGGCCGGGCACCTGGCTAATGCCGGCCACCAGGTCACTGTCTATAACCGTACAACAGCCACAGCAGAAAAATGGGCGGCGCAATATGACGGTAACATCGCCCTAACGCCTGCGGAAGCGGCAAAAGATGCCGAGTTTATTTTCACCTGCGTGGGTAATGATGAAGACGTCCGCCAGGTCTACAAGGCAGCCGATGGGATTCTGTCTACTGCCAAACAAGGAGCAATCCTTATCGACAACACAACAGCATCGGCCGAAGTTGCGCGCGAAATTGCCCAAGCAGCCTCGGAAATCAATACCGATTTTCTTGATGCCCCGGTATCGGGTGGTGAGGCTGGTGCGGTCAATGGCTGCCTGACTGTTATGGTCGGTGGTAACGAGGAAGTCTTTACAAAAGCAAAACCAATCATTGACTGCTTTGCCAAAGCGACCACTTTGATGGGAGATGTCGGTTACGGCCAAATCACCAAAATGGCCAACCAAATCTGTATCGCCGGAGTGTTACAAGGGCTGTCAGAGGCCATTACGCTTGCCAAGTCAGCGGGCCTTGATATCGAGAAGATGACAGATGTGCTCAAGCATGGTGCTGCCGGATCTTGGCAGCTGGAAAACCGCGCTGTCACCATGGCAGAGGACAAGTTTGACTTTGGATTTGCGATTGACTGGATGCGTAAAGATCTTGGCATTTGCTTTGAGGCCGCAGAAAAGCTGGGCGTCGACCTCCCCCTCGCCAAGCAGGTAGATGAGAAATACGGCAAACTTCAAGAACGAGGGTTTAACCGTGCAGATACCTCGGTCTTAATTAAGCAGTTCGATGACTAATCGTCACTAAGCGACAGTCATGCAGGCTGGTCTCTGCAACTATTAGGAAGCAGATACCAGCCTTAACGCCAATCAATGTGTGCTTGGCAGCCTCTTTCCTGACACTCGCCGGGTCGGGTTGCATGATTAGCTCCATATTCAGAACAAGCTAAAAATAGCTTCCCATAGACGATCATTCGCTTCACGCTTCTCCTCGACATCACGCATCACTTCATGAGTCGGTGTAAATTCTTGATATCGTGGTATCTGGTTATCCTTTGCTGAAGAAAGCTCTGTCTGAAAACTGAAAGCAACATCTTCTTGCTTATCACGCGTTTTCGTCGCGGTATCAGGCGCGGGCTCCTCACTGAACTCTGGTTGCTGGCTAAGCAATGCAGCGTCATTCAAAAAGGTTTCTGCATAACTCTGGGCTGATACTAACCAGAGGCTAGCTGCTAGTAGGATGACAATAACCCGCATTGTATTAACCTGCCTATTATATATCTCTGTCAATGACACCATAATAAAACAACGTATTATATTTTTTCAAGATATAAAAAAACCGCCATCTGTATGGCGGTTTTCCAAGAAAATGATTAGTTACAGGCTAACAAAAATTCCAGCCAGCGCCGCACTCATCAGGTTTGCCAGTGTAGCAGCAAGCACAGCCTTAAAGCCCAGGCTCGCTACATCACCGCGACGCTCTGGCGCCATTACACCGATAGAGCCAATCTGAATGGCAATCGAACCGATGTTTGCAAAACCACACAGGGCAAAAGTAATGATGACCTGACTTTGAGAAGACAGCGTTTCTTTGACATTAACGAAATCAAGGAAAGCAACAAATTCGTTCAGGATCATCTTCTGGCCAATGAAAGCACCGGCTTGAAGCATTTCGCTCGCAGGTACACCAATAATGAATGCCAGCGGCGAGAAGATATAACCCAGGATGGCCTGCATCGTCAGGTTCTGGACACCGACCCATTCACCCACCATCTCAAGACCGGCATTGGCCATGGCGATAACACTCACAAAAGCAATCAGCATCGTACCGATAGCCACTGCGACCTTCATACCGTTCATCGCACCGGCTGCCAGCGCATCGATCGCGTTACTGTGATCGCTTTTAGCCATTTCAATGTCAGCTTGCTCTAGTGCCTTGCCCTGCTCCGGAACAAGAATCTTAGCCATCAGCAAACTACCCGGCGCCGCCATAAAACTAGCTGCAATCAAGTATTTCAGATCGACACCCAACCCAGCATATCCGCCTAAAACACTACCTGCGACAGATGCCATACCACCGGTCATCACGGCAAATAACTCAGAACGTGACATTTTTGGAAGGAAAGGCTTAACCAGTAACGGGGATTCACCCTGAGAAAGGAAGATATTACCCGTTGCAACCAGAGACTCTGCACGGCTTGTACCCAGCGCCTTTTGAATACCACCACCGATCACTTTAATGACCCATTGCATGGCACCAAGATAATAAAGAAGGGAAATCAGAGCACTGATGAAAATAACGAGAGGAAGGACGCGGACTGCAAAGATAAAACCGGAAGTAGCTAGGTCACCAAACAGGAATTTAATTCCTTCATCGGCAAAGCCCAATACGCTGGCGATGCCACTGCTCATGGCTCCCAACATCATTTGCCCTACCGGTACATACAATACCAAAGCGGCAAAACTTGCCTGTAAAAACAACGCTCCACCGACGGTACGCCAGTTGATTGCCTTACGGTTTTCAGATAACGCCCAAGCGCATACTACCAGCACAAAAATACCGGCCAAACTAATTAACAACTGCATTATTTCGTCCTGTTGCTTCTAATAAATGGGATGCCGAAATATGAAGGTGTTACTGCCTGTTGCAATAGAGGAGCCACTGCTTTCAGGGAGAAAGCAAAATAGGAGGGTTCTGAATGAGAATATTCAGAAAATGGTGTGTCCGCCCATATATACAACATACAAGTCACCTTGATAACAAGCTAAAATATCGCCGGTCCAACTCCGTGGGTCGTTCACATATCCATGGTGACAGCTTGTAACTAAGGTGGCTGAACTCGATGGTTCTGGCCGGAAGCGGAGTATATAGAGATACAGATCACATTAACAACCCGAAAGCGGCTTTTTTTTGTGATCTAGATTTGATTGCGCATGAAGTAGGCAATTATTGCGAAATATGATTTTATTTCTGCCAGTCAGGATCCGCATGATTCTGTATACGCAAAAACAGCAAGAAGGGTGTTACTCCCCTCTTGCTGCTTTAATCATCTGTACAAGGAATTAGAACTTGTAATCGACAGAAAGGACAACTTGTTGAGAGTAATCAATCTTGGTATTGTTCTCGCTGTAGTCCTGATCAAGGTAGCGATAAGTCAGGTCAGTTGACCAGTTATCATTGATTTCGTACATTGCGCCCACTTGTCCGCCCCAAACAAAATCCGACGAGCTTTCACCGGCAATCTTGCTGTCCGCAACACCTGCCGATACACCTGCAAATAAGTTAATCTGCTGGGCAACAGGAACCAGGTAATCATAAGATGCCAGGAACATATTCTGTGATGACTTATCCATATAGCTGTAAGTACCCATCACACGATGATGATCATTTATGATGGCACCACCACGTAACTGATAAGTTGCATCTTCACCGTTTTGGGCAGAATCGCCTTTGATACTATCTTCCTGATAACCAACACCCGCACCTACGAACCAGTCAGTGTCGGCAGCGAAAGCCGGCATTGCCACAACAGAAGCCAAAGTAATGGTTGAGATAACGGCTAATTTTTTCATCAGTGATACTCCTAAATGTCTTTATTCAAGGGCGAAGCTTTTTCTCATGGCCCTTCGTTTTGTTGATGCCTAATCTACACCGCTTTACTGAACCCAACCTTAAAATAGAAAACAATGTTTTATATCTGAACTCTTGCTGAACACTGGCTGTTTCTTGAGGTTAATTAGTGTTACTTCAAGTTTCATACAGCATTGAAGGAGCATTTATATTGCAGGATGTCTTTAGGAAAACTGTGGTTTGAATCCAATGCCTAGAATTGACTATCTGTTCGAGCAAGGCATAATTTGCTAATAAGAAATAACAGGCGGATCTCGATGGCAAACGCTAGAATTCAGACGTTAATAACCTCTCCTTGTCAGGCTTGGATAGCCACGGTTGCCATTGTTTTTTTCACGGTACTCTTTTCTGGCCAGTCACAGGCCAATCAGTATGTCTCCGAGCTAAAGCTGCTAAACTACACAGACAGTTACGGTAATGTATCTCTGCGAAACGCAAAAAAACTGACCTTGCCAGATCCCATGACAGTCAATGGCAACCTAAACCTTGAATACAGCAACATAGAGCAACTGCCGCGGAAACTGAAAGTGAAAGGAAACCTAAATCTCGCGTATAGTGCCGTCAAGCAACTACCAAGGCAGTTAGCGGTGTTTGGTTATATTAATCTTGCCCATTCTCAGGTCACATATCTAAATACAGGTCTTCAGGTAAGAGGGGATCTAAGTTTGATGGGTACGAAAATAGAACAGCTTCCTCCATACCTTTACGTTGGTGGAGATCTTTATCTTGCCAACTCGGCAATTACAGCCCTGCCAAAGTTCCTGGTTGTGAAAGGTGATATTTATCTTGGTGGTATTCAACTTAACGAAATACCTGATGATATAACCGTTGAAGGGAAAATCTATCAGTAGCGAGTATTGATTTCACACAGCGATTCGCTATATATCAAATCAACGCTCTGGCATCTCCCACAAATAGCAAACGATTGCTTAAGCAAATAAATGAAATATATTTCAGCCAAATCAAAATAAGAGCCGGGAAATAAATATTTATGGGGGGGATATTGCCAGAAACACGCTTACAACTTCTTGTGCTTCTGGCGCGCTTTAAAACAAAGGTGTTAAGAATCAAAGCATTAGTGCTAATGCACTCAAAAGATTACTTCGACTTTCCTTTTACATTTGTTGTTTGCGATTGATGATAGAACCATTGTCTGCGGTTTCTATTAGTCATAATTTACCTCTCATTTTTTCCAAAAACGAGTAAGGTTGATATCTCTCTTATTTAATACCGTCTTACTCATCTAATCAGCTTTACTATACCCAACGATTCATTACATCCTTATGACAGTTAGGTTAGCATTTAGCTTCACTACACCCTGGCAAATCAACTTTTTAAAATAGAAAAGCTAGCAACAGCTAGATTCAATAAAAAGCTCAGGGAGTTAAAGAACTGCGTGATATCTTGTAGGGGTGATTCCAGAAGCGACCTTATTTAACGGATTAAGGCTTTCCATAGTCTTCAGTAAAATTTCACCATCTAATTCATATCAACTTTTCCAATATAAGAGCCAATGAGTTGTTTTGCAACTATTATCGTGCACTATTTTTGTGACTGTTGTCTTTTTTCTTTAACAGACTCGCTTCAATACCGTCCTAACTAATTAAATATCAAGCTGTTAATGATCATACCACTGCATATTGAATACCAAGTTTGCCAGTGACTTTTTGATCGTCAAGACAGCTTGATTGATAGACCCGATAAGCATTGACACACAAGTACATTTTGTTAACATCGATATTACATCTTGACAAGAGGTCAAAAACATGGGTATACACACCATCACTTTAGAACAAACTGCTGATGTGCCCAAGAAAGTACTTTTCCAATTGCTTTCTGACCATGAAAACCTTGGACGCTTCTTTGACGCCAAGTATTCACTCGTTAAGCATGGAAAGCCTGAAATCAACGGAATTGGTGCCATCAGGAAAGTGATTGCCGGGCCATTCACATTTCGGGAGCAAATCATCGACTACAAAGAAAATGAGCACCTCCACTACAAGATCATCGAAGGCGGTCCTGTCGATGAGCACGGTGGCTGGATCCGTTTTCAAAGTATCAATGCCAACCAAAGTTTAATCCATTACCGGATCAAGTTTTCACCTCGTATTCGGGGGACAGGGTGGCTCATCAAACTGCTGCTGGAAAAAGACATTAAAAAAGCACTGTCCAATATCGCCGAGTACGGCAAGTCAGAATGGAAAAAGCATTAACTAAGTGTTCGTAAATAAATCAAGCTTCTCTAGGCTCAGTCAGAACCTTCGGCAGTTATCAGTATTCATGTGATACCTGCCTCGTCTGCTGTTATAACAGCAAAGCATTCAGTACACCTATTGGGCCCCTCGTTACTGCCACCTCTTCATGACATCAGTATGTCAATACTCCCGGCGCCCCTCTCATGCGTTGTCATAATTTCAATGTCTTGGCATAGATTCCATTCTTTGATCTAATCGATTGCATATGGTGTATGAACACGATTTAATAATTCCATTTTAACATGCTGTACTTTTCGTTAGGACGGAACGATGAGACACCAACCTCTATTAACAACAGAAAGGCTCATACTCAGACCTTTCCAGCTTTCTGATGCAACCAAGGTACAAAAGCTTGCTGGTGATGAGCTCGTTGCAAACGGGGCAATTAACATACCGCACCCCTACTCCGATGGCTTTGCAGGTCAGTGGATCGGCAAAGTACTCGCCGGATGGCAAAATCAGCTCTCAGCCATTTACGCCATCACGTTAAAATCGAACTATCAGCTTGTGGGGTGCGTCGGGTTACACAATATCGACAGCGGAAAAGCCCAGCTAGGTTACTGGATCGGGGTGCCTTATTGGGGGCAGGGCTATTGTACGGAAGCTGCTAAACGGGTGACTGAATTTGGCTTCAAGCGCCTGGAGCTGGACACTATTTATGGTCAACACCTAAGCCGGGATCCGTCACCGGGCAAAATCATGCAAAAAATCGGTATGGAGCATGTTATGACAAAAAGTGACGCGGCCAGAGTCAATATGATCACTGAAGATCTTGAGTATTATGAGATCAAAGCAATGGCAGAGGCATAATCCTCTGCCAGTAAGCTATATATAAACAGAACATTAACAGAATATAGCAATAAAGCAGCAACATAGACTTATAAAATGGGCATTTAAACGAACACCACTAAATTTAATTTATAAAATAACAGCCCCCATCATCCCATTTATAACAATCAAAAAATATATTGATATAAATGCATTTTTTATCACTAATAAAACACCTAAAATACACACAGTATATATAACAAACCTCTATAAGAAATTACATTCAAAGAAACAAAGTGTTGAACATGCTGCTATTCAAAATTCCAATGTGATTTTTTCCGTTAGGACTATACTAAAACTGATAAGCAATAAAGAGGTAGTTTGCTTTATCGAACTGCAAGTTGTGACTTATTTTACAGCACAGCTTCAATCAGACTAAAAATTTAAGCCATAACCTACTGTAATAAAAATAAAAATAACTTTTTTGGAATTTTATTGAAATATAGTTGTTGGTGGCAGGTCTTATATTTTGAATGTGGACACTATGCACATATAACAAAAGGCTGATGCCACAGACTAATGAGGTGAAGATTATGTCTAGCTTGAAAGTACTAACTGTTACAGCTGTAATCGCAATGTCAACTTCAGCATTTGCAGATATCCGCGTTGCTGATACTCATAATGGCGCATGGGTTACAGTTACGGAAAACGGACAACCTGCAGCGAATGCTTCAGTGTCAGTCGCGAATGTTCCACAGCAGAAAAAGTCTTATACAACAGACGATAAAGGTCGAGTATTTATTCCACTAACTCTGGAAAATTCTCGCTCTATCAAATACAAAGCGAAAACCGAAAGCGGCCGTGAATCATCACGCTTTGCTTTCCACTCTACTAACAAGTAGTCACTATGCCAAAGGCCCTGACCCTACATCAGGGCCTTTAACTTTCACCCTTCTAATATTCACGCCGATTCAAATCTCGCGCCAGCACCAATGCCAATCCTATAACTTGCAGAAATAAAGCCAAATTTCGTAACCTTGAAATTGACTTCATTTTATCATCATGTATTTCAAGCAACCCTAAATTTTCCAAATATAACTGATTGATTTTTTCCCTCTGATGATATTGGATGTCATCTATTGCAATCATCAGTGCCGGAATATCTTCAAGCACCAAACGTTCTATTTTTTTATCCAGCCAATAGTTCAGCTCATTGATTACTTGATCCGTGACTTCTTTAACAATAGGTTGCTTATGAAGTTGACTGGCTGATAATAACTGCAAAACAAACTCTCTTTTTCTTTCAACGGTTTCAACTTGCTGCCAGGTAAGGCTTATAAGCTCTTCATTATTTTGCTGTCTTTGAATGATTTCATTGGTCTGACGGGTTATATCATCAATAAAAAAATTGGTCATAAGAGCAGATATCACATTAAGCAGCAACCCTGTGGCCACTAATATCCAAGTTGGCACTGTCCACTTTCTCATATAACCCTATGTCCTCGTGAAATTATCCGCAATGACGCCTCTAACCAGTATGGCAAAAATCTCACCGATGTTTTGGTGAACCATTTCCTCTCTGACTACGTTTAAAGATACTGTTTAAGAAGGGAATAGCTCAATGGATAACAAACTGACTACAGCCACTCGGACCCTGTTACTGTCAGGTGACGATGAAAACTCAAAGCGTCAGGAACTAAAACAAGCATTCAATCAGACATGGGCTTTGTACGAATCTCTCTTCAAGGTGATCAATAAAGACAGTGCCTACTTCAGCAAGCCTGAGCCGCTGCGCCACCCTCTGATCTTCTACTTCGGCCACACTGCCGTCTTTTACATCAACAAGCTAAAGCTCGGTAAATACATTGATCACCGAGTAAACAAACACTTTGAGTCGATGTTTGCCATCGGTGTCGACGAAATGTCATGGGATGATCTCGACGAAAGCCATTACGACTGGCCCTCTGTCAGTGAAGTCAGAGCCTACCGAAGCCAAGTCTGCCAACAGGTAAACGCAGTTATCGACGAGATGCCGATCGGCCTGCCGATAGCCCAGAGCGATCCCGCCTGGGTGATCCTGATGGGAATCGAGCATGAGCGCATCCACCTTGAAACCTCATCCGTTATCATTCGCCAGTTACCACTTTGTGATGTGACACCACATCCCGACTGGCCAGCCTGCCGGGACGCAGGTATAGCGCCTTCCAATCAGCTGCTCTCTGTCGGCGGCAACACAATTACACTAGGAAAGCATGATAACGACAATACCTACGGCTGGGACAACGAATTCGGCCAGCAGACATTCAAGGTCGATGATTTTAAGGCATCCAAATACCTGGTATCCAATCAAGAGTTTATGGCTTTTGTTAATGATGATGGCTACCGCAAACACCGTTACTGGAATGTCGAGGGAAAAGCTTGGCTTTCGTATACCCAGGCCACCATGCCACGCTTTTGGCGCAAGCTTGACGGCCAATGGCTGCAGCGGAACCTAACCGAAGAGGTTCCGCTGCCACTAAACTGGCCAGTGGAAGTTAACCAGCTGGAAGCCAAGGCATTTTGTAACTGGAAGGCTGAACAGCTTCAGGCCAATATCCGATTGCTGACAGAGGCAGAATGGTATCTGCTGCGCAGTAATATCGAAGACGACTCACCGACCTGGCATGAAGCCCCCGGCAATATCGAATTGGCCTACTTCGCGTCCTCTTGTCCGGTAGATCGATTTGAACATGAAGGATTTTGCGATATTTTGGGCAATGCTTGGCAGTGGACAGAGACCAGCATTGATGGCTTTCAGGGATTTCAGGTCCATCCGCTGTATGATGACTTCTCAACCCCGACATTTGACGGTAAACATAACCTAATTAAAGGCGGCTCATGGATATCAACCGGTAACGAATCGATCAGCTCTTCACGCTATGCCTTTCGCCGGCATTTCTACCAGCACGCAGGGTTCCGCTACGTCGAATCGAACCAGGACCCGGCCAGCATGACCTCGCTTAACGTCTATGAGACTGATGAACTCATCTCTCAGTATCTGGAGTTTCACTATGGTGACGAGTACTTCTCGGTGCCGAACTTCTGCGTTAACGGTGTCAGGCAGTGTCTTGGCGAAATTCAGCTTAGCCACACGGCCAAGGCATTAGACATCGGCTGCTCTGTAGGCCGCGCCTCATTTGAGCTCGCCAAGACATTCGATCATGTCGACGGTATTGATTTCTCTGCCCGCTTCATCCAACAGGCCTATAATCTGAGCGAGCAGGGCGAGAAACGCTACACCATTCGCACTGAAGGGGACTTGGTAGAATTCAAGAGCACTACATTGGCCCAATTAAATTACAGTGAAGAGGTCAAAAAAGTGAATTTTGTCCAGGGTGATGCCTGCAACCTCAAGCCGCAGTTCAGTGGTTATGATCTCATCTATGCCTCAAACCTTATAGACAGGCTCGGCGATCCCAAGGCCTTTCTGACAACCATCCACCAGCGGATCAATGAAGGCGGGTATCTGGTGATCGCCTCTCCCTATACCTGGCTGGAAGAGTACACGACGAAGGCAAACTGGTTGGGTGGCATCAAAGTGCATGGCGAGAACTTCACGACGCTCGACGGGCTGACCGAAACTCTCATCCCCCATTTCGAGCTTATTGCAGTCAAGGAGATCCCCTTCGTGATCCGCGAAACCAAGAGAAAGTTCCAGCATAGCCTGTCAGAAATGACCATCTGGCGAAAACGCTAGATTGTCGCGCGGCCTTGGTGTTACTGTACTGCTCCCGTAACGAGCAGTACAGAGCATAACGCGTGAAAACACCTTGTGTCGCAAAATGTAAGAACCACGAAGGGATCTGTAGCGGTTGCTTTCGAACCATGACAGAAATTACCGGATGGCGCCTGATGAATGATGAAAAACAGACCAAGACCATAGATGAAATAAAAGGCAAACGTTCAACGCATACCTGCAGCTCGTGCGGAAAACCAGCCTACTGTGATATCAGTGCCGGCAAATCATCCTGCTGGTGCTTTGAGCTAACAAAAAGAGACACCTCAGGAATAGAGTCGCCAGACTGCCTGTGCCGAGAATGTCTGTCAAAACTCCCCTTGCGCGAGATATGACACTCATTCCATTTTTGTATGATATTTGAGCCATCTATTCGTTCTTTTATGGTTGAAAGTTGAGTATTTACACTAAGCACATATAATCACCGACTCCTATCCACTGAAAGAAATGTCCGATGCCAAATTTCCGCTGTACTGTTCCTCTTCTTCTCGCACTATCAGGCTTTACCCAGGCGCAAGTCACTCACGCTCTGCCCGAGAACGAGGAAATCTGCAAGGAAAGCGTCGGCAAACTGCTTATCGAGCAGCACGCTATTTTCAGTAACACGCAAATCGACCCAGATATTCGTCGTGCTGCCGAGCGGGCCATCGATACCACCCGCGAGGCATATAGCAAAAACGAAAGTTACTGTCAGGCACAAGAAGCCCTTCAGGCTTACAAGACCAAAAGCAAAGAAGATTTTCATTTTCGCGATGGTGAAGTGAACTATTTCGGCCGAGGAAATATCTAACTATTTCTTTATACCCCGAAACGAGTTACCCCAGTCAAGTGGGTATACTATTATTAGCACACGGGGCCATTATCGTGGTAATGAGGTAATTTTTATGAAAAAGTTGCTGAAGGCAGGGATACTGAGCGCTTTTTTCCTGGTTGGTTGTGAGCAAGAAGTACAGACGGGTTTCTCAAAAGACAACCTGAAAGATAACTGGGTTCTGACAAAAATTGATGGCAAAGATGTCAATATATCGGAACCGAGAACCCCTCCCGGCATGACAATTGGTGCGGACTGGAAAGTTGCCGGATTCAGTGGTTGTAACCGCTTTTTTGGCCAGGTCGAGGTAACTGAAGAGAGCAAACTCCGGATCACTGCCATGGGGTCAACCAAAATGGCGTGCATTCAGGATGATCAGGCGACGGTAGAGTCCATCATGACCAAGTCGCTACAGAAGTGGAACAGCATCGCGCTGGAAAACAACATTCTGACTCTGACCTCAGAACAACATATTCTGACATTCATGCCGGAAGCCATCTCGGGCTCGGAACCTCCCCAGTAAATCGGGACGGTATTATTAAAAAAGGCGCTAATTAGCGCCTTTTTGATTAACGGAAAGTGCCAAGCCAAATATGAAAGTAAGCAAACAAAAAGCAAAAGTGCTCAACTCAGCCATCACGCACTGGGAGCAGGAGCAACTGATTTCTGACGAACAGGCCAGACAGCTTCGAGGCAGCTATCAAGTGGTTGGCTTTGACTGGAAGCTATTGGCTGTTTACTCATTCTGGATAGCCATCACCTGCTTCATCATTTCTATTGGCGTCTTGTTGGCCGATGACTACCTTATGGAGCTACTGGCAACGATTATCGACACCCCGGCCAGCATCCTTTCGGTTATCAGCGGCGGCATTGCCGTGCTCTTTTATCGTGCAGGCGTACAGCGGCGCAAAAAGCACCCACAAAAGAATATTAGCAACGAGGCAACCTTCTTTTTTGGCGTATTGATGACGGCGGTCTCCATCGGCTTTCTCAGCGAAACAGCACTCTTTAGTACCACCCATGACGCCATTTTGCTCCTGGTGCTCACTGGTATCTATGCCGTACTGGGCATTCGCCTGACATCGGTACTGATCTGGCTTTTTGCCCTATTCAGCTTTGGAGCCTGGGTGCTTTCGCAAACCAGTTATCTGGCGGGCTCAAGCGGCTACTTCTTAGGTATGAACCTACCGCTACGGTTTGTCTTTGTCGGACTGTTCGTAATCGCCCTGAGCTTACTCACAGGCAGACAAGAGCGATATCACCAATTAAAGGAGCCCACCCTGTTTGTCGGTTTGCTCTACTTCCTGACAGCGTTATGGCTGCTCTCTATTTTCGGCAACTACGAAGACGTCGCCAGCTGGAGCAAGGTCAAGCAAATTGAGCTACTGCATTGGTCGCTCATTGCTGGTGGCTGCTGTCTCGCTATTCTCTACCTGGGTATAAAATCAGACAACACCTTATGCCGCAGCTTTGGTATCACCTTTTTGCTGATAAACCTCTATACCCGCTATTTCGAGTACTTCTGGGAGTCATTCCATAAGACGGTATTCTTTGCCATTCTGGCCCTGACCTTCTGGCTTATCGGCTCGCATGCCGAAAAACTGTGGCAGATAGGGAACCGAACATCGAGATAATTGGGTGTTTTCATTGGTAAATCTGATGAAATTGGTATCATTGGCTAATATCCGGCTGCACTGACCCCCGGCCCAAATACTTCGCATGGAGAAGAAGAATGAAAAAAATGCCGTTAATTGCAGGTTTACTTGCAGCAACAACCTTGTTAGCAGGCTGCTCTGACAATGAGGTTGGTGATGTTAGCCTTGGTGTTTTCACCATGAAAGACATCAAAATTGAAAATCTGAAAGACGATGAGGTTACTGGTGTGACGTGTCACATTGCCTCTATCGAAGCCGATTTTAGTCTAGCCGATCCGAGTGACAGTTCGATTTCTTGCCGCCAGACAGGCGAAATTACACCAGAGATGATCGCTAACATCGACAAGAGTAAATCAGGCGAAGTGGTATTTAAAAAGTCGAAAAGCATCTTTTTCAAATCGATGAAGGTAAGACGCATCTATGATGCTGATAACCAAACCCTGCTCTACTTGTCTTACACAACCAAAGAAACTGACGGAAGTTTCAAGCATAGCCTTTCTACGGTTCCACTTTGGGGAACCAAAGCTTATGTCGAGCCTAGCGCAGATATAAAGCAATAAGTTGTTAAAAAAAGGGAAGTCTAACTTCCCTTTTTAATTATGGTTATTGTGTGTTTCGATTACGATACATTAACAGGGCAATCCCGCCGTAAGCCGCTACCTGCAGCCATAGCTGGCCCCACAAATGAACGACCTGCTCAAAATCTGCCCCCATCTGATTCAACCTCAGAAAAGCATGTATTGCCGGTGTGGCCGGAACCAGTTGAACCAATGCAGTAATAGGGGCCGGGATCGCTGACACCGGCCAGATGAATCCTGCCGAAAAGATCAGTGGTATCGAGCTAAGCAATACCACCACTGTCGCCAGTTCCCGTCTTGGGATCAGCTGTCCGATAATCATCCCCATGAAAATCACCGCCAGCAAAAACGGCACCGTGACGGCCAGCAAATCCGGGATAGTCGCCAACTGGTTAATCTGATAGAAAGAAAAACTAAAACCAAAATAGTACATAACCAGCGGCAGATAAATCAGCACAAACAGGCAGGCTCTAACCAGTGCCACCTTCAAGGCCGGATACTGCCGCCAGTAACCGTTCTTTCCCTGTCTGGCATACTCATTTTGGCCGCCCCCCAGCAGAGCTACCGCAATAAGTAGTGTCTGGTGCAGAATCAGGACAAAAACAGCCGGAACGACATAATTGATATAACCCATCGTCGGGTTAAACACCGGCTGCATAGATAGCTTGATTGGCGAATACTGCTCTGAAGCCAGTGCAATATTCTCTCCCGACATCACCATCCTCGATACTTTGGCCTTGGCACCCAGCGTCCCCCCCGCCGTTGCCAGCCCTTCAACAACCGAGCCGTAAACGAGGAAGTAGGCCGCATCACCGGCATAGGCCAAGGTCGGACTCTTGCCGAGCAACAGATCACGCGAAAAGTGCTCTGGGATCACTAACAGCCCCTCTACCGTACCAGCATTGAGCATGTCTTTGGCCTGTTCAATACCTTGGGCACGCGCTGAAAGCTGTATCTGCGGTGTCGCATCCACCATACGCTCCAGCTCACGACTAACCTGACTGTTGTCCAAGTTGACCACAACAACCTGCTGCTCGCGCGGAAGCTGCTGAGAATATGGCAACGGGTACAAAAAAGAGTAAATCAGCACGCCGCCAAATACCGTAAAGAGGATCGACGGGTTGGTAAAAATGGCGTTTAGCTCAAACTTACACAAAGCTCGCCAGCTCATGATGTCACTCCTTTCAGACTGTCTCTGTCATTGCCTTGATTGGCCAATCCCCTTACCCTCAACAGCGCAACGACAAGCGCCAGGGCAAAGACCGACAATGTCCCGAGAGCAGGTAGCGCCTCGATAATATTCTGGCCATGGTTGACCTGATGTACCTGAACTTCGAGATAGTGAGTCACAGGCAGCATTGCCCGCCAGACCTGAGCAAACATGGGCATGTCCGTGGCCGGAAAAGTGACCCCGACAAACGCAAAAGCCGGAGCGGTAAAGCCTGCAGCCAGACTCATAGCCTTGGTGGCATCAAGCGGCAACAGAAAGAACAACGCCGCTACGCTCTGACAGGCAATCACCGTAAGCAGTTGTGCCAGCAGAAGAATGGTCCAGCTACCGTGCATTGGCCAGCCGAGAAGTACATACAATCCCCAGAGGAACAGTATTCCATGCAGCCAGAACAAGAAGGTATAGGGAAGTAATTTGGCGAACAGGTTGCAAGCAGGTGCTGGTTGCAACCACGCCTTGATACCCTGCTGGCGGCACTCAGCAGCCAGGGCCAATATTGTTGTCACGACTATCATCACCTGCCACAGGGCCGGAATTGTCGCGGACACTAAAAACTGGCCGTAGTGATTATTGCTGTTATACAGCGGTGTCACCTGCGAGCGAATTGGCACGGCCTGTCCCAGCGCCCTGGCCGGAACGGCTTCGCCGCCTGCCATATTACGTAAGGTATCCACCTGGGCATTGAGTGTCCCCTGGGCCTGAACGATAGCCGAATTCACCAGCTTGGCGATCAGAATAAACTGGCTGTTATAAAAGGTCGTAATATCAGGTGCCTGCCCCAGCAATGTTTTCTTTTCCAGTTCATAGGGAATAATCACCAAGGCATATATTTCACCCGCCCTCAGCGCAGTACTCCCCTGTTCGACAGACATGAATTGCCGGGAAACGGCGATAGCCGGACTGGCATCATAGTGACGTACCACTTGGCGGGAGAGTCGGCTATGATCGAGATCGACCACCCCTACCGGCAGATCCCTTGCTATACCGGCGGAGAAGATTGCCCAGAGGGTGACAAAGAGCAGCACGGGAAGCCACAAGCTCATAGCCCTGAGCCAACCGTCAGCTTTCAGCAACCGCCACTCGCGGCATAATTGTGAAGTAAACATCATGGTGCTCACTCAACAATGACGCTCATGCCCACACGCAATCCGTCAATCGGCTGAGTCGGACGCGCTTCCACCTCGAAAGTTCGCATATCAAAGCCCTGCGCCGGATCAGTCGTGCGCCAGGTAGCAAAATCTCCCATCACAGCAACATGACTGACTTTGAAGCTGTACTTCAAATCGCCAAGCGCCGGGATCCGCACCTTGAACTCGGCACCCTGGTTATACTCTTTCAGCTTGTCTTCGCGAACATGAAAAACAGCCCAGGCATCGTTCATATCGACAACACTAACAACAGGAAAACCTTGCGGTGCAAGCTCGCCCTCATGCAACAAAATCTGGGTCACTTCGCCATCATGCCAGCTCTCGATTTGCGTATCCGCGGCATAGGCTTCTACTTCTGCCACTGCACCGGCCGCCATCCGGGCTTTCTCGATAGCCGCTCGTTTGGTTTCGTCACGTGCCCCTTCTTTGGCCATTTCAAACATTTGATAGGCAGCCCGCTCGGTATAGCGCGCCGCCTGCCACTGCGTATAGGCTTCATCGCGTTTTTGCTCGGCAACCACGCCGTCTTTATACAGGTTATCGACCCGCTGATAAGTTTTGCCCATCAGCGCCGACGCCGCCTTGGCCTTCTGCCACTGATCCCGGGCAGCAGCAATTTCCTGGCTTCGAGCCCCTTTCTCGGCCTGAGCCGCCATCGCACCGGCTGCTTCCTGACCGGCCTTGGCCTGCTCAAGCTTGGCATCAAGCTCCGGACTCAGGAGGGTAAAAATCAGATCGCCACGTTCGACTTTATCTCCCTTGCGAACCAGAACTTGTTCGATACGGCCTGGCACCTTTGACGACACATTGTACTGCTGCGCCTCAATCTGCCCCTGCATACGCTCCGGCTGTGGCTGATAAGCCTCCCAGAAGGTATAGCCGATCCAGCCTACCAATGCCGCTGCCGGAACGACTGCCGCCAAAGCCTTAAACTTACTCATGACTGAACCTCTACACCTTGATATTGCTGATACTGGTAAAAACTACTGATCTCGCCGCTGACGGCCAGAAGGCGTGATAATGAAATCACATACTGAAATGCCGCAGCAGAACGCTGCGTACGGACGCTGGCCTGATATAGCTCGGCGTCAACCACATCCAGAGACGTCGACAGCCCCTGACTAAAAGCCTTCTCGCGCAACCGTACGTTTTCGCGGGCAAGTTGAAGACTGGATGAAAGGCCGTTGTACTCTTCCAGTGCCTGCATCGCCTCGCGGTAGGTTTTCTCTACTAATACAGACAAGTCCCGCTCCGCCTGTGCTCGCAGATAATTGACCTGGGTTACCGCGCTGTGAGCGGCCTTGACCTTTCCTGAACGGCCGGAATTATCCATAAGAGGAATATTCACCCCGACACCGACAGCCCAGTCCGGCGCCGTCTTTGCCGCCAGCGTGTCATCTTCATGCAGGCTGTAATTGCCGTAAAGATACACTTCCGGGTAATACTTCCCCTTCTCGGCATCAATCAGGCCACTTGCCTGCTTCTTCTTGGCATCCAACATCTTCAACCCTGGATACGCATCAAGTGTCTTGTCGATAAATGCGCTCATTGGCGGCAATGAAGTATTGGTAAATAAAGGCGTCGACGGAATAGCCGGCACATCCAGTTTCAGCAACTTGGTAAGTGCTACCTGTGCAATTTCCATATCCCGGGCTGCTTTCTGGCGCTCTACCCGCGCCTTGTCATAAGACGCTTCTGCCTGCAGCCGTTCTACCTTGGCAATTTGGCCTTGCTGTTCAAGCTTTAAGGCGTGCTCAAAATGTTTTTTCAGGCCCTGCTCGACATCAATACGGGTCTGCAGCACATGTTGGGTCATGGCGACACCAAAATAAAACTTGGCCAGATCTTCAAACTTGGCCTGCTGCTTCATGGCCAGCAAATAACGGGCTTCTTCCGTTCGGCCTCTGGCAATATCCTGCGCAGCAGTAATCCGGCCGCCGGTGAAAATTGGCCAGACCGCCCGAATCGAAGAGGTAAAGACATCGCGCTCTGTCAGCTGTGAAGTAAACAGCTGATCCAGCATCGCAGGATTGATGTGAAACTGTTGCCCCAGAGCAGCAACAATCCCGCCAGCCTCATCGGACATACTCTCAATTAAGTCCGATGGCTTAACCTCAACAGGCTTATCCAGTCGAGTATATTTAGCTGTCGCTGAAATCTGCGGAAAATACAAATCGCTCGCCGCATCCTGGAGATGTCTGGCACGATCGACATTCGCCCGTTCAGCAGCCAGACCATCATTAGTGGTAACCACTGCTTGCCAGGCGTCAGTAAAGCTCACCGCCTGCTGGTCGGCCAGGGCAACACTGTCAGTCATTGGTTCTGAGACAGGTGCTGATACATAGCTACCGGCAAAAACACGACCAAAAGGCATCGTCAACAAAGCGGCACAACACGTCATCGCCACAATAGGCTTTATTCTCATTATTTTTTCCATTAAGCCTTGGTACTTATCAGGGGTGACAATTCTAGAGCAATAACTCTAAAACTCAACCTAAGGGTAGACGCTAACTTTCCACTTCACAAAATGTAAAAGCTCGGGGCTAAGTGATAGGCTGCATTTTCTTTTGGCGACACGATACTTCGCAGTTGTTTTAACCCTCTGTTTTAACGTGCTGTTTTGGCTATTTTTGAAAACAATAGATAGAAGAGAATAATTGTTAACGAATACTGGCAGGGAAATAAGAAGGGCTGAAAAAAAGAGAAAAAAAAGCCCGGATGCATGCATCACGGGCCAGAGGGTCATAACGTTGTTCAGTGCTTTAACACATTCTTTTATTAGCTTTATTTTCTATGTGAACAGCTCAAAGATACTGCTCCACTTTATTCCTAGCCTATTTTCAACACCAACCTTAGTTCCAAGCCTGTGACAGAGGGGCAAACGCAGTTGGTATGACGTTGTTGGTATTTCGCTTTCTACTGACGCTGCAAAAATGGCTCTAGAGCCGTAAATAGCTGGTCAATTTCTTCCTCGGTATTGTAATGCATCAATCCGATGCGAATTACACCACCATCATCCAGAATTCCAAGTTGCTTACACAACCCCAGCGCATAAAAATGCCCGTTCCAGACGCACATATGTTGCTTACCCAGATGAACAGCTACATCACCCGGCGTCACACCGTCGATACGAATAGCAAAGGTTGGCGTTCGTTCTCGAAGCCGCTGTTGATCATTAATACCGTATAGCGTGATATTGCTGTACTGCGATAGACGCTGCAAGAAGTGCTCACTCAGGGATACTTCGTGCTGCTGATATAACGCATAACTTTGTTGCAAACGCTGGCGCAGACTTGCTCCCTCATCTCCCCACTGTGCTAAATACTCAACGGCAGCCACTAAACCAGCCAACGCTTCAAAGCTCTGGGTCCCGGTTTCAAACCGTCCGGGTCCCTCATCAGTCGCAGGTTCGACCTTGTATGGACGAAGTGTCTGTAACCATTGCTGGGCGATATAGGCAATGCCCACATGTGGGCCGAAAAACTTATAGGCCGAGCAAGCCAGGAAGTCACAACCTAACGACTGGACATCCACCAAAGCATGTGGCGCATAATGAACCGCATCGACATAAACCTGTGCCCCAACCTGATGTGCCGCCTCAACAATACGTTTTACATCCACCAGCGATCCGGTGGTGTTCGAAGCGTAAGTCACTGCGACCAGACGCGTTTTAGCATTTAGCAATGACAGGAGGTGATCAATATCAAGGGTACAATCTGCCTCATTCACCTTTACCTGATGAACAATAGCCCCTTTGTCTTCGGCTGCCTGCTGCCAGCTAGATACATTCGAATAATGATCCAATGCCGTAACGATGATTTCATCGCCTTCCTGCCAGTCCCGGCTAATTGCCCGGCTGAGCTGAAAAGTCAGCGAAGTCATATTGGCCCCGAAGACAATGTTGCTTGCAGAAGGCGCGCCCAGCAATGCCTGCGCTGATGCCCGTGCTTTTTCAACTACAGAAACTGTTTCGGCACTGGAGAAAAACGCGCCGCCCAAATTCGAGTTGAAGCGTCCCAGGTAGTCTGTCATTGCGTCTAGTACCGTCGAGGGCACCTGCGATCCACCCGGGCCGTCAAAAAAGAACACCGGCTGGTTTTCAACGATTTGGTTCAGGGCCGGAAAACTCCGGCGAATGGCTTCAGGCGTGAACGACATGCGTTGGCTCCTTTGCGGTCAGAACAAATAGATCCAGGAATCCCTGCTCATCTTTCTTAACTGCCTTAATCGGACGCGCATTGTGCCAAAGCTGACTATCGGCTAGAATGGCAACCTCACCCTGCTTCAGTGCCATACTCAAAAATGGCAGCTCATGTTGCTCCCTGTACACCAGAAACTCTCCACCTTCGATATTATGGCGACCAATCCCAATCACGGCCAGGTGATCAAAGCCGTCCTGATGAACCCCTTCAGGTGCCACAAGGGTTTCTTCCTCAATCGCTGAAATACGGATCTGATGGATTTCAATTTCCTGCTCGTCATCCAGGGCATTGGCTTGCTTGAAGACTTCGCACATTTCACGCAAACCATCACTACGCAGAATAGATTCTTCCAGTGTCTCGAAGCTACGGCTGACATTCCCCTGAAACGTATTGATATCCCCGGACTGAACAAAATGCCGCGCAGCCAGATGCTCAACGTTACCCTGCTTTAGCTTTACCACCGAATAGCGTCGCAGGCGGTATTGACCATCAGCGTGATCGGTTTGCGGCAAGAAATCAAATGAAGGCGAAAGATCGTTAACAGCCTGTCCGCTTAGTTGAGTCAGCTGAAGTGTACGCTCTAACGAAGTGTGCATCGGTTTGCTCCTAATCCCTGTTTCTGAGTCCCTGTTCACAGCATCTGTCCTGACCTTGTCCAAAGCCAGTCCAGCGCCATGCTCAGCATTGTTGTTCAAAATTGCCGGTCACAGCCCTACTGCACCTCATGGCGCATTACAACGGGCACCAAAGCCATTAACAATTGAATTACATTTAGGATTAAACAAAAACCTGGCATTGCCAATAGCTAGCAATTTAAATTTCGCCAAAAGCAACAAATACAAAACTTATAACCACACATGAACAAATAACCAGCTCATAACACCAAACCAGAAAGATAGAGATACAAAAAAGCAGTCAAGTCTTCTAACCGCGAGATTAAAGCATTGATATACTTATATTTATTGCCATTCTTTCTTACTTATATCGCACTTCCATAGCAGCATAAAATGCTGTTTGTGATTCAAAGCTCAAATTTGAAAATCGTATTTATAAGATCAAACGGATAAAAATACCAAGGCAGGCAACAGCAATTCTCGCCATTGCCTGTATAGGGCTTTATCGATATGCGGGCGGCTCAACCGAGCGGTATTCATTACCGGATTTCTTATAGAACGTATTATTAATGATGGCGTATGAAACCCCGGCGATCACAGCAAAGGTCGCAATTTCCGGCAGTCGGGACTCATGGTACGAGTGGTGGTGTTCGTTGACGACGATGACTTCGCGATGATGATCATGGTGATGATGGCCACTATGATGACAATGTTTGTGGTGCTTGTGATGATGCTTGTGGTGGTGTTTATGATGGTGCTTTTTGGCTAAAGCTGCTGAAGGAAGTAATGCTACACAAAGCGCAAGAAAACATGGAGTTAAGTGTTTCATATATTCACTATAATTATGAATTTATTTCTCTACAGCATACGTTTATCATTGACCGAAATGTCAGCGCAGAGTTAGCCTTCTGTCAAAAATACACTGTTTTATAGAGTTCGTGAATGTCAGTTCCAGTCGGATTAGGCTGCCCGCATTATGCTATTGCGGCCTATATTGAAAATCGCCCAAGCATGTTGAACTATCCATCACTGAACCAGCTAACAGCTGTTGGAACAGGTGAAATTCAAGCTATCGGCCAAGCCTGTGGCAACGGTTGGCGCAAGGTTTTCAACGTGTATGCCAAGCTCATCTTCGAACTGGATACCGCCTACTTCCCGTATGCCAAGTCAGCCTCCACCTGGCAGGCTTATCGCGACCAGTACCTTCTGCAATCCGATAGCCACACCTCGCTAATGTTTAGCCCGCCAATTCTGGTGGTGCAAAGAAAACTTCAGCACCAACCGCACCCTACTGTCCATATCATTATGGGAAGAACCTATGCCAAGCGGTTAACCGCTGATGGCAAGCTGACCTGTCCGATGCAATGGCTCGATAACGAGTTTGCGATTAATACAGAGCATCGAGTGATAGTGTGCCCTTACTTTGACTATCGGCAATTATCCAATATCAAGATTCAATATCTCGCCAAGCTGATAAAATCTCTTGTCGCTTAACGCACCCTTTGAGTCTGTTAGGCGGAAAGAACCCAATGCATAGCTACTGGTTGCTAATGAGGATCAAGCCAGATGTATTATCCTTATTACAATTCCATTGATTGCTATAAATGCTAACGGAATAATATACCCAAGCTACCTCAAGATGCAGGATTCAGAGTGAAACCAGCGTGCTCAGTTCAAGGAAAATGACGGTAGGAATGGTATTCCCTTTCAACGTTATTTGACACAGAAATGGGCGCGCTGGCTCACTCCCAAAGGGCGAGTTTACTTGGCTTCTATGCGTTGTTACCGATTATTAATTTAGAGCCACTAGATTTTCAAATCGGTGCCTAGCCTACAAGCCAAGTAATTCTCGCTGAAACGAGCATCTTGAGGTAGCTTGGGTATATAGGCTACTGCATTTTGATAGTTTTCCATTGGGCAAATACCTGAGCAACGGGAAGTGTCGTGTATGCAGATCAACCTGGCGCCCCTTATCTTTGAACTATGCGCTATCGTTATCAGCGCCGCTATTCTTGGCACACTGTTTCTTTACGCCCGTCAACCGATCATCCTGGCTTATATCGCCGCAGGCATGCTCATCGGCCCCAATGGCCTGCAGGTTATTCGGGATGCCGAGCATATTACTCAGATAGGCAATCTTGGCGTTATCCTGTTGTTATTCCTGATTGGGCTGAACTTACAGCCCAAAAAGCTCATCCAGCTATTCAAAGAAAGCTCCATTATCACCCTGGGCACCTGTAGTTTTTTCTTTTTGGGCGCCCTGCTCTTTGCTCTCGCGATCCAGCTTCCGATGCAGGATGCCCTGATCATTGCCGCTGCCCTGATGTTTTCCAGTACGGTCATCGGCTTGAAGCTGATCCCCACCACTACCCTACATCACAAACACATGGGCGAAGTGATGACCAGTATTTTGCTGGTGCAGGATATCATCGCAATCACTGTGATCATTTTCCTCAATATTGGCGGCGGCAATGCCATGCTCGTGGCCTTTATAATGATGCTGCTCAAATTCGTAGCACTCTGCTCTCTGGCGTTTCTCGGTGTGCGCTACATGATCCTGCCGTTATTTCAGCGTTTCGACGTGATCCAGGAATACAGTTTCGTGACAACTCTTGCCTGGTGCTTTTTCTGGGCCGAACTCAGCCACCAGGTCGGGCTTTCGTATGAAAGCGGCGCATTCATTGCAGGAATTTCAATTGCCGTTAGCCGTGTCTCGCAGGCAATCTCTGTTCACCTCAAGCCACTGCGAGAGTTCTTCCTGATTCTGTTCTTTTTTGCTATCGGGGCGAGAATGGATCTGGCGGGCAGCAACATCTACAGCTTACTGGGCATTTTATTCGGTATCATTCTTGTGGTCATCAAGGCCTGGGGGTTTACGCTGGCTTTATCACTGGCTCACGAAAAGCCCAGCATGACCCGTGAGCTAGGCGCCAGGCTCAGCCAGGCCAGCGAGTTCTCTTTTCTTGTCGTCTATGCAGCAATGAATGCCGAACTGCTTTCTGTCGAGGCCAGCATGTTTATCCAGACAGCCACCATGACAACTTTCATTATCTCTACGTATTGGGTTGTCAGGCGCTACCCGACACCAATCTCGATGACCAGCAACCTGCGTCAGGATTAAAAAGCAGCCGCGCAGGCTTGCTTGAGACTGGCTCAGTCGTCGATACCGGTGCCAGTACCGACAAACGGATAGGACACGGTAACCGTAATTTGCTCGGCTGAGACCGACATGATCACGGTTCTGTCATACTTTTTCTGCTCGTCAGTTGAGTCCCCGACCGATAGCCACTGCTCAATATTCTGATATCCCTGGCGATAGGCACGGTTGAACGCCCCCTTGTCGAGAAACAGATATTCCCTCGGTACCGTAAAATCGTAGCGGTTAGCCAGAACGAACATCTGCTCGTCCAATGTCTGCCGGTCAAGGAGCTGTATACCCGCCAGCACATCGAGAGTTTCATCATTGACATTCAGGTGCGCAAATACCAGGCCTTTTCGCCTTAGCCCTGCAAGTACAGTGTTGTAACTGGCAGCATTCAGCGGCGTGGTGTATTCCACAGAAAGCGCTTTTTGCTCTGCCATAAAGACGGCCAGCAGCTCGTCATCGACATCAAATACCTTCAGTTGATCAAAACAATAGGCCAATTTACCACTATACAAATCAGAGCAATCAAATGCGCCGGGCAAGGAGCGGATATCCTCGGCCTTGTCGTTCAGATAAAAATCATCGAGCAAGCGCAAACCAGATGCACTGGCAGCGAACGGCAAGGCCAAAACAGGCAACAGTAAAGCTAAAGAGCAAAATAAACGTTTAGCAGGAATGCAGAAAGATACAGAAGACACGCTAAGCTCCATAAAAAAGATGCAGCCTAGTTGTACTCCTTGATGCGTAAGACATCAATACAGAATAAGAAGATCGATAGAGAAAAAAACCGGTAGAAAAAAGGCAAAAAAAAGCTGTAACCCCAAGCCTCAAGGAGTTACAGCAAACTACAGTCAGCATTAACGTAGTAAAAAATTCGGGCGGTATGACTTCCACCCGGAGCGGTTAACATAAATTCTTTCTGGTTAACGTCTGTTTATTGTTATCGTTTTAGTTATCGCCCTGTGGTTAGAGCGCTTTGGTTAGAAGACTTTGGTAAAGACCTTCCTTTACATCGACCAGATAAAGAATATCTGTGACTTCATTCGGATTATGATGCCGCGGATCACATCGAGAAAAGCCAGGAATGGAATTGGTTTTTCTGCACTGATCCAGGCCAGGCCTACCGAGCCGACCGGTATGTCATAACCGTCATGTTCATCAAGCTTGAGCCTGACAAAATGATGCTTATTCATGGCATTTTGTCCGGTTGTCTGACGAATGTTATCGTCACGGGCCAGCAGGCTGCCTTGCGCCTCGCCAGTGGCTTCAATGATGCCTTCTACTTCCGCGTTAAACACCTTGCCCGGATAGACTGCCGAGGTAAATTCGGCCCGCTGCCCGACTTTTACATTGCGGATCGCCTGGTGGTTTACCCGCATCAGGACATATTTCTCGTTGGTGTACATCTGGATCCGAGGCATAAGACCCACGTACTGACCTTCACGCATAATGAAGTTGGTCAGGTACCCATCTGCAGGTGCGTACACCTTAGTCTGTTCGAGGTTCCATTGGGCCTGAGCCACGTTTTCCATCTCGCTCTCGACATCAACCTGACGGCTGCTGACAGTCAATTCTGACTTCTCGAGCGCTAGTTGGGCCTTATTGGCGGACAACCTGGCTTTTTCCAACTGAGACTGCAAAGTCACTTCTTGTGCTATGGCCATTTGTACAGCAGTACGCTGCTCATCTAGCTGAGTTTCAGTAATGGTATGCTTAACCACCTTGTTTTGCTCAAGGTAGCGTCTCAGCGTCGTCTGCTTGAGCTTTAAGTCTTCCTGTGTCGCTATCAGCTGATTTTTAGAGATTTCAATATCTTTCAGCGCTGCGCTATAGGACTCATGGGCAATAAGAACATCTTCCCTGGCAATCGAAAGAGATACTTTGGCAGAGTTCAGTAATGACTCGGCCTTATCCAGGGCAATTTGGTACGGCTCGTCATCCAGCGAATAAATCAGCTGGCCTTCGGAGACCTTCTCATTGGGGCGGACGTAAATCTCATCAACGTGCCCTTTGATCTTGGTCGAGGCCGGTCTCAGCTGAATATGCGGCGACTGCACCAGCGATCCGCCGGACATATCCATCGGCGCGAAAGTGATCAATCCTACCCAGACAAACAATAACCACCCTGCACCACCTAGATAAGAAAACGCCTTGGTAAATTTATTCCACGGCATACCGACCATACGAAGCAGATAGATAAACAACGACCATACGGCTAATCCCTCAAGCATGCTCGGCCTCCTTATCATTGTGATCCGCTACAACCGAGTCAGGTGATGGCGATTGTGTGTGTTTTTCATGCTGAAAAGAACCTGCACTTTCTTCATCGTTGCCTTTCCAGATATCGCGGATACGACGAAGTGCCTGCTCGCCATCGACAAAGGCGATAAAGACGGCAATAACCCACACCCAATGCCAGACGAACCCTATCCAGGTCAGTGCAGTTATTAACCCTATTTGATGGTGTTCCTTGGTGTGGGCTTTTTGAATTGGCAGCTCATGGATTCGCCAGAATCCATAACCTGCTGCCGCAATTGTTCCGATTAAAACAACCGCGGCCACAATATGTAATGCTGTGTCGACACCGCTATCGACAAAAGGCATGCTTACGAGGCTCATGTAAGACATCTCCGATATTAAAGTTGATATTGTTATGTTTTTTTGTTGCGTGGATTGTGCCGAATAATGTGAACTGCGTACTTTTTATGGATAGAAGACATCACACAGCGCCGCTATTTGCGATATTCTATCCACACACTATGTTCATCAAGCCCAAACTCATGAATCAAGCATCGGCAGCACTGGATATTTCCTTTATCCGTTCGGCCTTCCTACAACCTGTCTCTGCCGGCATAATCGCCCGCTACGGACTCCCCCCTGAAGAGCTGGGGATCCCACCTCGGGTTTTGACAGAACCAATGACGCTCGTTCCCTTTATCGATGTTCAGCGCTGGCTGGAACTGATTGAGCAAAAGAGTGGCGATCCTGCGTACATGATAGAGATAGCTCCCTACCTGAAGTTCGACAACATGGGCTATTTTGGTGACTGGTTTTTATCGAGCCCCGATTTGGCGCTCGCCTTCAGACGGATCAACTACGGGACATCCTGCCTGCAATCGGGTACCAGCTTTCACGGCGAGCAATCAGGCAGGCTTATCAAGTGGTGCTATGACAACCATTTTTCAGAAGGCCGAAGCCGGCTCCACGACAGCCTTCGCATTGCCATCATGTATACCAATACGCTAAAGCATTTCATGGGCGATGATTATTGGCCAAAACATGTCGAGCTCAGCGGCCCGCCATGCGGAGATGGAAGAGTAGAAGCCTATTTTGGGTGCGAGGTTACATGGAATGCGGCAATGACCAAGGTTTGGCTTGATATCACCATGCTGGAACACGGTAGTGCTCACCCTTTCAGCACATCACGTCCGATGCTGGTCTCCAACCTGCAACTTGATGAGTTTCTGAACATGCCACAACCCCATGATACCGCCAAAGTCATGTACGAGATGGTTAGTTACGCCTGTCATTACGGTTATCCAAGCCTGGATTTTATTGCTGAACGTTACAGGGTAAGCCGGCAGCAACTCCAGCGCCGATTCAATGCCTTCGGCTGGAGCTTTACCAATGTTACCAACTATGTACTGTGCAATCTAGCGATTAAGTACATGCTCAAAGATATGTCTAATGCAGAGATTGCCAGGGAGCTGGGCTATAAAAATGTGCAAAGTTTTAGCAAGGCATTTCAGCGCCAGCGCGGGGTCACGCCGACGCAATACAGGGACAGGCTACTGGAGCGCAGCCAGTAACAGCTATGCCGATGGCAGCGGTTATACGACTCCCTGTCGCTTGCACTGCATCTGAAAGTGTTTGTTCGGCGTAATGTGGTACCACATATCAAACAAGGCTTCATTGTCGCCTTGCAGTATCGGCTTGAAGAAGATTCGGTAGCCGGTCAAATCGCGACGAGCAGCATAGTCAAAAGGGTTACTGTTGTTGGGGTCGGTAATGATCTCCCGGCTTAGCTTAACGGGTTTCAGCATATAATCGGCATCGTTGACGACATAGCGATAATCGATAAACAGGTTGAACTCCAGTTGGGTCTGTTTCTCTTCCTGATACCTGACCCACTCTTGCGAGGTCATCGTACCATCGGACTTGAAATCGTAAGTCACCCAACTTTGTTCCTGGGGGCTCTCTTTTTGCGGCGTACACTGCCACTTACCCTGGATAGCCGGTAACGACGATGCGGTGGCAATGCTCGGAAGCAAGGCGCCTGCCACCAATAGTAATCTGCGGATCCAATGATTCATCTGTCTCTCCGGTTATCACTGCATACCTAACAACAATAACTTAACAATCAGGGACTGCCAATAACCAGGTAAAAATCAGGCATAAAAAAAGGAGCGTCAATTCGCTCCTTTTTTCTTAATAACTCGGCAGTTACGCTGTTTTCTTATCGTTCTGTGAACTTTTCGCTGTAACTTGTGCCAATATTGCGGAAATAGGGACAATTGGCCCCATCATATTGATCCGCATCGGCGATCCTCCGGTGCCATAATGCAAGTCAGCCGCATCGACGCTCGAATAGTTATATTTATAGTTAAACTTATCGGTCGCGACATGCAACAAGTCGAACTCTTTCCGATGACATGAAATGTATGCACGCCAATACATTGCATCTAGCACCTCTCCGGGATTCTCCGCCCGGATAATGAAGCGCCAGCTCCCGTCCTCACCATAGAAGTCGAGCGGAAACGTATTTTTTATTTTTCTTTTGCTTAACAAGGTCAACCTATCCACTTAGCCAGCAAGACAATGGGATTATGCAATGATTATGGAAGAATGGAAGAGATATGCGAAGAATTCAGGAAAATTTGACAATTCTTAGGCTTTTTCAACCTAATATCTTTGTGAGGATACCACAAAAAAAATAACATTATTAGACTTGTTAATTAACTTTCTCGGCCTATAATGCTGAAAACCGGAGCGTCTGCCAACGCTCCGGTTTTTTTGTGCCTGCTCTTCGGTGAGCTACCTGCTATCTGCCAATAGCAAGAAAGCCAAAGGGCAAAATTCGATAAGATTAAGGAAATACCAATGCGTATCGAACAAGACTTGAAATTAGGTTTTAAAGATGTACTGTTTCGTCCAAAACGTTCAACCCTAAAAAGCCGTTCTCAAGTTGAATTAACCCGCGATTTTACATTCAAGCATAGCGGTCGTCAATGGTCAGGTGTACCTATTATTGCGGCTAATATGGATTCCGTTGGTAGCTTCGAAATGGCCGCTTCGCTGGCCAAGCACGGCGTAATGACAGCCGTTCACAAACACTACACCGTGGCTGACTGGGCTGAGTTCATCAAACGCAGCGACGCCAGCGTACTGAACAATGTCATGGTATCAACCGGTACCTCAGACGCTGACTTCCAGAAGACCAAAGACATCATGGCGATGACCGACGAGCTGATCTTTATCTGCATCGATATCGCCAACGGTTACTCGGAGCACCTGGTTGAGTACGTTGAAAGAGTACGTGCAGAGTTCCCGGACAAAGTTATTAGCGCCGGTAACGTTGTCACCGGTGATATGGTGGAAGAGCTGATCCTTGCCGGTGCCGACATCGTCAAGGTAGGTATCGGCCCGGGCTCGGTATGTACCACTCGCGTAAAAACGGGCGTTGGTTACCCGCAGCTATCAGCCATCATTGAATGTGCCGATGCCGCGCACGGCCTGGGTGGCCGTATCATCGGTGACGGCGGTTGTGCCTGTGCCGGTGACGTAGCCAAAGCCTTCGGTGGCGGTGCTGACTTCGTTATGCTGGGCGGTATGCTGGCCGGCCACGAAGAAAGCAACGGCGAAGTCATCGAAAAAGACGGCAAGATGTTCATGAAGTTCTACGGCATGTCTAGCCAGAGCGCCATGGACAAGCACTCAGGCGGTGTTGCCAAGTACCGTGCAGCCGAAGGTAAAACCGTACTACTGCCTTACCGCGGCCCGGTGGAAAACACCATTCAGGACATCATGGGCGGCGTGCGCTCAACCTGCACCTACGTTGGCGCGGCGAAGCTTAAAGAGCTAACCAAACGCACTACCTTCATCCGCGTGCAAGAGCAAGAGAACAACGTGTTCGGTAAAGAGTAAGTACTGGATACTTGAAGACCTAGAGGCCACTTTCGAGTGGCCTTTTTTGTGCCTGCGTTAAACCTTTTCAATCACTTTAGAATAACTTCAACGAGCAACTTATGGTTTTATTGGCATCTAGGTTGTTACATTAGTTCAGCCATGTTGATGAGCAGCATTTCTATTGGTTTACCCAGTGTATTTGACGGGTAAGAAGCTTGCCCTCATGAAGCATTTTGTTTACCTGACCGATCATTATACCAATGATATCAATGAACTTTTGTACTGTGACGAAGGGTGCAAGAGGAACACTAAATCCTATTGAAAATGATTGCACAGTGGTATCCTAGATATTCAGTTTAGATGGACTCGGATTAGACAAAGAAACGATTTCAACTTGGCATCATCGTAACCAGACTTCATTTGACTATAGCGTTTATTGCTTATGTGGGTGAAATGTATGAAAGCAGGCAACCTAGTGTAGTGTGTGACAAGATTGAACTACCCTACTTCTAGCTAAAGAACGGCGACTTGATAAACAAGAAAAAGATGTTCTTCGGCCACTATTTTTGGAAGGGATGCCCGAAGTTTAGCATGAAGGGCAAAGGTGTTTATGGATGTTAGTGTTAAGAAGGTTATCAGTGAGGAACATATTACTGAGTTTAATTGCCTCACGAATGAAAATGAATTGCATCGTATTCCTAATAAGAAACTGTATATGAACATTAAAAATGAAAACATAATTATTGACAAAGAAAACATTATAACAACGGAAAATATTCATTTTCATCAATTTCAGTTCGAAGAGTAAAATATGAGTTATAGAAAGCTTTCTCATACATTCCTAGGAAAGAGATATTCACTATTAAACGAGCCTACTATATATAATGATAAAAATTTATATACTGTAATAATTGGCGAAAATGGCACAGGTAAAAGTCGGTTTTTGAAATCATTATGCGATGAAGTATTATTTAGAGATACATTTAAACCAAGAAAATTAGTAGCTTCATCTTCAAGCCCTTTTGACAAATTCAATGCAAGAAACAACGATAATATATACAATTATATAGGAATAAAAGGGCACAACAATGGAACGCCAACAATTTCCCTCATATCTAGTGTAACAAAGTCAATTTTAGATGCTTATAAAAAGAAAGAAACTTCATATCGAATAGCAAATATACTAAAGTTTCTCAATTACCATCCTTCATTGAAATTTATTTTCAAAAACTCTTTGTTTGACAAGAAAACATTGGAGTCTTTAGAGTTATCAGCAAAAGAGAAACTTGATCTTATTATCTCAAAACAAAAGCCTAAGATTTATTCAGAATTAATGAGAGCACAGGATTTTTGGGGTGATAGAATATCAGAGTCAAAAGAGATAAAACAATATAATTATTTACTAAATCATTATTCAACATTACATGATGCTAATTATCATGAAAGGATCATTCCAATCTTTCTTGACTTTGAAAATTCATATGATGATGTTAATGAAGTAATTAATTCTATTGAATACTTATATGAACAGGGATTTTTAATTCTTGAGGATGTCTCAATTGGCACACCAAGTGGAAAGAAAAGATTTAGCATAAATAAAGCCAGCTCTGGTGAGCAATGTTTTGTTTTAAGTCTTCTTGGTATATCTGGTCGAGTAGAGGATTACTCTCTTGTGTGTATTGATGAACCTGAAATAAGCTTGCATCCTGCTTGGCAAGAAAAATTTATGCCTATGTTAATAGAAACCTTATCAGAGTTCAAAGGCTGTCATATTATATTAGCATCACACTCACCTCAGATATTATCAAATTTGAACCACGATAATTGCTTTATTATGCAAATGAAATCAGGTGATATTTACCCATCTAGTAGATTCAACAAAAGGTCAGCTGACTACCAACTTGCATATGCATTTAAATCACCTGGCCATAGAARCGAACACTTAATTAATGAATCTTTAGATATTTTATCAAAAATATCAAGCTGTGCTCCTATTGATTGCTCACTAAAAGATAGAGTGAACTTATTAATTTCCGCAAAAAATAAAATAAATGAAGATGACCCCGTTTTTTCACTAATTTCAACGATTGAACGAGCCATGGTGGTTATCGATGATAATTAATAATGCCATTTCTTATTCTGAAGAAGAGAAAGTATTAGTCCGAAATTATGAAGGACGTGAAGTTAAATGCTCTGACGATTGGGTTGATGAAGCATTTACAGAACTAAAATCGAGCATTAAAAAATACTACAAAACTGAACAAAACTATACATGCCCTTACTGTAAAGTTAAATACCCAGTAACACATGGAATGGTTTGGGATATTGAACATATAATACCAAAAGATAGAAAGCCATTATTCATGTTCAATCCCAAAAATCTTTGCGTTGCTTGCAAAGATTGTAATGGGGCAAAAAGCAATAAAAATGTTCTAGTCAATGAAGACAGAGTTAACTTCACTGAGAACAATGAACATTATAAAATTGTTCATCCTCATTTTGACAAATATGATGAACACATAAGAGCAATTTTACCTGGTGATTTATATAGACCACTAACTAAAAAAGGTGAATTTACAATAATAACTTGTAGGCTACTTCGTTTTTATAAAGTTGTTAATAGGGATCAGCCTAACCCTGAAATTGATGAACTTGCAAGAGCATTAATTGGCTCCGAAGGAGCAGCAAGAAGAGTTCTTGAAGATGAACTAGTGCGCCGTATCACTGCAGCTAGAGAAACATAGTATTTAAGACCGAATAAGCTACTATGACAATAGACGGCTTTACCATCAGCTAATAATGAGGAGACCATCTTCCTGTGTTAGCAACTCAAGCCCCCCTCTATTCTGTTTTACTAGGAATCTACTCATGCTCTCTCCTACATAATTAATAGTTGAACAAGAAGATAAGCATTTTCGTACAACAGGTTACGAGTAACTACATAGACAGCAACACGCCATCTAACCCTGAAAGCAAATTCATTGAAGCACTACAAGCACAATTCACATTCTCAGCTCATACTCGCCAGTAAACCAAAACACACGAGGGTTTCAAGGATTTGTTGATCTATACCTGCACAATCATTATTCAGGTCTAGGCGGTATTAAGAGTTTTACATGATGCATCACTTAGATCCCTATCAGATATTTTGTAATCAAGAGCAACTGCCCGTAAAAAGCCTCTATGCCATTCTATGGACATTGATTTACTTCACCCTGCCAACACCATAGCTGTATGCACACATAGCCATGACTGGTTATGACCTTTTGAAGAAAAAAGAACATGGGTTTACGAATGTTATCCACAAGACCAAAAGGGTAAACGAGTTCGCAAAATGTTTGCGATCAAGGGTGAAGCTTTGAACGTTTTAATATGCGTAAAATTGAATATATACCTTAGTTGGGTAAACCTGCTGATAAACATCAACCTTGGCAATGACGCTTACATCAAGAACAAAATGCTCAAGATGGCTGAGTCTATAGCCCTCCCCTCACCTCCAAGATTTGATTACAAGATGTATTCAAACCTTCATCAGATGTACTTATCTTGCGATATCGTTTCTGCCGTCCTCGGTAGCAGACTGACAAGCCCTGCATTTCATACATAGATCAGTTGAAAACACCATCCAGGACATCATGGGCGGCGTACGCTCAACCTGCACCTACATGGGTGCGGCGAAGCTTAAAGAGCTGACCAAGCGCACCACGTTTATCCGCGTGCAAGAGCAAGAGAACAACGTGTTCGGTAAAGAGTAAGTACGGGATACCTGAATACCTAGAGGCCACTTTCGAGTGGTCTTTTTTGTGCCTGCTTATCGCAAGCTAAACGGTTGAGTTGCGAGAGACTATCGAGCTATGACAAATTGCACAGAAAAAATGTACAACAAAAAAGTCCTAGTTTCTCAAAGAGCGCCTATACTCACTAATGAACATTGAACACCACCTCTCTTTCAAGGCACTTGTGCCTATTTTTGGTGATAACGAAAGTTCCTCTAGGCTTCGTTATCACCATTTTTTATTTTTAGTGCTCGGGTTAGACTCGCAACGAAATAGTTAACCATAAAGTGGTAGATCATAATAACGACCAATGAGAAGAGAAATGGTATGGCGATAGAAACACCTACTCATATATGCGCATATTCTTTGAAAGAATAATTGATAATTAAATTAGTATAAATTTGGAACCAGCATCTATTAATGTGCAGGCTGTTTATTCAAATATCGATAGCAAACAGTGCAAGGTGGATATTTATTTGACGCTAACAGTCAAATAAATGGCCAAAATAAATAGATAAATAACCGTCGTCCGCATTATTGCAATAACTCTTTAAATAAACCATCAAAAAGAAATCATTATTGGTTAATAAGATTTACGTTCATGTTTATTTTAAAAATGCGAGCAAAATAACAGAAATAAGATACTTAAATCCTTATGGACAAGGATTGGACGATCAGCATAACAACATGCAATGTATCGCATAGCTACTTTACAAATACACTGGTCGACATCCATATCTTTAGGCTTATGCTTTTAGGGATAGCATTATGCGAGTGAACTATACCCGTAATAACAGCAACTTATTTAATGGTAATGATTCTTATTAAACATTCCTTAGGTACAATACTCAACTCCTTGTTATGTTGAGTATCTATCATACTATCCGTGTAGATACTTTTTCTTGTAGCTAGATGCTGTGGCAAAGAAAAGGATTGGTAGAGCGGGCAAGCACACGCCCCAAGCAAATATCAGCTCATTGCTTTCAAGTATAAAATAACTGCTTATGACATGAACAAGGGCCAACATCGTAACAAAAAACCAGTGAACTATTGGGTACGTTTTCGAAAATACCGCATACTGCCTAATCATCAACACCTCTTATCAAATCGAGAACTTGCTAATACAATTAAATTATTTAAACCTTAATTAAAATCTGGATTTAGTATTAACAAACTAATCAGGCTCAATCAAACCCCAAAAGACAAAAGTTAGAGCTATATAAAACCCCTGAACCATTTTCTTCGCTGATATACATTCAAATAGTCCGCTAATTAAAAAGACCGTGATACACGGCCCAAAAATATAAAAAAGTGTTCTCGATTGTAATAAGGATCTGTTATAGCCGTTCAGTCGTGGAAATTGACCTTGCCGTGGCTTTTTTAGCCAACATTTCATTGATCAGCTTAGCGGCCATATGCTCCACTTTGTACTGCCTGGTCAGTCGCTGCTTGTTCTTCCTGCTCCAATGACGCATAACCCATTCCTTACTCTCCGTTTGCTTCAAAATCTTCACTATAGGGTTACGTCCACCCGCTTTCCTCTCACCGTTGCGCTAACTATGCTCGATATGGTAGCTCGCAAGGGAAAAATGCTGGACGCCACTATTAAGTGTACTCACTCCCTAGTTTGCTATCATGATTTTTCCGTTTCAGTTTGGTTTCATGCCAGTAACAGAGCTTATAACCAGAACAAGCCACCTCTCTACCGCTTTATAAGCGCGCTTTAACCAAGCACTAGAGAGAGCAACAGCACCACATTTCACGTTAATGATGTTTGTATTTATTACAAACAGCACCTATGTTTTTGCATATATTATAAAAACTTGAAGAGCATACCCTATGGAGTCTTTAGCCAGCCTTATCTCTGCAATAAACAGCCTGGTATGGGGTGTCCCCATGCTGGTGATGATCCTCGGTGTCGGCATTTTCCTGACTGTCGGCCTGAAATTCATGCCTATTGTCAAACTGGGTTCCGGTTTTAAACTGCTATGGTCGGGCCGTATCCCGGAGAAAGATGATGATAGCAAGGGTGAAATCAGCCCATTCAATGCGCTAATGACTTCCCTTTCCGCAACCATAGGTACTGGTAACATAGCCGGTGTGGCAACGGCGATTTTTCTCGGTGGTCCGGGCGCACTGTTCTGGATGTGGTGTACAGCTCTTGTCGGGATGGCAACGAAGTTTGCAGAAGCCGTATGCGCTGTTCAGTATCGCGAAACCGATGAGGATGGCAACCATGTCGGTGGACCGATGTACTACATCAAAAACGGACTGAGCAGCAAGTGGGCATGGCTGGGTACGGCCTTCGCCATTTTTGGTTCGATTGCCGGCTTTGGTATCGGTAATACCGTCCAGTCAAATTCTGTCGCAGCAGCAGTCGATGCAAACTTCGGTATTTCTCCGATGGTATCTGGCTTGGTCATGATGATCCTGGTTGGCTTGGTGCTAATGGGAGGTATCAAGCGTATTGCGGATGTCGCAGGTAAGTTGGTTCCGTTAATGGCTGCCTTCTATATTGCTTCTGGCTTGCTAATACTGGGGATGAACGCCTCTGAGATCCCGGCCGCATTTAGCCTAATCGTCAGCAGTGCATTTACACCCGTTGCCGCTCAAGGGGGATTTGCCGGAGCCGCGGTTTGGGCCGCCATCCGATTTGGTGTTGCCCGAGGGATCTTTTCCAATGAAGCTGGTTTGGGGAGTGCACCTATTGCCCACGCAGCGGCACAAACAAAGAACCCTGTCGCACAGGGGCTCGTGGCAATGCTGGGAACATTTATCGATACCATTGTGGTATGTAGTATCACTGGCCTCTCGATTGTGGTCTCGGGTGCCTGGCTTACCGGTGAAACAGGCGCAGCACTGACCTCGGCAGCATTTGCGTCCTCACTACCGGGGCTTGGCAATTATATTGTCGCTATAGCGCTCTCAATCTTTGCTTTTACCACGATTCTCGGCTGGAGCTTCTACAGCGAAAAATGTGTCCAGTATCTATTTGGCGTGAAGGCGATTGTTCCTTTCCGTGTACTGTGGATCATCGCGGTACCTATCGGTGCAACCAGCTCACTCGAATTTATCTGGCTACTGGCCGATACATTGAATGCCATGATGGCAATCCCTAACTTGATCGCCCTGCTGCTGCTTAGCCCTGTCGTGTTTAAGCTGACCAAGGAATATTTTGCTCGGGAGAAAGCCAGATCCAAGCAGAACTGATCGAATCAACAAAATAAAGAAGCAAAAACAAATAAGCCTAGCCACAATGCAATGTGACTAGGCTTATAGCACTTAAAGAAAGTTACTTGTGGCGTTTAACCCTGTTGACTGATTTTAGCTATGTGAGCCAGGAACTGCTGTTTATCAAGCTCACCGACCACCCTGAGGGGTTTAATCTCATTTCCTTGGCTATCGAAGAACAGAATTCCCGGCGGGCCAAATAAGTCTCTGGCAGATAACCATGCAGCCTGCTCGTCGGTATTGGCTGTCACATCAAACTTCAGGCTGTTAAAGTTTGCCGTCTTCGCCATCACTTCACTGTCTTGAAAGACGTTCTTGTCCATGACTTTACATGACGCACACCAGTCAGCATAAAGATCGACCATGGTGACCAATTGTCGAGGATCCAAATTCTCTATGCCGCGTTCCAGCTCCGCCACAGCAGTGACTTTGGTGAACAGGCTTGCAGGAGTCGCTTGAGATGCCGGAACACCACGGTTCAATTTACTTAGCGGATCAAGCGGGTCATCCGCTCCGGTCAGCATACCCACCAGCAAGATCACGCCATATACCAGCGAGATAAAAGACAGTGACTTAGTGGTTCGCTGCCAGCCACTTTGCGCCGCTTCCAGCGCCCCAAAGTGAATCGCGCTACCAATCAGTAGCAATGCCCAAAGCCCAAGCGTTGCCCAAGGAGCTGCAAAACGACTCACCAGCAAAATGGCAACTGCCAGCAGCATCACACCGAAGCACTGCTTCACCTTGACCATCCACGGTCCACTACTTGGCAGGAACTTACCGCCCGAGGTACCAATCACCACCAAAGGCACGCCCATACCAAGCGCCAGCGTAAACAGCGTCGCTCCGCCGAGGACCCAGTCTTGCGTCGTAGACACATAAAGGAGTGCGCCTGCCAGCGGTGCCGAAATACACGGCGATACCACCAGCGCAGACACGGCCCCCATAACAAAAACGGTGATCACCTTGCCGCCTGTCAATCGCTGTGACTGGCTATTAAGCGCAACCTGAATACGCGAAGGCAGCTGCAGTTCGTAAAAGCCGAACATCGACAGGGCGAGCAACACAAACAAAGCTGCAAACAAGGTCAGTACCCAGGTCTGCTGCATTGCAACCTGTAAGTTAAGGCCCTGCCCCAACGTGGCAGTCAGAACACCCGCCAAGGCATAACTGGTCGCCATCCCCAGCACATAGGCCAGCGAAATACGAAAGCCTTTCCAGCCTGTCATGCCTTCACCCTGACCACCAATAATACTGGACAGGATCGGGATCATTGGCAGTACACAAGGCGTTAGTGACAGACCCAGCCCCAGAAGGAAAAACAGACCCAGCGCCTGTAGCAGGCTGGCATTTTTCAATAGCTCAGAAAGCCCCTGTGTATCGCTTGCCAATGAGGAATCCAGTGATACTGAAGCAGGTTTTGACGGCTCAACAGATTGAGCCGCTGCCAAATCAAGCTTCTTAGTCTGAGGCAGGTAACACAAGCCGTCATCAGCACAGCCCTGAAACCGGATTTTGGCTTCCCCCTGCCCCGTATATGGCACGGTAATGGTCAGCGGGCGATGATACACTTTTACATCGCCAAAATTGGGATCCTGTTTTTGCTCGGCGGCAATTGAGTAGCGAGGCTCCCCCATTACCAGCGAATCGCTATTGGTCTTAAACGAAAAGCGTTTGTGATAAAGATAGTAGCCCTCTTCTGTATCGAAGGTTACTTTCAGTGCCGTTCCATCTGCACTAGTGTCAGCACCAGAGACAAGCTGATATGAAAAGGGAAAAGCCTGTTCAACGGGCAGGAAGGATTTCTCTTCGCCAGCCTGCACGGCGAAGCTCATGCACAAGGCAAATACTATTCCCGCAAACAACCGAAAAGCTCGCGGGATCAATTGGGAAATATGCTTCATTGATTTAGAAATTCTATGTCTTGGTGAACGGTAAGCTGGTCATCGACCAATGCGAAACCCACTGATTCTGGCGCTGATATTCTTGGATCAATAGTCAGCGAAGTACTGAAAATACCGGCCTGAAGGGCGGTTTCAGCCACCACTGTCGACGACAGAATGCGATGGTGTGTTCCTTGCTCAGAAAGAATATGTGATGTTTCCTGATCACTGAACTGATAGCGTCGGGCATAGTGCGCCGAGGTCGTCAGGGCCTGATCCCGCAACGGTAGGGCGAAAATTGGCCGTGACGGATCTTTGGGATTGAGTACGGCAACAACAAAGTCACTGCCATCAGGCTTTCCGCCTGATACGCGAATATCACCACCAAAGTTGATCAGTACACCGCTCGCATTATGCTTAGTCGCAATGTCGATTGCCTGATCAACAGCCACTTCCTTTATCACCCCACCCAAGTCGATACGGGTTTGTGAACAGGCAAAGTTAAGCTTGCTCTCTTCCAGGCTCCAGGAAGATAGACCCATATAAGGTTGGGCAAATTGGTAGGCCTCTTCGCGGCTGACAGAACCACCTGTTTGCTGGAAGGCTTTTACAGTTCCGATCGTGATATCGAAAATGCCATTGGTCGCACTACTGTGTTCGCGAACCTTAGTGAGCACCGACAACATCTCATCATCAATTTCAACGCTATCTGTCTGACGCTGGTTAATCTGCACAGACAGCACTGAATCAGAATCATAGAAGTTGAACTTACTTTCCAAGCGGCAGGTATTCACTTCAATGGCCTTCGCGATTTGCGCCGGTTCCGGCGCAAATATCATCACTTCACAGGGTACTGTCATCGCCATAAAACGGTGACTAAAAGGCTGGTTAGTACTCATAGGTTGCACCCAGTACCCACCAGCGGCTTTCATAGCCATTACTCTGCTCGTAATAGGCGGCAAGTGCATTTAGGCGCCACTGCGAAGAGACTTTGAGGCTTAGGCCAAGCTCATAGGCATTGGCATTGAAATCACCCAAGCGAAGATCCGAGGTCGCATAACCCGTGGCCGCAAACGTTGGATCCTTCTCTGACGGATCGCGGTAGAAGTCAGCACCTTGCTGGTTATACCAAAAGTATCCCGGTGCCAAGGTCAGCCACTCAGTGATCTTAATATTCATCTTGCCGCCGATCTGATGGGAGCTGACTCCCCAGTCATCAACGAAAAACTTATAACGCGGACGTACAACAATGCGCGAATTGACATTATAAAATGCCTGCACGTTTAACCCGCCGGAAAGACGGGTATCCGGGCGGGAGTCCTGTCCAAGAAAGACTTCATCATCACCAATCTGACCGTCACCGTTAATATCGACCTCGCGCAAAACCGTCAGGTAATGATTGCTCAGATAGCCACTTCGATAGCCTGAATACAGGGTAAAGGTGGTGTAAAAGTTCGGCGTAAAGACCTGAGAGAGTCCCGCTTCAAAGCTACCGGTAAAGATATCTTCCCATTCCTGCGTATTTCGGAAATTACTGTACTCCTGGAAAGCCAGCGTTTCATCAAACAGAGCTGAACCACCTAATGTGTACGAACGGTTTTTACGGCTATCGGCATAGAAAAGCACCTGGGCATTGGTACCGATGCTTTTATAGTCTTCTTCCTTGGAAAAATTAGCACCCAATGTCCATTCATTACGCTTGCTGTCTCGGTATGTCAGGCTTGCTGCCGCGGATTTACGCTTATCTTCCAGCTCAAACGGCTGAATCGCATAGGCATCCCGATAAGGGTCATAACCAGCACGAATAACTTCGTTTGTTGCAGCTTGTGCTGCTTCCGTCCGGCGGTTACGCTCTCTCAAGTCCTCGTCACCGGCACTCGGGGTTGTTGGTCCCCACGCAGGAGAAGCACCAGATACTGTGTCATAGCCAATTTCACCATTAAGGGTCCAATCCAGGCCGAAATTCTTCTCGAACGAGAGGATGTTATCGCCAGCTTTGACTTTATCGCCATATTCTTCAAAGTTCATGTGATGGACTGAAATATGGTCAGCGGCCGCTGCCGAGCCTGCCATCGCAACAGTCCCAAGCAGCGTCAAAGGTAATTTTTTCTTCATTATTTTTCTTGCTTATTATTAGTTACAGCCACAACCACCGCCGCCGACACCATTGCCGCCGACAGATCCCTGCTTGTATGAAAATACTTTTTCTGAAAACACATCAAACTCCGGTACCACGCCACCGGGTTTCATTTCTTTTTTCGCCAGTGTGCCTTTTTGCCATGGCTTAACCGGTTTAATGCCCAGCCAGTCATCAATAAATGACAGCAGCGACTCATCCTCTTCTTTCGCCTTGGATTTAGCTGATGCCTTGACGATCGGCGCGATTTTCTTGGGTTGCGGTTTAGTTGCCGCAATCACAGGCTCAACAGACGCCTTTGACTTGGCGGCAGGCAATGCCACTATTGGAGCGCTTGCCGCAGCCGCCGGAGCAACCGTTGGCTCGGCTTTGACAACCGGTAACGCTGCTTTAGGCTTTGGTTTGCTCGCAACCACAACTTGTTCAACAGGCGGCTTTGATTTAGCTACCGGTGAAATTGCCTTAGCTTTAGGAGCAGGTGTAGGTTTAGCTTTCGACGTAGACTTTGGTATAGATTTCGGCGTTACAGCCGCTACTACAGGCTTAGCCGCAGGTTCTAGCGTCAACGTATCCGCCGATGGTTTCACCAGCTCAATATTCCGGCGCAGTCCGACGCCATATTCCTGGCTGCTATATACCGTCGATGACACTGACTCAGACTGTTGATACAAAGATGATTCAGCATCGGCTGCATGAACATTCATGCTGGCCATTGCGGCGGTTCCTATCGCCAATACGTAACAGGATTGCTTGATCATAGCGCCAGCCCTAGTTCCTTAAGATCATCCATGATGACCTGACCGATATGGTTGATGGCGCCGTATCGAACCTTCAACACCTTGCCTTGATACACGTAGTAAAGTGCAGGCATGCCGATAGGCTGGAAATCTTCCACCAGGGTTTGATCAGGATCGTTAACGACAGGAAATGTTAGCCCTAGCTCCTGCTGAAAAGCCTTGGCCACTTCGACATCTTCATCGACATCGACGCCCAATACCGCCACCTGGCTGGCATCAAGCTGCTGAGCCAATTCGTTGACTTCAGGGAGCTCTTCACGGCATGACACACACCACTCGGCAAAGAAATCGATAATCGTCACGGCTTCCGGGTTTAGCCCCAATTGTTGTTGAGCTAACGGCGACAGCGAATCGCCTTGCTGGTAGGCCTGAGCATTTGCCGAAAGCAAGATTGCCACGGCAACCAACCATTTTTTAAACATAAATACCTCTGATTTTAAAAATAGGAATAGTTTTGTTTTACATTTAAATTCAAATTAATTTTCAAGAATCAGCTTCATTCCGTTGCTTTCTACTTTCAAAGCTTGCCTAAAGTAAGCTTCTAGCTGAGCTTCATCTTGTGCGTTATAAATGGCCCCATCAGTCCCCACGCAACTTTTAATATCCGCTAGATTCCTATCTGGAATATTAAAACCAACAAACGCAATTTCTATATCGAACTGACTTCTGAACGCCTTGCAAACAGAAATCTGATCATCAGAAAATAAATCACTATAAGAGTCAGCATTACCATCGGTGAGTACCACTAAACGCTGTGTCAGAGTGGGATCAGTTACAGGCTCAATATGCCAATCTCGTTGCCATTGCGGAATTAGAGTTCGTCCGCCCCAGTAAAGCCCCTGAAATACGTTTGTATTCCCACCGGAAGACAAACCTTTCACACTTTGCTTTATTTCACTAAGGTGGGATGTCAACGCCAAGGTTGACACTTCAATCGGGCAAGATGATAAATATCCATCTGGCTTGTACGTCTTCTTCGTTACGCTTGCCGCAGGCATACCTAACTCAGCAATAGTATTGTCAACATCGATACCTTCCTCCGGATGACCAGTTCGAATATATGACAAGCCATCGACACAAACGACTTCACCCTTGGATTTCGGCAACCAAGGCGCATCTTTAAATCCCGCCATATCCTCAAAAGCGACCACTGAAAAGCGGGCTTTTCCCGAGGAAGCTGCAAGAGATGTCTCTTCTATGGACATTAAAACAATCTCTTGCAACCGCGGAAGTTTTACTTTCGCAGTCATAGACCCAGAAATATCCAGCACCAATGCAAAATCTGTAGGACTAACGTTCGCACCAGTTATCAACTTGGCTTTCGCCGCACTATTTGAGCTCAATTCATGGTTATTCTCGGCAGACATTAAAGGAGCCAAAACCGGTTTAAAGGTATAACCTGCCGCCACATTACAACCTTTATCTATTGTTAACTGGCTCTTGCGGTGCAGCGCTGTTGGTACAAAGTTAGGGCGATAATAATCAAGCAAACCCTGAATCACAGTCTGATCCGCACGCTGGCTGTAAGCACAAGCCAGCGAGGCCGCATCAGAAGCCTGACTCACACGAAGTGCCGACTGCACATACATTGAAAATGCTGTCATTGCTGCAAGCATTATCAACATAACGGGCAACAACATCACAAACGTCAACGAGATGGCACCACGCTGCTTAGAAAGCACAGAAAATTCGGCGCATTGACCAAGGCGACTAGTCATACTGCCTCCCGATCAATACTGCCGAACTGTTGTAATAGCGTTCGGCAAAGTCTCGAACGAAGACCGGATATACACTTCCCGTCAGCGACGGCAGCGATGTCAGGCATACTGACACCTGAAACAAATCCGGACGCAGGCCGTTGTTCAAACCCGAAACCGTGCCAACCGGGGCCAATGAGGTTAATTGAGTAAGCTTCTGTTGAGCCTGACAAGATGCGCCCGCACTTTCTGAATAATACAAAGCACCAGCACTGCCCTGTTTTAACTGCTCCAACTGAATACCGACTTCTACTGAGGACGAGCTCGCGCCAGACTGAAAGTGTCGTTCGGCAACAACACGCAAAGCATCAGCAATCTGAGGCGTGATGACGCCCCCCGATCCGGACAGGTCGAACTCTAGACGTTCACTGGCAACAACTGAGGTCAGTGAATAGGCAAGCTGATCCAGCTTGGTTTTCAGGCTCAAACCGTGGCCGATTTTTACCGCAAACACGACCAGCACCATCAAGATGAGTGCAATCACAGGCAACTCAATCACACTACTGCCACGCTGTTTACCCAAGGAGGCCGTTGAACGAGCGGACATGGTTTTAACTTCTTTCATGAGCCACCAACATCTTTCGCTCAAACGTCGTCAAACGATCAAAGCCTTCAGCCCAACCGTCGATAAGCAACACCTGATAGGGATAACTCACCTTGTACTCGGCAAATGGCTGTCGAGTATAAGTCGATGAGCCCACATTATTTTTCAGCGCCTCCAGCGAATCGTAATACGTCGCTTCAATCTGGAGACGGCTGCTATCTACCATCGGAAAGTCTTGTTTAGCCAAAACGGCCTGCATCGACCTGACGACATTTTCATGATCGTTAACGTGAACAGTCTCGCGAGTTGCTGTCGCCAGGGCGACATCCAGCATGTTGCCGGTCATCATGAAACGGCAAGTTTCAATCACCACCAGCACCATGACGAAAAAAGGCAGGAAGGTAACAGCAAACTCTATAGTTATATTTCCCTGCTGACGATCCATCACAACATCTGCTCCCACTGCTGGTAATAAGCGAGATTTTTCTCAAGCTCAGCATGAGTCAAGTCCTGCTTGGCAATGGTCTTCGCCGCCTCGATATCCCCTTTCATCGCGAAAGCCAGCGCAAGATTCTGACGCGTCTTGGTGGTACTATTGCCACGAAGGTAGCTTGGATACAGAATATCGATCCCTTTTTGCGGGTGATCGGCCAGGATCCACCCCAACGCAAGGTTGTTGCGATACTCAAGGCTTCCCGGCTCTACCGCCAAGGCAGCTATGAATGCCTCACGAGCCTTGCTGTACTCTTGCTGCAGGGCATAACTCACCCCGAGACTGTTCATGGTTTCGGCACTTTGTGGAAGCTGCTTCGCGGCTGACTCCAAATCAAGCTGCGCCTGACGGATATCGCCCATAGCCAGTTTCGCCCGGCCCAGCTCACGCAAGATATCACCACGAACCTGTTGCTCTGCCGCTTGATCTTGCACTTTCGCCTTGTTCAGAAAGTGCAGCGCCAGTTCAAACTCACCGGTCTGGTTGTAAGCCACTCCAAGCAAATAGAGCAATTCAACATCATCAGGTCGGTTTTCCAGTTGCTGGCGGTAAATCTCAATAGCACTCTCGGGACGACCGCCGACCAAAGCCACTTCTGCCAGTTCGCGATCACTTTTCAATCGGGCTGCTTGTTCTTCAGAATGCGCAGAAGATTGGCTCGCGCATCCTGTCAGAGCGCCTGTGAGTACCAGCATTGCGACGGTTGTCAGGCCCAAACGTGTTAGTTGTTGCGTCATAGTGTCCCCAGACTCTCAAGTAGCGCAATAATAGTCGGCGCAACAATCAGCACCACAACCGGCAGCATGATCAGCACCACAACCGGCATCGACATTTTGGCCGGGATTTTTCCGACACGTTCTTCAAGCTTCAGGTATTGATACTGACGGCTGTCAGCGGCAATCAAGCGCATGGTTGATGCAATCGGGCTGCCGTACTTTTCTGCCTGTGACAGGGCAATCACGATATTTTCAATTTCGACAATACCGGTTCTTTTGGTTAAGTTTTCAAGTGCCTTCAGACGCGAGTCCAGTACCCGTAGTTCTGCCTCGGTGATCAGCCATTCGCGCGATAGCTCAGGCGCCACCTGCGCCATTTCCTTGCCAACCCGGCCGAAGATCGCTTCCAGCGTCAGCCCTGATTCAACGCAGACCACCATCAGATCCAGCGCATCCGGCACAGCATGGGCGATCCGCTGACTCACTTCATGAGCTCGCCACTTCAACCACTGCTCAACCACCAGACCGCTGGCAATAGCAAACACCAGCCCTTTAGCCAGTTGGATACTGCTCAGGTCAAAATCGATGTAGGTCAGCCAGGCCGTCATGCTCGATGCCATGACAGACAGCTTGACAACAACGAACCAACTGGCAGCCTGCGGCGAATGAAAACCCGCTTTGCCAAGGAGTACCTTTACATCACGGCTCACCGAGAACGTTGGCAAACCGGGTAATGAATGGTGCTGGGCCAAACGGAAATGATGAGAGGCCAACCCCAGTCGCTCAACCACGCGATCACGACGCTGAGCTCTGGCATTGAATAACAAAGCCATGCAACCACCTGTGACCAGCAAGGCCACAGCTATCCATAGAGAGACAGACATCAGGACCTCACCTTGGTTAGCATATGAATAATTCCCAGCCCCAACGCCATGCTGCCGACCACATAGGCCAGCACGAACTGCCCGGCATCGGTATTTGTCAGGTTAAGAAAAGCGGTTGGATTTTTGAAAAACATAATGCTGATCAGCAATACCGGCAGAGAAGCCAAAATCATCGCCGTCATTCTTGGCTCTGCCGTCAGGCTCTTGATTTTCATCTTGATGGCAACATTGTCGTGCAAGGTACGGCTAAGGCCATGAAGCACCTCACGTAGCTGACCACCGTTTTCCTCATTGAGCACCAAAGCCACCACGAAAAAGTGAAAACCAGAATACGGCAGGCGGTAGCAGGCTTCCCGAAGCGCCTGCTTCAGGCTGATACCAATTTCGAGCTGATCGCGAATTAACACAAACTCACGCCCCAACATGCCCTTCTGGTAGTCAGCAACCTGAGCAATAGCCTGCGGCACCGAAATACCGGCAGCGACGGCACGGGAAATTTGCCCCAGTACCTGAGGAAAGGTTTCTTCGAACTCTTTACGCTGACGGATCCGCATCACCCAGTACGATGCCAAGGCCGCAACTACGACAGCCCCTGCGGTACTTACTGCACGAACAACCAAGGGGAAAAATGTACCGACAAACCAAACCGCCAGAGCAAGAGTAACCAGGCCAAGCAACAGCCATAGTTTACCCTTGCGACCAAACAAGGCATCGATTCGGGACTGTACGCGATTCCAGTGAGTCAGAAGCGGGCCAGTACCTTGCTCCCAGTCAAACAGCGCCTTCTTTTCACGGCTAAAAGTTGTGTTCACCGCTACCAACTCAAGACGGCGCTTTACCTGTCGGCGGCTACGCTGCAATTGCAATGCCTTGACGCTACTTAGCAAAAAAACAGCAGCAAGAATCAGCATCAGGATCAGGCTCTGCATTACTGCACTCCCATCACACGCTTGAGCTGGGTTTCAAGCTGGTAGTACCGCGTTTTATGGCCAAATCGCGGCAAGGTTTTCGCCGACACAAACTGGCCCAGGAGATTCCCCTGAGCATCCTGGTCTTCATAATTGAAGCGGAACAAGTCATGAGTAAGGTATTGCTCGCCTTCAAGACCAACGATTTCAGCAATATTGACCACGCGACGACGACCATCACGCATTCGCTCGATCTGAATTACCACATCAAGCGTGCTGGCGACCTGGCGGCGAATGGCCGACAACGGCAAACGCGCTTCTGCCATCAACAACATATTTTCGAGACGGATCAGCGCATCTGTCGGCGAATTGGCATGCAAGGTACACATGGAGCCTTCATGGCCGGTGTTCATCGCCTGCATCATGTCAAACGCCTCGGCACCACGCACCTCACCCAAAATGATACGATCCGGTCTCATACGCAGGGCATTTCGCAGCAAACTACGCTGATCGATCGCTGCTGTACCTTCTGCATTCGCCGGACGGGTTTCTACTCTCACCACATGCGGCTGCTGTAGTTTCAGTTCGGCGGCATCTTCAATGGTAATAATTCGCTCTTCCGGCGAAATGCCAAACGACATCGCATTGAGCAAGGTTGTTTTACCTGCACCAGTACCTCCCGAAATCAACACATTAACCCGGGTACGGGCAATGATATCGAGCAAGGTTGCCATCTCCGGCGACATCGCCCCCATCTCGGTAAGCTGATGCAGGCTACGCTTTTGATCACTGAACTTACGGATAGAAATGCAGGTGCCGTCAAGCGCCAAAGGTGGGATCAATACATTCACACGGCTGCCGTCAGGCAGGCGGGCATCCACCATCGGATTAGTTTCATCCACACGGCGGCCAACCCGGCTCACGATACGTCGAGCCAGATTCAGCACATGCTCCTCGTCACGAAAGAACACATTGGCCCGCTTCACTTTGCCCTGGGTCTCGATGAAGATTTCATCATGACCGTTCACCATAATATCGGTGACATCAGGATCATCCATCAGACACTGAATAGGCCCCAGCCCCAACAGTTCATCGACCAGACGCTGTGTGATTTGCTGCTGCTCGCTATCACCAATCGGAAACTGCAGGCGCTTTACAATTTCGCCAACCGCTTCAAACGTACGGGCTTCCAGCTCCTCTCGCGATAACTGAACCACAACGGCTGGCTCGATAGCCGCCATTACTTCCTGCTGGATTGCACTAAATCGATCATGGTTATGGTCGTAGTTTTGGTGTTTGTCTCCAGCCGATTGCTGCGCCACACCGCTCATGTCATCCGGCTGTGCCCGATGAAGGGGCTTCGTCTTGCGTCCGAACATTATGCCCCCTTAAGCCAACCGAATAATCCGGAACGCTTTCCTGCCTGCTCACCCTGGATCATTCCAACGAGCTGATTCAAAGCCTTTGCCGCACGGCTTTTCTGTGCAATCGCCAACTGACCCAGCGTTGTACTGGCAACCATATGGTCAGGTGCATAAGGGATTTCAACATCAGGTTTTCTGCCAACGGCTTTTGCCACATCTTCTGCAGTGATCAAAGATGCTGATTCAGGCTTGGTATGGTTCAAGACAAGCAGCGTTTGTTGCCCGGCCGTATTGTCCAGCTCGGCCAGCAACAGGTTGGTACGACGAATCGAAGCCAGTGTCGGTTCTACAATGACAACTCGAATATCACTGGAATGAAGGGCACCAAAGCCGACCTGATCCCTTAAGCAAAATGCAGGGATATCCCACACCAAATACGAAGCCTGCTGCTGACAAAATGCTGAGAAATGTTCAAACTCATTCAGCTCAGGCCAAAATGCCTGCTCCAGTTTGGCCTGATAACCTGTAAATGCGGACAGGTTACCGGTAACCTTCACGCCGCTACGTTCATACACCACAGGCTCAAGACGCTCTGGGTATTGCAGCATTTCCAACAAGGCATTGTTGGATTTGAACGACAACTGTAGGTCCAGATCACCGGTAATGAAATCAAGATCGGCGCAGGCTACATTCGCATCCGGACGCTTTGCCAGACCCCATGCAATATTGGCAACCAAAGACGTTGTACCTGCACCACCTTTCGCACTGGCAACCGCTATTCGCTTCCCACGCTGCGGCTGTTGATGAAAAGTCGATCCAGTATGTGTTGTATTTTGCATGTCCATGATTAATTACCCTGCCCTGCCATCACGCCATCTTTCGGAGATGTCGGACTTGTTTTGTGCGTACCGGAGCTGTAATAGCTATCAAGCGTCGATACCGCTTTGCGTCCTTCGGTGTCCCCCAGGGATTCACCGACAATCAGGTCACGCGGGTTCGCTACCATTTGCGCCAATGCATTGGCGTTGGCACAGCCGAAGTTCGATGAGTTTTTGAAGCTGTTGCCAATGGTAATTGGCGCTTTTCCTGCCTGACAGCGCTGAGCCACACTGCGATATGTCTCGACAATTAAGGTCAGGTCCGCTTTCGATGCAGGCAACGCCGCATATTGCGCACTGACCTGAGACGGATAAACCGCCTGTTGTTTCAGTTGCCCCTTAAGATCAGGCACAACCTTGGCACCACGACGGGTGTGGGTATCAATACGAACCCGCATTGCCGACGGGTTACCCAGTCGATAGATAAAATCAGCTACCGCTACTTTATCCTTGCTGCTAAGGGCTTTGCCTTGTAGTTGAACCGACATCTTATGAGTCACTACTTCGACTTGTATTTCTGGCTGGCGCTGGATTGGATCACCGGCACACGCACTTATCAGTACGCTGATAAAAAGCATCAAAATTATGCGCATAAATTACCTCAGTAATAGAATCCGTTATCACCCAGCAGACGCGGCTGGCGGTTATCAGAGCGAATAGTTTCACTATCGGTTTCTGAATGAGTTATTGGTTTTTTCACCCCCAGCAGACGCTCGACATCACTCAATGGGATCAGGCCATCTGTCGGTAGCGGCAAGGAATCGGCACGGGTTGGCTGTACCAGATAAGCAGTGGCGATGATGATCAGCTCGGTTTCTTCACGCTGGAACTCGTTGGAACGGAACAGGCTTCCGAGGATTGGAATATCACCAATGAAAGGCGTTTTTTGCAGCTGTTCAATCTCTTTTGACTGCAGAAGGCCACCCAATGCAAAACTTTGTCCGCTCGCCAGTTCAATGGTTGTTGACGCTCTGCGTGTGACAAACGTCGGGAAAGACGAGCTACCCAGAGGGCCGCCGATTTGGACATTGGTTTCGGTAGATACCGTACTCACTTCAGGTTCAACCTGCAGGCTGATTCGGTTCGCGCTCAATACCGTCGGTTTGAAATCCAGTCGAACCCCAAACGGCTTGTATTCCACCGTGGCGTTATCGGAATACACCAAAGGCAGAGGCACTTCACCACCCACGAGGAATGACGCTCTCTCACCGCTAAGTGCAGTCAGGTTCGGCTCTGCCAGTACCGACATCATGCCGTTGGTCGCCAATGCATCTACGATGACAGACAGATCCGCCCATGATGCCGGGTTTGTACCACCGGCTACCCCGCCGTAGTTATCCAGGAAGGCAAATGTGCCCGCGCCCAGACCAGTGCCTTGCGATCCCCACTTAATACCCAACTTATTGGAAACCTTGCGAGATACCTCGGCAATTCGAATGCGCAGGTTAACCTGCGTCGGCATTGTCACGACAAGCTGGTTGATTAGCTCGTCTTTTTCCTGAGCGACAGGCTGCTCGCCAGATGCCGAATTTTCAGTGCTATTTTGCTGATTTTCGCCACTTTTTGCCGGAGTAGTTGTCATTTGCTGGGGTGAGACGTAGCCTTCTGCCAGGCGAACAATCTTTTCAGCCATTGTCGGCGTCGGTACCTGACCTTTCAGGAATAGCTTTCCAGCTGTAGATTCGGCGTTCACTAATGCATCGGGAAACTCTTTGGCAACAAGTTCATTTAGCTCCACCACATTATGACTAACCTTTACCGTGGCAGAATAGATAACATTTTCGTTGGCATCGAGTACATATAACGACGTCGCTCCGGCCTTTTTACCAAATACCATTATCTTGGTGTTGGTTAATGCCTGGTAGTCAGCCACTTCGTTGCTGGAAATAAAGATTGATTTCGCATTATGTGGCAAGTTAACCAGTCTGGCTTTATCCAGTACGACATCCAGCACTTTTGCCTGCAGGCTAAAACTCATGCACAGTAGAATAAATCCACCGAGTATTTTATTAATCATCTTGTGTTCCTGCATTATTCATGACGCGCTTTTCTTTTGCACGAAACTCCACCAATCCAATATCTGGCTGAACCTGCTTGATGTCGGGGAAAATATCATCAATATTAATTTGCTGAATATCGGCAATATCGGTAACCGGGTTATTTTGGCTACGCAGTACCATTGACAATGTGCCTAACTGGTTCGCCAAAATGACTTTATTCGCCTGTACTGGTGAAACTTCCAGCGTCACTGCACTGTTGTCCGGAATAAAGCCTTTGTATTTCTTCTGCGCTTCGATATAACGCTCGGCCTGAACGGCATCGTTAAACGCTAATACCCTGACATTCTGAGCAATGGTTTTTACATACAGGCTTTGGGTTTCATTGCCGCGAGTACGCAGTTCCTGCTCTTTCGAGGCCAGCAACAAGACATCGACATAGTCGCCCGGCCCAACAAGGCCTGAGTTAGCCGTGACCTGATCAACCGGTACTGATACGGCGCGATAGCCAGGGCGCAGCATGACAGACAACACACCACCCGATTCCGGGTTCAAAAAGTCGGACACACTCAAGATCTGCCCTGCCGGGTAATCACCCGCCACGACTGTATCGGTCAGCCTTGCTGTATCGAAGATTGCCTTGTCGATATAGTCGAGACGATGGCTTACCTCGCTTTCATTGACCGTTTTCCATTCAAACAATGAAGCGCTATAGTGGCGACCGGCTTTTACCGGTACCGAGGTCACCAGTACCTCAAGTGTTTTTATCTCTGCTTGTTGCTGCGCAATCACAGCTTTTGGCTGAGATAAGTTAAGATATAACCAAACCAGTCCGGCCAGCGAAATAAATACAGATAAGTAAACTAAACGTTTTGCTTTCATTATTAATTCTATTTATTTTGGAAATACTATTTCCATGCCAAGGAAAATTAACCTTTATTCTGAACGGTCTCGAGTCTGTTAATCACTTCCTCGTAGGTATCGTTAATGGCCTTTGTCAGGTCGCCATCATCACCTAAGAAGTTCAACATAATTAATGACATTGCAGCAGCTAAAATTGCGTATTCAATCGCAGCAGCACCACGCTGTTTATTTTTGTTATTTCTAATTTTCATTGTAATTTCCATTTTTACGCAAAAAGCAGCCAGCCCCAAGGCTGGCTGCATTGGGTTTAACTATTATTGAGCGATGAATCGATACAATGGCTTCGGCTCGCTAAAGCAGAACATTGTGCAAAGATCCTTAACGTCTGTCACTCTAGGCTTCTTAATATTAGAGATATCTAGACAGTCTTTGTTTCCACTTGTTGCAGTACTGTCATTGGAAGATAGGTAACAACTCTTATCATCATTCAGACTGCTACCTGACACATCCATATGCGCAAAAATGTTTGCATCAAAGGTTTTTTCTTCAGGCTTTTCTAGGCTATCAGAGAACAAACCTTGCAGCTCAGCTGTTGTCGGCATCCTCCATGTGGTTAATCCACAAGCAGAGAATGAATCAAGTTCAGCATAAATGTCCTTTCCGATTTTAAAGCGCTGTCCAGCATCTGCAGTATTAAACAGCTGCCATACCTTGCCGTCTTTCGCTCTTGCACAAACCGCTTCAGCACGATTTTGAGTCACGGCACCCGCAGCGGTCAGCAACGTATAATCTGAAGCTGGTGCACTTTGGGTATACGCCTGATCATTGACTAGGGCATCCCCGGCAACGCGACCTGTTACAGCATCCGCACCAACACGAACCTGAATACTGCCTACTTCATACGCCTTGTCTGCTAGTTGATACGGGTTGTTATTAAGACCAACAGCTTTCCAGTCAGCGGCTTCAATCTTGATTTCATAGCTTGTTAGCTGAGTGTAGTCTGCAACCAGCGTCCAACCGAACGTGTTGTTGGTATCATCGATAACTGGCGCGGTCGGTGCGTCTGGCTTAGCGGTAAAGTACGCATCCGAACAAGCTGCAATACCGGCAACATTACTATCTTTCACATTGGCTTTAACACGCAGGCAAACATCACCTTTGGCAATGTTCAGATCACCAACCGATGCTGGCTTGTTACCAGCTGGAGTCCAGTCACCCGCGCTGGCACTGTTCCCTTTCAGTGAGATTTCATAGGAAGAAGTATCATCATAGCCAGCGACAAGATCCCAGTCGATGGTATTGGCGGTGTCATCAACACGTAGGTTAGTAGGTGCTGTTGGCTTAGCCGTTTGTGCAGTAAACGCCTGAGTTACCTGAGCAGCCTCACCGGCTGGCATGCCATTGTTCACATTTGCCGCAACACGTAGCTGCACCCAACCGGAGTCAATATCGATATTGCCAACCGAAAGCGGTTTTGCCGTCACTGCGTTCCACGTTTTGCCGTTATCAAGGCTTGCTTCATACAGACCGAACTGGGTAAAGCCCGTGACATAACCCCAATCAACAGAATCTGTTTCGTCACTAACCGATGTAATGGTTGGTTTTACAGGCTGTGCTGGCGTGGTGGTAAACGGTGTTGTCGATGCTACCTCACGACCTGCAGGTTTTGGCTCGGATCCCGAGTCATCAGCAGCGACACGGACTTTAAGGTCGCCAGCGGCAATCGCAACATCACCTACAGTGATAGGTTTTTGTGTCGCAGCCTGCCAGGTCTTACCGCCGTCAATTGAGTATTCGTAGCTGCTAGCGTTGTCGTAACCCACGACTAGATCCCAGTTGAACTGGTTCGTCGCATCATTGACGGTGATAGAAGCCGGAGCAGCAGGGAGCTGTGATTCAGTCAGCGGCTGGGTATTTTTAACCACCTTGCCCGCTTTCATGTTTTTGGCCAAATTAGCAGTGACACGAACCTGAATATCACCCGCCGCATAGTCGTTAATACCAAGGTGAATAGGCTTGGCCGTCACTGGCTGCCAAGTTTTGCCGGCATCAGTAGAGTACTCATACTGCGCAACAGACGTCAGCATCCCGACCCAATTCCAATCGAAAGTACGTGCAGCGACGTTTAGCTGGCCTTGCTTTGGTGCCTGAGGCTGAACCTGAACAGTATTACCCGCAGCCTCATCACGTGACACTGTCACATCAGAAATAAAATCTTTGACCGTTTCCTGAACATGTACAGGCGTATTATTTACTGTACCTACCAACTTGTCGGTTTCAGTTTTCAGTGCCGGTAAATCAATCAAGGTCAATTTAACGCGAGAGCCAGAGCGTGCATCATTTTGTGCCACACCATCAGAAGCCGCGGCTTTCTCAGCTTCCTGCATCAGGGAAGTTAGCCCCTGAGCCAAAGCATGAAGCTGTTTATCCTGCGCGTGTGATCCTGCCAGGAAATCTGAAGTTAGTCGCTGGCTGTCGACACCAAGACTGGTTGCCAACATGTCTCTTGCGGTAGAGAAATTAACACCTTGCTGGTTAGCCACCACCGCTGTCAGGGTCGTCAGCGGACTTACGACAGCTGGCAAAGAAGCAGGAGTGCTCAACGCAAAACCTTCCTGGATTGGAGATTGCGGAAAATCCATATCGACAGTTTTATTGGCGATGGCTTCAACCAATATATTGTACTGGGACAGGTCAGCATCCGTACGGGCAAGAGAATAGGCACCCTGGCTGTCGGTCCATACCGCCTCACCGTCACTCGCATCACATGTCAGGTTTTGGTTAAGATCCAAACACACTTTGGCATTTTTCAGATAACCATCTAGCGCAACACCTGAAATGGCTGATGACGCGGCTGAGTTGCCTGGCTTAGAATCAAGCTTAGAATCCGAGCCTGAGCCGTTACAACCAATCAATAATGAGCTTGCGATCACTGTGAGCGCAAACGATGTTTTTTTCCCTTCTAGCACCATACCACTAACCTTCCTAAAACCGTTTAAAAACATTCATCTGTGAAATTGATAGAAGCAATTTTTTGACGCATGCTAATGGAAATGATACTGATTATCAATTATATTTGAGTCTTTGCTTTAAAAAATATCTACAAATCACTCAAAAAGGCTGACAAATCGGTCAGTTTTGGCCCATAACATTTCTATCGGTTAAGTATTATTTTTATGAATGGAAATTTTAAGCTATCAAGAATTGCGACATTTTTAGCTGGTTGTAGCTTTCTTGTCGGTTGCGGCAGTGACGACGCATCAAACACGCCGAGCGTGGAATCTTATGCCTACAGTAAACTCTCTGTTTGCATTGATGCCGACCTCGACGGCACCTGTGGCGAGCTAGAACAAAAAGTAACGAAATATGCCAGGCCTGCTGACAATAATCAGGCACCTTATCTCATTAGCGAAGCGGGTTATTTTCTGACGGCTCCGGCATCGGCAACAGTTGTTACCCCGTTTACCACCCTGATACAAAATGAAGTGCTGTATAATCCGCTCGTTGCCGGTGACACTAAGCTTGCTCAGCAACAATTACAGGCTATCTTCGGCGAAAAGTACGGAATTGACTTCAATCAGCTGGCTTCTATGCATGGTCCGAAAGCTGAAACAGAAATGTTACTGGCTTCCTTCAGGCATGCCCTTTCGCTTCAGGGAGGCTCGAGTTATCTCAAGATTTCTGCTGCTGTCGATAAGATGATCAGTGAAAAGAGCTTTGATATCACTCAATCATTAACACAATCTGATTTAGACTCCAGCCATGTCAATCTCAGCAACCGATACCTACTCTCGGGCTCTTACCCGCTTGAGGCATTGTTTATGCCGACCTCCGTTACTCTGAACGAAGGCACGGGCATGCTCCTGGCTCTGCTCAGTGACGGAAAAATGTTACAGGTAAATACAGCGTCTGGTAGCTATTCTTCATTTTCGCCGTCAGTCACTACACAGCCGGAACAAAAGTCTGCCAACTTTGCTGGTTACGATAGTCATCATCACGATGACGACGATGATGATGATGACCATCACGGTGGTGGCGGTATCGTTCTTCCTCCTCAGAAACCTTCGATCCTAACCCATGCTACTCAGGGTAAGGACAACCGAGAGGCTTACCTGCTCTATCAGCCAAGCATTGTCGGTGATAGCTCAATCAGCAATACCTGTAATACCACAGGCACCAATGGCATCTTCCTATCTGAAATCGGGAAAAACAGTCAAACCACAAAACTGACGGCTTCAATGAAAATTGATGCTTTCGGCGGCGCTTCAGGCGGCACGACTATCCCACCAATAACGCCACCCGTATCTGGTCCAGCTACCTCGCCGATTGCAGAGGCAAAATGTCTAAACAACCATATCAACGGATTAACACCACTATATAAAAACAACCTGATTGCCGCCGTATTTACCAACGGTTCCAGCTATAACTCCGAGCTTAAGCTGCTATCGAGCACAACGCTCAAACAACTCGGAAAACGTTATCCGCTCTCTTCAACTCAGCCTTTGGTTGTTGCCAGCAAAGGCCAGTCTCAACTGCTAGTTGCAGAACAAAACAACAGTCAGGCCGTTATTCTGAATAGCAGCTCTTTGTCTCCTCAGGTGAGTATCAACAAGAGCAACATTCAGGCTGCAGTATTTGCCAATAACGACAGCGAAGTGGTTATCAGTGATGGTGGTAAGACGCTCAGCTGGTTTAGTGTGACCAATCCTACCAGCCCGGCTGCCACACTGGTGATGAACGAGGATGTCGTTAGGCTGGCATCGGATCCTAGCGGACAGTTTAGTGCTGTACAGACCAGCAATCACATATACCTGATCAACAACCAAACACGAAGTATCATCAAGTCAGAGCCTTATGCGAAAAGTATGGTCTATGGCATGAGTATGCTAAGCGACAAGATTGTCATCTCGCGCTCTAAATCTATTGATTATATCCAGTTTGGTAATCTGATCGGCTCACCAATAAAAATTGGCTATCAGCTGGTCAACAGAGAGCTGGTCAATAAATGGGCAACGGCTTCCACTAACTCATTCAGCTCAACGACACTCGGCTACGTGCTACAGTCCGTGGGCGAAAGCGCTGATATCAGCCAGGAATTTAACAACATCGATCTGGAATGGTTACCAGCCAATGCCACAACAGCCGATGGTGTTAAAGCTGTGATGATTTCAGGTTATTACCGAAATGAGCGGGTAAGTTTATACAAAAATCTCTAATCTGGTAGCCAAATTACACAACCTTACGCCCAGTATACGCTATCTCCCATTGCATATACTGGGCGTTATTTCATTTGAGACTTACCTAACCACACACTCAAAGTTGCAAACAAAGCGCAACCATTTGGTAAAACAATGGTTACCAAAAAGATAAAAAGCCGAGCTAACTCACTGACATTATTAATTTCAGCAGCTATAGTGCGGTGTAAATTTCATTAAGCTTGCCAATAATGCGCTTCTCTGCCTTCAATAAAACCATGTTGCTTGTCAGTGCCCTCAGCTGGGTGCTGGTGACTATGATGCCTGTCATCAATGCGCATGGGGCAAATGCAGGCGTATGGGCAACACTATGTACCGTCAATGGTTTCGAGCGAGTACTAATCGAGGAAGGCAAACCGGACACACATGCAGGAAAACCCTGTCCGTTCAGTCATTTTTCGACCTTCCATCACGACCGTCTTCCAACTGCACCTCTCTTTGAAGTATTGAGCTATGTTATTTCAGACAGTTACACTTATTTGGCTCTAAGTGTACGATTTGAAAGACAAGTTCCCCGAGCCCCGCCTGAAAGCCACACGTAGCAAGTTCACCTTTTGTACCGTTTCCGCTATTTCGTATTTCTTAAGTTATTTGCCATAACCGAAGCAACACGCTGAAAAGTCTCCACCTCTCCATCTGTCAGGCCTACCCGCATTTGCTTGTCAATCTCCGTTTCGGCCACTTTAATCTGTTCCATCAGGCTTTTGCCTTGCAAAGAAAGCGCTAGTAACTGGCTACGCTTATCTTCCGGATTAGGATGCTTGCTGATCAGGTCCGAGGCAATCATATCTTTCACCAACCGAGCAATTTGGGCTTTGTCTCGCCCCATCCGAGTTACGATAGTGTTCGCCGTACATTGTGGTGAGTCCTGAATGATGTGCAGGCAACGAACAATCATCCCATTCAAACCTAACTCATTAGCGTTAATGGCTTTTTTTATTGCACCACGATAACTTCGTGTCAGCGAAAATATCGTTTCAGGTACGTTTTTGCTTGTCGTCATACTTGTCTCTCACACAATATAGTTGACAATATCAACCAATCAATTATAGTTGATTTTATCAACCAATGTAGCGATGGGCAACCATCGACCATGCAAACGACATCCAACTCCACATCAACAAGGACTACTGAATGAAACCATCAGTACGATTAACTCAAGTCGCTGACACCATTGAATTAAGCCCCCACTTAAAGCGGATTGTATTATCCGGCGAAGGATTGATAGGCTTTCCAACCGGCAAAGAAGGGGCGCATGTCAAAGTGATACTGCCGAGTAAAGGGGAAGAAATACCTAACTTAGATATCCGCGGGAGCAATCGCCCTGTAATGCGCTCCTACACAATCAGGGAATACAACCAAGACACTAATCGTCTGTCACTGGACTTTGTGATCAATCGTCATCAGGGACCTGCAACTGACTGGGCTTCAAAAGCAAAGAAAGGTGACTACCTGGGCATTGCGGGGCCGGGGCCAATGAAACTGACCAATTTCAATGCAAATAACTATCTGCTGGTCGGTGATCTGACGTCGGTGAACGCCATCAATGGCTATGCACTGGCAATTTCCCCCCAGTCAACTGTCCATGCCGTTATATCTATTCCAACCAAAGAAGACATCATCCCTCTTGATGTTGGCGCCAATGTGTCCGTACACTGGGTCATCGACAAAGAAGATGAAGCAAATAGCTTGTCTGAAGCTATTATGGCAATTGCCGATAAGTTACCAGCGAACACTGACGTTTTTCTCGGCCTGGAAGCACGAAATGTCCGCACACTAAAAGGATTGTTACAGGAAGAAGTCGGCATTCACCGCCAGAATATTACTGTCACTGGGTATTGGAAAAAAGGTGTCGATGCCGACCGGTTCGGCGCTCAAAAGAAGGCGAGCCCACTTTAACAAATCAAGCGGCGAGAAATCATGAAACCTATCCCCGCCCCTCAAAGCGCTCATTTGAGCTGGCGGACTTAGGTCTCTTCCTGTTTGCCTAATCCAACCATTGGTTCACCGTCATCGGAATAGCTCAGTTCACTCGGTATGGTTTCTCCCTGAAACTCGACATGCGTATAACCACCCTGAACGAATTTGAGTGCGGCCTGCGGCGTCAGCCAGTCTCCATAACCACAGACATCAGCCCAACCAATCTTCATTACTTTCATGTTATTACCTACAACTTATATTTATACCTGCATAATCACACCCGCTATAGTCCCTCTGTGTATACTCCTTCAAGAAAGCCTATGCTTTATATAGACATAGTAGCTTGATGTAGACATAGCAGCTTGGGTGTCTTTACACGCTTGCATGGGAGCATAATCATGTTTGGCTTTATCAGCAAAAATATCATTACCGGGCTGGTAACAATATTGCCTGTGGTACTCACGCTCTACCTGCTCTACTGGTTTGCCGTTTCTATTGAGTCAGTACTAGGAAGCCTCATCCAAGCGATTATACCGACAGAATGGTACTGGCCCGGGATGGGACTTGCGGCCGGACTGCTGGTATTTTTTATCGCCGGGCTGATGATGAATGCCTATGTGGTACAACGGTTGTTTGCCAAGAGTGAACAGGTTTTCTATCACATGCCCTTAGTTCGTAGCGTCTATCCGACAATTCGAGACTTTTTTGACTACTTCTCCCCAGCAACACGAAAAGAGTTCGAACAGGTCGTTGCCGTCACCTTGGGTGAAACCGGCATGCAAGTGATCGGCTTTGTTACCCAGCCCTTATCTGAACGAATGCCGAAGTCTTTGCGCGAGGAAGACAGTGTTCTCGTCTATCTGCCGCTAAGCTATATGATCGGTGGCTATGCCGTACTGATCCCACGCAGTGCAATCCGCCCTCTTGATATGACCATCGAAGAAGCAATGCGATTTACCCTGACCGCTGGAATGACTGGCTCAGGCTTCGATCACGGCACAGGCCCCGCCCCCAGACCCGAATCTAGACCCGAGCCCGAGCCTGAAACAGGAAAGCATGCCGACAGCTCCACTACTGATACACCAGCCCAGCAGTCGCAAAAGGAGTAACATACTTTATTCCTCAATGTGGTTTTTTCGCGGTAACTGATGAATAAGCCAATAGCCGATACTCATTGCTAGCACAACACAACCAATTGCAAAGACGTACATAACATCAATCTGCTCGAGGTCAATAATAATCACTTTCCTGGAGATAGCCATGAGAGCCGTTGCCATCACAATCTTCACATGGATCACATTGTCACGAAGATAGATCGTAATGTTGATGAAAATCTCGATGGCAATCAGCACCGCCATGAATGCCCCGAATGTTGCGAGCATGTCGTTGATGGTTAAGATATAAATCGGAGGCGTAATGATCCGCTGGTAGAGCGTCCACCCAACATCCAACACCCCCATCACAATCACAAACACCATTAAAATGGACAAGGTTCTCACAGACCAATGGATGACAATTTCCAGTTTCTTAGAGAGTGTATCTTCATTGTCAATTTGCATAGCTCACCTCCGCTCCACATAACCCACTGGGATTGAGCACTAAGAAAGAATTGGTGAGCGGAACCCCTTCGGCTTCAAGGTGATCACTGAACACTGCAGCTCATCAAGCATGGATTCAGCTGTATTTCCCATCAAAAAACCAGCTATCCCTGTTCGGGAGAGCGTTCCCATAATCACTAAATCGATTTCTTCATTCCTGACAAAATCAGGTAGTGCCTTCCTCGCATCTCCCTCTAGCAATCGAGAATGAACTGGGGTCGTCAGTTGCTCGTAGGGAAGCAGCAGGTTTCGCAAACGAGCTGACCGTTCGCTGCGCAGTTCCTTGGCAATTAGGGCAATATCCAAATCGGTACAGTGATTCCACTTTCGCAAATACCCCTCGGTCTCTAACCGCCAGGCATGACAAGGGTACAAGCTGGCCTCATTCACAGAGGCAAATTCATGAGCCAGTGCCAAAATTGTTTCATTCAAGCCCTCTGAGTCTTCTCCGGTGACATCAACCGATGCGACGACACGTTGGATCTTCGACTGATTGTGGTGGATAGCCCAGATGGGCGTCGGCGATTTTCGCATTAAATGCCGCGTCGTGCTTCCCCACTGACAGGCCGATTGTTTATGCTGCCGATGGGTATCGATGATAATCAAATCAGCTTTGCTCTCCGCCGCCGATTTGATGATCTCGATGAACGGAATGCCCATTCTTATCTGGGTACCGAATGTGATATGGGGGTATTGTTGCCGCAGTACCGCAACATGTTCTTTCAACTGCTGATGATAAGTGGCTGTCGCCTTATCAAGTAGATCCAAGGTAGTGAAAGAGTGTTTGGTCAATTCCTGAATTTCTTCAAGATCCTCGACAACAGTCAATAATGTCACTACCGCTTTTTGCTGATCGGCAAACGCCAATGCCTGATGAAAGGCTGGCCCCAATACCTGCTCGGGGGACACCGGAACCAATAAACGTCGATAAGTCATAACGCCTCCGCAATACCTGATTGGTCATAATATTCATTCAACCTCTGTGCAGATCTACAGTGACCTATTCAACGCTTAAATAATAATTAATCTTTGACATGCCACACATAGACTAATGTCTATATAGATTAACTAAATGGAGCTCATATGGCGCAACACCTGCGGCGAAGGTTAAATACCATCCGGCCCTTGCACGTTTTCCAAACCGTGTACGAAGTCGGCTCCATTACTAAAGCCGCCGATATACTTAACCTGACCCAACCCACTATCTCTATTCAGCTCCGTAAGCTCACGGAAGTGCTGGGCACACCTCTTTATAAACAGGTAGGACGAAAGCTGGTATTTACCGAGGCGGCAAAAATCGTAGCTGAACACAGTGTTGAACTGTTTGAAACGCTCGACAGACTCGAGATATCACTGGCAGATCTCAATGAACTAAAAGCCGGTACATTGCGCATTGCCGTGGTCACCTCTGCCAAGTATTTTATTCCCCACCTGCTCGGCTCGTTCTGCCAGCAATATCCTCTGGTGGATATCGAGCTAACTGTAGGTAACCGGGCAAAAATTATTCAGCGCTACGAACAGGATCTGGATGACATTTATTTGTTTAGCCACCTGAGTGACGAGATGACGAAAGATGCGATCAGCTTTCTCGTCAACCCATTAGTCGCCATTGCCCACTCTCAACATCCGCTTGCACAAAAAGACCGTATTCTTCCGGAGGAGCTATGCCATTACCCCTATATCTCCCGCGAGTATGGGTCGGGAACCCGGTACGCCATAGAACACTTTTTCGAGGGCAGAGGCTTAAAGCTCTCCCCGCAAATGACGATAGAAAGTAACGAGGCCATCAAACATTGTGTGATTGCTGATCTGGGCGTCTCCATTCTGTCTGAATACGCAATCAAGTATGAACCGACACCTCACCTTATCTCCCTGCCAGTCGAGGGGTTTCCCATTCTTACCTCCTGGCACCTTGTTCGCTCGGCACACCGGATACAGACAGTATTGAGCGAAGCATTCGTCGAGTTTATCCAGAAAAAAGGCAAGCACATACTGAGCCAGCAGTAATCATCCCGCAGCCACATATAATCACCTGATGTTTCATCAGCTTTCATATTACCGTGAAGACAATCACAGGCTAATACACCAATAAACGCTAAGATAAAATCACATTAATTGTTGGATACTTTCTCTATGCGTAAGAAGATTATTCTTGATACCGACCCGGGTATCGATGATGCAATGGCCATTTTATTTGCTCTGGCCCATCCGGATATCGACCTTGTCGGGATCACTACGGTGTATGGCAATGCCACTATTGAGAATGGCACGCGTAACGCACTCTACCTAAAAGAGAAGTTCAACTTCAGCTGTGACATCGCCAAAGGTACTGACAAGCCAATCCAGCGCCCGCCAGTTGGTGCTACCGTTGTCGTACACGGCGAAACAGGGTTTGGTGATCTTCACAGTAGTGAGCCCGAGCATGCTTGTGCCGATCCGCGTCCGGCCTACCAGTACATTATCGATACAGTCAAAGCCAACCCCGGTGAGATCACGCTGGTGACTGTCGGACCGCTGACTAATATCGCCCTGGCTCTTGATGCTGCCCCTGAAATCACAAGTCTGGTGAAGGAAGTCGTTGTAATGGGTGGTGCTTTTGGGATGAACGGCCACCGTGGCAATGTTACCCCTTATGCCGAAGCAAATATTCACGACGACCCGCATGCGGCTGACAAGGTGTTTACTGCCGACTGGCCGGTAGTCATCGTAGGACTAGATGTCACAGAAGAGAGCTTCTTCTCTGCAGATTATATCGACGACCTAAAGGCCGAGGGCGGCAAAGTCGGTGAATTCATCTGGGACGTAAGTCGTTACTACCTGCGCTTTTATGCCAACAAGCTGGGACTGGAAGGCTGCCATGTCCACGACCCGTCTGCCATTGCCTATGTCATCAAGCCGGAATTATTTACCCTTCGCGAAGGGCCGATTCGGGTCGTTACCGACGGACCGGCCGAAGGACTGACCCTGCAAAAGTTTGATGGTCGCCGTCATCAGACGGATGACTGGGCAGAGATGCCGGAACAAAAAGTAGGTATTGCTGTTAATGATAAGGAACTACTTGCCCTCTATCGCGACAGCATTATCAATTACAGTAAGCAGTTTGGGTAAGCCGCAACTTCCCAAAGCTTAAGCAGTTTCATCATTTTGCCCGGGCCAGAAAACTTATCGCAATATCTGGCTTGGGCAACTCGCCCACCAGCATGATTGGTTTTACCGATTACAACAATCAGTATTTTCCATCACTTTTGCCCCCAAAAACGGGAGGTTCAGGCTTATATTTTACCTGTACCTACCACAAAGGGGTAACTCCCATGCGTAAACAGACGATCCCTCTGCTAGCCGCTATAGCGGTAGCCCTGTCACCACTTCTATTGAACAACTCTGCCTATGCACAGGGAGAGCCGAAATCGAATCAGTTCTGGTGGCCAGAGAAACTCGACCTTTCTCCCCTGCGACAGCATACTGCCTCGTCGAACCCAATGGGTGAAGACTTCAATTATGCAGAAGCCTTTAACAGTCTTGACCTGAGTGCTGTGAAAAAAGATCTGGATACACTGATGAAAACCTCCCAAGACTGGTGGCCTGCTGACTATGGTCACTACGGGCCATTATTCATCCGGATGGCATGGCACAGTGCGGGAACCTATCGCGTCAGTGATGGGCGCGGCGGTGCCTATGGCGGAATGCAGCGTTTTGCCCCTTTAAACAGCTGGCCCGATAATGCCAACCTGGATAAGGCACAACGCCTGCTTTGGCCACTCAAGCAGAAATACGGTCGTAATATCTCCTGGGGCGACCTGATGGTTCTGGCCGGTACTGTTGCCATGGAGTCGATGGGTTTCAAAACCCTGGGCTTTGCCGGCGGACGTGAAGATGCCTGGGAGCCAGACATGGTCTACTGGGGACCTGAAAATGAGTTCTTGGCAGACAAGCGCTATAGCGGTGACAGAGAGTTGGAAAAACCACTTGCCGCCGTTCAAATGGGGCTGATCTATGTTAATCCCGAGGGACCAAACGGCAATCCGGACCCACTGGCAGCGGCCAAGGACATCCGCGAAACATTTGGCCGAATGGCAATGAATGATGAAGAGACCGTCGCTCTTATCGCCGGCGGGCATACCTTCGGTAAAGCACATGGTGCCGCGGAGCCATCCAAATATGTCGGCCCGGAACCTGAAGCAGCCAGCACCGAAGAGCAAGGCCTTGGCTGGAAAAACAAATACGGTTCTGGCCATGGTGCCGATACCATCACCAGCGGGCTGGAAGGAGCCTGGACAGTCAGTCCGGCTCAATGGACCCACAACTACTTTCAAAACTTGTTCAACTTCGAATGGGTACAGACCAAAAGCCCAGCAGGCGCCATACAGTGGATCCCCGATGACGAAAGCGCTAAAGACATGGTGCCGGATGCCCATGATGCATCAAAAAGACACGCACCTATCATGCTCACCACCGACCTTTCGCTCAAGTTTGACCCTGAGTACAGTAAAATCTCCAAACGATTTCTTGATAACCCGAAAGAGTTTGAATTAGCCTTTGCCAAGGCATGGTTCAAGCTAACGCACCGAGATATGGGGCCTCGTGCACGCTATCTCGGCGATCAAGTCCCCGAGGAAGCCATGTTATGGCAAGACCCTGTACCAGCCGTCGATCACACCTTAATTACAGATGAGGACATCACCAAGCTCAAAGCCGATATTCTTGCCTCGGATCTAGCCGTTCCCGCATTAATAAGAACCGCCTGGGCCTCTGCATCAAGCTTTCGCGGTACGGATATGCGCGGGGGAGCCAACGGCGCACGCGTTCGACTTGAGCCCCAGAAAAGCTGGCATGCCAATGATCCCGAAGAACTGGCGAAGGTGCTCCAGCAGCTAGAGAAAATTCAGCAGGACTTCAACAGCACACAGTCTGACGGCAAGAAAGTATCTCTTGCTGACCTGATTGTATTGGGTGGCGCCGCTGCGATTGAGGATGCCGCCAAACAAGCTGGCCATGATGTCAAAGTCCCCTTCACCCCCGGACGTACCGATGCAAAACAAGCACAGACAGATGTAAACTCGTTTGCGGTACTGGAACCAAGTGCTGATGGGTTCCGTAACTACTTTGGCAATGACAACCAACGATCCCCAGCTGAAATGCTGGTCGATAAAGCCGATCTGCTGACGTTAACCGTACCTGAAATGACGGTGCTTATCGGAGGCATGCGTGTCATGAATGCCAATACCGGGCAGTCCCAGCATGGTGTATTCACCGATAAACCGGGAACATTAAGTAATGATTTCTTCACCAATCTGCTGGATATGTCCACCAAATGGCAAAAATCATCATCGCAAGATGGCGTCTATGAAGGCATTGACCGTAGCAATGGCAAGGCGAAATGGACCGCGACACCGGTTGATCTTATTTTCGGCTCCAATTCTGAGTTACGGGCCGTAGCCGAAGTCTACGCTGCCGATGATGCCAAAGAGAAGTTTGTCGATGACTTTATCGTCGCCTGGGTAAAAGTCATGAAACTCGACCGCTTTGATATTCAATAATCTCGCTGGCAAAACAAAAAATCCGGTACTCTGCTGTACCGGATTTTCATTCTGTATAACAGTTAAGGGCAATTCCTAAGCCAGCTTGGCAGAAAAGTGCTTACCGAGCAGAGCATGATAAAAGTCATTATCTGATAATACCCCTTCCAGGCGTCTTTCCGTTCCCAGTAATACAGGCTGACCGGTACGATAACGAATTTCCAGTGCCTCACGCATCGAGATATCGGGTGTTGTCATCACTACCTTGTCTTGTTCAAGCGTCTCAAGGCAGCCCCCTTCTTGCCACTGCTGCAATGCCAAAGACTCATCCTGCCGGGTTACCGCCATAATTTCCCCCTCCGCAGAGGTACTAACGCAAGTCTTGTCGTGCTGGTTAAGGATCAGCATGTCTCCCAACGACTCAAGATCGCTGGTCTCTGTCATCAGGGAGCGTCCGCGCAGCACATTCAGCGGGTTGGTATGAGCGACAAAGTCTTTCACATATTGTGAATTAGGCTTGAGCACAATCTCTTCAGGCTTTCCATGCTGGATCAGCTTACCGGACTCCATGATCGCAATGTTATTGCCAATCTTGAGCGCTTCATCCAGATCATGGCTAACAAACACAATGGTTTTGTTCAGCTGACGCTGTAGCTCCAGCAATTCATCTTGAAGCTGACTACGAATGAGCGGGTCCAGCGCCGAGAACGGTTCATCCATCAGCAAGATGTCACTATCCATGGTAAATGCCCGTGCCAATCCGACACGCTGCTGCATCCCCCCCGATAGCTCATGGGGAAATTTATTCTTCCACTCGGAAAGCCCCACCATATCGAGCTTTTCTTCTGCACGGCGACGACGCTCAGCCTTGCCGATACCCTGCATCTCCAGACCAAAGGCAGCATTGTCGAGTACGGTCAGCCAAGGCATCAAAGCAAACTTCTGGAATACCATGGATATACGGTTGGTACGCAAATGGCGCAGGGCCGTTTTATCGCAGTTGGCAAGATCTATCGACTCCTCGCCATCCTGCACCTTGAGCGAACCACGACTGATGTTATTCAGGCCATTAATCGCACGTAGCAAGCTCGATTTACCGGAGCCGGACAGCCCCATCAAGACACAAATTTCACCCTCTTCAATATCGAGGCTGACATCATGGACGCCGACCACATCACCGGTGGCATCAATAATTTCCTGACGGCTTTTGCCCTCATCCAGCAATGCCAGAGATTGGGTTGCCTGCTCGCCAAAAATCACATCCAGACTTTTAATACTGATCGCACTCATGATTAACCCTCCTTGCTCTGGCTTGCCGGAGTCTTACATAGACGATCCAGAATAATAGCGACCAATACAATGGCCAAACCTGCTTCAAACCCCTGAGAAATATTGACCGTATTGAGGGCGCGGATCACCGGTTTACCCAAGCCGTCAGCCCCCACCAGCGCGGAAATCACCACCATCGATAGTGACAGCATGATGCACTGTGTTATCCCTGCCATAATGTTTGGCATTGCCGCCGGAAGTTCAACTTTGAACAACAGCTTCATTCGATTGGCCCCGAAGGCTCTACCCGCCTCGACCAACTCTTCAGGGACTCGGCTAATACCCAGATAGGTCAGGCGGATTGGAGCGGCAATGGCAAAAATAATGGTAGAAATAAGGCCGGGAACTACCCCCAGACCAAACAGCACCAAGGTTGGGATCAGGTAGACAAATGTCGGTATGGTCTGCATCAAATCAAGGATCGGACGCATGATGGTATACAACCAAGGCTTGTGTGCAGCAACAATGCCGACAGGCACCCCGACCAATACCGAGATCATCGTGGCCGTTAATACCAGAACGAAAGTTTCCAGCATTTCTTCCCAGTAACCCAGGTTCATGATCAATAGCAGTGCCGCGACCACAAAAATGACCAGCGAGAGGTTCCGGTGAAGAAACCAGGCCAACGAGGCTGTCATCAAAATCGGCACCGCTGGCGGAAACCACTTAAACAGATCAACCAACAACATGATCAGTGATTCCAGGGTATAGGAAAGTGAGTCAAAAAATCCTGCGGCATTGTAGGTAAGCCAATCCACGAAGGTTGCCATCCAATCACCTAAAGGGATTTTATGCTCTGTAATAAAGTCCACTGTTACTCCTTAATGGTCCATATTTTTTTATATTAGGTCGTTCCGTGTTTATCTATCACGCCGAGCGGCTACCACCTGTTACGGTGGCAGCATCGACAGTCAGCCTGTATCAGGCAAGCAATAGACAATTAGATATTCAGGTATGTCTTCACGGCTTGAGTAGCATTGCTGCCATCTTGTGCTGTTACCTTGTTAAGCCACTGTTCCAGTACCTGCGGATTGGCTTTCAGCCAGGCTTTTGCCGCCGCATCTGGCTTGGCATTGTTGTTCAGGATTTCGCCCATCAGCTGGTTTTCCATCTCGAGACTGAAGCTCAGGTTCTGCAATAGCTGGCCGACATTCGGACACGTTTTCAGGTAGCCCTGACGAACATTGGTATAAACACTTGCACCGCCGTAGTTGGGACCAAAGAAATCATCGCCACCGTCCAGATAGGCCATATCAAAGTTGCTGTTCATCGGATGCGGCGCCCAGCCAAGGAAAGCGATCCACTGCTCGCGGTTAACTGCACGTTTAACCTGCGACATCATGCCGGCTTCACTGGACTCGACCAGACGGAAGCTCTTCAGCTCAAAGGCATTTTTATCAATCATGTCCTGGATCAGACGGTTGCCGTCATTACCCGGCTCGATACCATAGATACGGCCTCGGAATTCATCTTTGTGTTTAGCCAGATCAGCAAAGCTGCGGACACCGGCGTCATATACGTATTTCGGAACTGCAAGGGTATATTTAGCCCCTTCCAGGTTGGCCCTTACTGTCTCGACTGAGCCATCCTGGTGATATTTGGCAATATCCGCTTCCATCGTTGGCATCCAGTTTCCCAGAAACACATCAATGTCCTTGTTGGCCATGGAGGAGTATGTCACCGGTACCGACAGCAGCTGAGTTGAGGTCTTATAGCCCAACCCTTTGAGCACTTCGCTCGTGATCGCCGTTGTTGCCGTAATGTCTGTCCAGCCAACATCAGAGAAACGTACGGTTTCGCACTGGGCCGCTAATGCCGTTGATGCCGACAGACTGAGTAATAGTGCTGAGCTACCCATGATTGCGTTTTTAATCGTTTTCTTTGTCTTCATGACTCTTCCTTTATCCATGTTTGTTAAGCCAAATCTGTTAAGTAATGACGCTTCTCGTATCTGGCGAGAAGGCTGATGTATTCCCAACAGTCAGCTTGCTTGTTTTGGTAATTAGGCTGCTTGTTTTTAGTAATAGTGTCTGGGTCTGTCAGGCGCTCACCTGACGCTGGGCAGGACCAACACGTTGCTCGGTTTCCCAGTTAGGGGCAATCCAGATCTGTGCATCTGAAGGGGCAAGAGGAGCGCAGCCTAAGATGGCGTCGGCAACTTTCTCCGCCACCATAATTGTCGGCGCATTGAGGTTGCCGTTCGGAATGGTCGGAAACACCGACGAGTCGACCACTCGGAGAGAATCAATTCCCCTGACCTGGCACTTCTCGTTCAGCACGGCCATGGGATCGTTATCTGCTCCCATCTTGCACGAGCATGATGGGTGATAGGCACTCTCGACATTTTGGCGCACCCAGGCATCAATCGCTTCATCACTTGTAACGTCTGTTCCCGGTTGGATTTCCTTGCCGCGGTATTCATCCATGGCTGGCTGAGCCAGAATTTCACGGGTCAGGCGAATACAGTCACGCCAATCCTGCCTATCTTGTTCTGTACTGATGTAATTAAATTCAATGTTGGGCTTTTGATGCGGGTCGCTAGATTCAACCCGAATACGGCCGCGGCTTTGCGGTTTGTTCGGGCCGACATGCACCTGGAAACCGTGACCATCAAAGGCTGCCTGACCGTCGTAGCGCATCGCCGCAGGCAGGAAATGATATTGAATATTTGGCCATTTCAATCCGGCGCGAGAACGGATAAAAGCACACGACTCAAAATGATTGGTCGCTCCCAGACCATCTCTTCGTAATATCCAGCGTGTACCGATCAGTCCTTTACTAATCAGCCCCAACTTGCTGTTCAGCGTTATGGGCTGATGGCATTCATATTGGAAATAGACTTCCAGGTGGTCTTGCAGGTTCTCCCCGACACCCGGCAAATCGTGCTCTACCTCAATTCCAGCTTGCTCCAATACCGCCTTGGGCCCCACCCCAGACAGTTGAAGAAGCTGCGGTGAGCCGACAGAGCCTGCCGACAGCAGCACTTCCTTGCTGGCAAACACCGATTCGATCTGGCCAGAAATTTCGATTTCGACCCCGACAGCCTGCTTGTTTTCAAGCAATACCTTGCGGCTGACAACGCCCGTTTTGACGGTCAGGTTGTTGCGCTTCATGGCTCGGCGCAGATAGGCATTTGAGGTTGAGGCGCGAACACCTTTATCAACCGTCATGTGCATAGGGCCAAAGCCTTCCTGCTGATAACCGTTGTAATCATCGGTTTTCGGGTAACCCGCTTGTTGTCCGGCATCGATAAACGCCTGATACAACGGGTTCAGCGTCATATTGTTACCGTTACAGGTTGCCAGCGGGCCGTCGCCACCCCGGTAATCATCCTCGCCGCTAATCCATGATTCTGCGCGGCGGAAATACGGCAGGCACTCCTGATAACTCCAGCCTGCCGCGCCATGCTCAACCCACTCGTCAAAGTCGCAGGCATGACCTCGCACATACACCATGCCATTAATTGACGAGCTACCACCCAGCACACGTCCTCGCGGACAATGTAGGCGGCGGTTATCAATACCGGCCTCAGGTTGTGATTCAAACTGCCAGGCGTACTTATCGCTGTTCATTGGGTATGACAATGCTGTCGGCATTTGGATGAAAATGCTTTTGTCACCACCTCCTGCCTCTAGCAGCAAAACATTGTGCTCCCCCGATGCTGTTAGACGGTCTGCCAGTACACAGCCAGCGGATCCCGCTCCGACAATGATGTAATCGTAGGTTTTGCTCATTTGATTTCCCTTTCAATTCTATTGTGAAGATTAAAGCCAGCTGCTATCAGCAGCCCCTGCTAGTGCTGATATGTGGCTCAATCATAAGGGCACTCAAGATCACCAAGCTCAATCATCACACTCTTGTTCTGGGTGTAATGATTGAGCGTTTCAATTCCATTTTCTCGCCCGATACCAGACTGCTTGTAGCCTCCAACAGGCATTTCTGCCGGCGAACCACCCCATGTGTTCACCCAGCAAATACCGGCTTCAATTTGGGCAATCACCCGGTGAGCACGAGAAAGGTTTTGGGTAAACAAACCGGCAGCAAGTCCATACAGGGTGGCATTTGCCCGCTGAATCACCTCGTCTTCATCGCTAAATCGCAACACAGACATCACCGGGCCAAAAATCTCCTCCTGAACCTGGAGCATGTCATCAGTACAGTCGGCAAAGATGGTTGGCTGAACAAAATATCCCTTGTCGAGTCCATTGGCTGTTTCACGCTCGCCACCGCAGATCAGGCGGGCACCGGATTCTTTCCCGGCCTGGATAAACCCGAGTACTTTTTCGAGATGTTCGCCTGATATCAGCGCGCCGATCTGGGTCGACATATCAGCAGGATCGCCAACAACCAACTTATTGGTACGGTGAGCAAGCTGCTCGATAAACTGGTCGTAAATCGCATCATGAACAAAGACCCGGGTACCGTTGGTACAAACTTCGCCCTGGGTGTAGAAATTGGCCAGCATGGCAGCAGAAACCGCATTGTCTAACTTGGCATCATCAAAGACGATCAGCGGTGACTTACCACCAAGCTCCATCGTGATGTCCTTAAGCGTACCGGCAGCATCAGCCATGACTTTCTTGCCAGTGCCCGATTCACCGGTGAAAGAAACCTTGGCAATATCCGGATGGCGGGAAAGCATCTGCCCGACACGGTAGTCACCCTGAACCACGTTAAACACGCCATCAGGGACACCGGCTTCTGTGAAGATCTCCGCCAGCTTCAATACCGAAAGCGGCGTTTCTTCAGACGGCTTGAATACCATGGCGTTACCAGCCGCCAAAGCAGGAGCCGATTTCCACATTGCAATCTGGATTGGATAGTTCCACGCACCAATTCCGGCACAAACACCCAATGGCTCACGGCGGGTATAGAAAAACTGACCGTGACCCAAATCTTGTTGTTGGCCCTGAATTGCCGAGGCAAGCCCCGCGTAGTACTCGATAACATCCGCACCTGTGGCAATATCTACCTCGATGGCCTCCTGGATCGGCTTGCCGGTATCTTTGACTTCCAACGCGGCAAGCTCATCATTGCGCTCACGGAGAATCGCTACCGCCCGCATCAAGATACGCCCTCTTTCCATGCCACTCATCGCTGACCACACTTTGAAACCTTGTTGTGCCGAAGCGATTGCACGGTCAACATCCTGAACAGTGGCCTGTCCGATCTCGGCCAGCTCCTCGCCGGTTGCCGGGTTACAGGTTACAAACGTTTCTTCAGATGAGGCTTCAGTAGCCTGACCATGGATATACAGAGACTTCATTTTCATCAAATGCCTTGGTAATTAATGTTGTTATGACTTTGTCAGTTCAAATACGGGGCGAGTTGTTTTTGCAGGTAATCAGAGATGATCTGCTGGGCTTTGTCCGGGCAAATTCCGTCAGGGTTTAACGCCCCTCTTAGCCAAATCCCATCAATAAGTGCAGCAACGCCCTGTGCGACAAAAAGGGCTTGTTCAGAAGGTAAAACTTTCTTGAGTTCAAAGCGGAGGTGCGATAACAAACGGCGTTCATTGACCCGCTGTAGCCGATGCAACGTAGTATCGTGCATAGACTGCGCCCAGAAGGCCAGCCATGTTTTCACTACTTTGCTCTCGACTTGGTACCCATCAAAATTCGCCGCAACAATCGCCTTGACCCTGGCGGTCACGTCATCTTTGTCCGCGGCACGAAGGTGCTCTATGGAGGTCGCTGACAATTGACGCAGCACCGAGCGCATCGTCTCCTCCAGCAAACCATGTTTACCACCAAAATAATGATTAATGATCCCAGGAGAAACACCGGCCTTGCGGCTGATCAAAACCACACTCGCACCCGAAAGCCCAACTTCATCAATAACAGCCATTGTGGCCTCGACGAGCTGTGGTCTGCGAATTTCTGGCATTCCGACTTTTGGCATAATTGCTACTCAAATGTTTCTTGATTGAACGTTTAATTAAAAATAATTTTACATACCATTGACAGCAAGTCAAAAAATGTTTCGTGCCGTAATGAATAACAAGGAAAAACCCTTTACCAAAACAACCACAAGCAGTTGATTTTAAACAGATTAAAATAAATCCAAAAAAAACAGCTTGATCTAAATGTTTTGTGTCGAAAACAAGTCTCTATCAACTGACAGGATCTTATTAGCGACTAGGCCGTAACTCGCAGAGATTGCTTACACTCAGCCTGAAATAACAAGTGTGGTCAGCTTTTTGTTTAGTGCTCTAATCTTTACAACCATCGCAATCTGACACGACGAACCATATTTCGCCGTCGTTTGATACTTTGCGCTTTAATTTCCCCTTTTAACTCCCCTTATTGAGCTAACTCTCGATAAAAAAATTTACTTTTTATGAACCCTGAATTACACAGAAAGAGAAGGTAATTTTTCCTGACATTTAAAACGCTGTGTACTGTAAGGATTTCGCGGTAATTGACACCATTCGACCCATCACGATCACGTGGCAACTTAGGGGGAACTGGCGATGACTTCAATAACAACACGACAACCCATGCGCATCGGTTTTTATCTCACTCACAATTTCACCATGATCGCGATGGCATCGGCCGTTGAAGTATTGCGCATGGCCAATCAACTCTCGGGAGAGAAGCTGTACCAATGGTTTACCCTCAGTGATGATGGCCAACCTGTTGCCGCCAGTGATGCGCTCGAGGTAAGGGTCGATGACCAAATTCCATCTCAACTGCCGCTTGATTCACTGATTATTTGCGGCGGTGTTCAGATTGAACGTAGCTGTACACCCCAACTAACAAGCTGGCTTTGCCAGCTTGATCGTCAGCAAAAAATACTCGGCGGGATCTGCACCGGCAGCTATGCCCTGGCAAAAGCAGGGGTGATGGCAAACCAGCACTGCGCCATTCACTGGGAGCACCTGGCCGGGCTTCAGGAGTTATTCCCCTCGGTTAAAATCACCAATAAGCTATTCACCCTCAGTGACAGGCGAATGACCAGCACAGGCGGGACTGCGCCAATGGACATGATGCTCACTTTAGTGGCCAAACAACATGGCAACAGACTCAGTGCAGCGATATCGGAAATGTTCATGTGCGAGCGGATCCGCAATGGCGAGGACGTGCAAAAAGTGCCGCTTCGCAGCCTGGTCGGAGCGTCCCAGCCTAAGTTGCTTGAAATCGTCTCTCTGATGGAGGCCAACCTGGAAGAACCTATCGGAATGGATGAACTGGCTGGGTTTGTCGATCTGTCACGACGACAGCTGGAAAGGCTGTTCCAGAAACATCTACAATGTTCACCTTCGCGCTATTACCTTCAGCTCCGGCTTAGCCGGGCCAGACAGTTGCTAAAACAAACCAACCTGTCTGTCATCGAGGTTTCCGTGGCCTGTGGGTTTGTTTCAACGCCTCACTTCAGTAAATGTTACCGTGACTGCTTTGGCATTCCTCCTCGTCACGAGCGACAAGGGATATCGTCACAGCCAGTTGCTACAGAGCAAACTATTACCACTCCACAACCAATAATTGCCGAGCAACCGGATATGGCAGAGTTCCCGATAATTACCAATCTTCCGGCACTTACCGAACTCAGTGAACGGCATGATGACAACCTGTTCGATACCGGTTTTGACGATCCGACTACACTTCCCAACCCGGCTTGCTAGGTTCTTAATTAACTTTAAAGTTCAGTGGATTAAAAAGTATTACTTGAGAACCCCTTCTTCTCGCAGCAAGGCGAGAATGGCTTCGGCAGCCTGTTGGGGGGAAGTGCCTTGTAATACCTTGCCCGCCTGGCTCGGCGTCACCATTGTTGCAGCTTTCATCCGTTCTGCAGCGGTTTTCGCCGTGATGATCTTCAGCCGCTTGGGGCGCTGTTTTGCTGGTTGTAATTGCCATTGGGACTGTTCGCTATCTGCCGCAAGCTTAAGCCCAAATTCATGTTCGGAATCATATTCAAATTCGAGCATATTGATGATGCCATCGCGCGCTTTTAAGAACGCACTTTGTCTGGCCTGCGGCGCCGCACTGTTAATGGTTACCACCACAGGTTGCTTGACCAATAGTTTCCGGCGCTGACCGCGTGGTAACGCCTGTAAAAGCTCGATATGTCTATCTGCAACACCTGCCAAACCAGCGATATGCGGCACAATCGCCCAACCTAACTGATCTGCCAACAGGTAAGGTAGCAAGCCTGACGCTTCCCCCCATTCAGCCTGTTCGCCGCACAGTACCAAATCGGGCTCCGCTTCATTCACATACTGAGCCAGAGCCGATACCGGATCGGAGAGCTCTGGCAGCTTAAGAACAGTTATCTGCCCGATTCCCATTCCCAGGTAATCTCGTAATGCCGACTGTTCCGCTCCATCTGCATGGCTGGCATGGACAACCTCAATCACCGCACCGGACTGTTGCAATGCCAGCTCAATCGCCTGTGCATCCAGTGAAGCACGGCATGGCCGCCCAGTTTGTGAATGCATACCGGTCGATACCAACACCATGATTTGCAGAGGCTCACACAGCATCATCCCACTTCTCCTTTGCCTGATCTCGATCAAATCCCATCAGTTCCCCAATCCTACTTTCACTCTCACCCCGTTTAATACTGCTAACCAGAGCCTGCAAGATCTCGCTGCTGTCACCGATCACGCTAAGATCTGCCCGGCTAACCATGGCGCACCCTGGATCAAGATTGATGGCGATCACCGTATCGCAATGGGTCATTCCCTGCAGATGCTGGATCGCCCCGGAAATCCCCACCGCCAAATAAACCCGAGCTGAAACCAAGGTACCGGATGCGCCAACCTGGGTTGAACGCGGCATATTACCGTCATCCACAGCCACACGACTTGCACCCTCAGCAGCCCCAAGCGCTGCAGCCGCTTGATGAAACAACGGCCAATCAGTCACACCATTTCCGCCCGCAAAGACAAACTCCGCTTCCACCAAGGAAACAGAGCCGGGATCAACGGGAAGCAGACCCAAATCATCAATTTTCGGCGATGTCGCGGATATCTTTTCCAATGTAATCAAGTCCAGCTCAACCGGACTGGCCTGATAGCAACATTGGCTTACCGGCTCGGCGATCTGCTCTGCCACCAGCAAGATACGTTCATGCGTGCGACGATACTCGTTGCCACTTTGCCCGGCACGGCACCATATCCAGTTGTCATCAATTTCTACCACCCCGGTAGCTGCTCGCTCGTCCAGCCTGGCGGCCAGGCGGCGACCGAGATCGGCACTGTTCATAGTCTGATCGCCAAACAGCCAGTAACTGGGGGCAAACTGCTTATCAGCCTGTAGTAGCAAAGCGAGCTGATACTCAGGTTGGTATCCTTCCTCTCCGAACACAGAGAGATCCAGTAGCCGATCTATCCCTGCATCGGCGAAACGATCATCTTTGATAGAAGAAAAGACCACCGCCAGCACGGCTCCGCGTCTCTCAATCTTCTGACCATCCATATGATTATGAGCAAAACCGCCATTTGCCAACTGCTGCGCCAGCCCCAACATATCTCTGTCGGCACTGGTTAGCCTGCCGCCACTCATCTCAGGCACCACGGCGATAAAAAAGTCAGGATCATCGACTCGATGCAAGGGCAACCGGGAAGCGTTCCTGCATCGCGAATCAAGTATTGGCGTGGTTCCAGAGCTGATATCAGGAAAAGTGCCAGAGTCGGCGAGACTACCTTGAGATTGATTATCAGAATGTTGGTTTGCACAGTTAAGATGCAAAGGATGAAGGCGATTGCGCTGAATACGCTCAAGCCGAGGATCGCGACGGAATACTCTGCTCATGACGCCTCCATTTCATCGACCTGACAATGCCGAACAGGCTGAGGCTGGGCTTCCAACAGCAACTCGGCAATATCCCGTACCTCAGGGCGTGGCTCAACAACCCCTTCAAGCATTAGGCTGCACTGCGGACAGGCCACGACAACAATGTCAGCCCCAGTTTCCCTCACATCATCCATTCGCATATCCGGTATCCTGCGCTTACCTGCAATATCGGTGGCAGGCGCACCACCACCGCCACCGCAACAACGAGAGCGATAGCCCGAACGTTCCATTTCTTTTATTTCGATCCCGATAGCCCGTAACAGAGACCGAGGTGCTTCATAACCGCCGTTATAGCGCCCCAGATAACAAGGATCGTGATAAGTCACCGACAGATCTCGAACAGGCTCCAGCTTCAGGCTCTCTTGAGCGACCAGCTCTGCCAGCAACTGGGTATGGTGGCAAACATCATAGTTACCGCCAAAGTCAGGATACTCGTTCTTCAGGAGGTGAAATGCATGCGGATCTGCTGTCACAATCCGCTTGAATCTGTATTTGCTCAATGTGTTTATATTGGCTCTTGCAAGGCGCTGAAAGGTTGCCTCGTCACCAAGGCGACGGGCCAAATCACCGCAATCGAGCTCTTCATTGCCCAGCACGGCAAAATCAACATTCGCCCGCTGCAGCAAGGTAACCAAGGCCCGAAGTGTACGCTGGTTGCGCATGTCGAACGCCCCGTCCCCCGCCCAGAGCAGCACATCTGCCTGCTTCACATCAGCCAGCAAGGGAATGTGCAGATCAACGGCCCAGTTATTGCGTTGCTGTGGAGGGTTACCGTTGGGATTATCGGTCGCGATCAGGTTTTCAAGCATTTCCGGCCCTTTACCGGGAGTCGCGCCTTGTTCAAGAGTCAGATAACGACGCAAATCAACGATCGCGTCCACATGCTCAATCATCATCGGGCATTCCTCGACACAGGCTCTGCACGTGGTGCATGACCAGACTGTTTCCGGCTCCACCAGGCTCTCGAACAAAGACTGCTCAGGCCCGCCACAAATGGCTTTCTCTCCAAGCTGCGGTTCTTGACCCGGATGAGTACTGCCATGATAACTGGCTGTCGAACCGCCAGTCATACCGACTACCATATCCTGGATCAGCTTTTTCGGATTCAGCGGCTGACCGGCTGCAAAGGCCGGGCACGCCTTCTCACAGCGGCCACACTGCACGCAAGCATCAAAGCCCAGCAGCTGGTTCCAGTGAAAATCAGTTGGTTTGTTTACCCCCAAATGCGGCTCGGTCAAGTCAAGCGGCCTGAGTCCCGTTGACTGACCACCGCCAAAGCGCTCAGCGCGAGGATGGAAAGCCAGGTGTAATGCGCCAGCAAAAGCATGTTTCATGGGGCCGCCCCAGGTCAGTCCGAGCAGCATCTCGCCCATGCCCGCTATCATTGCAACTCCCAGTAAAACAAGCAGTATTGTCGGCAAGTTATCTATCCCCAACAGGCCAAAAATACTGACAAGCAAAAATGTTCCTGCAAATACTTTGAGACTATTCGGCAGCCTCATCCAAGGGCCGGTAGACAAATGCGCTGGCGCCGAACGACGTCTCCCTGCCACCAGCTGCGCCCCCAGCAACATCACCGTACAGGCAATAAGCGCCAGCAAATGCATTGCCCCGTTATTAATGCCAAAAAGGTAAATAATGCTCAGCATCACCAGCGCGGCAACAAAGCCCCCCGCGGTTGCCACATGCATATGAGCTGTTGCTTTGTCGCGAGCGACAACATTATGGAGATCAACCAGATACCGTCTTGGGATACTCGATAGCCCGGCCCAGATATTAACCGCAAAAGGTTTGCCCCGACGCCAGAGCCTCACCCGGCGAACGGCGCCGAACAACGTGACTAGTAATCCCAGCAATAACAGCACGGAAACTAAAGATGTCAGCATCGTTATCCCCTTTTCTGCGCGAGTTGTGAGGCGAAAAGTGTTAAGTCAAAATCTGTACGATCAGAAATCTTTGCAAAGGCGCAAGGCGTCATAAATTGCAGCGTGAATATTTCGCTGTGAAGCACAGTCACCGATCCGGTACAACAGGTAGCCCTGACCATTGCCTGCATGATGAGCAAGTTCCGGCTGCGGCTTGGCCGCGTACAATGCAGCCAGATCAACCTGACCTTTATTGATCGAGCCCGGCTTCAATTGGTAATACAGGGCTTCACAAGGCCGTATACCATTTTCTATGACGACCTGATCCACCACCCGCTCTTCCCGCTGCTGGGTATACTCGTTCTCCAGCACGGCGATGACTTTCTCGCCTTCCCGGTATACCTGTTCCAAACGAAAATCCGGCGTCATGATCACTTCTCGCTGATAGAGGCTACGGTAATAGGTTGGGAAGGTGGTACCACCGACAGCCACTCCGGGTTTCAGGTCATCCGTCACCAATTCAACCAGTGCACCTTTCGCCGCCAGATAATCTGCAACCGACATCCCCGAAAACTCACAGATAGTGTCGTAGACCAGCACATTACTGCCCGGCTCTACACTGCCACTCAGGATATCCCAGCTACTGACAACCAAACCGTCCTGCGCTCCCCAGCCAGGAAATTGCTCGATGAACGGCTGGCCACCGACCGCCAGAATCACCACATCAGGGGACAACGCTATCACACGCTCGGCATCCGCTTCAGTGTCCATTTCCAAAGTGACACCCAGCCGTGCCAGCCCTAGCTCAAACCAACGGGTGATCCCTGCAATTTGTTCACGCTGCGGTGCTTTGGCTGCCAGCGTGATTTGTCCGCCAAGCCGGGAGGATTTCTCGATCAAAGTGACATCATGGCCACGTTCAGCACAAACACGCGCCGCCTCCATACCGGCGGGGCCCCCACCAACCACCACTACTTTTCGAACCGGGCCGTCAGTTTTCGTGATGATATGGGGCATTGTCTCTTCACGCGAAGTCGCCGCATTTTGCAGACAAAGTACATCCAGCCCCTGATACTGACGATCAATGCAATAATTGGCACCGACGCACTGGCGGATCTGATCAACCTGACCCAACCTGATCTTGGCAATCAGATGCGGATCGGCAATATGGGCTCGGGTCATCCCGACAAAATCTACATCCCCCCCTTCCAGCACACGTTCGGCCTGAGTGGGATCCTTTATATTCTGGGCATGGATCACCGGCACGCTAACCACCTGCTTGATACCGGCCGCCAGATGCAAAAATGGCTCGGGCGGATAGCTCATGTTAGGGATCACGTTGGCAAGGGTATTGTGGGTATCACAGCCAGAGCCGACGACGCCAAAATAGTCCACCAGACCAGTCGCATCGTAATACGCTGCAATCTGCTTCATGTCATCATGGGTCAAACCATCAGGATGGAACTCGTCACCACAAATGCGCATACCGACGGCAAAATCAGGACCGACTTCACGGCGAACGGCTTCCAGCACCTTAAGGCCAAAGCGCATCCTGTTTTCGAAGCTGCCTCCCCACTCATCATCCCGCTTGTTGACTCTCGGGCTCCAAAACTGGTCAATCAGATGCTGGTGAACCGCCGACAGCTCAACACCGTCCAACCCTCCCGCCTTTACCCGCCGAGCGGCGGCGGCATAATCATCAATGATCCGCTCAATCTCTTCCGGCTCGATAGTTTTACAGGTTGCCCGGTGAACCGGTTCACGAATACCGCTTGGACTGAGAAGATGCGGCCAGTCCCCACCGTCCCAGCGTGACCGGCGCCCCATGTGGGTGACCTGAATCATGATATGCGCACCGTGCAGGTGAACCGCCTCAGCCAATTGTTGCAGGTGAGGAATAACGTCATCGGTACAGAGGTTCACCGACTTCCACCACCCTTGCGGACTGTCTATCGAGACCGGACTCGACCCGCCGCAAATACACAACCCGATCCCGCCTTTGGCCTTTTCCTCGTAATAACGGATGTAGCGTTCGGTCGGCATGCCATTGAGTGTGGCATAGACTTCGGCATGGGCAGTACTGACTATCCGGTTACGGATCATCAACTTATTAATCGCCAACGGCTGGAAAATAGCATCAAACTGCGACATCCCCACTCCTTATCAATTGTCCCTGGGCATCACTTCAAACAGGCCGTAATCACAACCTGTCTGCGCCTCGCTCTGTTGCTGGACAGCAACCGTCTCTATCGGCTGGCCTATCCCCCGGGTGATCTGATCCATCGCACCGGCAAACCATCCTGTGAACATATAATCCACTTTGCGTTCAACCTTGCCGTAGTGATAAACGAAAGCCGAATGGTATAACCGCACTTTGGCCCGTCCATTAGAGATATCCAGACTCTCAATGACAAACTGGCCCCAGCCCCGTTGCGACAAGCGCTTCATATAATGCTCAAACACCTCTGCACCTTGCAGGCCGTGGGTTTCTGATTCTTTTTCGCACCAGTAATAAGCCGATTGGTAGCCAGCGCCATAGAGGATCTCGGCATACTTCTCGGCCCCGAGAGCCTCTTCCACTGCGGTGTGGTTATTAATAAAAAAGTGCCTTGGGACATACAACATCGGAAGCCCGTTGGTGCTCCAGACGCCGGACTCGCTGTCCACCTCGATAGGGACTTCCGGGGCATGTGTTTTCGAGTAAGGTAATGTTGGCATCTATTCGTCCCACACTGCTTTGAGAGTCCTAACCCAGTTCTCTCCCATGATTTTCTTCACTCTGCTCACCGGCCAGCCGTGATCCAGCAGGGCCTGGGTCAGATTAGGAAACTCGCCGACGGTGCGGATCCCCTTGGGATTGATGATTTCACCAAACCGGGTTAACCGTCGGGCATACCCCTTGTCATGAGTCAGCCATTCAAAGAAAGCCTGATCATGGCCCTGAGTAAAATCGGTGCCGATCCCGACACAATCTTCACCCACAATATTGACGATATAATCAATCGCTTCGACATAGTCCTCGATGGTCGAATTGATACCGTTTTTCAAGAAAGGCGCGAACATGGTGACCCCGATAAAACCGCCATGATCGGCGATAAATCTCAGCTCATCGTCTGATTTATTGCGGGGATGCTCCTTGAGCCCCAACGGAAGACAGTGGGAGTAACAGACTGGTTTTTTCGATGCCAGGATCACCTCCTGAGAGGTTGTTGCCCCGACATGTGAAAGATCGCACATCATGCCGACCCGATTCATCTCGGCAACAACTTCATGGCCGAAACCGGATAACCCGCCGTCGCGTTCATAACATCCTGTCCCCACCAGGTTCTGGGTGTTGTAGGCCATCTGCGCGATTCCGACCCCGAGTTTTTTGAAGATCTCGACATAGCCAATCTGATCTTCGAACGCATGTACATTTTGAAAGCCGAGTATAATCCCGGTTTTGCCCTCTTCCTTGGCAAGATAAATATCTTCGGTACATCGAACAGGGCGAATGAGATCGCCGTGATCGCGGAAGTACCCGTTGAACTCAACAATATTGTTCATGGTTGCCTGAAAGCCCTCCCACACCGATACTGTGCAGTTGGCGGTCGTCAGTCCCCCTTTTGCCATATCCTCGAACAAGGCGCGATCCCACCTGGCAATGATCAGGCCATCAATAATGATTGACTCTTGGTGCAGTTGCGCGGCATCCGACATACATTCCCCCTCCTGTGAGCAGCTATCAGCAAATCGTTTATGTCACTTAAATTAACGATATGTCACTGCCATCTGACGGACTGTGTAATAACGACATCCAATGAAGTATTTCCGTCAAAACAACCCGGTAATTTCTCCGTGCTCATCCAGCCTGATATCCAACGCCGCCGGGTGACGCGGCAAGCCCGGCATAGTCATGATGTCGCCGCATATCACAACGACAAACCCCGCACCGGCCATCAGGCGAATTTCTTTTACAGGCAAAGCGTGATTAATCGGCGCGCCCAAAACTCCGGGCTCTGATGAAAAGCTGTAAGGTGTTTTGGCAATACAGACAGGCAAATGACCAAAGCCAAGCTGGTGAATATCATCAAGCTGAGACAAGGCCTTGGTTGAAAAATGGACTTCGCCAGCACCATAGATCCGCGTTGCCACCGCCGTAATTTTCTCGTCCAGCGGCATATCATCAGCATACAGCGGTATGACATTAGGTGGTGGTTGCTGGAGCAGGTCGAGGACGGCTGTCGCCATATCCTGAGCCCCTTCACTGCCACGAGCCCAATGATCGGCAGACACGACCCGGGCTCCCGATGCCAGACAGCACCGCTGGATCACGGCTAGCTCTTCATCGCTATCGCTTGGAAAACGATTAATTGCCACCAGCGGGATCAGACCGAACTGCTGGATGTTCTGGATATGTCGCAGCAAATTAGCTGAGCCCGCTTCGACCGCGGCCACATTCGGCTGATCCAGAGCCTGCCTTTCAATCCCGCCCTGCATTTTCAATGCCCTTACGGTGCAAACGAGCACCACCGCATCCGGAGACAAACCTGCCAGACGGCATTTAATGTTAATAAACTTCTCGGCCCCCAAATCGGCACCAAAACCCGCTTCTGTCACCACAACATCGCTAAGGGCCAATGCCGCTCGCGTTGCCATCAGGGAGCTACAGCCATGGGCAATATTGGCGAAGGGGCCGCCATGGACCAGTACCGGGTTATGCTCAAGGCTCTGGATAAGGTTCGGCATCATGGCTTCTTTGAGTAACACCGTCATCGCACCGTCGGCACCTAATTCACGTACCGTCACTACACTGCCATCACGGCGCCGGCCTATGATCATCTCACCAAGGCGGTTCTGGAGATCTTTCGGTCCTTCGGCCAAACACAGCACCGCCATGATCTCCGAGGCAACAGTAATATCAAACCCCGTCTCACGCGGAACACCATGGGCCGTCCCACCGAGCCCACAGACAATATTGCGCAGAGCCCGCTCATTGAGATCCATTACCCGCCGCCAGCAGATCCGACGGGGATCCAAGCCTAGTTCATTTCCCCAATGGATATGGTTATCAATCAGGGAGACAAGCAAGTTATGGGCAACCGTGATCGCATGAAAATCGCCATTAAAGTGCAGGTTGAGATCTTCCATGGGAATCGCCTGCGACCGCCCTCCTCCAGCCGCTCCGCCCTTCATACCAAAGCACGGCCCCAGCGATGGTTCGCGCAAGCAGACAGTACTTTTTACCCCGAGGGCGTTGAGTCCGTCTGACAGACCAATACTGGTGGTGGTTTTGCCTTCCCCGGCCGTTGTCGGCGTCATTGCGGTTACCAGCACCAACTGGCCGCGTTGATGACTGACATCCAGCTGCGCCATGTCGATTTTGGCCTTGTAGTGGCCATAGGGGATCAGGGCATGAGGAAGCAAGCCCAGCCGCTCGGCAGCAACTTCAATCACTGGCCTCGGCGTCACTGCACGGGCGATATCAATATCGGGAGCCCCCGGAGACGGCAAGCTGTCCGGTGGAACGATCTCCGGCGAAACTATCTCTGGAGAAACTATCTCCGTTGAAACCAAGGCAACATTGAGTTCATTTTTCATCGTCAGTGAGCCCCCCTCAACCATCTGGCGGACTGTTTCAAGCCGCCAAACGGATACAAATGGATACCCTGGAAAGGCGTATCAGGGTTGATGCTCTGGTAACGAGCCATTTCCTGTACCAGCAAATCCGGTGTCCAGGGCTTTAGCAGCTGGGTAGCTTTCAGGTTACGTCTTAACGCCGCAACCGACTCAACGACACCGCATTGCGCGGCATAGAAAAGTAAGTTCTTAAGCTGAGTGGGGCCAGGCATACCAAGGTATACCGGCAAATTGCCAAGCATCTCCTGATAGCACTGCAGCCACTGAATAAAGATATCGGCATCAAACGAGAACTGGGTCACCACCCACATATTGAGTTGATTGGCTTCGGCATATTCTCGCTTAAAGGCGAGCGCATTGGTAAGTTCATGACTTGTTGCGTGCGGGTGCCCCTCGGGATGACCTGCAACCCCGATGCCACGCAATGGATGTTTTGTCAGCGCACCTGATGCCAGCAGTGCAAGCGTATTGGAAAAAGGTCCCGCCGGTGGGTTTTTCTCTCCAGCTATCAGCAGAATATTGTAGACACCGATATGCGTCAGGGATGAAAGCCATCGGTGCAAACAAGCTTCGCTCGGCACAGCGCGAGCCGGTATATGGGGTATTGGCACCATCCCCCATAACAGCAAGCGCTCACACGCCTCAAATGTCTCCTCAAATCGGCCTTTCGGCAAAAAAGGCACATATACCCAGGTTCCCGCCGACAGCCAGTCAGGAACAGTATGAAGCTTCAATACCTGCTTGGGCGTCGCTTCCAGCGAGGCTTCCGCCAGCAATTGAAACAAACGGGGTTCAATATCGGACTCCATATCAGGTTCGCGGAACCCTTCCCCTCCTAGGCTCTTGTAGGCATCACACTTCATACCGTGCCCCTATATTATCGGTCGTTAGTCGACGAAATCACTACCACGCGATTTGGCGACTTCGCGCGAGTTAGGGTTGACCGACGGACGGAACGGCACTTCTACCACCTCGGCATCAACCACATTGCCGCCATATTCGGACGGAAGCGAGACACTCAGCTTGGTACCGATATCCCGCTGTGCCCAGGGAACATGAGCCAGGGCAATATTGGTCTGCAGCTCTGGCGAATACCAAGGAGAAGAAACATACCCGATAGCATCGCCACCATCCGGCCCATAGACCAGCCAGAAGTCATTGGCATAGTCCGTAATCGGCTCCCCACCCAGTACGATACCGACCATCACAAGGTCAAAAGGCGGGTTCCCGGCTTCGATTTGCTCCCGAGCCTTTTCCAAAGCCGCTTTACCGACATAGTCAGCATCTTTGTTACGTGGCACCTGATAAGCCAAATTGCACTGGAACGGCAGGGTTTCCTGATCTATATCCTGCCCCCAGGAGAGGATCCCGGCAGCAATCCGGCGGTGGTGGGCTGGCGCGATCACCCGCAATTTATGGGCTTTACCTGCCTCCAACACGGTATACCACAGCTTCTCGGCGTCCTCGGTCACATTGCGACAGTAGATCTCATAGCCCCTCTCGCCGGTAAAACCGGTTTGCGAAATGACCACATCACACCCTGCAATTTCGGCTTCCATCAGGCCGTAGTAGGGAATTTGTTTGATATCGTCGCCAAACAAATCCACCATCAGCGCTTCTGACTTCGGTCCCTGGATCTGAACCGGTGCCACGTCGATCTCGGCAATGGAGACATCATATTGCTTGGCGATATTGATACCGCGCAACCACAACTCGAGATCGCTATCCGAGATGGAAAACCAGAATTCGTCCTCGGCGAGACGGAGCAATACAGGATCATTAAGAATACCGCCCTCGTCATTACACAGGATCACGTATTTGCCATGCATCGGCATGATCTTGGAGGCATCACGGGTGATCACATAATTGACAAAGGCTTCGGCATCCGGGCCCTTCACTTGGATCTGGCGCTCTACGGCGACGTTCCACATCGTGACATCGTTGACCAGTGAGTCGTATTCCACCATCGCACCGCCGTCTTCCGGCCGTACATAACCACGAGGATGATAAATACGGTTATACACCGTTGCCCGCCAGCATCCTGCTTCTACCGAAAGATGCCAGTACGGTGATTTCCTTACCCGGGTCGATATCAGCATTTCCACGGGTGTGGGACCCGACTGACGCAGATTGATCGGCACGCGACGATGTGACTGTTCAACGCTGGTTTCATGGCGCGCCACTCCGGCGCGAGCTTGCAGTAATCGATTATCATACTTGGTCATGGCTTTGCCCTCGTCCCCTTAGCGGTGGTATACCCCTTAAATGTGACTGTTATTGAAAATTTGAATTTCCAATCTACGACATAGATGAAACCAAAAACGTCGCGGGCTATTCGATAATCAGGCTATTCGATAGTCAGGCCATACTCTTCACTGGCATCCTGCAACCACAGCCAGAGGTAATCAGCAAAGCTGCGCCGGACAATTAGTTCAAACTCACTCTCGCCACTGCGCCTTAGCACCACCTGCGCTTTTGCAAGCAAGGTACCGACACATTTACCAACGGGCAGTGAACGAGCATCGACATCATAAGAAGTGGATTTTCTCAGTACTGCTTGTGCCTGCAGCCCTGACAGTTCAACGACACACTGCCCGCCACTGACATCAACAATGGAGAAATGTCCCGACAACTGATGGCGTAACCTCGCTTCCACCGAGAAGTCTTCGGATGACAAAATCAGCCACTCATTAGGCGATAACCACCAGATCTGCATCTTTTCACCGGCAATCGATGAGCAGGGTTGTCGTGGCAGAGGCAACCCGAGAACGGTTTCAGCGTCGTCATAAAACGCTTCATTCTCATCTTCAGATGTGCTTCCTCCCCCACGCAATATATGCTGCGCCAAACCTTTTCGTTCATGCAGCACTACGTTTGGTTGCGAAGCTGTTTCTCTGTTTTCCCTTTGTGCATGGCCCCTTTCTGCATAGTACCTTTCGGCATGATAAAGCGCAGACTCGTAACGGGTATTTTCGGGCGGATGATATGACTGTGTTGCTGGCGCCGAGATCACCGACTGACGCTTACCGTCAGGGTCGTAAAACACCCCACCGGTAATTTCGGCTTGCAATACCCGGCCGTCTGCCAGAGGGAAGAATACCGATTCGCCTACTCGGCTCAATCCGCCCTTGATCAGGCCCAGCGCAATTGAGTGCCCCAGCACCGCGCTGTAATAGCTTGAGCTAACATGACCAACCATAGTCATCGGCACAGGCTCATCGGGATCATTCACAGCCTGGGCACCTTCGGGGATCACCACATCAGGCTCCGTACATTTAAGGCCGACCAACTGTTTACGATCAGAACGGCGAGTATCTTCACGCAGCCATGAACGGCGGCCAATAAAGCTAAATGTTTTTTTCTTACCGGTGATCCACGCCATGTTCATGTCCTGCGGCGTGACCGAACCATCGGTATCCTGACCGGCGATAATAAAGCCCTTTTCAGCACGAAGAATATGCATGGTTTCCGTGCCATACGGAGTGATTTCGAATTCTTCTCCCGCCGCTATGATCTGTTCCCATAGATACAGGCCGAAGTTAGCATTTACATTGACTTCAAACGATAGCTCACCGGTAAAACTGATCCGAAAAATACGCGCATCGACACCCGCAATGCAGTGCGACTGCCAAGTCATATAAGGGAAAGCGGCATCCGAGAGATCGGCTTCGGGCATCAGTTTCTGCAACACAGAGCGACTGTTCGGCCCACCAATCGTCATGGTGGCCCAGTGATCCGTCACGCTGGTCATATACAGGTCCAGCTCCGGCCATTCAGTCTGATGCCAGAGTTCCAGCCAGTGCAATACACCCGCAGCCCCGCCTGTCGTGGTAGTCATCAGAAAATGGTTATCATCGATACAGGACGTCACACCATCATCAAAAATCATCCCGTCTTCTTTGCACATCACCCCATAGCGGCAGCAACCCGGTGCCAACTGGCTCCAGCCATTGGTATAGATCCGATTGAGAAACTCGCGCGCATCCGGCCCCTGAATATCAATTTTTCCCAACGTCGACGCATCAAGGAGTCCGACACTGTTACGGGTTGCCAGACACTCTCGGTTCAGCGCCTCCTGCTGCGTCTCGTTACCAAGACGGTAGAACCAAGGGCGTTTCCACTGCCCGACATTCTCAAACTCGGCACCATGCTCCAGGTGCCAGCGATGCATGGCAGTAAAACGCACCGGATCGAACAAGTGTCCGGCATCCCGCCCGGCCAGCGTGCCGAAGGTGACCGGCGTATACATAGGGCGAAATATCGTCGTGCCGGTTTCAGGTATCGACTGGCCCAAAGCCTTGGCGGCAATTGCCATTCCGTTGATATTCCCTGTTTTACCCTGATCGGTACCAAAGCCCAATGCGGTATAGCGCTTAACATGTTCGATAGACTCGAAGCCTTCCCGAACAGCCAACTCAATACCGGCGGCGGTAACATCATTTTGAAAATCAACAAACTGCTTGGGGGCCCGGCTTGTCGGGAAGTGATGTGGAATATGGTAAATAGCCATAGGCGCGGTTTCGTCGAGATCTGAGGCTTCCGGCTGGTCTGGCGTCGACATAAGCGAAACCTGCAGACGATCAGCGACGGCCTGCGCGGCTTTGCATCCATCGTCGAGCACTTCCGATAGCTGATAATGCCCCTGGATCCCGCCAGCATAGAGCAAATCGGGATTGCCTGGCACAAAACCAGCAATGTCATCTCGCCACACCGGACGGCTGCCAGTATGACAAGACAGGTGCAGACTCGGGCTCCATCCGCCTGAACTGGCTACCGTATCGCAGCTCAGCAGACAAGTATCAATTCGATTAACCTGGCTGCAATTGTGTTTAAGCTTTGCAATTTCAACCGCACTTACCCGCTTATGACCACGCACATTAATAACGGCATGCCCGCGGAATATCTCTATCCCGGCAGCTTTAGTCCGTTCAGGGTATTTCCCTGAGCTATTTGAGCGCGTATCGACAATCGCAACCACCTCACGACCGGCGGCATGCCAATCCAGCGCGGCCTGATAGCCAGCGTCATTGGCTGTCATCACAACCAATTTTTGCCCCGGGATCACTCCATAGCGATTGATATAAGTTGATATCGCAGAGGCAAGCATACAGCCTGGCACATCGTTATTGCCAAACACCAGCGGGCGTTCAATCGCCCCTGTAGCCAACAGCACTTCACGTGCCCGTACCCGGTGCAACCGCTGGCGGGCACCCGATTGGTACTCGCCAAGATGATCGGTTCGACGCTCGACAATGCCAAGAAAGTTCTGATCGTAGTAGCCAAATACCGTGCTGCGCGGCAACAAGGTAATATCCGGATCGTTATCTAGCAAACCCAGAGTTTCCGCCAGCCAGCCTTCGGCAGGTTTCCCGTCTATATCCTGTTTGTTGCCAAGCAGGCATCCTCCCATTTCCTGCTGTTCATCTGCGAGCAGCACCCTAAGCCCGCTGCCTATCAGTTTTCTTGCCGCCATCAAGCCAGCAGGACCACCACCGACAATCATGACGTCACAGTGATGGTGCATCTTATCGTAGTGATCCGGATCCCGCCCCTGCGGCACCTTGCCCAGCCCGGCAGCCTTGCGGATAAACTTTTCATATGTCATCCACATCGACTCGGGGTACATAAAGGTTTTGTAGTAAAAGCCGACTGGCATCAAGCCACTACCGACTTTGCCCAGGGCGGATTTCATATCCCGCTCGACATCCGGCCAGCCACTGACACAGGTGGCAACCAACCCGTCATATAGCTCAACCTGTGTCGCGCGCAAATTGGGAATGGTGGTAGCGGGAGTACTGCCAACCTGGAGGATAGCATTGGGCTCTTCGGCTCCCGAACCGAGGATGCCGCGCGGACGACTGTATTTATAACTTCGCCCTATTACATCAATGCCGTTGGCTATCAGCGCTGAGGCCAGGGTATCTCCCTGATAACCTGAGTAGGTTTTACCATTAAACGAGAACGTCAATGATTTACGACGATCAATCCGTCCTCCGGCAGACAAGCGATTGGTCTGGCTCATTTGCGCTCGTCCTCCCTGATCGCTGGCGGGGTGTCCGTCAGTTTGTATACCTGCTCAATGTCATAGCTCACCGTATTGCGGATCACATTGAAAAACTGCCGACAGCCAGTGGCATGAAACCACATTTCCCGGTGATTTCCCTTGATGTTGTTTCGGTGGAACAGGTATCGCCCCCACTCTTCGTCACTGACGCTGTCCGGGTCCGGCGGGCGCACAATATGCGCTTCTCCGGCATAGGTAAACTCTTCTTCCTCACGGCACTCTTCGCAGTAAGGACAGTAGATATTCAACATAGGGCTCTCCTCAGTCAGGCGATTTTAAGATAAGTAGATACCTTAATGCGCTACACCTGCTGCGCCGTGTTCATCGATCAGGTAACCGCTAACAAAACGGTCGAGACTAAAGGGTTGTGCCAACGGATGCGGCTGGCCATTGGCAATCGTGTCAGCAAAGACATGGCCGGAGCCCGGGGTTGCCTTAAAGCCCCCCGTTCCCCAGCCGCAGTTAAAATACAGCCCGTCAATCGCTGTCGGGCTGATGATCGGACAGGCATCCGGACAAATATCGACAATACCGCCCCAGTGACGATTGAGCCGAATCCGGCTGAGGAAGGGGAACATTTCGATAATGGCGGCAATGGTGTGCTCGATAACAGGAAAGGACCCTCGTTGGCCGTAACCCAGATAGCTGTCGATACCGGCTCCAATCACCATATCGCCTTTATCCGACTGGCTAATATAACCGTGAACATGATTGGACATTACCACCGTATCCAAACAAGGTTTGAGCGGCTCAGATACCATCGCCTGCAGCGGGTGTGACTCGATAGGCAAGGTCATGTTGACCATTTTGGCGATCTCGCTGGAGTTACCCGCGGCTACACACCCTACCTTGGCAGCACCAATAAAGCCGTTCTTGGTCTCGACTCCCTGTACCCGGCCATTACTCACCCGGATCCCTGTCACTTCGCTTTGTTGAATCAAATCCACGCCCAACTTGTCAGCCGCGCGGGCAAAACCCCATGCGACAGCATCATGCCGTGCCGTACCTGCCCGAGGCTGCCAACTCGCGCCCAGCACCGGATAACGGGCATTGGGAGAGCAATCCAGCAACGGCACCAAGGACTGAACCGAGGCGGTATCGAGCACTTCTCCATCGATACCATTGAGCCGGTTGGCATTAACCCGACGTTCGATATCCCGCATATCCTGCAAGGTATGACCAAGATTCAACACACCTCGTTGGCTAAACATCAAATTGTAATTAAGATCCTGTGACAGTCCCTCCCATAGCTTTAGCGAATGCTCGTACAGATGGGCCGCTTCATCCCAGAGATAGTTTGACCGGACAATTGTGGTATTGCGGGCCGTATTCCCCCCGCCCAGGTATCCCTTTTCCACAACCGCCACATTAGTAATGCCGTGCACTTTGGCCAGGTAATACGCCGTGGCCAGTCCATGCCCGCCACCACCGATAATCACGACATCATAAAACGGTTTAGGCTGAGGATTGCGCCATACCCGCTGCCAGTGTTCATGAAAACTCAATGCATGCTTGAACAGACCAAAGCCCGAATAATGATTCTTCTTCTCACTCATTGATTGTGCCTTCCCAGACAAACACATAAGGATGCCAGAGCGCAGACTCGCTCTCTTTTGATGAAGCCTAATGCCCAATACAAGAAAAGAATGTCCGGTAGCGGCGAACAGTAGCTGATTTGCGACAACCTTGAGTAAAGATGCAAATGATGGGCAATAAACAATGAATAAATGTGCGCAAAAATCTCACTGATAACCCTATCACCCTTATTGCGTTACAGGTTTATAAAAACATCTCATAGAAATATTATCCATAGAAAAGAATAGCAACCAGTTGAGTATGCTGGGTTAATCATTTGCGCCTCAGGTGCGTTGTAAGAGGAATCATTATGTATGACATTTCAAATTTAAAGCGCTGTATCCACACAGCAAGATCTGATGCAGATTTGACCGCAACACTTAGCGATATTACAAGCTTCATTGGTTTTGACTATTTTTTTTTACCTGTTCTAACCCTATATCAATGACCAAAATAGAAGAGATAATATTGACCAATTTCTGTGAAGAGAAAGAAAAGAGAATTAGAGAAAACGCTATTCACAAGCTGATCATCAATTATTGTCAATCCAATCGTATTCCAGCACTATGGGGTAATATTCATAATCCAAGGCAAAACCATTATTACTTCAATTATATTTCAGATAGAGAACTAAGAACAATGCCCCCCAGCTTCACCGTTCCCATTCATAGCTCAATAGGAAAGACAGGCACAATAAGTTTCTCTTTAAGTGAAAAAAACAATAATGATCAAAGTCTGTTTTTTTACGCCGCCAGCCTAGTTCAAACGGTTATCCCCTACCTTCAAGATAAGATCGATGATACAACTGTTAGCAATAAAAGTGATGCTTGCAATTTAACTAAAAGAGAAACCGAAACATTGACGTGGGCTACAGAAGGGAAAACCGCTTGGGAAATATCTAAAATATTAAGTTGCTCTGAGAGAACAGTAACTTTTCATTTGCAGAATGCCTGTAATAAACTTGGCGCTTCAAACAAATATCAAGCAATATCAAAAGGGATATTATCAGGGATGATCTTTCCCAATACCCCTTATTAATACACTTTGAGTTTGAATATGATTTATTTCGGTTTGATTATTAATGAATTGAACCGATTTCTTCTAGTGATAATCGTAATCTTTCATAACTGCTCTTCTAAGCTCGTCATTAATTTTAATCGACAAGGTAACTGATTTTGTATCACCAAGTCTATGAACCTTCTGGTCACCTGCTCGCTTAAATGGGATGCCTGTTCTTTTTAACATACGTTCAATCGGTAATGTTGAAACAGTCAGGTACTCAGATATGTCATTCTCTACAGCATGGAGATATAACGCCTTAAACAAAAACTGTGTCGAGTAACTCAGTGTACAGTTGCTTTGTGACGTATTCTTATTAATACAAAATCGACTTAATTCATACACATGGCTCGATTCTACTGCCATTTGGTTACCGAGCAGCTCTGGGAATATCTCCTTAAGCATATAGCTTTTCGTTGTAGGTATTAGCCTGCCACACCCTAGTATATTCCCCAGATCATCTTCGATATATACATAAGAGGCATCCGGTGTATCGTATTGGTCTGATTCTAAATTACCTTCAGTAGGCAAATCCCATTTTAGCCTCTTCCTAAAGACATCATACCTTAACTCTAGAAGCCTCATATAATCCGGTTTTGATATTGAGTCAAAAGATTGCTGCTTGAATGTTAGGTTCATTTCTTGTCCTCCAATAATACCAATAAGATATCAATGGATTACTCAATAGAAACCTGCCACACATAACAGGTTGACTTCTTCGATGTAATCATGTATTGAGCCAAAAAACACATGATTAGATAAAATGTCGGACGGAAAGAAAAACAGCATTAACAGCAGAGAAATGTGAACCCATCTACACAACAGACAGGATTTATCACCTAAGTGCATCTTGGTGACTATCATCATTGCGAAAAAAATCAATAAGCTATAAAATTATGTTCATATAGCAAAAGGCAATATTGACATGGATTTCATTGGCTGCTAGTTAGATGGTAATGTAATAATGACTTATGAACTTATTAAACTCACTTTATCCTCTTTCTCCAGGCCGCAGTTTTCCATTTTAATTATTTCAACTATATTAATTTCAATATGGCTTTCTTACTATCTTCTGTTTTTATCTAAAAATGAAATAAAAGTGAAGAAATCTATTTTTCACACCTACTCTTTGTATCTTCTCTTTATTAACATCTGGGTTATATCTAACGCTTTTTTCCAGTCAGAATTATTATCTTACTTTGATTCGGTAATAGCCAAAGAAGTTGGCTTGATAGCAAACATTTCTTCACTTCTATCAGCAAACTTTACTTTCTTATTTTCATGCTTGCTAGTAAGAGCCAATAAACCATTAAAAAAACATCAATCATATACGTTTATATTTGGTATTATTGTATCGTTAGTAATGTTTTTATACCCAGAATTAACAATTGTCGATGTGGTTATTACGTCCACCGGACATTTCACAATAACTCTTGGCAAGGCATCTAGCGAATTATTTATTTTTGGTTTCATCCTTCTTATTTTAACTTTCAGGAATTTTTACCTATATAGAAAAAGCCAGATAAAGATAAACAAAACAAAAAGCAACTATATGATGTTTGGTATGTCTATCTTCATGGTCTCCACTTTGATATGCCATATTATAATCCCAAGTGTATCAAACGACTATTCCGCGACCTGGATACCACCTGCTCTTTCAATTTTCGAACAAGTTCTAGTTGGTTATGCCATATTTAATGATAGGTTTTATAGTCTCAGATATATCACTCATTTAAGTATTAGCTACTTATTCAATATTTTGCTATACCTCTCACCAATAGTGATGCTAACGCACACGGATCCTAATGAGTATCATTTCGTCCTGATTGGATGTTGGATAATTATAAGTGGTATTTGCTGGAAAAACAGTTTGGCTGCTTTTCAGCGTTATATAAATCGATTCATATATGGCTCACCAAGCAATACTGTCAACGATATTCATAGCCTGGTAAATGACTTCAAACAGTCAAGTGATATGGCGCTAAATAGAGTCAAGGACATTCTCAACTCGAACACCGGGCAAATAATTAAAGTTGGTATAAACTCGTCACAATCTGAACTGGCTAATTATCTTGAAGCTCATAATGAAGCCATACTAAAAGATGAGCTTGACTATTTCATTGAATATCACTCTTCAGACATAGAAAAACTAACCAAAATAAGAAATAGCATGGCTGAAAATGACTCAGCCCTCGTACTTCCTATTTTTAACAATAATGTCATCACTCACTTATTTATGGTTTCAAAAAAGAATGAGGGAGGCATTTTCAGTCAGGAAGAAATTAGTGCCCTTCAACTGGTGCTCGAGCAATCAAACAAGTTTATTTATGCCGAGGATGAAATACGCAAGTCCCAGCTACTCGCTGGCTCTATTGCTCATGAAATGAAGAATCCATTGTCAAAAATTCAATACCATTTTGAACGTATTGATGCCGACCTGTTTGATTTAGATACCTCATCTCTGGTGCCTTATGCATCATCGGAGATGAAGACCCTCTACCAAAATATCTGTGAGGTAAAAAGTGCCGTTCAGCTTGGTTCTAAATTTATTGAAGTCATACTGAACGAACTTCAAGGCGGCAGGATCAGCCCCGATTCATTCCGACTCTTTTCTGCCCGTGAGCTGATAAGGCAATCCCTCAGTGACTACAATTTTGAGCATGCCAGCTCAAGACACCTTATCTCACTGGATCCACACACTGACTTCATTTTCAAAGGCGATGATACCCTTTACAGCTTCATCATTTTTAACTTGCTTAACAATAGCTTACATTACATCTCTGAATACCCTGAAATGAAGATAAGCATCAGGCTAAGTACAGGTGATCGTCATAATAAAGTCATCTTTACTGATACTGGCCCCGGAATAAATGCGTCCCGACTTCCCTATATTTTCGATGAAATGTACACCTCAGGTAAGAACAATGGCAACGGCCTGGGTCTGGCATACTGCCAGCGTGTCATGACAGCGTTTGGCGGCAATATCTCATGCCGTTCTGAGGCTGGGAAGTTTACCGAGTTTACCCTTAGTTTTCCGATCATAAACTCGGCCTACGATAGAGAAACCGTTCAACGCTTCAAACGGGCACTAAAAGGGAAATATTGCTTACTGGTCGGTGAGTTTTCATCAAGCCTAAAATTAACGGTATTGCTGTACGAGCTGAATATCAAGATCACCAAAGTCGAATCGATAAAAGAAATGATGCACATACTGTCATTTCGGCATTTTGATTTTGTATTTATTAATGAAGATATCACTCGACAGTCAGCCAATGCGATCAAGTCTATCCGCTGCGGAGAACTCGGCTCCATCGCCCAAATTACTCCCATTATCAGCTGCACTAATAATGGTTCGACAGCCCAGTCTTATGAAGGGACAGATAACCTCATTCAAGGCGTCATCGACACTCGGGAAGAGGAACTGCTGATCAGCCTTCAGCATATTATCGAAAATGGTCAGCTTAAACCCTTGGGTAACCTGATTGGAAAAAAAGTGCTGGTTGTCGACGACATGCTGGTAAATCGTTTGCTGATAAAAGGCTATCTTGAAAATGAAGGCATCATTTGCTTCCAGGCTGAAAACGGCAAAAAAGCTGTCGAGACAGTTATGGCAGAAGAGATTGACTTCATCCTGATGGATATTCGGATGCCGGTTATGGACGGGTTTGAAGCCACAAAAGAAATCCGCAAGATTTCCCCCTCCACCCCTATCGTAGCGCTTACCGGCGAGTACGGGGAGGATGTAGCAACAACCATAACGCTTACGATGGAAGATCATCTGACCAAGCCGATCACCAAAAAGCGCCTGTTGCAAAAAATCAACAAGCATCTCAAAGATACCCCGCTCTCGTTACGCAATACACGCCTCTATTATTCAGCCATGTAACGACTGTAAATGCGGCTACAGGTCAACCGTTACCGAAGTTAGCCGCCAACGCCATCAAATTGGCTCGTACAGCAAAGTATCCCTCAACACTTGGCTTCGTGTTAGAATATGCACGTTTATCCCTCTGTTATCGCCTCCCGCAATAACAGTGTTTATTAATCATCTACCTGAGATTCAACATGCCATTCTCCAAGCTTGGATTAAGCGATCCGATTGTAAAAGCTGTAACCGAACTCGGCTACAAGACACCTACGCCTATTCAAGAGAAAGCAATTCCAGTCATCATGACAGGCACGGACCTTCTGGCAGCGGCCCAGACGGGTACAGGCAAAACCGCTAGTTTTGTACTGCCGATCATCCAAATGCTGAGTGAAGAGCAGCGCCATGTTCGTCGCAAACGTATTCGCGCATTGATCCTTGTGCCCACCCGAGAACTGGCAGTGCAGGTTGAGGAAAATATTGCCCAGTACAGCAAACACCTTTCGCTCTCTTCGCTGGCTATGTACGGTGGCGTAAATTCAAAGCAGCAGAAACAACAGCTGATAGAAGGTGTCGATATCCTGGTTGCAACGCCGGGCAGGCTACTGGATATGTACAGCCAGCGTGCGGTGCACTTTGATGAGCTCGACGTGCTGGTGCTGGATGAAGCCGATCGTATGCTCGACATGGGCTTTATTGACGATATCAACAAGATTGTTGAGCGCTTGCCGCTGGAGCGTCAAAACTTGTTGTTCTCTGCCACGCTATCCAAGCAGGTTCGTATCCTGGCCAAAACGGCCATCAATAACCCGGTCGAGATTTCGGTGACGCCAGATAGCTCGGCCAAGCCAAAAATCGACCAGTGGTTGGTCACGGTCGACAAAGACAAAAAATCAGCCCTGCTAAGCCATCTGATCAAAGAAAACCAGTGGGAACAGGCACTCATCTTTATCGAGACCAAGCATGGTGCCGCAAAGCTGGTCAGCCAGCTCGAAAAGCGCGGTATCAAAGCCGAGTCGTTCCACAGCGGCCGGAGCCAGGAAGTGCGTACAAAACTTCTGGCTGATTTTAAATCAGGCAAGCTTAACTTACTCGTGGCAACAGGTGTGGCCGCTCGCGGTATTGATATCGATAATCTACAGCGTGTTATTAACTATGACTTGCCATATCCTGCGGATGACTACGTCCACCGTATTGGCCGTACCGGCCGAGCCGGAGCGTCCGGAGAGGCAATCTCGCTTGTTTCGAAAGATGACTTTAAAAACCTTTGCATGATCGAAAGTCGCCTCGGACATCTGATCACCCGAAAAGAAATTGAAGGGTTTGCACCAAGAAAAGAAGTCCCTGTATCGATTCTGAATTACGTTCCCAAAAGCAAGCAGAAAAGTCATCAGGAAAGAAAATACTAGTTGCCTAGTCTCTGGTGAGAGTTGGCAGAGCTGCCAACCCTGAGTCCTACGCTCGCATCATCATGAGCGAGCGTAGGATCATTAACTAGCTAAGCTCTTAGCTGATCATCACATTGGCAATCATTGCCGACAATACACTGACCAGCGTTGAACCATATAGCAGACGCAGGCCAAAGCGTGCCACCATGTTACCCTTTTCTTCGTTTACCCCTTTAACCGCACCGGCAATGATGCCGATAGAGCTGAAGTTGGCAAAAGAAACCAGGAAGATAGACAAGGTGCCCACGGTTTGAGCCGACAGACCCGCCATCTTGTCCTGCAGTGCCATCATTGCAACGAACTCGTTAGAAACCAGCTTGGTTGCCATAATGCTACCAGCTTGCAATGCTTCACCAGCAGGGATGCCCATCAGCCATGCGACCGGATAGAACAGGTAGCCAATCGTATCCTGGAAACTGATACCAAATGCCCAGGTGAAGGCCTGGTTCACCATGGCAATCAGGGAAATAAAGCCAATCAGCATTGCAGCTACAATCACGGCCACCTTAAAACCGGTCAGGATATATTCACCCAGCATTTCGAAGAAAGTTAGTTTCTCTTCACTGCCGCTTTTAACCAATTCATCAAAGTCCATTTCAGCATGATGATCATAAGGGTTAATCATCGAGAGAATAATAAAGGTGCTGAACATATTGAGGATCAGAGCCGCAACCACGTATTTTGGCTCAATCAACTGCATGTAAGAGCCAACAATTGACATCGACACGGTAGACATTGCCGTTGCTGCCAATGTGTACATACGACGCTCTGACATCTTACTCAGAATATCTTTATAGGTAATAAAGTTCTCCGACTGGCCAACCATCAAGGCACTAATGGCGTTGAAAGATTCCAGCTTGCCCATACCATTTACTTTAGAAAGCACCAGACCGATAAACTGAATAACAACCGGCAGTACCTTGATATGCTGAAGAATACCGATCAGTGCCGAAATGAATACGATCGGCATAAGCACATGCATGAAGAAGTCAAACTGGCCGACATTTACCAGCCCGCTAAAGACGAAGTTAGTTCCTTCCGCGGCAAAGGCCATCAGGCTTTTAAAGCCATCTGAAAATTTCGTGACAATACCGGTACCGGCAGTTGATCCAAGAAGGAAATATGCAAGCCCCAGCTCAATGACAAGCAACTGAATGATATAACGAACCTTGATGCTCTTTCTGTCTTTGCTGACAACCAATGCTAATACGGCCACAACAACGAGGCCCAAAATAAAATGCAAGTAAGACATGAAACGTACTCTTTGGTGATGTATTTCAAATAATGCGTGAATGCTCCACTATTTATTGCACCAATAAAGTGACTCACATCTCATTTTGCATTCCTGTCTATTTATTCATCTATATGAATAGAAAGCGAAAGAATATCCAAATAGCCCATAAGGAATAAAAACAACGAAAATACGGGCTTCGGAGGGATATTTAAGCCGTTTTGGAGAAAGCAATTATCAATTTTGAAATCTGAACACCATAAAATGTGTTGTACAAAATACAGCCAAGTTTGCATAAAAACTGATATCTAAGAAAGCAAAAGGCGCTGCTCATGAGCAACGCCTGTTAATAAAGTCGTTAAGGCTGAGCCGGAGATGAGCTACTCAAACTGATCGATAAAGACTTTCAGTGCATCCAAATCCACAACCTGAATTTCAGCACCGTCTTTAACCACCAGCCCTTTGTCAATCAGCTCCTTCACGGCACGTCGGTAAACCCGGCTCGAGGTCCCGAACCGCTCGGCTTCCTGGCCTGCCTTGTCAAACGATCCCAACATCACATTCTCTCGCTGGCGATGCCAGAGATCATAAGCAATATTGTAGGTAATCGGATGCAACAGTCGATAAGTGTAGATATCCAGTGAATCCTGATAATCATTGGCCAGCGCACTGGCAAAGAACAAGGTAAACTCCGGACGAGCAAGCAACAGGTCAGCCACCGACTTCAAGCAGATCACATCGACTTCAAGCTGTTCCTCAGCAACCACGCTCCACTGGCATGAAGTGTCGGTAAACAGCTCCATTTCACCAAAGACATGGTAATCACAATCGACCTCGCCTAGCTGAAAACGCCGGCCATTTACGGCGGAGATATTCATCGATACCCGACCGACCGATGCCAGGTATAAATGGTCGACAACCTGCCCCTGACGCAAAATTTCCTCACCAGCCTGATAATATCTACTGTGGAGCTGACACTGATAAAAAGCCTGACGGAACTCTTGGTACAAGGTATTCAGGTGTTGGGTAAAGCGGCCTGTTTGGTAAGGTTTTAGTTGCATAAGACAATAACAGCAGCCTGAAAGTCATCAAATCCTAGCGAAAGCTTGCATGTAGCACAAGAATCTCATAACAACGCAGATCACATAAAGCCCAGCATCAGCCGGGCTTCGTTTCATTAAATTACAATAGCTAGTTTATCACTAGGGCTGGGTTGTCAGCGCGTAGAGAGCAGCTTTGGCCGCCATGCTTTCGCCAGCCATCATGATGTCATCGGCACTGACATACTGATTAACACCATCCTGAACATCCTGCTGATACAAAACGACATTATTCAGAATCGATGCGACCTGAAGTCCGCGCAGACGTCCTACGGTAAACAGTGCCGAAGTTTCCATATCGGCTCCCAACACCCCGTGCTTGTTCCAGTATTGGCACAGCTCATCTTCACCATCGGTATAAAAACTGTCGTGTGATCTGACGACACCAGCATGAGAAGGATATCGCTGTTGTTTAAGATAAGCATCCATTCCTGCTACCAACTGATGACTGGCAACCGCTGGAAACTCGCTAGCCACATAGGCCTTAGAACCACCCTCGTCGCGAACTGCCGCTTCTGCGACTATCAGCTCCCCAAGACCAATATTGGCCTGCAGGGCACCGGCCGAGCCGACACGAACCATGTACTTAACTCCGCACTGTACCAGCTCTTCAAGCGCTATGATGGCTGACGGCGCGCCAATGCCGGTACTGCACACAGTGATCCTCTGACCCTGATAGAGCCCGCTCATCACCCGGTACTCACGGTTATCAGCCAGCAACTCGGCTTGTTCAAGCAAAGCTGCGATACGATTCACCCGATCCGGCTCGCCACATACAATGACTTTTTCTGACACTTGCTCGGCACTGACTGCGATATGAGGCTGTTTACTCATGCTACTGCCTCTTTCTCAGTGGTTAGTTGCTTGGCCTGATTTTGCTTGGCCGTTTTCATCCACGCACGAGTACCGTTGGCTGCAATAAACAGCAGAATTGCGTACTCAATCGACAGCGCGTATACGCCCTGCGCAGCATAGATACCGACACTGATCACGTTAATCACGACCCACAGCATCCAGTTTTCTACATATTTACGGGTCATCAGGATTTGTGCCACTACAGACAGTACTGTCATCGTCGCATCCCAGAACGGGAATGCATCCGGTTCAAGTGTCGGGCGTGCCAGGTCAGCACCAAACAGGTTCAGGCCATCAACGGTAATGTTGGCAAGGGCAAAGAAGAATGGATCAATATAGATTGTCATCAAGCCAATCGCCACCACGCTGATTGCAGCGGTTACTGCCAGCTTTTGCTTGCTCAGCCAGCGCACTTCCAGCATGTCGCCAGAGTCCGACGTCGGCCTTGTCCAGGCGTACCAGCCGTACAGGTTGGCGCAGAAGAAGAAAAACTGAAGAAGCAGGATCCCGTACAGCTGGATCTGATAGAAAATAATCGCAAACAAGGTAACGTTGATCAGACCAAATACATAGTTGATCGTTTTTTCCTGGCTTGCATACCAAATACACAGCAAACCAAATACCGTACCCACCGCTTCAATCCACGACATCGCGTAACCACCGCCGATGGGTATGTTCACTAAGGTATTATTAATATCGAACCAAGCTACAAAGTCCATCCTGTTATCCTTCTAAAGTATTTTTGCTTGGCGATATTGTAAGAAAACCCTCACCTGTGCAACGAGGACATTTGTCCCTTCGAGTTTGGTGAGGGTCATAGTTTGGCACAAATTAGACAACATCCAGGCCTAGTGAAGCGATCCCTGCGCATGAAGTGTGATTTTATCTAGCAAATTGTACTGCTTATCGAACCTTGCCGCATGATAGTTCTCGCCATCATCGAAGCGAACCAAGTAATACAGCGGATCGGCCAGCAACTGCAATGACATTTTGTGATAGTCGAACCCTTCAAGCGTCAACGGAATCAAGCCGTAATCAGGGTAAGAGATCAGATAAACCTGACTATTGGCAGCAATCGCATAACCGTAGAACAACTTATGCCGGTTTTCCGATACCTGCATAAATGCCAGCTCGCCCACCGATGCCGGAACCGGAACGGCCTCTACCAGCAAGACATTATCTGCACGGCGTAGATTGAAAATTCGATTGTTACTGTCCTTTATAAAATAGCCCCAATCAAACGGCTTCATGTTCGTTGTCTTCCCCCATACCTTGCGGATCGGGAAACTAACGCCAGATGCCAATAACTGCTGATTAAGCTCATCGGTTAACGGACGATTTGGCTCAGCCGTTTCAGCCTCATAAACCATCAGACTATCAGCCTTAACCGCAAATGCCTGCTCCGGAAACGGAATCGCTCCTTTATGGCTAATGGGATTAAATAACGGATACAAAGCAACGTAGGGATCACGCAGCTTCACTGGGTCATACTGCAAACTCATACGGGCGTTACGGATTGCTCTCTTATCAAAAGACCGACCATCGAGTGTCACAGGCAACTTGCCCTGAATATCCAAATTCTTCCAATAGACGAAAGGCAATGCTACTTCAAACTCCGACTTGCTAAGCTCAGCCTGCTCCGTTCCATAAGAAAACTGATGTCCACTTCCGTTCTGCTGATAGACAAACTGCTCTAATACCGGAGAGTAAAAGACATAATAATCATCATGCGATGAGGCCAACTCGCCTCGCAACCGGGCAGATAAATCTATCACCAGCATAACAACCAGCGCCGCAACGATTACTCGGCATACTAAGTTAGTTAATCGCCTTGTCTTAATACTCAGAAAACTATCTGCCACCAGCAATATCATCCCTGGTATTACCAGCAGCCATAGTAGATCACTTATTCCGTGGTATTCCCGAAACAATCCCACTGTCGCTAACGCTGCTATCACTGCCTTTCCGATCTTATACCGCCAGTGGCTTTCTACGATACAAGCTGTCAGGCCGAGATAAATGGCAAGCGCCGGCAGTTGGCCAAATAACATATCTTTGAAGCCAACCAGCGCAATATCAACCGGGTATAAACCAGCAAATGCAGTCAGTGCCAACACTGCCAGCAGGCCGTTGACAAACACAACCATCAGGCTGCCAGCCAATAAATGTCTGGCAACAACATGGCCAAGCGGGATAGGTAAATGCGCCAGAATCCGAACCCTCTTGCCCACCACTTCTGGTACAAACTGGCAAACAGCCGTGATGGCTCCTACCAAGACAAAACCATACAGCAGCCAGGAGTAAGGCTTGTCACCAAGGTGGGTAAAGCGATACCACATCATGGATTCTGGTTCTATTGCCGCAAACTGCCCAGTAAGATTAAGCCAGAAATAGCCTGCAGCAACGAGCATCGCCGAGGAAAGGGCCAGACTATACCACTTCAGCTTAAACCATTCTTTTTGATATATAGCGCAGATAGCCATCAGTACTTCCCTACAAATCCCAGAAAACGTTCTTCAAAGGTCAAGGCCTCTTCCCTAAGCGGGATCCCTAGTGCCTGTTCTAAAGTATCCAGTGGCTCAAACGAATAAAGATAAGCCTGCTCTCTGAACTTTTCCCTACGGTGAATGAGCTGAGACTCAGGAAAATCATTCTCGATCTCTGTGCTATAGCAGCGAAAATGCTGATTAAAGTTTCCCATGCTGCTTTGGTAGACCTGTGTTGTTCTGTCTACGATCGCGATTTGATCCACCAGGTTTTCCAAATCATTCATAACATGGGTGGTGATCAGCACCGTTTTTTCTGTGCCATGCAGGTAGTCGCCGAGGTAATCCACAAACAACCTGCGATACCCTGCATCAAGGCCCATCGAGTAATCATCAAGGATCAGTAAATCGGCATCCTGCGCCAGCAACAAACCAAGCACAACCTGGGATTTCTGACCAAAGGAAAGGGAAGACAGGGACTGCTTGAGGCTGACATCCATCAGCGCAATCAAATCGTAGAAATAGCGTTTCTGCCACTTGGGGTAAAATGAAGAAAAGAACTGCTCGACCTGCTCAATGCTCATTGCATCGTAACTAATAAAGCCTTCGTACAGCAGCGCGATTCTTGCCCGGGTTTGAGCCGACAACTGATTGGCAGGCTCACCAAATACCAGACATTCCCCATGCTGCGGTTTGAGGTAGCCCATCAGCAAGTTGATGAAGGTAGACTTACCTACTCCATTTTTGCCCAGCAAACCGAAGATAGTGCCGGGCTCGATATCCAGATTCAGACCTTCATAAATGGCCTTGTTGCCATAGCTATGATGTAAGTCAGCGATAGAGATCACGGCATCAGTCTTTGGGTTATTCCCCATGCGAGCTACTCCGTAATATCCTGGCCATCAATATGGACGATATGCCCCTCTCCGGCATTAAGGACAACCGAATAACGGCCTAGCGGCTTCCTAAAATAGACCTCCCCGTACTCGTCCATTTTCGTTTCCATGACTGCGGTACCATTTTGCTCAATGCGAAACTCAACACCTTCAGCACTGGCACCGTCACTAAAGCCACCTTCGCAACTGATAAAACCATTCCCTTCGTCATAGCAGGCCATAAGTGCCGTATGGGCCTGGACCGTACCCGTCAATAAAAAGACAAACAGTGGCAGCAGTAATCGGTAATAATGCACGTGATACCCCTCACTCAATCGATAAACAACAGGCAAACCTCATCTAAAGGTGAAAGCCTCGGTACAGGTTAAGTGATAACGATTACCATTCTTGTGATTAAAATCAACAACACTGCGAATGAAGCCATTTTCCTTTATCACCAGATAATTAAAGCTAACGGCTTAGTGCTAAGTCAGTATCAAATGATAGCCACCGAGAAAGTCGGTGGTTTAGAAAGGAAAACAAAAAGGCTGCGCACCAGGCGCAGCCTTCGTTACTCGATAGTAATCCGTTTATGGGCGAGCCCAGTATGGCAATGAATACAGGTTTCCCCTCGGCTCTCCATCAGTTCATGATTTAGTCTGGCTCGCTGAGGCTGCTTGCTCAAATCGAAGTTGTCACCTACATGGCAATGTCGGCAAGTCTCGGAGTCATTGGCCAGCATATCGTCCCAGACCATTTTAGCCAATCTGGGCCTGTGTTCTTCAAAATTCTCCTTGGTTATGGTGCCCTTTATCATGTGATAGATATCAGCCGTGGCAACGATCTTCACTTTCATCTTGTCGATAAAGCCATGTGGTACATGGCAATCGGCACATGTCGCCAAGACTTCATCATCACTGACATAATGGGACGAGGCCTTATATTCCTGGACAATAGTATCCATGCTGAGGTGGCAGCTAAAACAGAATGCATTCTGATTGGACGCAACCATCACACCCTGAAATGCACCTATGGCCAGAACAGCCAGGAAAATACCAATCGGTATTCCCCATAACAGCGGTTTTTTGAGCCATCGCCACAAGCGTTGCGTCCGAGATAGTTCTTCTCCCATCGTTCCTCACTTAGGAGACAGGCCGGATATACCGACCTCCCCGGATAGTTATTCCTTGCTTTCGCTTAGATAACGGGCCTTAAACTCAGCCTGTGCTTTCTTACGGGCCTCTTTCACCGACTCAGGCTCTTTGCCGGTAAACCAGGCATGCTCAGGTCTGTCCAGAATTTCCTGCAACACGGCACGGGCACGCTCTGCTCCCTCTTTGTTGCCGCCATGCTCGGCTTCCTCAACAATTTCAAGATATTGTGGAACCATTTCGATATAGAAACGCTCTGCCACTTCATACATACCATGCCACTGGACATAATCAGGCGCCTGCATCGCTGCACCATGGCGGGCACGTCGGCCTTCGTGGTGCCACAGATAGAACCAAGTCCATTCAATCTCTTCATCGAAACCGATATCAGTGATCATTCCCTCTTTGCTTAAGGTCGTCATTAACGCTTTACCCGGACGGGCAAACTTCTCGTTATAGAGCTCAACCAGAGAATCGAACTGGATGTAGAAATTGTCGATCATCGACTTGGTGTGGCATGCCTGACAGACGTTTTGCATATCAGCCCGGCGTGCTTGCCAGCTCTTGGTTTCTTTACCCAGCGCGATATCTTTGGCGTCAATCTTCTCTGAGATAGCCGGGCGGAGGGTCCAGGAAATACGATCACCGACATCATGCGTCACCGGTAGCTCCCTGGTTGCTGACATATGGCAAGTCGCACAGGTAGGGGCTGCGTCATAATCCTCACCGACAATCCACTTGGCCGAGTCGAGATTCATCCGATCAACATGGGCGTAGAAGTTAATCCCGTGCTTAGATTCGTCATAGACTTCTTTTTGCGGATGATCGGGACCGAGGTGACACTTACCACATGCCTCGGGACGGCGGGCCTGAACCATATCGAACTCATGTCGCTGGTGACAGGCTGTACAAGCACCAATTGAGCCATCGGGATTAATCCGGCCAATCCCGGTATTCGGCCAGGTTGTCGGATCCAAGTCACCATTTTCCATCACTTTGACTTCCGAGCCATGGCACTGCCAACAGCCATTAACGGCAGCCGGAGACTGACCGTTCAGGGTCAGCGCACCTTCGACCACTTCTGCCAGGAAATTATCGAGCGATCCGATTATCTGGCCCGCTTTGGCATGGTGACTTTTTGAGAACTGATCCACTTCCTGGTTATGGCATTGGCCACAGTCTTTTGGCGAAACGATGACGGCAATGTTATAGCCTTCATGTTTAATCGCATCTTTATCGGAAGGATCTGCCTGGTGACATTCGTAGCAACCTACATTGGCACCATAGTGTTTTGAACGGCCCCACTGGGCGTAAATAGACGGGTTTTTATCTTTATGACAGGCTGCACACTCCTTGCTTTGATCGCTTAACTGAGCAAAAGGCTTCATTATCAATGCCTTGGGTTCAGCATTTGCTGTCATCGACATTGACAGTAACACCACAATCGTCATCGTCGAAAAGAACCAGCACAAGTATCGTACAGCCAACTTTTCATTGTCCATAGCCAACCTCATTTGCTTACACTGCTCTCGTTGTGTTGCATATTGTCTCGGTCATGCAACTGAGTATTTTCATCTCAAAGCTTAGATGAAAGCTCAATTTCCACATTTAATTTGTGGGGTTGACTACAAAAAAATTGAGCATTCTCTCATTATCCTATCGGGTGCAATTGATTGCATTTTTATCCATTCAAACTGCCTATTCCCCATTCTGTTCAACCATGTTTAGCACCCGATATGGACGAAAGACGACTACATAACTTCAAATTTTCATGCCTTATTAGAAGGTTATTCGTACAAACCGCCGACATACAGAGCAAAAAGACACCTACAGAATGCCTCACAGTTCAAAGTTATAGCAATTAGTTGCAGGGGGCTGAGTACCAAGGAGGAGGAGTATTAGCTCTAATGCATAGAGAATACGTATGAATCTCAGTTAACTATATGGATTATTTTTATATGAATAAAAAACTCCTGGCGATATCTTGCCTGCTGGCACCCGGTGTCAGCCTCGCAGCAGTCCCCGAAGCCTATGTGCTCAACTACGGTTCGGCCAGTACGGTCATCAATGTATTAGATGATGATTTGCTGCATATCTCCTTCCGTCACCACAGCAACACCAATGGCCCGACGACAATCGGCAATACCGCTATGGTCTTCAAGACGGACTATAACGGACCGCAGGTGTATACCCCAAGTTCAAACGGTTTTAGTACCAAAGAGCTGAGTGTCAGTGTTAACAGTGACAACGGCTGTATCAGCATTGTTGAGCTGCACCAAAGTAATAAACAAAGCGCCACAGTCTGTCCGGCAATCTACGACGCGACATGGAAAGGCGCCTCGGTTCAAAATCGCGGCATGCACTCAGTATACGGTCTGGGCCAGACTTTTGCCCCTATCGACCCGAACAATGGCGGCCAGATCAACGGCGAGTGGCTGAAAACCGGTGGCTTTGGTACTCCGGACGACAGGGGCAACACTTTCAGTAGCGTTACCTATACTGACGGTTCCTATGCCGGTGCGACAACGCCCCGTCTGCAATTCCCTGTACTTTATGCGGTCGGTAACGACATTAACTACGCCCTGTTTCTTGATTCAAAACTCAAAAACAGCTTCAACCTGTCACGTGAATGGTGGGAAATTCGCAACAAGGATGCTGCCGAAACCAACCTTTATTATCTAAGCGGTGCTGATCTGCCCGACTTGCGCAGCGACTTCATGGAGCTGGTTGGCCGTCCTCCTGTTCCACCAAAAAAAGCCCTGGGTATGTGGGTATCCGAATTTTCATACGACAACTGGGCCGAACTGGACGACACTATCAACACCTTGCGTCAAAACAATTTCCCTGTCGACGGTGCGCTGTTGGATGTAGCCTGGTTTGGCTTCAAGCACGCCTGGCAGAATAACAGCCCGGCTAACCCGATGGGTGATCTGCGCTTTGACGAACAGGCCTTCCCTAACCCAGCAGGCAAAGTCGCCAGCTTAAAGAATGACGGTATCGGTCTGATCACCATTGAAGAGTCCTACGTTTCCAAGCAGGGTAACTACGGCGGTACCAACTACAACGGCATGGCAGCACAGGGCGGTTTTGCCAAGAACTGCGGTACCGACGATATTACCGAGTTCAATAACTGGTTTGGTGTCAGTGGCATGATCGACTGGTCGAACACCAAAGCAGCGGCCTGGTGGCATGACAATGTGCGTAAGCCAAACATTACCGATCTGGGTATTCTCGGTCACTGGACCGACTTGGGTGAACCGGAAGATTACCGCTCCTATGCCTGCTACAGCATCGGTAACCACGCCAACTACAACAATGTTCACAACCTGCTGTGGAGCAAGTCTATCTACGACGGCTATGTTCGTAACCACAGCCAGAACCCGCAACGTCCGTACTCCATCGCCCGTGCCGGTACAGTGGGCTCGCAGCGCTTCGGGGCGGGACTATGGTCAGGTGATATCGGCGGTCGTCTCGATCACATGAACATGCACTATAACGCGGCAATGCAGATGTCTTTTGCCGGTATCGACTACTACAGTTCGGATATTGGCGGCTTCTGGCGCAAGTCCGATGACAAGGGAAAACGAGACACGGCCATCGCACCGGGTACCGGCTACAACGAAGATGAAATGTACAGTCTGTGGTTTGCCAACGCGGCCTGGCTGGATATCCCGCTCCGCCCTCACGGCAATAACTGCGGTATGCCAGGGGCAACAGGCAGCGACTGTATCATCACCGAAACCTCTCCGGCGATGATCGGTAATACGGCTGGCAACCTAAGCAACCTGCGCCAGCGTTACGAGCTTATCCCGTACTATTATTCACTGGCTCATCGCGCCTATCAATACGGCGAGCCTGTTATTGCGCCAATGCCTTTCTACTACCAGAACGATACCAAACTCATCGGCCTGGCTGATCAGAAAATGATCGGTAAAGACATTCTGGTCGCCAACCTGACGACCCAGTTTGCACAAACTCGTGACGTCTACCTGCCGGCCGGTACCTGGTACAACTACCACACGTTCGAAAAGTACGAGAGTGCCGACGGACTTACCCTGTCAAATGTTAACCAGTGGATTGCATCAGAAAACCGTAACCGTGTGCCTGCCTACGCCCGTGCCGGTGCCATTATTCCTATGATGTATGTCGATGAGCAGACGAAGGATGTGTTCGGCCACCGCAAAGACGGATCAGCCCATAACGAGCTGATTGCCAAAATCTTCCCGTCTAGCGAAGCCAGCAGCTTCACTCTCTACGAGGATGACGGCAGCACTGTCGCCTACTATGACGATGGCAGCGTGCCACACTACCAGGTACGTGAAACGCTGATCAGCCAGACACCAGTCAGCAACGGGGTTCAAATCACCATAGGTGCAGCAAGTGGTAACTTCAGCGGCGCATCAAGCAGTCGCAATAACGAAGTTCGTTACCTGATCAATGCAACTGACAAGGCAACCGTTACCCTAAACGGTACGCCACTGCCACAATTGACTAACCGCGCCGCATTGTTGAAAGACGGTGCAAAAGGCTGGATCAAAGAAGGCAGCGTGATTTCAGTACGCACCGGCATCGAATCCGTACTGACAAACAAGACGGTGGTCATCACCGCGGAAAACTGTCAGAGCGACTGCGGCTTTGCTTCGAACCAGCCTAGCTTTGCTGTCCGGGGCACCAACAATAGCTGGACAAGCACAGAGATGGCATTGATTGCAGACCATACCTGGCAGGTTGATATGACATTTGGCAGCAGTAATGAAGAGCGCTTCAAGTTCGATGTGTTTGGTGACTGGAGCCGCAATTTCGGCGACAACGGTGCCGACGGTAGCCTCGAGCAAAGTGGTGCCGATATCACGGTTCGTCAGGGAGAAGGTCGCTACCGTATTACCTTGTTCGATAACAGCAACACCTACTCGGTAACCAAAATCTAATCTTCTCTAACCACGATAATAGGCGGCACCTAGCCGCCTTTTCTTCGCACGTCACCAAATCAAACACATAGGGAAAAGCAATAAACTAAGTGATTGATTTAAAATAAATAGTTGAAAACCCCTCGCGTTTGCAACAACCTACCTTCAAGCTTAAAATTAACAATAAACTCTAACCAAACGCTTTATCACCCTACCGATACGCTTTCGATACCGTATGATTTTAATCTTATTGTGTCCAAATACTTAGCGTAGAGGAGCAATGTAATGAAGAAACTACTAGCCACCTCCTTCCTGCTCTTATTTAGCTCCCTGTCCGTTGCTGATCACTTTGTCACACTGGGTAATTATCAATTCAGAACAGGTACCTCGACTTTTAGAACTGAGTATGTCGATCAAAAAGGCAATGCCTACCAGGAGGGCCATCGCATAATGACCCATGTGACTGGGCAGAGATCGTTTGATCTGAGCCGAACCTTGCGGGTACCGCCGTCACGACTTGATGTCAGGTCGATCAAAATTGACAGCAGTTATGTCATGGTGCGAGAGCTGTCCCGAGTTCCTGACCAAATAGAATATCAGGGGCTGGTTGTAGTGAACTACCATTACCGGGTACGAGTATCCCGCGATTAAATCTTGCGAGTTCATTCTGACTCATTGGCCGCTGACGCGGCTTTTTTATTCGCTTTTCTTCTCTTGTCTAGTCAACGAGAAACGCCTCCACACCAACTTACTGCTGCTACATTTAAGAAAAAGATACAATTTTCAGTGGTGAGCCCGCCATATTCAGCAAAACTTAATAATGCCAAGCTACTTATCATCCACTTATGGAGGCCGTTATGACATACCGACGTCTACTCATTCCGCTCGCACCCAAACAGCCTCTCGGCTCAGGGTTCCATCAGGCGCTTCATTTTGCCAACCAGGAGAAAGCACGTGTTACACTTTTTGCCGTGATTGAAAAGCTGGCAGAGATGCAAGACCTCAGTCGCTACTCGGTATCAACATTGAACTTGCTCGATAATGCCACCAGCCAGTGCGAGCGAGAACTTAAAGAGCACATCGAATCATTAAGCCCCCAGTATCCGGATATTGAATTTGATGCCGTCGTTACAACCGGTATTCCCTACATTGAAATCATTAAAGGGGCAGAGAAGACCGGCAGCGACTTAATTGTTATCGATGCCCACCGCGACCACAAAGAAGCGGCATGTCAATGGGGTACCTCAACCCGCCATTTAATGCGCGAATCAAACATTCCCCTCTGGACCATCCACCCTTTACGCGAATCCCGGCAGATCAAAAAGGTGGTCGCGGCGATTGATGTCACGGGCACCGATTTGACTGAGCTTAATGAGAAAATTCTCCAGCACGCTTTCGAGTTTGCCAACATGAACCAGGCCTCTCTCTATCTGTGTCATGCCTGGCGACTGGAAAGTGAGGGATATTTGCGGGAATGGAACCGTTGTGATGACTTGGAGATCGCCGTGATCGCAAAAAAATTACGCGAAGACAGGGCTTCACGTCTCGAAGCCTTGATGGAACCCTATGCCGATAGCAAGACATCGGTTGAAATTACCATGCTTGAAGGGGATGCGAAGAAAATTTTGCCTGATTATATCAACAGCCATGATATTGATTTGGTGATCATGGGAACGGTGTGCAGAACCGGAATTGCCGGCTTCGTCATGGGAAACACCGCCGAATATATGCTGGATAAAATCCAATGCTCGGTGATCACGCTCAAACCTGAAGGGTTTAAATCACCAGTGCTGGAATAAGCTGGATAAAAACAAGGCCTCATTAGCCTTCGTTTTCGCTTGGCAAGCTTAACTGCCTGAGGCAGTTAAGCTTCCTCTTAATTCACTATGCCATAGCAATAAACGGCTTATGGCACACCATGACCTTTCGATGCCGCCCAGACACGGAACCACTGCTCACGGCTTAGCTCAATATCCAGCGCATCGATAGCTGCCTGGACACGCTCAATTTTACCCGAGCCGATAATTGGTAACGGATGGGATGGCAAACGACGTACCCAGGCATAGATAACCTGATCAATACTGGCTGCCCCAACCTCGTCACGGATTATTTCGAGCTCATTGCGTACTCTTACCTGCTGCTCTGACTGGCCCGAAAAGATATCGCCACCGGCCAGGCATGACCACGCCATCGGCTTGGTTCGCTTCAACTGCAGTTGATCCAGCGTGCCGTCGTGGGCTACTTCAAAATTCAACGGGTTGATTTCAACCTGGTTAGTCACCAGCGGTGCATCCAGCCGAGACTGTAGCAAGTCAAATTGTGCAGGCGAGAAATTCGAAACACCAAAATGAGTTACCTTTCCCTGCTGTTTAAGCTCGGCAAAGGCTTCGGCAACCTCATCGGCATCCATCAGAACATCAGGGCGATGGATCAGCAACACATCAATATTCTCGACCTGTAGCCGTGACAAAGAATTATTTACCGACTCAACAATGTGTGCCTTACTGGTGTCGTAATGGTTAATTTTTCGGCCAGGAAACTGATCGGAACACAACTTGATATCACACTTGGTGACAATCTCTATCTGGTCTCGAATACTCGGATCCAGTGCCAGCGCCTCGCCAAACAACGTCTCGCAGCTGTAATTGCCATAAATATCAGCGTGATCGACCGTCGTGATCCCCAGCTCGACATGTTGCTTAAGAAAGTCAAGTCGCTGTGCCGGGTTCATCTGCCAGTCTGCCAAACGCCAATAGCCTTGTACTAACTCGGAAAATTGCGGACCTTGCGGGCTTAATTCAACTTTTGCCACCATACGGGTCAAACTCCATCTAACACTTATTTCATTTTGGACTGCCAATCATCCTAGGCTTGTTTCAGGGGTATCGCAATGCTATAACCTTCGGGCCTCGAACTGGAGTACGAACTATGTCTTTTGCGCAGCGCCTGAAATCATTAATCGGTGAAGAGAGTGTCAGCGGCTTTGCCCGCCGGGTCGACATCAGCGAAGCGCTGCTTCGGAAATACCTCAAGGGCAGTGAGCCAAGCCTTGCCAAAGCCAATCAGATAGCCATGAAGGCCAACTGTTCGCTGGAGTGGCTTGCGACAGGCTGCGGCTATTTATACCGTCAGGCCGAAGTGGTCGACAAACCAGCCCTCTACGCAGCCTACGAGCACATTAACAACAAGAAAATTAGCCCTACCGAGGCCGAGAACTTGTTAAAAACCGTATCAGGTTATCAGTTTCTCAGAACCCATAAAAAAGCTGACGGATACCTTGATATCAGTGGGATGGCCGCTTTTCTAGCTCTGGCAAAACAAGACGAACCTAAATAACGCTGCCAGCCGAGTAAGAACGAAAAAGCCGACAAACTGCCGGCTCTTTAAGTCTATATCATCAATGTTTCTGGCTTTTATGCCGCAGCTGCCGCTGCTTTAAACTTTGCACGAGTACCCAATACCAACGTCAGGCTAAAGGCGATGACAAACGAAATGGCCATACCGACAACATAGAACCATACACTATCCGGACTGATAGAGATGATCCCCGGCAGACCCGCCGCACCCAGTGCTGTCGCCTTCACCTTGAACAAGGTAATGAACGCACTTGCCGATGCCGCACCGATAACGGCAGCGATGAACGGATAACGATACTTCAGGTTTACACCAAACATTGCTGGCTCGGTAATACCTAGCAGCGCAGTTACACCGGACGGCATTGCAATCCCCTTCGCTTTAATATCCTTGGTCGTAAATCCGAAGGCCAGACATGCCGCGCCCTGTGCAACGTTAGACATTGCAGCTATCGGGAAGATAAAGGTACCGCCAGTTACTGCGATATCAGCCAGCAGCTGGGTTTCAAATGCGATGAAGCTGTGGTGCATGCCTGTAATAACAAACGGTGCGTAGACAAGGCCAAACAGTGCCCCGCCGATAAAACCAGCCGATTCGTACAACCAGTTCAGGCCGTCACCTAACAAGAAACCGGCATCACGGGTAATAGGACCAACCAGAGTGAAGGTCAGGAAACCAGTAATGAAAATTGCCAGCATCGGCGTCAACAGGTTATCCAATACGGATGGAACCACCTTACGCAGACCATTCTCTACTTTTGCCAAAATGAAGGCAGAAACCAGTACCGGCAGTACTGAACCCTGGTAGCCAACTTTCTGGATTTCAAAACCGAAGATGTTCCAGACCGGGATATCGCCGCTGACGCTGGCACCACCAAAGCCCCAGCCGTTGAGTAGATCCGGGTGTACCATCAACATACCCAGTGCGGCGCCGAGGAACGGGTTGCCACCAAATTTCTTACTTGCCGAGAACGCTAACAGAACAGGGAGATAAACAAATGGCGCGTTGGCAAAGGTATTAATCATCGAGGCCAGATCGGCCATGCCCGGGTAGGCATCAATCAATGATTTGCCGTCGATAAACAAGCCAGTCGCGGTCAGAACGTTGAACAAACCCATCAACAGACCACCGGCAACGATTGCCGGAATGATCGGCACGAAAATATCAGACAGCCCTTTCACAGCACGCTGCACGACATTCTGTTTTTCGGCTCCGGCAGAAGCGACGTCCTTGGTCGACATTTCTGTCTGGCCGGTCTGCTCTGTCATTGCCGCATAAACCTGGTTGACGATGCCAGAACCAAAGATAATTTGGATTTGACCCGCCACCTTGAACTGTCCCTTCACGCCATCGATATCATCGATGGCCTTGAGATCGGCTTTGTTTTCATCATGTAGCGCCAAACGCAGACGCGTTGCGCAGTGTGCTGCAGCAGCAATATTCTCTTTTCCGCCCAGTTTTTCGATTAATTGTCGGGCAATGACAGGAAAGTCCATCTCTATACCTCCGTCGCGAACAGGATTCACGCTCAGAACGTTTTAATTCATCTTAACCCTAATCTTAGGTCAAGCACTCATGTGGTTTGCATCAGCAACATTCCCATCCCGATACTGCTGGGGTGGTGCAGTATTTTTGATTTTCGGGAACGTTACCGAAATTAAGTCTTATTGATGTCTCAAATATCGTCAAGGTCCTAATTTCCTTGTGTGAGCATGATCGGCTAAAAGGGCGAACATGGACAATATATTGTGATCACAATCACTCAATTAGGGGTTAAAACCGGATCCTGTTTGCAAACTATCCCGAACCTGGATGATCATGGCCAAAACAAAGGAGTATTTATGGCGAGCCTACACGATGTCGCACGTCTTGCCGGGGTGTCTAAGTCCACGGTTTCCCGAGTCATCAATGACGAATATGGCGTAAAAGAAGCGACCAAAATCAAAGTGCGCCGCGCGATCGAAGAATGCGGCTACGTCGTCAATCAAGTGGCGAAAGATTTAAAATCCAATAAAACCAATCTGATAGGTATTATCGTTCCCCGTGTTGCCTCCAATGCCGTTTCGCAGGGTGTTGATGGCCTGAGCAAGGCATTCGAGCTGGCAGGTAAGCACGTACTGCTGGCGAACAGTGCCCTGGAAGCTGGCAAAGAAATTCAGTACATCGAACTCTTCAATCAAAAACGGGTTGAAGGAATAGTGATGTTCGCCACCCATATCGACGATGCGCTGATCACCGCGATCAAGCGCTCGAAGGCCCCAGTGGTACTGATCGGCCAGGACGGCTCTGGCTTCAATATCCCGAGCGTGATCCACGACGATTACCGGGTTGGCTATTGTGCTGCCGAACAACTTCATCAGGCAGGTTGCCGTTCAGTTGGCTTTCTCGGGGTCAAAGGCGATGATATCGCTGTTGATCGCCAGCGCTATGATGGATTTTCTAATGCATTGAATCATTTAGGTTTAACGCCACCTCAGTTTCATACTCAAGGGCAATTTTCGATTGATTCCGGTCGTGAAGAGATGGCCCGGTTACTGGCAGAAAACCAGCGACCAGATGGTGTTTTCTGCGCCACGGACCGAATTGCCATCGGTGCTATTCAGGCCATTGCAGCGGCAGGCCTTAAGCCTGGCAAGGACATCAAGGTTGTCGGTGTAGGTAATGACGAAATGGCTTCTGTGGTGACCCCGGGCCTGTCGACGTTCGCCTATGCCTTTGAGCCCGCTGGCAATAATGCAGCCAAAATGCTGCTGGAAATCATCGAACAAGGCCGAAGCCAGGTCGCCAAACTGGTGCTTGGCTTTGACTGGATACCACGTCAGAGCTGCTAAGCAGCTCTGTTTCCACTGTCTTCGCAACTCCGCTTCTCGCTAACAATAACTCGATCCCCCGCACACTTTTTCGTTGAGCCGTACGATTCCTGCGGCCACGACTTGCCTCAACGTTGATTCTGATCTATTTTTGGAACGTTCCCGAAAATTTCAAAAATCTGTATATTGCTAGTTCGGCCTCGTGCTAACAATTTAAGGCTATCATCCATGACACTGACTGAACTGATCACCGCTTGCGGTGGTAACGAAAATTTACTTCGAGCCCTTCGTGTCGAAGAGCAGGTAATCATTGAGCTTGCTAATCCAGCGCTACGCTTTTCGGCTGCCGCCGAACTGCCATTTAATACCCAGCTATCTCAACTCTCCTGGCAGCCAGAGCATCCTCTCGATACGCATGAATGGCAGCAGCTCAGTCAATGGATAGAAGCCAACCAACGCACGCAGCTACTTGGCGTTCAGGAGCTAACTGCATCCATCCACCGCCCTAGCTGGCATATTGCGCCACCTCAGGGATTGCTCAACGATCCTAATGGCTTTATCTACCATCAGGGCGAATACCACCTTTTCTATCAGCTATACCCATTTGCCTGTGATCATAAAGACAAATACTGGGCTCACGTTACCAGCACCGATCTGGTTAGCTGGACAACCCAGCGCATCGCCCTATGCCCGTCAGATTGGTTTGATAGCCATGGCGTGTTTTCTGGTCATGCTGTCAGCAACGGCGACGAGCTAATGCTGTTCTATACCGGCAATGTCCGTATCGGCGAACAACGTGACCGGATCACTACCCAATGTCTGGCGACATCAAACGACGGCCTGCATTTCACCAAGCACGGGCCGGTTATCGATACCCTGCCGCCCTCTGTGACTCCCCACTGCCGCGATCCCAAAATCGTCCGGCACAATGACCATTGGCTGATGTTGCTCGGTGCTCAGCACCAGACAGCTAATAATCAACTGCAGGGCCGCCTTGCAATCTATCGTTCCGATGATCTGTATCACTGGTCATATCAAGGCCTGTATGGCGATGAGCTAGGACAGTTCGGCTACATGTGGGAGTGCCCAGATCTGTTTGAACTTAATGGCCAATTAGCAGGAATTATCTGCCCTCAGGGAATCAAGTCATCTAGCGAGCACTACAAAGTTCCGCACCATAACGGCTATATCAAAGCGTCTTTGGATCAGGACGGCCACCTCACCCTTGGTGATTTCACAACCCTAGATTATGGTTTTGACTTCTATGCCCCCCAAACAGCCGAAACACCAGACGGGCGCCGTTTGCTTATCGGCTGGATGGGATTACCCGATGAAACCGATCAGCCAAGCAACCAAGATGGCTGGCTGCACCAGCTAACCTGCCTGCGCGAATTGAGCTGGGAAGACGGAAAAATGTTCCAGCGTCCGGCGCGAGAGCTACAGGCTCTACGTGGGGTAAAGCAGCAGTATAGCTTTGCCGAAGCATCGGTTTACCAAACCATCCAGCTAGACACCAAGAGCTATGAGTTACGAACTACAATAGCTTGGCCAGATACCGGACAGAACACATTACGCCTGATGGATAATGGTGAGCAATACTGTGACATCATCCTGGACTCAGACAGCCAACGTATCCTGTTTGATCGCAGCCATACCCTTTCGACTGATGGCGAACTGATCCGTGAAATCACCTGGAGCACAGGTGAGGATGTTGAACTTCAGGTATTAGCAGATCACTCTTCATTAGAGATATTCATTAATAATGGAGAATACGCAATGACGGCCCGAGTATTCACGCCAGAGGATGCAACTTGTCTTCAGTTAATTTCCGACAGACCGCAGTTATGGCAGGACGTAACATTGTGGCCACTAGGTTAGCCATATTAGACCGCATTGAATAAAAGCATTAAGGCTCTTCTAAACGTGCTGGAAATTGACGAAACGAAAGCTTCCAGCACTTAACTCTATATAAATACAGCTGCCTAACAGGTTAGTAATAACTTAACGCTACTATCGAGACTCTTATATTTTAAAGCACAGCATAAAAGTGTATATTTACTAAGTGCGTTAATTACTGCCCGGTTTTGTATTTCATGAGATATGCGACTCACTATAAATCACGCTGCGACAATGATAAAAAAGCAGACATATAAAGAAGTAGCAAAATCTATATGCCCAATGTTTCATTGGTATCCTGTTATAAAACTTACAATTTGAATAATGTTTCGCCTACCTCTCCGGCCCAACACCAATGTAACAGGCTAAAAACTCAGTCAATTCGCAACCAAGTCGTTAATTATCAATCACTTAAATCAAAAACCCTTGTCATTCAGAGTCAATTTTATAGCGCTCAACTTAATCAAAGTAACGTTAAACTTACATAAGACGCTTTTTTCGTTACCTAAAGAAACTATAAATTACACTATGTTACACCCAGTGTGACGCACGACTCGTAATTATTTTAAAACCTGTCTTATGATTAGTTACATCAATTGGAACGGTTAAAGAAAAAGATTCCGATTAAAAGAAATTAACTCAACGTAGGATTAAGAAGATTAGTCTGACTATTCATACGACGTGTTATTGAATAAAGAAACCAACTTATCTAATTAGTAAAATTGATGGCTGGTATCTTAAAGTTACACCGCTTTATTATTTATCTAGATCACTCACTAGATAGTTTAACTCAGCGTATTAAGCATTTTTATTAATCTAAAAATATTGTTTTAAAAGTTCATAATGAATGGGGGTTCAAATGAACGTTTTTAGTACTATGCAAAAAATGGGGCGTAGCCTCATGCTGCCGGTGGCATGTATGCCAGCAGCAGGTATCCTTCTAGGTATCGGTGGTAACTCAGAAGTTGCTAAATTCCTACCTGAAATCGTAGCACAGGTAATGACCGAGGCCGGTCTGGGTGTGTTCGCCAACATGGCATTGCTATTTGCCATCGGTGTTGCACTGGGCTTTACAAAGAACGACGGTGTAGCTGCTCTTGCTGCTGCTCTTGGTTACCTAACAATGACCCGCGTTCTGGGTGTTGTTGCTGAAGGCACAGATACCGGTGTATTCGGTGGTGTCATCATGGGCTTGGTAGCCGCACAACTTTTCAACAAATATCATGATATTAAGCTACCAACTTACCTTGGCTTCTTCGGCGGTAAACGCTTCGTTCCAATCGTAACCTCTCTGGCAGCATGTTTTGTAGCCGGTATTCTGGCTTTCGTTTGGCAGCCAATCGGTGCCGGTATCGCAGCATTCTCTGAGTGGGCTGCTTACCAGTCTCCAGAAGTTGCGTTCGGTATCTACGGTATCGTTGAGCGTTCTCTAATCCCATTCGGTCTGCACCACATCTGGAACGCACCTTTCTTCTACGAAGTTGGTGAGTTCACAACAGCTGCTGGTGAAGTTGTTCGCGGTGAAATCCCTCGCTACCTAGCAGGTGATGCAACAGCGGGTAACCTGGCTGGTGGTTACATGTTCAAGATGTTCGGCCTACCTGCAGCATGTCTTGCAATGTACGTAACAGCTAAGCCTGAGAACAAACTAAAAGTTGCTTCTATCCTAGGTTCTGCTGCACTGACTTCGTTCCTAACAGGTATTACTGAACCAATCGAGTTTGCATTCCTGTTCGTAGCTCCAATCCTGTACGTTGCTCACGCACTACTTGCTGGTTCTGCTTTCGTAGTAATGATTCTACTAGGCATCAAGCACGGTACTACTTTCAGCCACGGTCTGTTCGACTTTACCCTACTGTTCGGTCAGTCAACTAACGGTTGGTTACTACCAGTAATCGGTGTTGTCTATGCAGTTATCTACTTCCTAGTATTCGTTACGCTAATCAAAGCGCTTGACCTGAAAACTGTAGGTCGTGAAGACGAAGAAGAGTCTAAGGTTGAAGTCAACACAGCTTCTGACGGCCTTGCTAAAGAAATCACTGAAGCATTCGGCGGCAAAGCTAACATCAAAGACCTTGAAGCTTGTATCACACGTCTACGTGTAACAGTAATCGATGGCTCTAAAGTTGACACAGCACGTCTGAAAGCACTGGGTGCAGCAGGTGTGTTCGAGAAGGGTGACAACTTCCAGGCAGTATTCGGTACTCACTCTGAAATCATCAAAGGTCAGATGGAAGCACTAGCTTAATCCTGAACACTTTGAATGAAACATCAAACCGGGCTTAGGCCCGGTTTTTTTATCCCTGCGTATTAGGATAACACCGGAAAAAAATAAGGGCAGCCACAAGGCTGCCCTTTTGATTACTCAATATCGACAAGCATTCTAGCCAACAAAGTATGCCGCCAACTGCTCGGCCGTCGGCAAAGCTGTCATCGCTCCTTTCGCCGTTGTGGCAAGCGCGCCGCAAGCATTGGCCTGCTTGATAATATCGATCAACTTATCTGCCTGCTGCCAGTCATCACTCGCAGCCAGACCTGCCAACATACCACCAACAAAAGCATCCCCGGCCCCGGTGGTATCAACCGGACTAACAGGCCGCCCTGTCACCAGTTGCTGCCGTTCCGCCTGTACCACCAATGCCCCTTTCTTACCCTGGGTAATGATCACCAACGGCAAATTAAAGTTGTCGTTCAGCCAAGCCAACGCCGACTGCAAATCGTCTTTTCCGGTAATGAATAACAGCTCATCATCAGAAAACTTCACCACATCAGCCAGTGCAACGGCCTCCAGAGCCACAGACTTTAATTCCTGCGGATTTGCCCATACCTCTTCGCGTAGATTAGGATCGAATGACACAAACCCGCCCGCGGCACGTATCGCTGTCATTGCCCCGAGGGTGGTCGAGCGCGAAGGCTCGTTTGCCAGTGCGATCGAGCAAACATGCAACCATTCACCCTGCTGAAAAGCAGGTACATCTTCCGGCACCGTAAACTGATCAGCGCTGGGTTTTACCATGAAAGTAAAGCTACGTTCACCATCATCATCCAGATCAACAATCACTGTCGAGGTACGCTGGTCGGCATCGAGAAGCATCTGCTCGGTAGCGACGCCCTCATCGGTGAGTACCTCTTTCATAAAACGACCAAGTGGATCTAGCCCGACCCGGCCAAAAAAAGCACTGTCACCACCGAGACGGGCAACCCCCACCGCAACGTTTGCCGGTGCCCCGCCCGGGCACTTGAGATACGTCCCTTCTCCCTCAGGGATCAAATCAACCACTGCATCCCCTGTTACCCACACTTTAGCCATCTTTCTACTCCAATAAGATAATTGCATACATTATTGCTAAATCGATTTAGCCAAACAACTGATACTATACCTATACCGAACAAAATGTGATCTGAACCAAAGAGAAGTCCCTACTAAAAGGAGCTATATTCAACCATCGCAAAAATGTGTTAGTATCGACACAAAAGCACAACAAACAATTCACATTCCCACTATCAATCGATAAGAGACTTACCTTGGCATGAATCACGCCAGTCTTCTCGCGCTAACCCATAATGCTGCCTTGCTATTGGCCATGATCTTTATCTACGACATGGCAACTCATCGCAGTCATCACTCTTTCGACTCACTCTGGAAAGTATTCATGGGTCTGGCCCTTGGGCTTATCGGCACCGTCATTATGCTTACTCCCTGGGAATACTCACCCGGGATTATCTTTGACACCCGCTCGGTACTACTCGGGATCTCTGGATTATTCTTCGGGCCGATTCCCACCGTGATCGCGATGGCAATGACAGCAGCATTGCGGCTTTACCAAGGTGGCGAAGCGGCTGTAACCGGAGTAACGGTTATCATGGCTTCAGGTATCCTGGGTATCGCCTGGCACTATTATCGGCGGCGGCCATTATCAGAGCTAACCGCTCGCGAGCTCTACTTATTCGGGATCTTAGTCCATGGTGTCATGCTGGCCCTGATGTTCACCTTACCCCTGCCGATCGCACTTAAAGTGCTGTCTGATATTACCTTCCCGGTACTACTCATTTATCCGCTGATCACCGCAGCTATGGGGATGTTGTTTGTCCGGCGATTACAACGTGACAAAACCGCCGAGGCGCTTAGGGAAAGCGAATTCCTGTTTCGCTCCCAGTTTGATCTGGGCAACATAGGAATAGCTATTACTCACCCGAAAAAAAACTGGCTTCGTGTAAATCCCCGGCTGTGCAAAATGCTCGGTTACACAGAGGAAGAACTTCTTCACCTGACCTGGGCCGACCTAAGCTATCCTGAAGACCTGCAGCTGGATCTGATCCAGTTTGATCAAATGGTGGCAGGTAAAATAGATGGTTATTCACTTGATAAGCGCTTTATCCGTAAAGATGGCGGTATCGTCTATGTTCACATGACTATTGCCTGCTATCGGGTCGAAGGAAAGGTCCAATTCGCGATTGCTGGCATGCTAGATACCTCAGAGAACAAACATGCCGAAGCCAAACTTGTTGCCCAAAAAGAGCAGCTAACCTCTGTCCTTGCCGGCAGCGAGCTCGGATTTTGGGACTGGAATATTCAAGCCAACACCGTACAACGAAATGCCCGTTGGGCTGAAATGCTAGGCTACAGCTTCGAAGAAATAAAACTGGATTCAACCCTATGGCTTAATCGCATTCATCCCGAGGACAGGCAGGCCGCCCAACAATCTTTGGATAATCACCTTGAAGGGCGTACCTCTCAGCATAAAGCTGAATACCGCATGCGCACCAAGCAGGGGGACTACAAGTGGATCCTCGACTGCGCGAAAATCGTTAATTTCGGCGCTGACAGCAAACCGCTGCGAATGTGTGGTACCCATACCGATATTACCGAGCGCAAGCTGGCAGAAGAGTCAATGCAGCTGGCATCCATGGTTTACCAAAACAGCAGTGAGGCAATGGTGGTCACCGACAGCGACGGCGAGATCATTACTACCAATCCGGCCTTTACTGAAATAACCGGCTACTCGCTCGATGACGTCAAAGGCCAAAGCCCCAAACTGCTGGTGTCACGCAAACAAGATAGCAATGTTATCCAGAGCATGCTGCATACACTGAATATCAATGGTCACTGGCAGGGAGAAATCCAAAAGCGCCACAAAAGCGGGAAGACATATACAGCCTGGCTTACCGTGAACTCTATTACCAATGCTGACGGTACTATCCACCGGCGTGTTGCCCAGTTCTCAGACATTACCGACAAGAAAAAGTCTGACGAGATCATCTGGACCCAGGCCAATTTCGATGCCTTAACCGGCCTGCCAAACCGCCATATGTTTATTAACCAGCTTGAGCAAGAAAAGAAAAAGGCACACCGGGCTAACCGCCCTATGGCACTACTTTTTCTTGATCTCGACCACTTCAAGGAAGTCAACGATACCCTGGGCCACAACATTGGCGATCAACTACTGATTGATGTCGCGCAGCGCCTGCAGAACTGTGTCCGGGATACAGACACCGTATCGCGTCTTGGCGGTGATGAGTTTACCGTTATACTCAGCGAGCAGGACGATGCCCACGGTGCCGAGCAGGTGGCGCAAACCATTCTCAGCCAATTCTCTGTGCCGTTTTCCATCGGTGTTGAAACTATCTATATATCACCGAGTATCGGTATTACCCTCTACCCGGAAGACGGAACTGACGCCGATACCCTGCTCAAAAATGCCGATCAGGCTATGTATGCCGCCAAAGAGCAAGGGCGAAACTGCTACCGCTACTTCACTTCGTCGATGCAGGAAAAGGCCCTGTACCGCCGTCAACTGGCCAATGAGTTACGGCTTGCGCTCAACAGCAGCCAATTGCAGCTGCACTACCAGCCAATTGTCGAGCTGACCACAGGCAACATGACCAAGGCCGAGGCCCTGATCCGCTGGTGCCATCCGACACTCGGCATGGTCAGTCCGGCGGAATTCATCCCGGTTGCCGAAGAAACAGGGATCGTAATCGAACTTGGTGACTGGGTTTTCCACCAGGCAGCCCAACAAGCTGCCCGGTGGCGAACTTTGCATGACCCAGAGTTTCAGATCAGCATCAACAAATCCCCGCTGCAATTTCGTGACAAAGGCAATGATATATCGCGCTGGATTAATCATCTTCGAGCGCTGGGGCTGCCGGGACAGGCAATCGCGATTGAAATTACCGAGGGGCTATTGCTTGATGCCAGCAAAGCAGTGACAGACAAATTACTCGAATTTCGTGATGCCGGTATCGAGGTGTCTCTCGATGACTTCGGCACCGGTTACTCATCGCTCTCCTACATCAAGAAATTCGACGTCGACAATATCAAAATCGACCAGTCGTTTGTTCGCAGCCTCAAGGCTGGCTCTGAAGACCTCGCTGTTTGCGAAGCCATCATTGTAATGGCGCACAAACTCGGTTTGAAAGTGGTCGCAGAAGGGATTGAAACCAATGAGCAGCGTGCCCTACTGGCTGCTGCAGGCTGTGACTATGGACAAGGAAGCCTCTTTTCCATGCCGCTACCGGAAGAGGAATTCAGCGCGTTACTGTCGTCAAAAGAAGTCACCGAAGAAGTCGCCATATAACTTAGGCAATGGTCCGGAACAGCTTATATCTATTAAGTTAGTTTATTCCACCCACTTGAAGGAATGCTTCAAAAACGACACAGCCTGATGCTCAACTATTTCTCCATGCGCCATGATAATTCGCTCTGGCTGCCAGTTGAGAAGCAACTGAACATGTACTCTCACCACCGGCTTTTTAAAGCTAAGCCGCCAGTCCAGTGGCGTTTTGCCGTTAGGTGCTATGATCCCGGCCCCTTTGGCCAATAACTTGCGCCAGCCTTTAAAATGTCCGGGAGGAAAGTTCTCTATCAAATCAGTCACGATCACAGTGTTTGTTGCACGATGGAAGAAAACGCACTCCTGCATCAGCGGTGAGCCACTCACCAACCGCTGATCAATTTCATCTTGCCAGGGCCAGTTTTCGACAAGCTGGGGATGAAACTGCTCGGTCAGATTAAGTGATGCATCGAAATGAAGATCTTTGCGCTTGGAAATTACCTCGTCAGTGCCAAAAAGCTGCGCATCAGGATAGTGCTCTAACCACTGGCCCAAATACAGATGATGCAGATGATTGGGGGCAATAAGGTATTTGACCCGCCCCAAGGCAGCCAACTGCTCGGCAAGCTCCGGAGAGTAACGAACAGGACTGTGAAGCCAAAGATCACCCGTATGCAACCGGATCACCGTCATCCGGGTTGTAAAAGGGCAGCAATAAAATGAGACCGTGTCTCCGTCAACAATCCATAGTTCTTTGGCCAGCTGTTTCATGTTATCCCCGTTAGCGCTATTCCACTTTTCAACTATTGCTACAATAATACCTGCCTCTGATGTCTATTAGCTCACTAACTATGAATACAATACGTTGAACCGCGATTTTGCGATCCAGACGGTATTGCGCTGCAAAAATGAGATAAAACAACATCTAACCTATTGAAAAGACCATACCTACCAGCAGGGGGGAATACTGGCAGGTATAACCTAAAAGTAGGGGTAGAGACGCCAACAACACCTACGAGAACCTAGAAGCAGTTACATTTTTCCTTCACTACCACACATACGTATTTTTTGCTGTACTACCTCCTTCATCGCCGCTTTCCCCGGGACAATATATTTTCGGGGGTCATTCGCATCCGGATTATCGCCGAAGTAATGCTTAACCGCATCAGCAAATGCGATTTTCAGTTCTGTTGCCACATTGACTTTGCACACTCCCAGATCAATACAGCGCCGAACCATTTGCTCGGGCACTCCCGATGCACCATGCAGAACTAGTGGGATATCGACAACTTCTCGAATTGCGGCCAAACGTTCAAAATCAAGGCGTGGCTCTGATTTATATAACCCATGAGCAGTACCAATCGCGACAGCAAGTGAGTCTATCCCTGTTCGTTTAACAAACTCTGCCGCCGAACCGGGATCAGTCATAAATGCATTTGCGCTATCGACAATCAGATCATCTTCCTGACCGCCCAATGTGCCAAGTTCAGCTTCAACACTCACATCATAACGATGGCAATAATCTACAACCTGAGAAACTAACTCTATGTTCTTCTCAAACGGCAAATGCGAACCATCAATCATCACCGAGCGAATACCGGCATTCACTTTCTCCTGAATATCAGCAAACGTCTCATGATGATCGAGATGAAGTACTAGCGGCATATGATGCTTATGTGCCGCTTCTTTGCAAATAGCCACTGTATAATCGGTACCCGCATAGCCATAGGTTCCCGGTGTTCCTGCGAGAATTACCGGCGAGCGCATTTCAGCGGCAGTCTCTACCACCACCTGTACAGTCTCAAGGTTATGAATATTGAATGCAGGTATCGCATAACCACCTTGTTGTGCTCGTTTCAACATCTCACGAGAAGAAATTAAATACATGGAACCTCCAAATTTTTCTGTTTAGTTGCTTTGCTATACGCACACTTACCCAAAACCCATGTTGCTTGAATGTCACCCTGTTCAGAAACGGCGACGACAGAGGCTTTCTTACCTACCGCAATACTGCCTAGATCAGCACTGATACCCAGAGCTCTGGCCGGGCTTGATGACCCCAGCATCCAAGCTTTTTCCAATGGCATTTCCAACCATCGGCTAAGATTGTTGACCCCATCACACAGCTTGAGGGTGCTACCAGCCAAACCGCCGGAATCCGTTTTCACGACGCCGTTCTTCATCGTGACCAGACTTTCCCCTAACCGATACTGGCCATTAGCCATTCCTGTTGCCCGCATCGCATCAGAGATCAACACCAACCGCTGACCACAACATCGATGAGCGACATCAGCTGCTACAGGATGGACATGGTGGCCATCTGCAATCATCTCGACAAATGCCTGCGGGTGACACAACCCGGCACCTACCACTCCGGGATCACGGTGATGCAGCCCACGCATGCCGTTATAACAATGGACAATACCTGTTGCGCCAGCATCAAAAGCCGCCTGTACCTGGTCATAGCTGGCATCACTATGGCCTAACATCACATTGACCTTATGCGCTTTGAGATAACGGATAGCACTGAGAGATCCCGACTTTTCCGGTGCCAGTGCCACCACTTTGAGTGTGCCGTCGGCTACCGAAAGCCAGTGTTCAAGTTCCTGGATATCAAGTTCCCTAAGCCATTCACTCGGGTGCGCTCCTTTATTACGTTCAGTAAAATAGGGGCCTTCTAGGTAGCTTCCAAGCAGCTCCGCCCCGCTAACGCCACTACGGACACTGTTTCTAACCTGTATCAGCGCCGACTTAATGCTGCTGCTGGCTGCTGTCACCGTTGTTGCCAAAAATGCCACTACCCCATATTGGGCATGATAGTGAGACATCTCATCCAACGCCTCATGGGTGGCATCCATCACATCGTACCCCTTCGCCCCGTGGACATGGCTGTCAATTAACCCCGGTAGCAACCAGCTGTCGTTCATAACTAATTGCTCCTGGGTACGAGTCTGGAACTGGCGGTAGCTTTCAATCGCGACAATACGCTCTCCGCTTACCGTTATCACACCATCTGCCAACCAACCGCTTTCAGTCAAAATCTGGCTGAAGCGCAACGGCTTATCCCCTAGCGCTACGCTTGGATTAAATGCCATCATCAGCCTCAACCTCCGCCTCGCGTTGGCGCTGCATTTCATCATGAAGACAGGTAATACCTCGATGACCGCAGATCAATGACTGCTCGCGAAAACCAACCAGCCCCAACTCGTCACGCTCCAGAAGCATCTCTGCCGCCATCTGCAAATTGGTTCCGGTTACTACTTCAATATGTTCAACTTCCTGGCTCAGTAGCGATGCGGTCCTAAACGGCGTACCGCCAAGCAAGTCAGTAAGAAACACCACGCCTTCTTGACTATCTACCTGATCCATGGCTTTTCGCATTGCCGCTTCAAGCTGCTCTGTCGTCATCTCCGAAGGAAAATCGATGCAGACCAGCTGCGGTTGCTCCCCGATAATCTGGTTAACTGCTTGCCCGATACCGCTGGCAAAGGCGCCGTGTCCACTAATAATCACGCCGATCATGATTCTTTTTCCTTTTACAAATTTCGTATCGCTATCAGTATGTCTTGACTACACGGCACACACTGGTGTGCCGTGTAGCATTGCCGGTTATAAGAAACCAGCGAACTTACCCACAATTCCTAAACCTACGGTAAGGATGATGAGTCGGATTGGGCTCCAGCCTCGCTTGACCAAGGCATACATGGATAGGGTGTAAACCAGCGGCAGGAACGCCGGCATCAACTTATCGATTACGTCTGCCTGCAACTTGACCACTGCATCACCAGCCGTGATTTCCAACGTCGTTCCCAGGCGAACATAGGTAGCAACCAGGGCCCCGATCACGGTCATCCCCACAATAGATGCGGCATGACCAACCTTTTTGGTATTGGCTTTGATCATCGGAATGGCAGCGACCCCCATACGGTATGCATAGTGGGCAAGGCCAAAACGAAGGCCAAAATGGAAGACGTTAAACATCAAGAAGAAGACGACAGCACCCATGATTGAACCTTGCAACGCCAAATCTGCTCCTATCCCGCCACAAATAGGCAGCAAGGTAAGCCAAAACATCGCATCACCGATCCCGCCTAATGGTGCACCAACAGCAATTTTCGTGCTCTGGATGCTGGTTACGTCCTGCTTTGAACGTTCCATCGCCAGCACAATCCCCATCACGAAGGTCACTAGAAACGGGTGAGTATTGAAAAAGCCCAGGTGGCCCCGCATCGCTTTTGAAAGATCATCCTTATTGGTGTGAATTTTCTTCAGCGCGGGTAACAAGCCATATAGCCAGCCTGACGCCTGCATACGTTCATAGTTGAATGATGCCTGGAGCAGTAACGAACGCCATGCCATTCGGTTGATATCTTGTTTGGTCAGCTCTGCACCGATGGACTGATCCTGATAGACATCATCATTAGCCTCTGGCTTGGCAGCAACGTCCACATCGAGTTCATTAATATTGAGGCTGATATTTGAGTTAGATTCCATCTTCTGCTTCCTCTGCTTGTGTTGCTGCGGGTTCAGGTTTTCTCATAAAGTCAATCAATGCGATGGCCAGAGCCGAGGCTGCGATAGCGAGTACCGGTAGATTCAGCCAAGCTGCAGCAACGAAACCTAAAATGAAATATGGAATGTAGGCATTTTTCATCATAATTTTCATCAGTACCGCGAAGCCGATAGCAGGCATGATGCCGCCAGCAACACCCAAGCCGTCAATCAGGTTTTTGGGTAGCATCTCCACAGCCGCACCAGCGTGTTCAGCACCAAAGTAAATCGGCAAGAACGCACACAGAAAGTAGAATGAACCCAGTGTCGCAAGCGCGTAGTAGTTCACCTTTTCAATTCCATGCGTGTCTGCGTTATCTGCCATCCGGTCACAGGTTGACATCACCGGCGACATGGCCGAGAACAGGAAGGTGATCCCCATTTGCACAGCAACTGCAAAAGGCACCGCAATCCCGACAGCCACATTGGCATCCACCCTGGTCGTGATGGCAAAGGTAGCACCAACAATCGTCCCGATGATCACGTTAGGTGGCTGTGCACCAGCCAGTGGTGCCAACCCCATCCAGACAAGTTCAAGTGTACCGCCCACCAAGATACCGGTTGGCAGATCACCGAGAATCAAACCCACCAGTGGGCCCAATACAACGGGGCGGTGAAAGTGCGTAAGTCCGTTAAATAGATCCAGCCCGGCAAAAAAGGCGAGAACGCCTAATGACAGAGCTTGTAATAAGCTGATTTCCATAACTTTTCGTCCTTAGTTACAAAAGATTGAAAACATCAATGGCAGGCTCAGTGGGGACACCCTGCACGTAGCATTCAACACCGTGCTGCTTGAGGGCGTTAAAGGCACTAATGTCCTGAGCATCAACCGATACCGTTTTGTGAATCTGTTTTTTTCCATCTACAAAGTGCATGTTGCCCACGTTGATGCTCTTGATCGGCACACTACCTTCCACCAACGCCTGAAAATCAGCAGGTGTCTTACACACCAACAAGATTTTCTGCCTGTCGGCGGCTTTATGAATCGTGTCTATCGTTTTCTGTACCGTCCAAAAGCGGATCGCGATACCGTCAGCCAGCACCATTTCCATTAAGTTCTGCTGTATCTCGTCCTTGGCCACCTCATCGTTGACAACCACAACAATATTGGCCCCGGCAAAACCAACCCACTGCACACCAACTTGTCCATGTACTAAACGCTCATCAATTCGGCTTAACACTATATTCGGCATTCTTTTTCTCCTTAGCCTTTATCCTGCAACCAGTATCTGTCAGTGAGTCTGGCTATATGGGTAAATTGTAACCCCTTGAACCACGCGGTTTACTTCTCCCGTCGGGCAAGGGTTATCAGGGGTGAACCCTAACGCCAGTGATTTTTCCATCGCCAGCATTTGTGCAAATACGATGTACGGAAAGGTCAACCAGATATCGTCTGCCTGTGGTAAGCCAACATCGATAACCTGTCCTTCAACACCAGGTATTTGCGTGTTTGTCAGGGCTATAAGGGATTTCGCAATATTGTTTTGCTTAATTTCGTTATAAAGATCCCGGTCATAACGAGAGGTATATGGATTAGATGAAAACAATTGAATTACTACAGCATTTTCGTTAATTGAAAATTTCGGCCCGTGTCTAAAACCTAACGTGGAATCAAATTTAGTGACCACCTTGCCAGCGGTTAGCTCTAACGCCTTTAATGCAGCCTCTTGTGCCACGCCAGCCAACCCCCCCGAACCCAAGTAAATTAAACGGTCAAATTCAGCTTTTGCTAACGCCTTAACCACGGGCTGCCATTCGAGCAAGTTCTTTTCGGTGACTTCAGCCAAGTCAGCAACAGCTTCGATAACACTTGTTGAAGGGATCGAACCCAACAAGGTAATCGCAGCCAGCGTCATACAGCTGTAGCTTGATGTCATGGCAAAGCTCTGATCATTAGCACCATCAGGCATCAGCTGACAAAGGGCGTTATCGTTATTTTGTGCATAGCGATATAGCTCACCTTCCGGGTTACATGTCAGGATCAAGTGATAAGTGTCTGGCACAAGTTGGTCGACCAGATTCACCGCAGCAACGCTTTCTGGACTATTGCCGGAGCGTGCAAACGACACCAGTAAAGTCGGCCGAGTTTCATCTAGATATTCATAGGGATTAGATACAATATCCGTAGTCGCAATCGCACTGACATCCAGCGATGTATTTTGGTGGAGCCAAGGCGATATCGCCGCTCCGGCATACGCTGATGTCCCCGCCCCAGTCAGGATGATTTTTAAATCGGGCTTGGCGAAAAGCGGGCACAAGAAGTGATTATTATCTTGTTGTTGCTCATGCAATCGCGCTATTAGCGTTTTCCATAATATCGGTTGGTGCGAAATCTCTTTTGCGGTATGAATGGCACCGTGTTGTTCCAACCAGGTACGGTCATAACCAAGAAACTGAGACATATTCGACTCCTTAAAGCTCATGGCCACAGGCACCGCTGTAAATGCGAGTGACTTCCATGATTTTGTGAATAACCAATTGTTCGGGGGTAAGGGCGATATCTCCATCGCACACGGCCTTGTACTGCATCGGCATGTACTGGCTAAGCAAGGTCAGCGGCGCAGGTGAGGCGGCTAAGTTTGCAAATAGAATCTCTGTTGCCTGCTGGACAGCAGGATGTGACCAGTAATATCGAATTCGATCACTGAAACTGTATTTACAATCAAAATACTGCTGGTGGCCAACATGCGGATAATAGCTGCGCCAGTAGTCCGGATTTTCCTGCATAACCTGCTCAACAGTGGCACGTAGATGGGAAGCCTTGTGTTCACCGATCCACTCACGCTCAATTTGATCCAATGCGAATAGCGCCTCGCGCAATGCAAAGGTCAAGGCAGGCCCGACTTTAAGGATCGCGAAATGATCATGTACCAGCGCCTGGTAGGCTTTTTCAGCCTGATAGTCCGTTGAATGCGCTTCATACACCAAGTAGGGTTGCTGTTCGACAAACTGGCTCAGAGCCTGGGCTTTATCTGAGTCGTAATGAATGACTTTGTGATGATCAAATTCGACTCCTGGTTGCACAACCAGACCAACGACACGAGGCCAGACAGGCTCAAGGCCCATCGAAGTGAATGCTGTTAAATGGGTATCAAGAGTCGTGGCCGCAGCACATACATCGGTTATCGCAAGATCATCAGAAAGCTGCTCCTGCGCTCCGCCAGGAACCGGTACTTCAGTACCTATAACATAGACTGGTGCCTCACCACCGACCCGTTGCCAAGTCTGCTCGGCGACACGACACAGCTGCGCAGCACGCTTAGCGACCGTATCATCCGGTAACGGGTATTCATCATCCGCGCACGACATGGAGCAATCTAAATGGATCTTGCGAAATCCAGCTTCAACATAACGTTCAATCAGAACTTCAGATTTCGCCATTGCCTCATTCGGCTCAAGGTGCTGCCAGCAGTTGGGGCCAAGATGATCGCCCCCCAGCAACAAGCGGGATCTATCGAATCCAACATTATCGGCAAGTTGGTGAACCAAAGTAATATAATCTTCAGGGCACATTCCAGTATAACCGCCGTCCTGATTTACTTGGTTCGATGTTGCTTCAATTAAAACTAACGCGTTATCTTTTTTGCCCTGTAATAAAGCGGCTTCAATAACAAGTGGGTGCGCAGAACATACAGCATAAATACCGACGGCCTTACCCGCTTTGTGTTGCTGTATGAGTTGCAATAGTGGCTGCATGGTATTCTCCATGCAGGCAGTGCTAATTTATGGCGTAATTATTAATCCGCAATAATTACTTCTACCCCTAATTCAGACAGTGCCTGCAAATATTCATTCGAAATCCGACTATCGGTAATTAACTTGTCGATATTCCCAGCTTCCTGAATCATGCAGAAACTTTTACGACCAAATTTACTGGCATCCGTGATTGCAATTACTTCACGTGCAACTTCACACATCACCCGGTTTATTTGGGCTTCACCTTCATGTGGAGTTGTGATGCCGGCATTGAGGTCAAAGCCATCTACCCCAAGAAATAACTTATCAAAACGATAATTTCTCAGTAGCTGTTCAGCAGCCGGTCCATGAAGCGAATAAGATTTTCGTCTCAGAGCTCCCCCTACAACCATGACTTCTATATCTTCATGGCTAGCAAGGTCGTAGGCAATATTCAATGAGTTCGTCATTACAACTAACCCTTTTTTATCAATTAAATGACGAGTTATTTTTGACGTCGTCGAACCTGAATCCAGAATTAATGCATCACCATCATCAACCAACTCGGCCGCTTTGGCCGCGATGGCTGCTTTTACATCGGCATGCAACCGACCCTTGTCTTGTAACGGACGGTCGAAGGCAAAATGTTTGTTGAGCATGGCACCACCATAGCAACGAACAATGCAGCCTTTCTTTTCCAAATGGTTCAAGTCATTACGGATAGTAACAGTCGAAACAGAAAATACCGGCGCTAACTCTTCAACACGGGCAGTCCCTTGCTGACGGATTATGTCGACTATTTTTTCTCTTCTTTCAACTGTGCTAACCATAACCTTCTTACCTTCATTGCCTTGTGTTCTGAGAGAAAAGCTTTTCGCTTCCTTTCGAAATGAATTAAAACACTGCCACAAAATCGAAAACAAAACCAAGATCACAGTAGAATGAAAAGCAAAAAAACAGCAAATTCCTTTCAGTTCGCAAGGTAATGAAAGTATCAATTGGAGATTAGAATTCAAAAAATACTACCGAAGGCGCAAAAAGACAGAGACCAGTAGCCAGTAAAGTGAAAGTGTCATTTTGTAGTGATCATCAAAAGAGCTTCAATTCCAGAAGTGATCAAGCTCACACAATTAGAAATATCAATATTAATGGACAAATCCCACAAAGAATAATCTCCTCTCTACCTATAGGTATCGGTAAAGGTATTAGGTGTTCTATTATCAGCCCAAACGCACTCAATTTTCGCAATCGCAGCATTTAAATACAATGATGGCCAGCATGCCTGTTATTATCATCAAATTATAATTATGTGATCTTGCTAACACCATAAATTGAAAGATATTCATACTCGTTATTTAACCCCTTTCTTTCACTGTTGAAAGCTTTCAGGTCAATAACGGTGAACATTATCCTGTTTATATAAAAATATAAATACATTTAAAAATCTTCACTTCCTTTATAAGTGAAAGAATTTAGTTGAAATGTTCATATTCAATTCTATGTGATCTCGGATTTGTTTTCGTTTTCATCCAGGTGATTCAATGATTTTGAAATTACAAAATCAATATCATAACCAATAAAATCAATTGTCATCCTGGAGATGAATGATGAAAAAAACTCAATTCAATGTACTTACTATTGGTATATTAGCCGCTCTGTCCTCATCTGTTTATGCAAGCTCCGATTCCCAACCGCTAGACGGCTATAAACTGAAACAGGTTGTTATGGTTAGCCGCCACGGTTTGCGCGCCCCACTTGCAACCGGCGGTAGTACATTAGAAAAGTCCAGTGCATTAACTTTTCCTGCATGGGAGACAAAGGGCAGCTGGTTAACACCCAAAGGAGGTGTGCTGGAAGCCTACTTTGGAAAATACATGAACTCTTGGCTGGTCGAAAATAACATGTTCGCTAAAGATACCTGCCCCAAGTCAGAAGACGTGATTGTCTATGCCAATAGCAAACAACGTACTATCGCAACTGCTGAGTTTTTTGCTGCCGGTGCATTCCCGGGTTGTAATATACCTGTTGAGAACCGCGAAGCTCTCGATACCATGGATTACACCTTCAGCCCAGTAATTCGCGATGGCTCAGAGGAGTTCGAAAAAAATGCCCTCGCCGCTATGCAGAAAAAAGCCAGTGCACAAGGTTTAGATGGCCTGAATGCCGAGCTTAAGCCTGCTTATGACTTGCTAAGCAAGATTGTCGACTTCAAACATTCCGAAATGTGTAAGAAAGAAGGGCAATGTAATATTGCTTCGATACCGACATCACTAAGGATCGTAAACAACAAGGAACCGGGGGTATCAGGCCCAATCCGTCTTGGGACTATCATCTCAGATGCCTTTATTTTGCAGTACTATGACGGTTACCCAGAAAACGATGTCGCCTGGGGGAAAATAAAAAATGATCAAGAATGGTTAACCTTGGCAAAAATCAAAGATAAATATGGAGAGCTGCTATTCGGTGCACCGTATGTTGCCAAACATGTCGCCAAACCACTGGTTGATTACATCGACAAAACCATGACCATCCACAGTGAAAACAAATTAGCCGTTTTGGTCGGACACGACTCAAATGTTGTTTCCATCCTCTCTGCACTAGATGTAAAACCCTATGTCCTGCCCAACACTTTCGAGAATACCCCTATCGGTGGAAAGGTTGTGTTTGAACGCTGGAAGAGTCCAGAAAATCAAGACCTTGTTAAACTTGAGTATGTGTACCAATCGGCAGAACAAATTAGAAACTTAACCCCGCTGACACTAGATAACCCGGCTCAACGCGTAGTACTGGAAATGAACGGCTGCCCGGTTGACAGCAACGGCTTCTGCTCCTTTGATATCTTTAAAACAAAGTTAGCCAATATTAGAAAATAACTAGCTAGCGAAAGCCTAACTTAGTTAGGCTTTCGCTCCATAAAAATAAACTGTGAATTTTCACTGACTTTCTTAAAGCCATAGCGTTCATACAGGCGGCCAACACGGTTGCCCTGCAAATAGTCTAATCTGCAGGTTAGTTGTTGCTGGTCTGCATGTTTAGTTACGTCAGCCAGAATGGCACTGCCAATCCCCCTGCCATGGCATTCCGGAAACAAGAAGAACCGCCCAAAATACAGGTGTTCCTCGCTCTCCTTGACCAGATACGAACCAATGGGCTCACCATCAGACAAAATCAGAATAGGCTTGCACTCAGACCACTCTTGACGGTGCAACTTCTGTTGTAGCACCTCATCCCAGCCAAATACCGCCTTAATAGGCCCGTATTCAGCCGCTTTCTTTAACTGGTAGGCGAAACCGAAGTCCTCTTCAGTTGCCATTCTTGTTGTTATATTCACGTCTGTCTCTAAATATCAAAAAAACCAGTCTGGCTTTTATTCAACTTCCTCATACGTCTTCGCCATCTCTTCGGGAGCAATACCGTATCCGCCATCGGCTAAGTAGCCACCTTTGTATACAGTCATTCCTTTATCATTCCATTCAACCGCAATAACGGCAGTGTCTCCGTTCTCGCTACCTAGCATGGTGAGGACTTCATCGGTAATAGGAATAGCCCTAATGGTCTTGATCCGCTTGAAGGGTTCAAACTCGGTGAATTCAGGCAGCTTGCCGTATGTCGTCTCCCATTTATCCTTAGGGACCAACCACTCGTTGAAAACGGCACCACTCACAGGATCAGGGTTACGGGCAATCACCACAGCATCAGACAGCTCGTTCTCAGTTTCCAGTACCGGCTTTCCTGCCTCGTCGGCGACATAGGTCGGAAATGCCCGGCCAATTTCACTATGATGAGGCAGGCGGCCATAGGTCAGCGCCTTCTTACGAAACTCTTTGGCAGAGTCAAACTCGGCCATCACTTCTGGGATGTCTTGGAAGGCAACGGGAACAGTATCGGCAGAGACGCCGAAACTCGATAGCCCCATAAAGGAGCTAACGGCTATCGCAAGTAAGGCGTTTTTCATTTTAATCTCAATCAGATCAGGCTAAACATATCTGGCCATGTTAATACCAAATTATCCAATGACCTAATTTACTCTTTCGTCATTGCCTTTACACGGCCGAAGAAAGATATCCCGGCAAGTACGAGAGCACCTGATAGTAGTCCTATTACCGCATTAACCAGAGCCGGTAGCATGAGTGGGCCGCCGGGGATCATGTCAACCCGCTCAACAAGTAGGTGAACTAATGCATGAGAGTTCGGGATACTGTGGACAACGATACCGCCACCGACTAAGAACATGGCTATGGTGCCAACCAAGGCTAAAAACTTCATCAAATATGGCGCGGCGTTGATTAATGCATTACCAATCGCATGTTTAAAAGATGCAACATAGCTATTTTTAACCAGGTACAGCCCTAGGTCATCGAGTTTGACGATACCCGCCACTAACCCATAGACACCGATAGTCATCAATACGGCAATCAGGCTGATCACCAGTACCTGGGTAACAATAGGCACTTCCTGCACCGTACCCAGCGCAATCACAATAATCTCAGCCGACAAGACAAAGTCCGTCCTAATCGCACCTTTGATCTTTTGCTTTTCAAACTCAACAACATCGTCGGCTTTATCCAAGCCATCTAGCAGTTCGGACTCTTTTAGCTGCGGGGAATGAAACATTTTCTCGACGACTTTTTCAAATCCTTCGTAGCAAAGAAACAGGCCACCAACAAGTAGCATTGGGGTGATCAGCCACGGGGCAAAAGCACTGATCAGCAAAGCAGCCGGAACCAATATTAACTTGTTTCGAAATGATCCTTTGGCTACAGCCCAGACAACCGGTATCTCCCTTTCGGCCCTCACGCCTGAAACCTGCTGGGCATTCAAAGCAAGATCATCACCTAACACGCCAGCCGTCTTTCGGGCGGCAACTTTACTCATCACCGCCACATCATCAAGCACAGTCGCGATATCGTCTAATAGGACCAATAAACTTGCTCCAGCCACATAGCACTCCTAACAGTCAGATTTTACGAGAATATTTTTTAAACATAGCGAACGTTCTCTGTCGCATCAAACTGTTCGTGACTGGTTAACTGTAATTTTACTGCCGCCGTCACTTTTCGCTTTGCCAAAGCAATGGCGACTACGAGTAATTACTTCACCAGTGTCGGTAACACGTCGTCAGTCATGATCTTGTCTATTAACGATCCCGAAAAAAAGCTGTTGGCCGTTTTTACAACGACCAAATCAAGATCTTTGACAATGGCGATCTCCTGCCCGCCATAACCAACGGCCTTGATGGCCGGATATTTCTTACCTTGATGATAATAGGCAGAATTCCACCAGAAATAGCTGTATTTATTTCCGCTGGTCTCGGATGACGAGGCCGGTTTCATCGACTCGTTAATCCAATCGGCATCAAATAGCTGCTTCCCGTTCCATTCGCCTTCATTGAGCACCAGTTGCCCCAGCTTCAACATATCACGAGGCCGCAATACGACACCGCCGGCCACATTGGAGCGCTGATCTTTCTGCTTGACCCAGAAGGCATTCTGAAAACACAGGGCCGACAAAGGGCCTTTTCTGGCGTACTCGCTGACAGATGGCTGTTTGCTGGCAACACGGAGAATCTCCCCCATCACACTCACCATTCGTCCGCTGTAAGTAATACTGCCTTTAGTCGTACTTAGTGGCTGCGACAACACATAGGCAACAGAATCATCACCATTTAATTCGTTGCCCGCAGTATTGGGCGAGCTATCTTGATGTCTCAACCAGTTGTCCCAGTACAGGCTGGGAGACATCGTCAATAGGTGCCTGAGAGTAAGCCTCTTTCTATCTCCCTGGAAATACATTTTATAGTCTGGCAAATAACTCACAGCGGATTGGTTGATATCTTTTATAGCCCCCTGTTTAACAGCCATCCCCACCAGCAGTGATGTCAGACTTTTGCTCACTGACAACATCATATGGGGTTCACTCGCCTGCCAGCCGTTGAAGTAACGTTCGAATACCAGTTCGCCATCTTTGAGGATCAGCAAACTATTTATCATTCCGTAATCCAAACGGCCGCCTTCTATTTTGCTAACTAAAGACTGCATTTGGGGCGAGCGCTTTAACCACTTCTCTCCGGCAACTCGGGCATCTGGGTAGGGGGCAGCACACTGTTCACTCGAGGGGTGACTGAACTCACTATAGGCTTGCGAGTCACTGTACAGGGCGGAAATATATCTCTGCGGGTCTAAGACTTCTCGTCGGTAGACGTGCCGTACCCCATAGAGACTGACCGCTTTTAGTTGATATCGTCCATCTTGCTCACTTTTGAATTGGCCGTAGATGTCAATATTCGCATTCTTTGCTTTGAATTTACCGGTTTCATCAATCACCAGCTCGACCGAGCTCGGGGACACATGTGCGAAATAACGCTGCCCGTGCTTTTTAATCACGGTATAGGGGATAAGGCCGATGTCCGCCTTATATATCCCGACATAAGGGTCAACATCACTTGCTATGGCCTTTGTCGGAAATAACAGGAAACACAGAACCCAGCAGAGAGAAGAGATAAGTTGACGAATCAAGTTCGAGCGCTGTTGAGGTGGGGAGCCAATCGTCCAGTCACAAAGCTTAATACGCAATTTCATACCTTCCTTAAGTACACATTACGCTAACAAGGCGGTAGCAGACTAGATTACTAGCTTGCTTACCTAATTAATCCTGCTGTACTACTTGCTAGGCAGAACCCTGCTATCCAATTGATTTAGAATAGGTAATAAACTTGACTATAACAGTCAGTCATTTGCCTCAAAGCAGACGACGATAAAAACTGTTGTCAGCTCACGAAATTGCCCCCCGCTAAAAGCAATTTATTGCCCATATCAGCACAATTTAGAAGCATAACTTTCTTTTTCGATTTAATAGAGCATGTGTTCTATTAATAGATATCCAGCAGTACTTCAATTCTTTGCTTCCACACGTATACCATTCTCAGTTTTGTAGCAGCGCAGTAGAAAAACAGTTATCAACTCGCGGACACCACATTCCTCCACTAAGCTAATTTACTATAAAATATCCATATTCATTCGGCTCGGCAGAGCACGCTAACACCATTGATTTCGGGCGCCCTTCGCGGGAGAACATTTTTCTGCTGTATTTATCAAGGACAGAACCAGTAACGATTTAAGGTGCTTTCTGTATGGCTATTGCCATTGCCTTGATACTGATTGTCATTGCCTCCGTTGCATTCCACTATTACAGTCCGTGGTGGTTGACGCCTGCTGCATCAAACTGGGGCGAGATCGATGATGCCTTCACACTGACTATCATCATTACCGGTGCATTTTTTATTGTTATCAACCTGCTGATTGCCTGGATAGTGATCCGTTACCGCCATAAGCCCGGGCGAAAGTCGACCTATCAGCCGGAAAGCAAAAAGCTCGAGGCGTGGCTTATCGGCCTCACTACCGTCGGGATTGTTGCACTGCTGGCACCAGGGCTGGTGGTCTATGGCAAGTTCGTCACTGTGCCTGATGAAGCACAGACTTTCGAGGTAGTCGGCGAGCAATGGAAATGGAGCTTTCGCTTTCCCGGCAAAGATAATCAGCTAGGACAAACCGGTATTCAGTTTATCTCCCCTACTAACCCTATGGGACTGGATCCGGACGATCCGGCCTCGGCCGATGACAAAGTCATTCTCGGCCCCGAGGTACACCTGCCGTTATTCACCCCGTTAAAAGTCTTGCTCCGGTCGAAAGACGTCCTGCATGACTTTAACGTCCCGCAATTTCGCGCCAAGATGGATCTGGTGCCCGGTACTGTGACCTATTTCTGGTTTACCCCGACTCAACGCGGCACCTTCGACATTCTTTGCGCCGAGCTGTGCGGCATTGGGCATTTCAATATGCGCGGACGGGTTATTGTTGAGGATGACGCCAGCTTCGGGGCCTGGCTGGCAACGCAACCGACCTTTGCCGACAGCCAGCAACCACAGGCCACCAGCGATATCACCGACCTTGTCGAGTTGGGTAAAACCCTGTCGGAAGTCAATGGCTGTATCGCCTGTCACAGCCTGGACGGCAAACCCGGCGTTGGTCCCACCTGGCTTGGCCTGTACGGCAAAACCGAGCTGATGTCTGACGATACCGAAGTAGTGGTTGATGATGATTACCTGCGTACCGCCATCCTCAATGCCGGAGCCGAAATCGTCAAAGGCTATCCTGCCATCATGCCGGTCTACCAGTTTGACGACCGGGAAGTCGAAGCAATCATTGCCTATATCAAAGCAGTATCGGAACCATCGCCCAGCCCATAGACAACGCTCCAAGAGCAAAGGGGGAAAGGACCATGTCCATTTACAACACCTCACATAACGGCGATTCGGATGATCATCCCCAATCATTCTGGGCCAAGTATGTCTGGAGCCAGGATCACAAGGTCATCGCTATCCAGTACTCACTCACCGCGATATTCATGGGCCTGATCGCTCTGGTCCTGTCGTGGCTGATGCGCCTGCAGCTCGGATTTCCCGGTCAGTTCGATTTCATCGATGTAAATACTTACTACCAGTCTATGACCCTGCACGGAATGATCATGGTGGTATACCTGCTGACGGCTCTGTTCCTTGGCGGTTTTGGCAACTACCTGATCCCGCTGATGGTCGGTGCCCGCGACATGGTGTTCCCGTTCCTCAATATGCTCAGTTTTTGGTTTTATCTGCTAGCCTCGCTGATCCTTATCGCCAGCTTCTTCGTCACCGGAGGGCCGACAGGTGCTGGCTGGACGCTCTACCCGCCCCAGGCCATTATGCCCGGCACTCCCGGTACCGACTGGGGAATTGTGCTGATGCTGATCTCACTGGCAGTCTTTATCGTCGCGGCAACAATGGGAGGCCTGAACTATGTCACCACCGTACTGCAGGCCCGTACCGAGGGGATGACACTATTGCGCATGCCGCTAACGGTATGGGGCATATTTACCGCTTCGATCATGGCATTGCTGGCCTTCCCTGCACTGTTGGTCAGCGCCATTATGATGCTGTTCGATAAGCTGCTCGGATCGAGCTTCTTCATGCCCGCGATTATCTCGATGGGCCAGCAGACCGACTACGGCGGCGGTAGCCCGATCCTGTTCCAGCACCTGTTCTGGTTCTTTGGCCACCCCGAGGTCTATATTGTTGCCTTGCCAGCCTTCGGAATCGTTTCCGATTTGATCAGCATCCATGCGCGCAAAAACATCTTTGGCTACAAAATGATGGTATGGGCCATACTGGGAATTGCAGCACTAAGCTTTATTGTCTGGGCACACCACATGTATGTCAGCGGAATGAATCCGTATTTTGGTTTTTTCTTTGCAACTACCACCCTTGTGATTGCTGTGCCTACCGCTATCAAGGTCTACAACTGGCTGTTTACCCTCTGGCGGGGGGATATCCATCTAAGCCTGCCGATGCTATTTGCCCTGGCATTTATGAGCAGCTTTATTATTGGCGGATTAACCGGCCTGTTCCTTGGCAATGTGATAGTCGACATCCCTTTATCAGATACCTACTTCGTCATTGCCCACTTTCATATGGTAATGGGCGTCTCCCCTATTCTTGTCATCTTTGGCGGGATATATCACTGGTATCCCAAGATCACCGGACGAATGCTCAATGAGCCCCTCGGCCACCTGCACTTCTGGGTCACTTTTCTCGGTACCTACGCCATCTACTTCCCAATGCACTATCTTGGGATCCTCGGTATGCCGCGCCGATACTATGCCTACGATGACTACAGCTTTATTCCGGAATCGGCCCAGAGCCTCAATGCCTTCATTACCATCGCCGCCCTGATTGTCGGCGCCGCGCAGCTGATATTCATCTTCAACCTGTTCTGGAGCCACAAGAAAGGCAAGCAGGCAACGGGAAACCCCTGGCAGGCTACCTCACTGGAGTGGCAAACACCCGATACGCCTCCCCGACACGGCAACTGGGGCCCATCGCTCCCTATTGTCTACCGATGGGCCTATGACTTTAGTGTACCGGGACATGACGAGGACTACATTCCGCAGAACGCTCCGCCCGCGCAGCAACCAGACCAGCACGCCTCCAGTGCCGATGAAGACCTTTCCTCGCCAAATGATCTGAAGAGGGACAGCGATGAAGCCTGAATACCATAGTCGCAAAGACGATGCTCATGAACACAAGAACCTTGAGCAGAATGGCCAGCCAAATCAAGCCAAGGTGACCCTCAGCCCGGACGCCGACAGAAAGTACTTTCCCCCCATGGAAAATGCTTCTGCCTCCACCGGCGTCTGGCTCCTGATAGCCGTGGTCACTATGCTGTTTTTTCTGTTCTCGGTGGCCTACCGGATCAGGATGACTCTCAATGACTGGCAACCACTCGGTGAACCGTGGCAGCTCAGTATCAGCACTGCTATGCTTGTCATGAGCTGTGTAGCAATGCACCTGAGTTGTCGCAAGGCAGCACTGCTGCCCTCCATCCATGCCTGCCGCGCCTTGCTGAACCTCGCGGTATTTTTTACGTTGGGCTTTGTTGGAGCTCAGCTTTGGGCATGGCAACACCTGCTTGCGTTGAATTACAGTGTCGGGGGCAACCCGGCCAACAGCTTTTTCTACCTGTTAACTGGCCTGCATGGACTGCATGTGCTGGGTGGGCTGGTAGCCCTGGCGATAGCGGTTTACCACGCTGTCCGCAGACGCAGTGACTCCCTTTACCAGTCATTGAACCTCTGCACCCGGTATTGGCATTTTTTACTCTTTGTCTGGTTGTTTTTATTGGGGCTGTTGCGATTTACATAAGAGGTAAATACGTATGGCCGATTCCCCGTCAACACAGTCCGGCCAATGGGCATCCATCGTTGCGGACTACTCTGCGGACCAAGCCGTATTCCGCATTTCATCCAACAAAGCCATGATGTGGCTGTTCCTGCTAAGCGATATCTTTGTCTTCGGCTGTTTCCTGACCGGCTATATGGCGGTCAGAATGACAACCACAACCCCATGGCCGATCCCTAGTGAAGTCTTTGCCCTGACCATCGCCGGTCAGTCAATTCCGCTGATCCTGATTGCGATCATGACGTTCATTCTGATCACCAGCAGCGGCACCATGGCGATGGCGGTCAATGCCGGGTACCAACGAAAACGCCGCCTCACGGCACTACTGATGGTGATCACCGCTCTGTTCGGCCTCAGCTTTGTCGGCATGCAGGCATTCGAGTGGACCAAGCTGATCGAGGAAGGCGTACGCCCTTGGGGTAACGAGTCAGGGGCAGCCCAGTTCGGGGCAAGCTTTTTTATGATCACCGGTTTCCACGGCTTGCACGTCAGTATCGGCGTTCTCTATCTGCTTATTGTGGCCGCAAAGGTATGGCGGGGAAACTACGAGCGCAGCGGCAACTACGAGATCGTCGAGATCGCCGGCCTTTACTGGCATTTCGTCGATTTGGTCTGGGTTTTCATCTTCGCCTTTTTCTACTTGTGGTAGGAGGATTTGAACATGGACACTGCACACTCAAGTACGACCGAGCATAAGCAGCAACATCCCATTAGCCTATATTTGAAAATATGGGGGCTGTTATTTGTGCTCAGTACCCTGTCTTATATGGTCGACTACTACCATCTTGAGGGACTGCTGCGCTGGAGCTTAATTCTACTGTTTATGATTCTGAAGGCCGGCCTTATCGCCAGTGTATTTATGCACATGCTGTGGGAGCGGCTGGCACTGGTTTACACCATCTTCTTACCACCACTGGTATTGCTGGTTCTCGTGATTCTGATGGCCAGCGAGGCTGACTACATATTCCAGCTACGGGAAGTCTTTTTTAACGAATAGTTGATAACTAAACAGGGAGGCTCGCAGGCCTCCCTATTTATTTTGCAATCAGCGTTTAGAGCTCAACATAGGACATATCACTACGGCAGCGTTCGCTTCATTTTCGCCCAGCCATTCTGGGTTGCTATCAACCAGTGCGGTGGAGCCTTGCCTATGCCGGCGGGCTTTAACTTGTCATGGGCCAGGGTCACATTGGCCAGAGTAATTTCCTGGTTTGGCTCTACATCGACCATTAATACATGCTTGCCTGATTTCAACACCTGCTTGAAACGGCGGAACTGGTAGTGCAGCTCCTGAATCCCAAACAATCCGCCTTCCCAGGTAATAAATCCGAGCATCACAATGGCCAACATAACGAACGGAACCCAACCTACCGTTTCTGTTGCACCAGACAAAAAAGCAACCAGCAATACAATAGCAGCGGCACAGACACCGACAACGGCTCCAATCTCGGTCGAGTGAATAATATCGTTACGCATAATAGACTTCACGGGGTGAAGGTGGTGATGGCTGGCAACCTCGGTATCGTTGTCGGTCAGAACATGTATTTGTGGCGGGCTGATCCCGCTCAACTCCAATTCATATTCCACCAACTCCAGATCGTCTAGGTCATCACTAATGTAAAAGACCCGCTTCATTACGGCCTCCCGGCACTGAATACCACACCGAACCCATGTCTTATTCATTCAGAGCGATGTCAGTGATTAGCAACAATAGAAAAAACTATTCGTAGTTAAATTTTAATACACATTCAGCCTATTATTTTGGCTTGCTGACATTTCTCTGACTTTTCCCTAACAATCACTTCGGCCGCACCACATATACTCGCGTGAACAATTGAACACAGACCATTCTACAGCAATGAAAAACTACCCACTTATTAGCGTTATTCTGTTTACCCTGTTTCTTGGCGGCTGCCAGTTAACCCACGTCGAGGGCGAAGTTGACGGCGTAAATATCAGAGCAACAACTGACGAAACCAAGAGTAGCAGCAACCACGGAAATGGCAGTTTCTGTCCGCCAGGGCAAGCCAAAAAAGGCAACTGCTGATAGCTTCGCAGATTTATCAGACGTAACGGAATACATCCAGTCCGTCAGGGTCGATATCTGGATTGCGACCACTGACGATATCTGCCAGCATTTTTCCTGAGCCACATGCCATGGTCCACCCCAGTGTGCCGTGACCCGTATTGGTGAAAAGGTTGGCAAAAGGCGTCTTGCCGATCACTGGCGTACCGTCCGGTGTCATTGGTCGCAAACCACTCCAGAACTCCGCTTGCTTGATATCTCCGCCTTCAGGAAACAGATCCTGAATGACCATCGAAATTGTCTCTTTCCGCTTTTGGGTCAGGCTGAAATCAAACCCTGCCAGCTCGGCGGTACCTGCTACCCGGATACGATCCTCAAACCGTGTCATGGCTACCTTATAGGTTTCATCCATCACGGTAGATAACGGTGCTGCCGTTGAATCTGTCACGGGTATGGTCAACGAATATCCTTTAACCGGATAGACAGGAAGCTCCATGCCAAGTGATCCCAGCAATGATGTGGAATAGCTGCCCATTGCCACCACATACGCATCCGCGCTGAGTTCTCCGGCACTGGTGGTGACCGAGGAGATATTGCCGTTATTGTGGTTCAGGCGCTCCACCGACGTATCAAACATGAATTTTACCCCAGCCTGTCTGGCAAGCTCTGTCAGCTGTTGGCAGAACAAGTAGCAGTCACCGGTCTCGTCATCCGGCAGGCGCAACCCGCCTACCAGCTTGTCTTTTACCTTCGCCAGTGCCGGCTCGACCGCAATACAGCCTTCCACATTCAGCTCTTCATAACGGGTACCGCTATCGGCCAGTACCTGAATATCTTTGGCGACCGCTTCTATCTGGGCTTCATTGCGAAACACCTGCAATGTTCCTTGCTGTCGGCCCTCATAACTTAAGTCTTCCTGCTGACGAAGTTCCAACAGGCACTCACGGCTATAGTTGGCAACCCGGAGCATCCTGGATTTGTTGACCTGGTATTTTTTCTGGTTACAGTTAGCCAGCATTTTCGTCGCCCATAAATACAGTTCAGGCGATACCGACGGTTTGATTTTCAGCGGCGCATGTTTTTGTAACAGCCACTTCATGGCTTTTACCGGGATCCCCGGTGCCGCCCACGGAGAGGAGTAGCCATAGGAAATTTGTCCGGCATTGGCAAAGCTGGTTTCTTCTGCGCTCTTGGGCTGCCTTTCGACCACAGTCACATCATGACCGGCCTCGGCCAGATACCACGCCGACGTTAAACCAATAACACCACTTCCCAATACAATCACTTCCATCACACGACTCTCTAGTTTGCTGGCGACTTTATGGAACGGAGAATGCGTTATTTACATTTACATAACAATCGATAATATTTAACAGCAGTGTTTAGTTTTACTAAAAGCAGACGGAAGAGCTTTTCATGCAACCGATCAAAAGCAGTACCCTGGCCGGTCTGGCAACCTTTGATATTGCGGCCCGCTTCGGCAGCTTCACCCAGGCCGCCGAACACCTGCACATCACAACTGGCGCTGTCAGCCAGCAGATCCGCCAGCTGGAACAGCAGCTCAATTTTCCTTTATTTGACAGACACTCACGAGGTATTCGCCTGACAGAAAAAGGACAACAGCTGTACGCAGTAGTAAGCCAAAGCCTGAATGATATTAATCAAACCGTGGTAAGCCTTCAGCAACCTGAAGCCGAAGGCGAGATTCGCCTCAAGCTTACCCCTTCTTTTGCCTTTAAATGGCTAGTACCAAGGCTTCAGAATTTCTATCAACAATATCCCGACATCAAAATCCAGACGTTTGCCGAAGGTGCCCTTGTCGATCACCAGGACACCAGCTTTGATCTGGTGATCGACTATTGCCGCCAGCCGCCGAGAAACGGTACCCTGCTGCTCAGCGAGAATCTGCTACCGGTCATGAGCCCCGGCTACAGAGACAAATTCGACTGGAACAACAAGGCATGTTGGGAAACTGCAACATTGCTGCATGATGCGATGCCATGGCGGGAAGCTCGTCAGGACTTTGAGTGGCACTACTGGTTCCAAACAATGAATATCTCTGCCGACAGCCAGCATGGACACTACTTTAACCGCACCGATATGGCCATGGCTGCCGCCGAAGCCGGGCTCGGGATAGCGATGGCCCGCTGCGCACTGATCAACGAAGAGTTTGCGACCGGTAAACTGGTTTCGCCTTTCAAGCCGGTTCCGGCCAATGCCGGATACTATCTGATCCGGCACCGCGACAATCAGGCAATAGCCTGTTTTGTCGACTGGCTCGATACTCAGGTACTAAAAATCGATGAGCAGATACTTTTTCCAAATGAATAAGCGTGTGCTAAAAATTGATTACCCAAGTCACCTCATCAGGCTAACTTTACTTGCCCAAGCTGAAGATGAGCCTATTCATTCCCTGAGCACAACAGGAGAGCAACAATGTTATATCAGAAAGGACTGGCTATCGGGCTATTGGCATTTTCTATCGCCACCCAGGCCGCGACATCCGTGGATTTAGTCAAGACCACACGTTCATGGGATGGGCAAACACTTCCGGCCTACGCGCTGAACCAGCCAGAAGTCACCATCAAGAAGATCACCGTTGCTCCCGGCGAAAAGCTACCCTGGCATCAGCACCCGGTGATCAACGCCGGAATATTATTAAGCGGTGAGCTAAGAGTAACCACATCTGAGCAGGTTTTGGAACTCAAAGAAGGTGATACCATTGTCGAGGTAATGAACACCTCGCACTTTGGCGAAAATACAGGCAAGACACCTGCGGAAATCATTGTTTTCTATCTTGCCGAAAAGGGAGCGGAAGTTACCGTCTTGGATAAAAAATAAAGCAGACCATGGGCCTGCTTTAACGTTTCTGTCGAGCTAGCGCACTAAAACGCTGATTTATCAATAATACGATCTACCGGGGTAAGGTCGATTTGATTGACCCTTCGTTCTCGCTCAACGGTTGAATTACCATAGTGAATCAGCTCTTTCTCCTTGGTGACAAAATATACGCCTTCCAGATACGGCTCAGTTACTTCAATATTGGTGTATGTCGAGCGCCCTGTTCCAGAACAAGTATCGAACACCATAGAGCCCCAAACAAAAGCGGAACCGTCTTGTTTAACAGCAACATTATAATTGCCCTTTGAGGCGGTCTTATCGATACCAGATAACATAACCTCCTCATCGATAGTCACGTCACAAATGTCATTCCAACTCAATACCTGAGCCGAACCAAATTTTAACGCCCAATGCGATGTTCTTGTCGGCTCATCAAGCTGCTTGTAGACATCAGGGTTAATGGCCGACAGTTGGACTCCACCTGTACCCTTACCCCAGAAAGTAATCTGGTCATCATCATGATAAGCAGCAAACGCCTGCGGTAAGCTGATAATTTTATTTACATTATTTAAATTAACCTGTTCAGTCGCGCTATCAGCGCCAAAGCCCGCGTTTTCAGGCAAACCCCACGTCAGCACGGTGCCATCTTTTTTGAGCCCGGCAAAAGCAAAACCGTTAAATGCAACTGACTCAATTCCTGTAAGCGGCTCGGTTAGTTGCGTGCGATCATCAAGCTTACTAATGTCACCCCATACAACCACTTCCCCGGATTGCGTTAACGCAATATAGCCACCTTCTGCTGCTTGCACTTCGCGAATATTGACGAGTTTTTCTTGAACAGAGCTTGAATCACCACCATTGCTGGGATCGCCCCATGAAACTGCACTTCCATCAGTGTTCAAAGCAGTAAATGACTTATTATTTGAATAAATAGCCTTCACTGTCTTGAGGTATGGACGGGCCAGCGTCAAGTCGCCTCCCATAGTACTATCACCATAGGTATATAGGCTGTGATTAGTTGTCAGAGCCGCAATGGCACGATGTGTAAATACCACCTCTTTAACATTGGCAGCCTCTACGTACTTGCTTTCACATTCACCTGCACCATTATTACAGTCAATATATACAACATGCAGCAAACCGCCTTCTTCCAGCCCGGCAATAATATCTTGTCTGCTCTTCAGCCATTTCAACTTCTCTGCCCCAAATTGCTCCCCGTTCTTGGCTCTCACTCTCGGGTCGCCCCAACTAAACACCACACCATTACTACGCTGTGCTGCAAAAAATCCCCCATTTCGAACGCCAGGGCTACTGGTTAGCATAATCACATCGGAAAGCAGCGGTCTGACATCATCCCTTATACCATCCTGATAATTTCCGTCATTCATCCAATTAAAGCCCCATGTAGATACCGAACCATCTGTCATCAAGGCAGCAAAACTATGAGTACTTTGTACCAATTTCGATATGTGAACAGGCTGATAAGTAACATACTGGGTATCGCTATCACTTCCGCGCTCAGAAAAAGCGGTTACCGATAAAGTTACCGGCTGCCCCGCATACGTTGGGGTCATCAAGAAGTCCGTACCGGATCGACGATACACATCGCTATCACTTGTTTTTACCGTCCAGGTATATTGTGTCTTAGTCGGATCACAATATTCACACACCGAACTGGCTGTAACCGTCGCCCCAGGAACAAGCGTATTCTGCTTATCTAATGAAAGGATTTTCGGCTTGGCTACTTTAACAATGCGGGACATCGTTGCCTTATTCCCTTGCCCATCAGTCGCCGAATAGACTACTTCAGTTTCACCCACTATCGACGTATCAACCTCACCGTTTTCAATGACAACGGCTACCTCACCATCGATATTATCAACGGCGTTAGCTCCTAGCTCCTGATAACTCGCTCCCAAAGCGAGCTTTACACTGCTCTCGCCATTTAATGATAACTGCGGTGCTTGCTGATCTGGCTCGAGAACAACATGAACAGTGCGCTCAAGCGTTGATGAGTTTCCAGCTTTATCGACTGCAATATAACGAATAGTGTACACACCAACCTGCTGACTATTGACACTTCCTTCACTCGTCACTGAGACTGTGCCATCCACATCATCGACAGCTGTTGCTCCTTCGTCCTGATAATTCTCACCTAAGGTTACAGTCAGGTTCTGACTACCACTAATCGAAATAACAGGGGGCTGTGTATCTTGTTCCTTACCGGCTGGTTGAGGTGATTCTGCTTGTTCATTCGCTTGAGAAGTGGTTGTTGCATCAGATGAAGAGCCGCCACCGCAAGCAGAAAGAAGCAAAGCTAACGGGATGATGATTGGATATTTCACTATTATTCGCTCTTTGGATAAGTTTAAGCTGAATATAATGAAGGCTTATAAATCATACAATTAGAATGATTTATAGTAGATTAGCAATGTGAAAGCGATCTCATATTAAACACATTTCACACATAGTGGAATCGCTGAAGGGAATACTGAGTGCTTGAACCTAAATCAATTACATTCAAGCACTTCCTGACTAGTTGTAAGCCATATCAGATCATAGCTGGCAACATATCAAACTACAAAACCTTGATAAAATGGACTTATTTCAACACAACCAGCTCTTTCATAAGTGACTCACCCAGCTCATGGTTCGAAGACGAAAGGGCTGCTGCATTTCGGGTTTCTTCTACCAGTTGTTGCATGTTGGTCTGGATAGTCGCCGAATTCACCAACTGTTGCTGTACCCTGGCTATCACAGTTTCTACCGCGCCCTTGCTCTGATTTGCCATCGCCACCAGAGACTCGATGTCTTCCAGAGTCACCTCGGCAAGATCGACACTGCTATTGATGATGTCAGTAATCCCTTTTTGCTTACTGATAATGGATGCCGAGATATCCATAATAGTGTTCATCTCACTGTTAATCTTATCTGCTGACTGGTTGGCCGTATTAGCCAAGGACCGGACTTCGTCAGCAACCACCGCAAAGCCACGACCATGCTCACCGGCTCGGGCCGCTTCAATCGCCGCATTCAGTGCCAGCAAGTTGGTCTGATCGGCGATGCCTTTTATCGACTCAACCAACTGGCCAATATTCTTGTTATTGCCATCTAGCGAGGAGAGCAACTCGGTGAACTCGCTAATACTGATTTTTGAGCTATTGATATTCTCGGAGAGGCTGCGTAACTGCTTGATTGACTGAGTACTTGTTGCCGCCGTTTTGCTGGCCGCATCAAATGAGTCATTCGACAGGCTTTCTATCTCACTCGACTGGTTAATAAAATCTTCAATCAACTCAAAGTTGTGATTGATTGCTTCAAGACGCTTAGTCGATGCCTTATTCACATTACCAGCATTGGTTGCAATCTGGCGGGCAATTGCCAGTGGCTGGTTTTCTTTTAGCTGATCAAATAGCGCCGCTTTTGTCTTGAGCGCTTCGAGCTCAGCTTTGTCTATGACAGTCTGGTGCTCAGGGATCGGGGCTGAAAAAAGTTTTAGCATAATTCTACTCACTTAATTAATTATTGTTTGAGGTTGATGATCATTAAAACATCATTCTGCCGTCATCCAGTCTGTTTCTGACACGAAGGGCTCGCCTTCGATACCATGGAGATATAACACACCTTTGTGGTTCATGAAATTAGAATCGCTACGATTTAGATCCAGAGCCTGACCATATATATCACTGACCCAAAAAGCCGGCGAAGACTGAGCTATCGCCGCTGTTGCACTGAAGTCCCAAAGGCTTCCCCCGCCTTTCTGAGCCTTAGGAAGTTTGAGGTAACACGCAGGAGGGTTCTCAAACACACCAATTGCATTCATCACCGCGCCACAGCTGTTCACTATCTTCAGCCCATCATAGCCCTTGGCCTTTATCAAGCTATCAATTTGTTCAATACAAGTCTGGTAACGGGCATCACCCTCAAAACTACGATCAATATACAAAGTAAAACAGCGATGCTTCGTCACTGGATTCCAGGGCAACCCATTTTTCAGCCGTACAGGCTCGTCAGCAGCCAGTGCCTGATACGTATCGCCCGTGGTCGGGTTATGAACCACACCGATAACAGGAGCACCCGATTGGCTCACCAGGGCAATAGAAACAGCAAAGCCCGCCGAGCCCTCAATGAACGGCAATGTGCCGTCTAACGGATCGATACACCAGAAATACTCTTTTTGTCGCCGAGGGTGTTCAGAAATATTGTCCTCGCTGGCATTCTCCTCGCTGAGGACAGCCAAATCATATTGCTCGATGCTCGGTTGAAGGATATCAAGGATCAGTGTCTGGCAATGAAGATCTACCTGGGTAACAACCTGTGAGCTCAGGCTGTTACCCGCGGCCTTATGATCAACTTTCAACTGCGACCGATCAAAAGTGGCTATGTATCGCCCGGCAGTTAACGCTGCCTCGGTCGCCAACGCCAAGAGTTTTTCTAGCTGTGAATTAGACAGTTTCATCATTTACCTCAATGGAGCCCAGTTGCGCCAAGGCCTGGCGCGTCAGGCCTTCGGTATAGATATTGATCTTCCAGTGATCCGGGCACCAGCCTTTGACAAAGCGTTGAAAGTCCGCCCAGGCCATACAATATAACGGTCGCCACTCCCGCTCTATCTGAGCCGGGTCGAGTTGCGGCTTCAGCTCAGCAACAGCTTGTTGGAGTTCAGAAAAATAGTAATCAAGCAGGCTCGGAACACGATCTTCGCACTCATCAAAAGAAATACAGCTACTAATAAACAAAATAACATCCTTCATGCCGCACCCTTTGCCGACATACTGAAAGTCGACAGCGGCCGCACGATCACCCTCTGGCGTAAAACAGAAGTTCGCCAATTTGGCATCGCCATGCACCAAGGTTTGGAAACAACAGTCTTTGAGTGTTTGATCGATTTTACCGGCCGCCTGCTTAAGCGGAAGATCAGCCAGTGCCGCCAACTCATCAGGCCGCGTTTCCAAATGCCAGTAGGTACCGCTTTGCCATAATCCGTGAGGCTCTTGAGCAAGGTGCTGGGCATGAAAATAAGCCAACCAACGAAGACAAGCGTCTACCTGAACCTGTGTCGCCTCTTTGATAACCTCACTAAAGCCAAGTGTTTTCAGATCCTCAAGCACAATGAGTATCTCATTATCGTGCTGCTCAACATAAAGGCTTTTGGGTACCGGGCACTGCTTAGAACAAACATTGGCATAATCCTGATACCAGTTCACTTCGACTTCATAAGACTTCAGCTTACGTTGATGGGATATCGCGGTATTCCAGCCCCGGGGATGGTGTTTAGGCTGTGGAAGTTTGATGTGTTTAACAATTACCGACTCGAATTGACTATTGTTTAATGTCGCTCGAAATAGCTCCCCGTATCCACCCCACAATGGTTGGATAAGCTGGGTGTCAGTAATGCTCTTGGCTCCCGTCACCCGGGCAACCTTGTGCAAGATATCTGGAGATATAGTCATGTTTTCGTCATTGAGAGTAATTGTCAGGCTAGTGTACAAAATTCTGCAAGAAAACACCTTTTCAATGCAGAAGAGAACCCAATCGTTCAAAAAACCAGCAAACAGTTAGATTTCCGTGATTTTCTCCGCATTTTTCCGACTTAATAAGCAACTGAAATCACAAATAAATTACAAAATGAAAAAACTAGCATATTGATTTAATATCAGTTTTCAAAAAGTAGCATTATTTTATTATCTTTTTTTGATCTGTTACGTTTGTATCTCAATTTAATATTTGAGCTAGTTATGACCAACAATACCACTAATTTAACTATCGATGAAATTGAGGATAAATTAGCAAGTCCTTCTGTTTCTGACGATTTTTTAGCAGTGCTAAAAGATTCATCCACAAACAATGCTGATATCGCGGAACTCCTATATCAGTATTATCTCAACGTAAGTGATTATAATAACGCAATATATTATCTAGAACTCAGTGACAAGTTCAATGATAGCTATGCACAATTGTATCTGGCATCCCTTTGCCAGCAAGGAAAACACTGCGAAAGAGACGAGGCTCGAGCTCAGGCTTTGTTCGAGCGTTCAGCGCTAAATGGCGACTCTGAGGCTCAATACGAGCTAGGTGCCAACCTGCTATTAAGTGCAAACAACCAGGAAGAGATCGAACAAGGCACCTACTGGTTAAATGAGTCTTACCTCAATGGTAACGATGACTCAAAACTATTACTCGATGCTATCTAACCACTTTTCGTTATTAATCAAAGAAAAACACATAACAGGAATAATAAAAAAAGACATTCACTGCGCTATCTTCAAAATCGACAAAAGTATATCAATACCGTATTATATTCCCCGCTTCCCAAGGGGAATATTACACTAATTTCAACACGCTACTTCATCAATACTAACACCACCTCCAAACGATTCTATTTCAGCACCCGATAACAATTGAGAATAATGAGGCAATAATGCAGTCCTTTGATGAAGTAGGGATCCGGTACGAGCTGGTTTCAGATAATGAGCTGGCCATAACGGTTAAAAGCGTAGCGGCTTACTAGTGCCAGAGAGGTTGCTGCAGACAGTGTCGCCGAGATAAAGATCGCCACCATGATCACAAGCTGATACTTAACAGCCAGCAATGGCTCGGTCCCACCTAGTATCTGCCCTGTCATCATTCCTGGCAGGCTGACAATACCCAGTGTCGTCATGGAGGCCAATTGAGGTGCCAGGGCTGCTTTTATCGCTGTTTTAATAAACGGCTGTGCTGGGTTCGGTGCGCCCATCGCCAGAAAGAACTGGTACTCGTTTTGCCTTTCCTTAAGACCAGTGTACCAGCGCTCAATCGCCAGAACGTTAGCCGTCAGGCAATTTCCGAGCAACATACCGGCGACCGGAATCATGTATTGCGCCTGCCACCAGGGATCAGCCTGGATCACACCAGCCAGCAGCGTTGGCAGTATAACCAGCAGAGCCACCACTTGCCCGGCAATCACAGCCGGCATAACTGCCTTCAGTTTCACTTCCGCCCGACGACAAATGCTGTATCCGGCTACCACGATCATAACCGTGAGCCATAATACATTGAGCCCCAAATTTTGAAACTCAAACAAGGCTTGCAGATACAAACCAACCACGGCGAGCTGTAATGTCATTCGCAGTGCAGCCTCTACCACAGCCCGACCAAGACCTAGCTGCCAGCGATGAAACAAAAATAACGGGATCAGCAACAGCAGATAGAAGCCGCCCATTGCCAGATTACTTATATTCAATGCTTCATTCATGGTGTGCCTCCATAGCATGCTGATACTGGCAGGCTTGCTGCCAGACAGGATCGTGTGAGACCGACACCATCGTCAGAGATTGCTCCGAGAGAACCGCAATCACTTTATCCCGGGTAGCCGGATCGAGAGCTGAAGTCGGTTCATCAAGTAACCATATCGGACGTGACATCAAGAGTGCTCTGGCAATCGCCAGCCGTTGTTTCTCGCCACCAGATAACTGAGAGGCCAGCTTGGTTAATGGGTGAGAGAGTGAAAGTTTTACCAAAGCAGCAAGGCATTGCCGTTCATCCGGCGGAGATGATTTCATCGCTTTCAGAGACCAAGGCAGAAGAAGCACTTCCCCAATGGTTTCTGCCCCCATCACGGGTTGTTGCGGCAGATAACAAAACTGCTGTCGCCACCAGCGCAGTGACTCGGCATCCACCGTCTTGCCTTGCCACTTAAAACTGCCGGTAGAAGCAGGCCGCAATCCGGCAAATACTTGCAACAAACTGGTTTTTCCGCAGCCAGACGGGCCAGATATAGCCAAGTGATCGCCTTTGCGCAGTGTCCGGGTTAAGTAGTCATGCCCTGAGCTTTCTAGACCAGAGCCCAGGCCACAAATAACCAGATCATTGCAAATTGCTTGTTTCATCGATTCTTCATCCAAACCTCTCCCGACCTTTGCAGTCTAAAGGCTCAATAACCATGATTCAAATTGATGAAAATCATCTAGCTAACCAGTTTGATTCATGTTTTAGTTCCTCTAGGAAAATCGCATTAAAAAAGGCTTTAACCACATTGCTGTCGTTAAAGCCTTCACATGTCATCACCCGCAACAATTAACTCATCGCTGCTTTTATTGAGTTTTTACAACTTAAAACGGGTGATCAATGCCTGCAGTTCTTCACCCAGTTTCGCAAGTTCCTGGCTGGACGCAGAAGTTTGCTCGGACGCCGCAGCAGTTTGATCAGACACATCCTGAATCGCATTGATCCGCACATTGACGTCTTCAGCCACATCACTCTGTTCTTTGGCAGCATTGGCAATTTGCAGGTTCATATCCGTAATGGTTGCCACTTCTTCGGTTATAGCAGCCAGAGTCTGGTTGACATCTTCAGCCATGGTGACCATCTGCTGCACTTGCTGCTGGCTATTGCCCATTTCAGTGACAGCTGATTCACTCCCCGTTTTCAAGGTTGTGATCATGGATTCAATCTCGACGGTCGAGTCTTGTGTTTTCTGGGCCAGTGCGCGGACTTCATCTGCCACAACAGCAAAACCTCGGCCAAACTCCCCTGCGCGTGCAGCTTCAATAGCTGCATTCAATGCCAACAAGTTAGTTTGATCGGCAATGCCTTTGATAACATCGAGAACCGAAGCAATACTTTCGCTATCATCACGAACCTGCTGAATAACACCTGCCGATTTCTCCACATCAGATGCCAACTGGTTCATGCCCTGTACCGTACCGGCCACAAGCTCATTACCTTTCTGAGTCTGTTGGTTAGCCTGCTTAACCGCTTCAGAGGTGGAATTCGCTCGGTTGGCAACTTCCTGCGAAGTCGCATTCATCTCGGTCATGGCTGTCGCAACTTGCTCAATATCCGACTTCTGTGCATTAACCCCGGCACTGGTTTGTGTCGTCACCGCCGACAGCTCCTCTGAAGCTGTTGCAATGTGGTTGATACTGTCATTGAGGCGAACCATCACCTGCTGCAAATGGCGGCTCATCGTACCGATAGCTGCAAATAGATCACCGATCTCGTCTTTTCTGTTCGCCTGAATATCAAGGGTTAAATCACCCTCAGCGATCTTCTGGGTCATCACTACCGCCTCATGCAGCGGACGAACAATCTGGCGGGTAATGATCACACTAACAACAAGACCGGCAATAATACCGAACAGGGCCAGTACAGTACTGGTGGCTTCAATGGTCCAGATACTATCTGCCAGACGGGTCTTCTGGATCTTGCGGATCTCATCAGCCAGCGACTCGGCCTCACGGGCATTTACCAACATCGCGCCATTGGCTTTTTCCATGCTCGATGCATAATTGATATAATTGTTGAACGACGCAGTATACTGGCTGACATTTTCCAGTACTTTGTCAGCCATTTCTTTATGCTTTGTTGTACGGTACCGACTTTTCAGCTCATTCATCAACTGAGTCATATCCGCCACATGAGTCTGAACATCGCTGACATATTGGCTGTCTAATGACAACATATAGTTCTTTTCGGCACGACGGGTTTCAAGCATCCACTTGATTAAACGGTTTGCATCGTCACCCTTTTCTATCTCCAGAGCAATGAGATCGCCTTCAGCTTGCGCTGCTATCAATGCCTGATAGGCCGTTTTATGATCCTGGCGGATACTCGTTAGCAACAGGTCAACATCACGGGCACGCTCTCTCATAACCTCAGATGCTTGCTGGCCTCGTTGCTTTAGATCCATGTAGTTATTGAACTCACGGTGATAAGCCCTCGTTGCTGCTATCATCCGATCCATGTTCACTTTGTCATCCTGCTCGGCAGAGTTATTTTTCTTCTCTTCCGCTAGCGAGATTAAGTCATTAACAACCTGATTGATCCCTGAAACTGATCTGTCAGTTCCTCTGATAACATAATTTTTTTCGTTAATACGAGCTTCTTTAATGAATTTAACCATTCGGTTTACATCATCAGCCGTATCGACATCCTTTTCTAGGGATGTAAAACCAAGAAATGCATTCATGGTCAAGAATGACATTAATATTAATATTAATCCGAAACCAAAAGATAACTTGGTTCCTACTTTTAAATTCTGGATATTAAACATCAATAGCCTTGTTGCAGTGAAAGTAATGGTGCAATAAAAAATGCACACGAATTGGTTATTCGTATGCATCACATATACATATTATCAAGGCAGAATAGTATACAGTATATCAATGTGTTTTTAAATTTCATTAAACGCTATTTTCATCCATCCTAGAAAACATGCTTATAATTTAATCCATTCCTATTAATCCCTATTTAATTCCTATTAAACATACAATAGACCCTCGCACATTAAATAAGAACAGATTGTGAAAACAAATTAACAGCAGATTATTTCTGTAATAGGGCGTGAATGAACATTCAAAAGAAACAAGCAATATGCTATGAGATGAAAACTATTACCTTACTCTAAAACCAAACCTTACACCTACAAATTAATAACATCCCTTCAAATGTCGATTGTTATTTGACACATATGCACATCACATCCTAACCTTTTATTAATAATAAGCCTTAATAATCTATTGAATAAAAAAGCCATTTGCACTTATCAACAAATGGCTTTTAAAACCTACTTATACCCAGGCAACCTATTAGTCCCCCTCACGGTACTGCTTTTCCACTTCATCCTGCGGCTCAAACTCATCATACTCAACAGGCATAACCTCTTCGGCACTAAACTTTAGCGACGCTGGGACCGAGTAATTCGGGACATTATCGTAGCTAAAAACTGAATAGTATTTAGGCAAGTTAGCATTGCCAAACCTGTCAAAGGTATAGCTGTCTTTGCCGGCGTAAAGCTTCACACCATCAAACGGTGAACGTGGTGGATGAAAACTATTTCGAACCACATACGAGCCGACAAAGTCGGCGTGTTCAGGATTAGTCCACGTTAATTTGACCAATCCGTTCTCCAGGCTTGCCTGTAGCTCTTGGGGAGCCTCAAGCGCCTGCTTACGCCGCTCAATATATTCAATCACCAGTTGAGGACGCTGCTCGCTGTCGATTGCCTGCCAGTTGACCAGCGCATCTTTTTGACGCGATGCAGACGTGGCACGAATGATCAGATTGACCGTTTTTTTGTCGCGATGGAATGACTCGAGATGCTGTCTGGCCGAGCTATCAAACATAAATATCTGACGTGGCGTTTTCCCCAACTCCTGGCTGCTGACCTCGTAGCCAAGATATTCAATCTTTTCCCGGTGTTTAACGCTACAGAAATTAAGGTCGTCCAGCTCGGCAATTTCCGCCGTGAACCGCATGGGTTGTGATACCCCACTCAAGGACTCACACTCAATGGCAAAATAAGCCTGAGTGATCACGATATCGGATTCGTCACTGATACAAGACAGCGAAAATGCCACCTGACCAAATACCGTCTCACCTTCAGAATCAAACCCGCACTGCAACTCCCCTTGCTGTAACTTATCCTGGCTGATGGTATGGCAATCAGACGCTGCTAACGCCAGTTGATAAGGACGGCGAGTATAAATAAGGTCGAGGCAAGGGCGGTAGTGGATCCCACCACCGAAACGACCATAGCCAATATCAAACTGCATCATTTGTGAATCGTTGCCGAGCGGCAAACTGTCCGGACCTTGCAGTCGAAGCAGCAACCGGCCCTTTTCAAGCTGATCCTGTACCAGCTGTTTTTCCATCGCACTAAAACGCCAGCTTTTCCAAATTCCCTGAGTCAGCTGATCAGAATCAATCGCATCACCCAGCGTCTGCAAAGGAGGTGCTTGATGGATCTCCTCATAGATAGAAAGCTCATTGATATCGTCAGGATTTAGGATTGATACTGACCACTCGCCATAATTCTCAATTTTTGCCCCTACCCGATTCATCGGATACAGCGAGAACACCGCATTCTTAATAATGGCATCAGGCGGGATCCTGTCCATATCAAAAGCAATTACGCCGTAGCACACTCCTTTGGTCTTATTTACTCCGATAAATAGCGAATTATGGCCGAAATGTTCCGCATTATGGCTTTGAGTCAGTTCACCGACATAACCAATTTGCTCCGGTTTAGGAAATAACGTAAAAGCGAACTCATCTTTTTCCAGACAGGTCTTTATTTTCACCTCAGGAGAAAACGGCGATTTTATCCGGCTCACCCGGTTTACTTTACGCAAATTGTAATAATAGCGATGGCCTGATTTTAGCTGCTTGTCGATATATTCATTCTGCGAGGTAATTGCAATTAAGTTTTCTCGGTTGCAATGATATTTCGGCGACTCACTGCGATATACCTGATAATAGCAACCTTCATCATCCGATGAGTGCTCCCAGCATAATATCGCCTGATTGGCCGTTATCTCCCTGACCGTAAAGTTACCCGGTCTAGTTGGGGCCAAATCCGAGTAATTAATGGCATTACCCAGTGCATACAATAAAGCCGGGATATTTTCATCCACACTCTGCGACATGTTAATCAGATAATCGGGAATATTCCTGCTGCCGACTTCCACCACAGCAGACAATATCCCACGATCATAATAATACTCACGTCCGCTACCGTGGATCAGGTTAGCCGGTGGCTTACCACGATGAATACCGTACTGACGTTGTGTGACCTTATATATTTCCTGAGCCATATTGGCACACAGAATGTTTAAGTCTGTCCCTTCAATTTCAGCTTCGTGGTTAAACTTGTGGGCAGGGAAAAACACATTCCCCTGTGAATGATAATCCAACGCGATCCGGATGTTGCTGTGCGCCTCCACAAAGTGTTTGATAGCCTGAGTTTCAGGTTCCGAGAATGGCCCGGGTCCACCATAGATATTCGACTGGGTATCATTTGAGCGACGGAAGTTAATACCAAAGTTACGGTTCAGATCGACTCCAAATGTTCCATCGCCATTATCTCGCCGGTTCTTGCGCCAAAATGAGAAATGCTTGCGAGAATACTCGAAACCATCCGGATTGAGACAAGGCACCATGTATAACGTATTACGGGTCAGCGCTTCGACGACATCTGGATTACTGGGGTAATTATCAAGCAGGTACTGAACAAAATTCACCGCCAGCTCGATACCGATCCACTCGCGAGCATGAATTGTACCGGTATACAGCAGTGCCGGCTTGAGATGGGCGTACGCCACATCCTGCGATACCGTTACCATCATTATCGGCCGACCTTCATGAGTCTCCCCAATGCTTTCCAGCCGAATGAGGTTGGGGTACCTTTCCATTGCCTGAGTCAGGAAGTCAATCGTCTCCTGATAAGACAGGTATTGTTTTTTCATTGCCGCCCCCTAGCAGACAAACTCATGCTCTTCCCAGCACCGAAGTATCGCCTCAAGTTTCTTCTGTTTGAGGTTTCTGAACGCCGTCAACTGCTGCGGTTCATGCTCAAGCGCATATAACACACCGCTCACACCGAGCGTATCGACAATTTCCTGCGACAACACCTTGCCTATACCTTTCACACTCTGAAAGAAAGCCACAAGATGTTCAGGCTCAGGTAGGTGCCCGGCATCAGTCTCGGGCTTAACTTCAAGCTTTGATTCAGAGACCGCTCCAGATAAGGAGTGATGATCTGCCACAGTGACTTCTTGATGATCTTCAATGCCGGTATCAAGAAAACTGTCTGGCTGATTGATTTGAGTTTGTGTTTGTCCGTTGCCAACTGCCCCATGCTCATTACGGTTGTATGGGTTGACTCCGGACAACCGGTGCATATCCTGGAAATTCCATGCCTTACTCGGCCACTCTTCACCTCGAACATGGCGTGTTTCTAGCAAAGAGTACTGCTCATCAGCGGGAGCATATTCACCGGTATCTGTCGAATGACTAGCCTGACCGAAACTAATATGTCGCATCGTACGTAGCAACGAGGAATCAATCTTGCCCAGCTCTTCCCAGTTTTTATGGGCAAAATACGGTTTGTCGAAGCGCTGTGGAGCCAGTAGCCACATCAGGTACTGACCAATCCAGTCACGAATATAGGGGAAGGCAGCAAAGGCCGTCGCACACTCCAAAATGGTGTATTCATCATCGGTACTTACCGCGATATCGCAGGCCCAGTACTCAGCATTGGCTGCCTTCGATGCCCGAACAGCGAGCTCCAACACTTCCTCGGGAACATTCTGATAGTCCATGCTGCCGCCCTGGCTGGTATTGGTCAGCCACTCTCCCTCGGGTGGCCGACGCCAAAATGCACAAACTGGCTGATGGCCCACCAGCATGACCCGGATATCCGCCTTCATTGGGACAAAGTCCTGGATATAGGCGGGGTAATAACGCTTCTCGGAGAATAGACGCACCGCCTCTTCGGCACTGTCAATCTTATGGACAAAATAGCCGCCGTAATTCGACGGGCCATATGAACGCTTCACAATCTTGGGATACTGGGTATTGTTGATGTAAGCCAGCGCCTCCTCAACCAGATAAAAAATCTTGGTTTTAGGGATCGGCAGTTGGTATTTGTGGCAAAAGTGCGTGACGTTTTCCTTGGACTTGTTACAGAACTGGCTATCCAGCGTCGGAATAAACCTCACCTCCGGCAAAGCGCGGGCAATCTCACGGAATGTTTCATAGGCAGTCGCCGGCACATTGCCGATCAGAACATCAATTTTTTTCCTTTTTACTTCATCGATAAAGCGCTGTTTGTCATTCCCCCAGTGATAGACCACCTGTTCAATCTTATCCGGCCACCCCTTGAAGTTAGACTTATCGAAAAAACGCAAAACATGATCGAGGTAAAGCATACCGATCCTGGGTAAAGACTGCTTTGGCATGGTCATAGTGTTTCTTCCTTAACAAGAGGGCTTGAAGTTGCGGCAAGATCAAGGGCAGCGAGATCAACAACGGCGGAATTCAGTTCACTGCGCTGGTCTTCTCTGGTCTTTTCTTTGCAGGCAGTTCGCTCAATTAGATCGACCAAATAGGCAATCTTGGTATCGTTAAAATTGAGCCCGGCTTTTTCCTGATCCGGGGTAGCGAAGGCCGGGATCCCGTTCACTTCCAAGACCACGTACTGCTGATGCTCAATGTCATAAATAATGTCGACGCCAGCCACTTCCAGGCCGGTAACTTTAGCGGCCTTCAAAGCCAGTTCTATCACCTCGGGGGTTGGCTCGCGGCAAATCACACTGCCACCGCTGGTCACATTGGTTTTCCAGCTTCCCGATGCTGCCTTACGGCCGTAGCAGGCCACAAACTTGTTATCGACAATATCTATCCGGTAGTCGGTGAAGTCATTTTCGATCACCCTCTCAATATAGAACTGCGGCGAGCTTTGCTTGGTGATATATGGATGAATCAAGTCCAGATCACGTTCGCTCTCGAGCTTGATGATCCCGTTCCCCCCCCAGCCGTTCACCGGCTTGCAGATAGCCTTACCCTGCCAGAACCGCAAGTGCTCCCTGAGTTGTTCGATATTGTTTTTGTTACAGACAATATAGTCTGAGGTAGGAATGCCGTGTTTCTTCAACAAATGCGCCGTTCGGAACTTATCCTCTGTCAGTTCAAACGCTGCATAGTTATTGATAGTCGGGACCATGCTGCTCAGGGTCTGGTACAAATACACCTGATACGGCGTCTGCTGACCAGCGTTATAAGAAAAGAACAGGTCCAGCTCATCCATCATGTGACCATTGCAAAAAATACTGCCGTTGTGCGCCGAGGCCTCGCCCAGGTCAAGCCCGGTAATTGCCTCTATATTCCTTTCATTTAACTGAGCAACAATCTTGCGCTCAATGTCTGTTCCACCTGAATTCTGATACATCCACAAACCAACACGGGGAGGGGCCATGATTTTCTCCTTAATCATTCAAACCTCAAAATATGCCACTAGAGCACAGAAAGATTACAGCAAGGTAGTAATATGGTTTCATATCATAGTGTCGCATATTGTTGATAACAGTGAGCTAGGTGGAAATTCTCTGCGAGAATTCTGCAGTTCGCTAAATCTGAGGAAGGAATCAAGTTGTGAAAGGTATCAATTACGCTGATCTCAAAGCGTTGATAGAAGAGAACTCATGGACACAAAACAAACAAGGTGTCGATGCGAATGGCAGAATGATGCAGGCTTGGCTGGAAGCTCTGGGAATGACCACCACTGTCTATTACCGGGAAAACATTGGTAACCATTTGCTGTTTAGCAGCACAAAGATACAAGGGCTGCCAAAGCTGCTTCTCTTAGGGCATTTAGATACTGTTTTCCCGCCACATTCCTTCGAAGGTTTCAGAGAAAATGAAGAGTGGATTTACGGCCCCGGCAGCTGTGATATGAAAGGAGGCAACTTTGTCGCCTTGTCTGCACTGCGCCATGTATTTGCCGAACACGGACAGCTTTGCAATGTCGACTTTCTACTAGTCAGTGACGAGGAGACTGGAAGTGACGACAGCAAGGCCATCACCCAAGAACTTGCCACCAGATATGATGCCTGCCTGGACTTTGAAGCTGCCGGGGAAGATCATGAAGTTGTCAACGGACGCAAAGGCGTTGCAACCTATTGTGTCGAGCTTAACGGTGTTGCCGCTCATGCCGGTAACCAATACAGCCAGGGCAAAAATGCCAACCTCGCAGCCGCCAGGCTGCTCATTGCCCTGACCGAGCTGACCGATCTCGAGCAAGGGACCACCATCAACGTCGGCAAAATCAAAGGCGGCATCAGTGCCAACACTATCTCGCCACATGCCCAACTGATGGTTGAAGCACGTTTCACCCAAGCCGACGAGCAACAGCGTGTACTCGAGGCTATCCCCGTGCTGATCCACCAGCATGGCATTGACGGGGTCAGTGCAACCTTGAGCGGCGGCCTGCAGCGAGATGTCATGACGCCATCAACTGAACAGCAAGCCCTCATCGACAAACTTTCCCAACTGCTGGGGTATCCACTCAAGACCGAGCAAAGGGGTGGCGTCAGCGATGCTAATGTTACCTCAGGAGCCGGACTGCCAACCCTGGATGGCTTCGGTCCCTATGGCGATGGTGATCATACTGAGTTCGAACGCGCCTCCAAACGCAGTTTTAACCGCCGTATCGAAGAAGTTACCACAATAGTTCGTCACTATAGCCCCAAACCAAGCACCGTTAACTCTTAGTCGTGCTCCCTGCCCTTAACGAGAAATTCCAGTTCTCAAAGATGTTTATGTTACGCCCTCAATCTTAATTGGGGGCGTTTTCATTTGTCGTTGTTATACCACTTGGCTATTTGCTACAAATATATAAAATATCAATAACAAAGCCACCACGGAACAAGCGGGTTAGCTCGGTGCTGACGGCACATTCAGGCAACTAGACCTTCAGCACTTAAGGACAACAGTATGATTTTCACCTTCCCCAAGGCAAAAAGCCCCCTGACCGGCATCTTTCTGACGAGCATTGCTTTTTTGATCGGCATCTTTCCCCTTTCTGCCGAGGCGGCCGGACATGGCGAGACAATCCGGGTTGGTGGCGATCATAACTACCCGCCCTACGAGTTTCTCAACGAGAAAGGCGAGCCGGACGGCTATAATACCGAACTGACACTGGCTATTGCCGAGGTCATGGGGATCAACGTCGATATCCAACTCGGCGGCTGGGACGAAATGCGTCACCAACTAGAGACCGGTGAAATTGACGCCTTGCAGGGAATGGTGTTTTCCAAGGAACGTGCCAAAGGCTATGACTTCTCGCCGCCGCATGCGGTTATCCACCAGTCCGTTTTCACCCGTAAAGGCTTGCCGACAATTTCTGAGCTCACCGAACTGAAGGACAGAGAGGTCATCGTACAAAGCGGTGGTATCATGCATGATCACCTGCTGCAAAATAGAGTCGGCGCCAAGCTGATCCTCGTGGATACCCATGCCGATGCCCTGAGGCTACTGGCTTCAGGGCAACATGACTACGCGCTGGTAGCGAACCTTCCCGGCCTATACACTGGCAAGGCGCTCGAACTCTCCAACATCATCCCTGCGGGCAAACCTTTCGGAGCCCAGCTCTATGGCTACTCGGTGCTTAAAGGTAAACAAGATCTGCTGGCCCAGTTCAGCGAAGGTCTCGCTATCCTCAAAAATACCGGACGACAGCAGGCGCTGTACGACAAGTGGCTGGGCCCTCTAGAAGATAAGGGCATGGGCTGGAAAAATCTCGGCTTGGCTGCCGCTTTTGTCTCGACCCTGCTGCTGTTGATCCTCAGTATTATCATGTTCTGGAACCGGGCACTGAGCCGGGAGGTAGCAAGACGCACCCAGGAGCAGCAACTGCAACAGCAGCAGCTTATTCAAGCTGACAAAATGACTTCCCTCGGGATACTGGTCTCTGGCGTCGCCCACGAAATTAACAACCCCAGCAGCCTGCTGTTGCTCAACCTGCCGATCCTCAAAGATGTCTACCAGGATGCCGAAGATATCCTGGAAGCCCATTATCAGGAGCACGGTGATTTTCTTATCGGAGGGTTGGCTTACAGCCGGATGCGAGACGAAATCCCGCCAATGCTTGACGACATGCTGACCGGTACTCACAGGATCCGCAGGATTGTCGATGATCTCAGGGATTTTGCCCGCCAGGAGCCGACCGAGCTGAGTGAAACTGTCGATCTAAACGATGTTGTCGCCACAGCCATTCGCCTGGTCGACAATACTATTTCCAAGTCGACCCATCACTTTAACGTTGAATACGCCGAAAACCTGCCATGCTTTGAGGGCAACGCCCAGCGTATCGAACAGGTTGTGATCAACCTGATCATCAATGCCTGCCAGGCACTGGAAAGCCCAGACAACGGTATTTCGGTTCGCACTTTCTATCTGGCGCACGACTATATGCTTAAATTTGAGGTTTGCGACCAGGGACGTGGGATTGATCCCGAGCACCTGCCCCACCTGAGCGATCCTTTCTTTACCACCAAACGGGAACAAGGTGGTACCGGGCTCGGCCTGTCGGTATCTTTCAGCATTGTCCAGGAGCATGGTGGTACCTTGGCCTACGATTCCAAGCTCGCTCAGGGAACCTGTGTAACCCTTTCGCTACCCGCCATTAAAGGAACAACATCTTCATGAATATTAATCGCTACCCTAGTTTTGGCGTCTTGCTGGTTGATGATGAGGCGGCCTTTCTTCGCAGTCTCAGCATTGTTCTGGAACGACGGGGCGGCATCAACCATATTTTCCAATGCCAGGACAGCCGGGAAGTCATGGATATTATCGCCCGTGAGAATATCGGCCTGGTGCTGCTGGATCTGACGATGCCCAACATCTCCGGTGAAGTTCTGCTCCAGCGAATTGTCGAAGAGTATCCGGAAATCGGCGTGATTATCATAAGCGGCCTGAACCAGCTGGAAACGGCAGTGAACTGCATCCGTCTTGGCGCTTATGACTACTTCGTGAAAACCACTGAAGAAGATCGGCTTATCGAGGGGATTAAGCGCGCCATCCTGATGCAGGAAATGCGGCTTGAGAATCAGGAAATGCGTCGTCGCTTCCTTACCGACACGTTAGAGCGGCCAGAGGCCTTTTCGTCGATTATCACCGAAGACAAAGGTATGCGATCGGTATTTCAGTATCTTGAATCCGTTGCCCCCAGCAGCCAGCCAGTCATGATCTGCGGCGAAAGCGGCGTCGGCAAAGAACTGATAGCCAGAGCTATTCACACTCTCAGTGATCGCTCCGGCTCACTGATCAGTGTCAATGTCGCCGGACTGGATGACAACGTATTTGCCGATACCCTATTTGGTCATCACCGCGGCGCATTTACCGGTGCCGACAAGGCCCGAGCCGGACTGATCGAGCAGGCCGCGGGCGGGACGCTGTTCCTGGATGAAATCGGCGATTTAAGCCAGGCATCGCAAGTGAAACTGCTGCGTCTGCTACAAGAAGGCGAATACTATCCGCTGGGCAGCGACAGACCGAAACGACTTCGGGCACGTGTTATCGTTGCAACCCATCAGGATTTGGCACAGAAGCAAAAAGACGGCGATTTTCGCAAAGACCTTTTCTACCGATTGAAAACTCACCGCGTCGATATCCCGCCGCTACGCCAGCGCAGCAAAGATATTCCGCTACTGTTGGAGCATTTTCTTCAGGAGGCGGCAGATGAACTCGGGAAGAACAAACCAACTATCCCCAAAGAACTGCCGGTTCTGCTGGCCAACTATGCCTTTCCGGGCAATATCCGCGAATTACGCGCACTGGCTTATGACGCGATGAGCCAGCATCGCTCGCACATGCTATCGATGGATGTATTCCGTCAGGTTCTGGATCGGGAAATAACAACAACTGAGCCGGAAGATCTGGCCGAGCATATGCTTTTCAACCCGGAGCGACCGCTACCAACGCTACAGGAGGTAGGCGATCTTCTTGTCAACGAGGCCATGCTTCGCGCTCAGGGCAATCAGTCTTTGGCCTCCAAGTTGCTGGGGATCTCGCAACCTGCCCTGAGCAAACGACTAAAAAAGGCCCAGTCTCAATAACCCATTGCCATTAATCCAGAGCCAAGAACTAAGAACCAATAACAGGCTTCTAAACCCCTATAACCAAAAGAAAAGTTATAACCTCTGTCTTATGGGATAAGTTACTGATCACAAATGAATAACATCGATTTTACATCGGTAACTTATTCCTTTGGTTATACCCCTTCCACCAAGCGTCCACCCCCTTTAATATTCTACTTTTCTTTTTTAAAACATAAGGATAGTGGATAAATCCAAAACTGGCACTCTGCTTGCTCTATATAACCCCAGGTACAGTGGGAAACGCCCACTTAGCCGCTTATTAATGTATTACATACAAGAAGATACAGGGTGTTACCTGACTTCAGTGTACCGGCTATCTGGCTATAGAGAACCGGTAGTCAATAAGCAACGGACAAGGAACTAACATGGAACAAGCACAAGTGAAGAAAAGCCAGCCTGGCTTTTGGGGCAACCTGGCCCTGTGGAAGAAAATTCTGGTCGGTATGGTACTGGGTGTCATTGCGGGAAGCATTCTCGGACCTGATGCTGAAGTACTCAAGCCTATCGGTACTCTGTTTATCAACGCCATTAAAATGCTGATTGTCCCTCTGGTTTTCTGCTCGCTCGTCGTCGGTGTGACGTCAATGCAGGATACTCGTAAAATGGGCCGTATCGGCGTCAAATCTGTCGCCATTTATCTCGGTACGACTGCTGTTGCTATCAGTATCGGTCTGGGCCTGGCAACATTACTGACTCCTGGCGAAGGCCTGAATATGGCTGCATCCGCAGCAGCTTCCGAAGCCAAGGAAGCCCCGACCCTAGTGCAAACCATTCTTAATCTGGTTCCAAAAAACCCTATCAGCGCACTGGCAGCCGGCAACATTCTGCAAATCATTGTCTTCGCTCTTGGTCTGGGTGTCGCCCTTAACCTGTGTGGCGAAAAAGCCAAACCAGCTATTGCCGTGTTCGATAGCCTTGCCGAAGCGATGTACAAGCTGACTGAGCTTGTTATGAAGTTGGCTCCTTACGGTATCTTCGGCCTGATGGCATGGGTTGCCGGTAAGTACGGTCTGGATATTCTGCTACCGCTATTTAAGGTGATAGCCGTTGCCTATATCGGCAGCCTTCTGCACGTACTGGTATTCTACTCAGGTGTTATCAAGTTCGTTGGTCGCCTAAATCCAATTCCTTACATCAAGGGCCTCGTCAACCCGGCAGCCGTTGCGTTCACCACCACGAGCAGCTCAGGTACCCTGCCTGCAACGATCAAGTGTGCGCGTGAAGAAATGGGCGTATCTAAAGGAATTTCAAGCTTTGTTCTGCCTTTGGGTGCAACCATCAATATGGACGGTACGGCGCTTTACCAGGGTGTTGCTGCACTGTTTGTTGCCCAGGCATTCGGGGTTGATCTTGCATTTGCCGACTACCTGACCATCATTATGACCGCTACGCTGGCGTCTATCGGTACGGCTGGTGTGCCGGGTGCCGGTCTTATCATGCTGTCACTGGTACTGACCACCGTTGGCCTGCCAATGGAAGGACTGGCAATTATTGCCGGTATTGACCGTATCCTCGACATGGCACGCACCAGTGTTAACGTATGTGGTGACTTGATGGTTTCTATCTTAGTTGGCCGCAGCGAAAACGAGCTGGACACCGAAGTCTATAACAACACCGGTGAGGTCTATGGCCGCACTAGCGAAGAGGCAGCGTAAATCCCGCTAACTCAGCGACACAAAAGCAAAGGCCAGGTAAAGAATACCTGGCCTTTTTCTATCGATTTACCGCCATGATAACGATTAAATGAAGATACCTGACAGGAAGAAGCCAACTGGTACAGCACTAATAATGCCAAGCATACCCGGCAGGAAGAATGGGTGGTTAACGATCAGTGAGCCGTTCCACTTACTGCTCAAGAATGAGCCAGTATCATCGGTTGCGATAGCAAACGCCGTCGTCGGGTAGATGTTAGTCATGTACAGCGCACTGACGGCAACAAAGCTCGCCAGGATAGTACCGGCATCGACACCTAGCGTAGCAGCAATCGGTACTAGCAGCGCACTGGTTGCGCCCTGGCTAAACAACAAGGCACTGGTACCGAAGAAGACAACTGACAACAGAGCCGGATACTCGTTTAGTACACTACCTGCCACGTCTTTAATTTCACCGATATGGGCACCGATGATCGTCGAGCTCAGCCATACAATACCCAGAATAACAATCAGTGATTCCGCCCCGTCTCGGAAAATTGGCGCATGCTTGATATCCGTCAGCTGTACCTTACATGTCATTGCCATCACGAATGAGATAAACAGCATGGTAATAACGATAATATCTTTAGAGCCTAGGGTATGGCCAATAACCGATTTGAACATCAGCATAGCAACAATGAAGACCACGCCGCCCAAAAATAGCATGACAGAACGTTTTGCTTCAGGCGTTGGCTCGGCACCTTTATCTTCTTCTGAGCTAAAGTTGACCAGGCCTTTCTTAACGCGTTCTTGGTAAATTGGATCCTCGGCTAATTCAACACCTTGCTTGCTGGCCACAAAAGCCGCAACTGCCGATCCAACAAGGGCTGCTGGTAGAATTACACAAATGGCATCGAAGAAGTTAACACCCATCTTCTCAACGACAACATACATGGCTGCTGTTGCACCGGAGATTGGTGAAGCGGTAATCGCAATCTGAGAAGCCACAACCGCCGAGCTCAATGGCTGGCTTGGACGCACTCCGTTATCCTTGGCGACCTGCTGGATAACGTTCAATACAGACATTGCCGTGTAGCCCGTACCAGCAAGGGTTGTTAAGGTAAAAGTGGTCGCTGGCGCAAGGATGTTGATGTATTTAGGGTTATTGCGCAGCATCTTTTCAGCACACTTCACCATATAACCCATACCACCAGCTTGCTGCATCACAGACAAGGCCAGAATAACCGACATGATGATTAAAATAACCGAGACGGGGATCGAGCCGGGCGCCAAGCCCATAATATAGACAGCAATCACCATTCCGACGCCGCCCGCCAGTCCGACACCTATTCCGCCCAACCGGGCAGCAAGAATAATACATCCCAACAAGAGAATGATTTCCAACAACAGCATAGTAAGTCCTCTTTCTAGTTCTATAAATTATTTCAGCGCTCTTTAATCAAGACAATTAAGAAGCGTGTAACATCCTTCCAGCCAGTTTTTACCGCTGAATCATTTTGGAGAATGAATAACAGATATTTAAAAGATAAGATTATTGGCAACCACTAATACCAGTCTATTTATTATGTAGAGTTAATTAGAATGCATAGAATAAAGCAATAGGAGGTATTGACAGTAGAAACAGAGGCTCTAATATCTTGCACCTACAATGTCAATTACTTCATCGTCCCCATTTGTGTCAATTCGGCAAAAAATTTGAGCATGAATAATATTATTTTTATCAACTATTTACCTAGCCAACCCAAGCTATTCATCAATCTTATATTTTCTGGATTTACATAGACAATACTTAGCTTTCCACCGGGTTTGAAATGCAGAAAACTATCTGGTTATGCGTAATCAGCATCACTAAAATCCCACCCAGGTCACTGAATATTCAGCAAAACCATACATGACAACCTGTATGCATCATATTGATTACATGCAAGGCAAAACAAACACACACACTGACAAAACAAAAGTCACAACCAATCAAAAAAACCATAAAAAAGCGAGTATATTAACATAAGTTAGATGAGTAATTTTTGGACAATACCTGTTGGATATATATTTGTAGTACATAAAAGTCCTACCTGAATCACATAATAAAATAAGTGAACTAAATCACGCTTCCAGTTGAATTAAAATTCATAGTTATTCATTATTTTCAAACTAAGAAAACACTATTTGATTAAATAATTAGCACTATGCAATAAATGCATTATTGCTTACTTTTAAGCATTTCACTTTGAACAATAAAAAGAACATTGTGTCGGTGTCATTTCACTATCAATAAAGGTAACGGCTATGCTCGACAATTCTACTAAGGTTCGTATCGAAGAAGATCTTCTGGGTCAACTTGAAATTCCGGCATCGGCTTATTACGGGATCCACTCGTTACGCGCCTACCAGAACTTCAATATCTCGTCGATGAAGATTTCTGATGTACCTGAATTTGTTCGCGGTATGGTCTTTACCAAAAAAGCGGCGGCTAAAGCGAACGCTGAGCTCGGTACGATCCCTAGCGATGTGGGCAAGTACATCGTTGAAGCCTGTGATCTGATCCTAGACACAGGTAAATGCATGGATCAGTTCATCTCTGATGTATACCAAGGCGGCGCGGGTACTTCAGTAAACATGAATGCTAACGAAGTCATTGCCAACGTAGCCCTTGAACTGAAAGGCCACGAAAAAGGCGAGTATGACATCATCAACCCTAATGATCATGTCAACAAGAGCCAGTCAACCAACTGCGCTTACCCAACAGGCTTCCGTGTTGCCGTTTATAACAGCATCATGAAAATGATCGGTTCAATCGAACACTTACAAACTGCTTTCGATGCCAAGAGCGATGAGTTCCAGGACATTCTAAAAATGGGCCGAACTCAATTGCAGGATGCCGTACCTATGACGGTCGGTCAGGAGTTCCACGCATTCAGCATCCTGATTAAAGAAGAAATCAAGAACCTGAAATATGCCGCAGGTCTGCTACTTGAAGTTAATCTGGGTGCGACAGCAATTGGTACCGGTCTCAATGCACCTGAAGGCTACCAGGAACTGGCAGTAAAATACCTTGCTGAAGCAACGGGACTTGATTGCGTACCATCTGAAGATTTGATTGAAGCAACATCTGACTGTGGTGCCTACGTCACCGTGCACGCGGCGCTAAAACGTCTGGCAGTAAAACTGTCTAAAGTATGTAACGACCTTCGTCTTCTATCATCTGGCCCGCGCTCTGGCCTTAACGAGCTTAACCTGCCTGAAATGCAGGCAGGCTCCTCAATCATGCCAGCCAAGGTTAACCCAGTGATCCCTGAAGTGGTCAACCAGGTTTGTTTCAAAGTGATCGGTAACGATACTACTGTTACTTTTGCCGCAGAAGCCGGTCAGCTTCAGCTTAATGTCATGGAACCTGTTATCGGTCAGGCAATCTTCGAGTCAATTGAGCTACTCGGTAATGCTTGTGTTAACCTCGCCGACAAATGCATCAGCGGCATCACCGTAAACAAGAATGTTTGTGAAGACTTCGTCTTTAACTCAATTGGTATTGTCACTTACCTAAACCCATTCATCGGCCACCACGAAGGTGACATCGTCGGTAAGATCTGTGCCGAAACTGGCAAGAGCGTTAAAGAAGTAACACTAGAGCGCAAGCTACTGGCCGAAGAGCAGCTAGATGAAATATTCTCGGTGCAAAACCTGATGCATCCAGAATACAAAGCAAAACTATATAACTAATAACAACAATTAAAGGGCTTGAAAAAGCCCTTTTTTTTTTCCCAATAACAAATACAAGGGTGAACTCATTATGAAAACGAATCCAATACGACTGGGTCTTATCATTGCTGGCTTATGTGGTAGTTCATTGTCTTTTGCAGCCGACCTCCCCAATATCAAAATTTTAGCGACCGGCGGTACTATTGCCGGAGCTGGCCAGGCGGCAACCGACTCAAGCTACACCTCCGGCCAGGTGGGTGTTGATCAGCTTGTTGCGGCTGTACCTGAGATTAAAAACTTGGCCGATATCAGCGGCGAACAAGTGGTCAATATCGGCTCTCAGGACATGAACAATGAGGTATGGCTTAAGCTTGCCAAGCGCGTTAATTCACTGTTAGCACAAGACAATGTTGATGGTATCGTCATTACTCATGGCACAGATACCATGGAAGAAACCGCCTACTTCTTAAACCTGACGGTGAAGAGTGACAAGCCTGTCGTACTTGTCGGTTCAATGCGCCCGTCGACCGCCAAAAGCGCGGACGGCCCAATGAACCTTTACAATGCCGTCGTCACCGCTACTGACGAAGAAACCCATGGCCGCGGCGTACTGGTATCGATGAACGATACCGTTTTCGGTGCACGTGATGTAACCAAAACCAATACCACATCTGTTCAGACCTTCCAGTCTCCTAACTTCGGTCCGTTGGGTTATATCCATAACAGTGACGTGAAATATCAGCGCAGCCCTGCACGTCAGCACACCTCAAATACGGTGTTTGATGTTTCCAAGCTAACCGAGCTACCTAAGGTTGGTATCGTCTATAACTATGCCAGTGCTTCAGACCTGCCAGTGAAAGCCTATGTCGATGCCAAGTATGACGGGATCGTCAGTGCCGGCGTGGGCAACGGAAATATGTACCATTCGGTCTTTGACGCTCTGGCGAAAGCAAGCAAAGAAGGCACCATGGTCGTACGCAGTTCACGCACCCCTACAGGCTCAACGACACTTCATGCCGAAGTCGATGATGAGAAGTACGGCTTCGTGGCAGCCGGAGAACTTAACCCGCAAAAGGCCCGAATCCTACTGATGCTATCCCTGACGCAGACCCAGAACTATAATGACATTCAGAAAATGTTCCAATATTACTAATTAACAGATACAAACATTCATGAATGGATAAAACCAGGTAGTATCTAACAAAAAAGGGCTATTCCTATAGCCCTTTCTTAAATGGTAACCCGATATTCATCACCAATATAAATTAAATTCTCGAAATGAGTGCATATTCAAGTGCCATTAAACTTCTGTCCACTTAGTTCTTTCATTGGACTCACTTTGCTCAACTCATTCCACATTGCTTCACATGATGAATGCAGCTTGGAATAATAGCGATAAACATACAAATCCAACGGAACTGGCTCGCGTTCAGTCAATATTTTTAATTGACCTGATGCCAACTCGTCTTTTATCGCATAGTCTGGTAACCAGCTTATTCCCTTACCTTGTAACACCAGTGCTTTAATAAAATCTGTCATCGAAGATGAACACACAGTATTAGGTGTTAACTTGCCATTTGCACGATGTAGAGCTCTTCCCATATAACTTTCTGGTGTATAGTCCAAACAAGGAACATCATCATTATTTGCAAGATCAAAAAGCGGTTCTCCGCTTTCATCCACAGCAGAAACACAATACAGATAACTACGGCCAAGATAGATTGACCGGTAAGGTGCAACTTGTAACCTATCTTCATAAAATGAGAATAGAAAATCGCATTTTCCATCGATCAGTAACTCGACAGCATCATCAACTTCATTGGCATCAACTGATAAGCTGGTATTCAATTTAGGGTCGAACAGACTTGAGTGCAGTTTTGGCAACAAACTGATCGCAATAGAGTGTGCGGCACTGAGTCTGACCGTGTGCCGACCATGGAATGAGCTCCCTGCCAACCGGTTAATCTCTTCATCTATTTGATGCAAAATGGATTGTGCCGTTGTCTTAAACTGCTTTCCGCACAGAGTCAGTTCAATAGGCGATTTACTGCGATCAATTAATACTAAACCTAACTCTGCTTCAAGAGACTTAATTCGTCGACTAAATGCCGGTTGAGTAACATTTCGAACAGTTGCTGCATGAGAAAAATTTTTTAACTCGGCAAGAGTAAGAAAGTCTTGCAGCCATTTTGTTTCTATGTTTTTCATTCGTCATTCTCAGTAGTTTTGGTTCTACGGCAGTTATCATCCCTAAATAACTCAGTACAAAAAACCAGCTATTATTATAGACCATACGCAGGTGCTAGTAGCATCAATTAGTAATTAACATCTGTCTATTAAGTTGATCACAAAGTCCAAAAATAACATGATGCATTTTAATAACCAAGCCATTTTTTTCAGCATTTCACAAGCTCGGTGAATAATCATACCATCCAGATGCAACATCAAAAATAATTATTCACCCTTTGTGTTAACAAAATAAATAACAAGATAGGTACAAGTATATCTATCGCTTTATTCAATAAGAAACAAACCATCAAATTATTATAAGAAACCCGTACCCTAATAAATCAAAGGTCAATGATATGAACTTAATCATTAAGTTATTGTGTGGAATATTAATAGGCATACTAATGGGGATGTTTGCCCCTGAGGTAATTGTTCAAGGGCTGATAACTGCCAAATATTTGGTAAGTCAGTTAATTAAATTCACCATTCCGTTATTAATACTCTTCTATGTTACCAGTGGTATTGCCAGCCTGCCGAAAAATTCGGGGAAGTTGCTCAGCAAGACTGTTGGACTGGCTTATTTGTCAACTCTGGGAGCCGGTATTATTGCGTACATGGTGGCGAAAAGCCTGTTCCCAATCTTGCTTAGCGGCGCCGGGGAACTGCCTGAAGCAGACACCGTTCTCACCCCATTTCTAGCGCTTCAGATCCCGCCGGTCATGAACATCATGACAGCACTCACCATCGCCTTTATTTTTGGCCTCGGGATCTCCAATACCGGTGCCGAGCAACTAAAGAAAGTCAGCGATCAGGGTCGTGACATCATCGAGATGTTCCTGAATAAAGTAATGATCCCTGCGCTACCATTCTACATTGCCGGTGTCTTTGCCGATATGACTATCAAGGGGACGGTATTTGCCACCCTGCAAACCTTCAGCCTGGTACTGATTGCTGTTGTCGCCATGCACTGGTTCTGGCTAAGTTTCCAGTTTGTCACCGCTGGCGTGGCCCTGAAAAAGTCACCGCTGACCATCCTGCGCACCATGATGCCTGCGTACTTTACGGCTGTCGGTACCATGTCTTCGGCAGCAACGGTGCCGGTTACCTTGCAACAAACCAAGCGTAATGGCGTCTCGAACTCTATTGCTAACTTCGTTGTTCCTCTGTGTGCCAACATTCACATGTCAGGCTCGGTGATCAGTATCGCCAGTGTTGCGGTTGCCGTCATTATCATGACCGGCGCAGGCCCGGTTCCAAGCTTGCTTGAAGCCCTGCCGTTTATAGCCATGCTGGGTATCACTATGGTGGCAGCACCGGGCGCACCGGGCGGTGCTGTAATGGCTTCTGTGGGTCTGCTCGGCTCTATGCTGGGCTTCACCGAAGAGATGATTGCCCTGCAAATCGTACTCCATTTGGCCCAGGACAGCTTCGGCACCGCCTGTAATGTCACTGGCGACGGGGTCATTGCCCTGCTGATTGACAAGGTGTCAGACGCCCCAGAAGAAACTGAAGAAGGCTTAATTCCCGTCGAAGAAACCGCCTAACTCTCCTTCCACTGCTGGTTATCACTACAAGGGCTGTTTTAAACAGCCCTTGATTAACAGAATAGGATTCATTGCAACATGTACGAAAACAATAAAACCTTATACCTCCCTTATGCCGGACCGGCGTTGCTTGAAAATGCGCTACTCAACAAGGGCAGTGCCTTTTCACCAGAGGAAAGGCAGAACTTCAGCCTGACCGGTCTGCTACCGGCAACCATTGAATCCATTACCGAGCAGGAAGAACGGGCATACAGCCAATACCAGACTTTCAAAAACGATCTGGATAAGCATATCTACCTGCGCAATATCCAGGATACCAACGAAACCCTTTACTACCGATTGATCGTCAACCACATCGAAGAGATGATGCCGATCATCTATACCCCAACTGTCGGTGCTGCCTGCGAGAAGTTCTCGAACATTTACCGCCGCGGCCGTGGACTGTTCCTCGCCTATCCCGATCGCGGCAGTATGGTGGATATTCTCAATAACGCCGCACGTCAGGATGTGAAAATTATCGTGATCACCGACGGCGAGCGGATCCTCGGGCTTGGCGATCAGGGGATCGGCGGTATGGGTATTCCAATCGGCAAACTGGCGCTCTATACCGCCTGTGGCGGGATCAACCCGGCCAATACACTACCGATTGTTCTGGATGTCGGTACCAACAACACTCAGCGTCTGTCCGATCCTATGTACATGGGCTGGCGCCATCCGCGTATCACCGGACAGGAATATGACGATTTTATCGAAGAGGTGATCCAGGCAGTAAGAAGCCGCTGGCCAAATGCCCTGATCCAGTTTGAGGATTTCGCCCAGAAAAACGCCATGCCTTTACTTAACCGTTATAAAGACAAAGTCTGCTGTTTTAACGATGATATCCAGGGAACGGCTGCGGTTACCGTCGGTAGCCTGCTTGCGGCCTGTAAAGCCGCAAATTCCAAGCTTTCTGAACAGCGTGTCACCTTTGTCGGAGCCGGTTCTGCCGGATGTGGCATTGCCGAAGCCATTGTGGCGCAGATGGTTTCCGAAGGCCTGAGCGATGATAAAGCCCGTGAACGTATCTTCATGGTTGACCGCTGGGGACTACTCACCGACAACATGCAAAACCTACTTAACTTCCAACAAAAACTGGCGCAGAAGAGTGCAACGGTTGATAAGTGGAATAACACCGATAGCATTTCGCTGATGGACGTGATCAGCAATGCCAAGCCGACTGTGCTGATCGGTGTATCAGGCGTGCCTGGGTTATTCAGCCAAGAAGTGATCACAGAGATGCATGCCCATTGCAAACGTCCTATTGTGCTGCCCCTTTCTAACCCGACCAGTCGTGTTGAAGCCACACCGTCAGACATTATCCGTTGGACGGAAGGTGATGCGCTAATTGCAACCGGCAGCCCGTTCGATCCGGTACTCTTTGACGGTAAGAGCTACCCTATTGCCCAGTGCAACAACAGCTATATCTTCCCGGGTATAGGCCTTGGCGTTCTGGCCAGCGGGGCAAGCCGTGTAACGGATGAAATGCTGATGGAAAGCAGCCGGGCACTGGCAGAATGTTCACCGTTGGCTCAAAACGGCCAAGGGGCTCTTCTGCCACCACTGGAGGCTATCCAGCAGGTATCTCGCCATATTGCCCTGGCGGTAGCGAAAAAAGCGGTAGAGCAAAACAAGGCGCCGAAACGCAGTGACGAGCAATTGCTTGAAAAAATCGATGCAACCTTCTGGGAGCCGGAATACCTCAAGTACAAACGCACTGCACTCTAAAGCAACCACTAGCATCTAAGCTAACAGCGCAATCCCTTTCAAGACCTATCTAAAACAGCCAACCCTCAATGATGAGGGCTGGATGTTTGTTTCTTCAGATGGTAACCATGGCCTTTAACATTAGCTCGCCATCACTTTTATCCCGAAGAGAGTAAACAGCCCCCCGGTCAGATAATCAATCATATTTGAAGCCCGCTGGTAGAACTGCTGGGCAGACGGTCTGGAAAAAACAGTCGCCAGAAACAGGTGCCAGACAAGCGTGATCCCGCCCATTAGCACCATACTCATTAAGGTCAATTCTGTTGTCATCGTTGCAGGCATTGCCACAGAGAACAAACTGATCACGAACAGCCCGGTCTTGGGATTTATCATACTGGTCACAAACGATAGCCGAAATAACTGCACTGGCTTTAACGGCGTGAGTGTCTGGCTTACCTCCATCCCTTGCCCTTTCTGTCTTCTGGTCGCAATGATTCGTGTGACCCCGAGATAGAGCAGATACATACCGCCCGTTATCTTCATGACGGTAAACAACCAGGGAAATGTCTTGAGCACAATTAATAACCCGGACGCCCCCAGCGCTGCCCACAGCATCACAGCGACACTCACACCAAATGCCGACCAGATAGCTAACCGACGCTGAAATCGCAATGCCGTGTTCATCGTCAGCAACACATTGGCACCAGGAGTTATTGCTGCCAGCACCCAAATCACAATGATATTCGTTGCAACGTCCAAGTAGTTCGCCATGCTGAAAAGTCCTTTCTTAGCTTAAAATCGATAAATGCTTTCAGTAAAAACAACTAAATAACGGTCACCAGCGGTTCTTCTATTCCCTGCCACTCGACACTGGCTGTCAACACCACACCGGCAGCAGAATCGCTGGCAGCACTGGTCACCACCAGCTGATTTTCCAGCTCGCCGCCGAGCGCAACCATCGTCGGGTTATCAGCCGGAACGGGAACCACATGCGTGACCTGGCCTTCGGTATTGATCCGCAACACAGACTTGCCAGCATACATTGCAACCCAGTATCCACCGAGGCTATCCACGCATGCACCATCCGGCCTGCCTTCAAAAGCTGACAGATCAGCAAATACCTCACTCTCACCATAAGCGCCGGTGGCAGGATCATAGTCAGCCCGGTAGATCACACTGGATCCGGTATCCGCCCAATAGAGAATCTTGCCACAAGGAGAAAAGGCCAAACCATTACAAGTCCAGGCATACATCGGCATGGCAGCCAACTGATCTTCGCCACTCAGCTGGTAAAACTGTCCTTTATCGCCGACTTTCGCCCCGTTGCGGGTACCGGCGATAAAGCGTCCTCCGGGTGCAGCCCTGCCATCATTAAAACGCATTCGGGGATGCGTTTTGACCAATGGGGCAATCAGCTGTCTGTCGGCGTTCCAGTCAGCTAACAGATAAATGCCCGTTTTCGTTGCAAGCACGTAGCCGTCTTCCTGCCACATTGCAACGCAACCAAGCGGATCATCCCAGCGCCTTACGGCCAGTTGGTTATCGCGATAACGCCACAACTCACCATTGGCAATATCAACCCAGAACCAGGATTGTTGACGCCAATCCCAGCGGGGACATTCTGCAAGCGTAAAATCATGTTCAACCAGAGGCTTAAAATCCAATGCCAATTGCCGGGCTTCTTTCATATCAAATCCTTTGCCTGTCAAGTTTTCAGTGAACAACCCTAACTCGAAAAGAAACGGTCACTATAGGGGCAGTGTAACGCTAAAGTTATGCAGTTGGTTCCTTATCTTGGCGCTGTTCTGGAACAATGTCACCAGATGCCAGATCGACCGCCATTTTAAAGTAAGGCACATCGCCCTTATAAAATCGCTCACCGAACGGTTCCATCGCAAAACGATGATAAAATCCGCAGGCCGACTCTCGTGCATCACACCAGAAACGAGTCATATTTTGGGTTTGTAGATCTGTCAAAATCCGCTCGATAACCAGCGTTCCTACCCCCTTTCCCTGGTAATCATGCAGAGTTGCAAACTTCCTCAGCCTGGCGCTCTGGCCATCAATAAACACCGAGGCGACACATACCAGCTTTTCATCGCAAAAAGCCCCGTAATGCAATCCCGCGTCATCTTCCGGCACTCGGCAAAAGTCCACCGGTTTGTCGGGCCAGAGTACCCGGTGGCGGACAGGCAATGTCTGCTCTGCAGTAATAAGTTCAATCTTCACAACGGGTGTTCTCCAACGTTTCTTCATTTTACGAAAACAGGATCAGGCAAGCTTTTGGTAGAATCAGGGCTTAATCGCAATATGATCAAAATGTATAATTCACTTCTACAATGGACGTTTATTGTACGGCAAGTTCTGATAAAGTAACCCTGTATCCGATTTAATCACCGTAACCCTTTGAAGCGGCGATTATCCATATCGTCGCCTCCCCAAGCAGCAACACCCGACTGACCGGCTTTAGCCGCTACTATAAAGCTCGACTGGAAACATCATTCTATGTACAAACGTTTTGAAAAGCTGTCATCAGCATTTCCGCCGCACGAACCCGAACAGCCACCAACTGGTTTATTCGCTTTCTGCCGCTACTATACTCGTGGATTTGAACTCCCACTTATCGCCATGTCCATTCTGAGCGCCCTTATTGCGATAGTTGAAGTGTCTCTTTTCGGGTTCATGGGCCAGTTGGTTGACTGGCTGGCGACTCACAATCCGGATACATTCTGGGCAGAAGAAGGGGGCAAGCTGATGGGAATGGGACTATTGGTCCTGATTGTTGTGCCCCTGCTTGTTACCCTGCACTCACTGATCGTCCACCAGACATTACTCGGCAACTATCCGATGTCCATCCGCTGGATGGCCCACCGCTATCTGCTGCGGCAGAGCATCTCGTTCTACCAGGATGAATTTGCCGGTCGCATCGCAACCAAGGTCATGCAGACGGCATTGTCTGTGCGGGAAACGGTCATGAAGCTGTTAGATGTGCTGGTTTATATTTCGGTGTACTTCACCTCCATGGTGGTGATGATAGGCCAGTCGGATTTCCGGCTGATGCTGCCAATGCTGCTCTGGCTGGCCGCTTATATCGGTATTCAGTTGCGCTATGTGCCGAAGCTCAAACATGTTGCTACCGAACAGGCCGATGCGCGCTCAATGATGACAGGCCGTATCGTAGACAGCTATACCAACATCTCAACCGTCAAGCTGTTCTCCCATACCAATCGTGAAACCGAGTATGCCGAACAGGGAATGAGCGGTTTTATGGATACAGTCTATCGCCAGATGCGCCTGGTGACGGGATTCAATATCTCGGTCGAGGCCATTAACTATCTCCTTGTTTTCGCCATTGCCGGTCTGTCAATTTGGCTATGGATGGATTCCGCTATCACCATCGGGGCAATCGCCATTGCAGTCAGTTTGGCATTGCGTATTAACGGCATGTCCAAGTGGATCATGTGGGAAGTCGGCGGTCTGTTCGAGAACATCGGAACCGTGGTCGACGGAATGAAAACCCTGGCCCAGCCGGTTACTATCGAAGACAAACCCAACGCGCCTAAACTGGACGTCAATCAGGGTGGTATCCAGTTTGACGATGTCAGCTTCCATTACGGTGAAGAAAAAGGGGTTATCGAAAAACTAAACCTGAACATTAAACCCGGCGAGAAAGTTGGACTGGTTGGCCGCTCGGGCGCCGGTAAGTCGACCATGGTGAACTTGCTGATGCGCTTTTATGATATCGAATCCGGCGCAATCCGTATCGATGGTCAGAACATCTCTGACGTCACCCAGGACTCACTGCGCGCTCAAATCGGCATGGTGACTCAGGATACCTCGCTGTTACACCGCTCGATCCGTGACAATATTCTATACAGTAACCCGGATGCCACAGAAGAAGATCTGCTGGCAGCAACACGCAAAGCACATGCACACGAATTTATCACCACGCTGACCGATCCGCACGGTAACACGGGTTACGATGCCCAGGTGGGTGAGCGCGGGGTGAAGCTCTCCGGCGGTCAGCGCCAGCGCGTGGCGATTTCCCGGGTGCTGCTAAAAGACGCCCCAATATTGATCCTCGACGAGGCCACATCGGCACTCGATTCCGAGGTTGAGGCAGCCATTCAGGAAAGCCTGTACCAGTTGATGGAAGGAAAGACCGTGATCGCCATAGCTCACCGGTTGTCCACGATTGCTGCCATGGACCGTTTGATTGTGCTTGATGAGGGACAGGTGGTAGAGCAAGGTACGCACCAGGAACTGATCGAGAGTGGCGGTATCTACGCCCAGCTTTGGGATCACCAGACCGGCGGGTTTATTGGCGATGATATCAGGCCAGTTCAGACAGGTACCTAACTAAAGTAAACACATCTTAGATAATAAATGGCGATGGAATATGAATATCCATCGCCATTTTATTTGATTAAGTTATATGGTTTATAGTCATGAGTGCTACACATAATTCTCTTTCAACCAATCTTGCCATCGTGCCAGTTGAAGCCGGTTTCTAACAGACAGCGAGCTGGCATCAATTTGCTTCAACCATTTTGCCAATGCATACCAGTCATCTGCCGACTCGACACTCCCGATCCCCATTTCTTTCGAACTCCGGGAAAAGCCCGGTGTTAGCTGCCACTCACTAAGCCGACTCAGAGGCGTACCAATAGGCCACGCAGCCCCATAGTCTATTAGGTTGATTGAATCGAGGTGCGAGAGATAGAGAACATTGGAAGGTTTAATATCGCCATGTACCCAACCAGACTGATGAACGTACTCAATTGCACGTACAATCTTAGGGATTAGAGACATGAACAAGTGAATCTGGTCAGAGCTAAACGTTAATACACTCTTTCCGCTAACATAGGGCAAAATCAGTATATTAGGCAGGGTTTCGATAGGTCGGGCAGTATATGGAGAGCGACAATGGTTCATACAAAGTGACTCCCGCTCTATCTGCGCTTTTTCTGCACATTTGACTATTACCTTGCGCCCAGAACGATCGTCATTCGCGACAAACACACGTTCATTCAGCACTTCAACCAGAATATAGCGTTCCAATAAAACGTTGCCAAGACATAAGCTAGGAGTATCAGCCATTAGCAGTCATCATCATAACGGGGAGCAGAGAATGGGCAAAAAATCTTGCCGTGCCAACTGGATATTCCCAGCCGACACGGCAATCTATACACGACGCAAGGCGACAAAGATACCGTTAGACAAAGATACCGTTAATTAAACAGTTGCTTTCCGACGAATAGCATTCTTACGCCACTGATTAGGATCCGGTAGTTTAATATCAGATTTAATCACCGGCCCCCCTGCCATCTGTTGCTTAAGCAACTCATTCTGCCACTTAGAGCTACTGGTGATGCTCAACCCATAGCCTTCTGAGTACTCGCGGATATGCTGTCCGGCAGCCTCTTTCAGTTTCTGGATATATTTCGCTCCTCGCGCATATCGCTGAGACGAAATCTCTTGTCCACTGAAGTTGATGAGCTCTAAAAAGTTATATGGGTGTGCGGCTACGCCAGAATGCAATACTAACGAGGCAAAGATTGGCGTCACCTTCAACGTTCGGCTAAACCACTTGTTAAATGCCGCACAGTCATTAACTATGCCATTTTTGTTTAGTACCCGATCCCTTTCTTCCTTAGCTTTTTTCAGTGTCTTATCAACACTCACCCGCTGAACGATATAGTCAACAAGAGTTCCAATACGCTGCAATGCACCAACCAGTAAACCTATAAGGGTTCCCAGACCACTCACCGCATCACCAGCCATTTTCACAGCAAATTTACCGGAGGTAACCAGCACATCTTTCACCCCCATCATTGCATCACAACCAATATGGTTCTTCAGCCAATAAGCGATATCATCCGGGTGCCCGTCAAGCAGCATAACCCCTTTACCGGCACTCTTTAGATCGAAGTAGCGAGAAGCATTGGTAACCGCCTTCTTAACGCCTTTGTAAAGATCAGCAACATCCTGCACATATCCCCAACCAGGAATGGCAGAGGTAATATCATGCACCAATGTTCCAACCAACCAGCCAGAAAGCTCACTCAAGTAAGAGATAACCCAAGTTACTTCGGCATATTTCTTTTTTAGGTTATTAATAAGTCGGCTAAAAAACGACTCCAGCTTATTGATTATTTTCCTTTTTACTTCTTCCCATTTTCTACCAACCGTCTCAACGGCACCGATGACTGCTCGTCCGGGGCCAGATTGGCTCAATATTGCTGAACACCCTTTTTTGGCCAAACCAGTGATATCATTGGTAATGGTTGAATCATTGACGAAATTATCAAAAACACTACTCGACAAAGAAGGCGTCTTTTGAATCTCTAGCGTGGCTAGATAATTAATAATCCCGACACGAGCTTCATACTGCGCCCTTCCCTGCAAGCTCATTTGAGACAGGTCCCAAGCTTTCGTAACTTCAGCAAAGTTTGTTACGCTGCCTGACGTTGTACTACCGGTAACATTAGTCATTATTATCACCTCTTATACCGACTAAGTTGAACTATCTAAAACTGAATAACAGCACTGAAAAAACATTGTTCAATGCCTGTCAATAGACGACAAAATTGCCGTCTATGATTTCAATATGTTTATCTCAGCGCCTGAACTAAACACATAGATACTGGCCTGCCGACTTAAAGTACCGATGGCAGGTTGAAGCTGGTTAACAGCCCTTTACTCAAAGGCAAATTGCTGTCTTTCAGCGAGTACTTCAAGACCACTTCTTCATCACCGATCTTATAGAGCAGGTTACGTACGGTCCGATCAGTCGTTGCGCTTGAACGACCATCAAATAACATCCTAAATAACGCCCACTGGCCAGAATAGGACTGGCTGGCAATGCGGTTCTCGCCGTTGTAGAAATTGGCCGAGACATAACCATCTTTTCCACTTGATGGCCACACTACGTCATGCCATAACCTCGGACCGTGACGGTAAGAGAACACACTTTCCGTCTCACGAAGATCAAATTTGGTTGCCGTCGTACTCATCGAGCTGGCTTTCAACTGCAGTTGTAAAGCCAACTCCTGACCTGCCGGTCCAAAGAACATCTGCCGGATCTGTTTCGCGCGCTTAATTTGGGTCAATGTTGATGCGCTCAGCGGTAATTTTTCCCCATCGACATCAGCTAGCTTAAGACTGCCATTATCCCAATACGCAAAAGGCTGAAGCTCTGTGGTAATAAAGTTATCAATCCGTCCTTGAGGCTTAAACATGGTTGCAAAATCACTGATTGCTACCTCACCTCGACCTTGTAAGGCAAATGGGAAACGCCCTTCTATCGCCTGACGATAAAAGCCATACACTTGTTCTTCCCACTGGCTATTTAGATAACTAACACCACCATTGACTACGCGTTTCCAGGTTTGCTTACCCAGATCAGTTACCCAGGATGAAACCTGGTGTGGAGTGCTGCTAGATTGGCGACGAAGTGTCACCAAAGGATCCTGACTGCCTGCCGCATGTGCTTTCGCATATCCATACAAGGCTTTGCCTGGATCACTGCTGGTCAGTGCCGTATCAAGATAAGTATTAAGGTTATCGAGTTCGGTTATCAGCTCATCAACCGGAGCACTCTTGCCTTGGGTTGCCATAAAAATTGAATAACTATTGAAAGCCTCATTGACCACATAAGATGGTTGTAAACGGACCAGCTTGTCACCTGCTATACGGTTTACCTTGTCGACCTTTTTCAGAACTTTCGCCGTTGTCTTCAATCCCAGTTGTCGTGCTGCCTTGGTATTCCCCTTGGTGTCGGCATCATTTTCTGATGCCAGAGTAGTGTTATTCACCACCGCATCCAGCACATCAATCAGCGGGCTATTGGCCGGATCCCGAGCGGTTTTTACTGCATAGGCCAGATCCGTCATATTGCCAAAGTCTTTAACCTCAATGTTCTTTATCAGCTCTTTCCACTGGTAAATATAATCGGAGTAGTAAAGTCGCTGCACTTTCTTGCTTAGCTTGGTAAGTTCAGCAACTGATGCGCCGGACATATCGCCTTGGATTGACTTGAACTCTTCAAGCTGTTTTTTCAGCAGTCGGGACTTAACTGATAAATCTATTTTTGAAAAGCCCTGGCGGGTATAAAGCTCTGGTAACAGGTAACCATGAAAACCTGATTTGAAGCGGAACATCGACGAAAATTTGTCACCCAACTGTCGACGTACATCCACCCGGTTACGATACTCTGGCAACGTCTTGATTCGGGCATAGATCAAGCGCTCGGGTGACAACCCCTCGAGGTTTTGAACCGCTATCGAAATTAATTCTTCGTTAGGCTCAAGAGCATGACTATAGTCACTACCAAAAAGATCTGTCATCAACAAACTAAGCTGATTAATACTATCAGCGGAGATCTCACCCTGTTCGTCAAGAGTATCAACCAAATAGCCAATCATTTCGTCCTGATCGAGCCGCTTGGCATCAAACAGCATTTGATAATAGCGCAGCAGTTCAAACACCTTACTAGGGTTACCCAAGCTCACGTAGACATACAGCTCGCTGCTCAGGAGGTCGGCAATTTCAGGCAGCAAGAACAACTGCAACTGCTGCTGGTAAACATGACGGATCTGCTCCGCTGTATCTTCTTGCTTAATACTGACTTTTTGATACCAGTGAAGCGGCTTCGAACCTTGCTGGTCGACAACTCGCAATTCATTGAGTACAGGGATCAACTCTGCAAGGCCATTGTGCCCTTCCTGTAGTCTGTTGACATCGCTACGGTACAGACTCAGCTCAGTTACAGCTTTACTCCTGAATGCTTCATCATCGTTCCAGTTATCCCGAAGCTGCAAGCCAAAAACAGCAATCACTCCTACCAAACCACAGACAAGGGCACAGCGTGCAGCCAGATAGCCATAATGGCGCTGAGTATTAACGCCGACGATATCAGCTTCGGGCAAAATGACATGGCTAAAGATCCTGCTTGAGAACAGGTTTTTGCGGCCCTGCGGCTGGGGTTGGGTAATATCCGCATTAAAAGCAGCCTTTTCGGCCACCAGTTGGGTCAGTAGATCATAACTAGTACCTTTTTGCCCAGTCGTTACCAGATATATCCCCCGTAACCAGACAGCCTGACGAACCCGGTTCTCTCGCCCAATGTTTGTAAGCAGTTCGCTTGCCCGTTCAAAAAATACTGACAGCTGATAGGGTAATGCAATGACTGAGTCCGTTTCTTCTTTGCGCGCTTCACGCAACAGCTGAAATTGCTGCTGCACCAAATTCTTCAGAATTTCCTGGCACGACAGATCAAGCTTGCGCGGATCAAAATGATGCTTCTCACCAATGGGGAAAGTTACACCGAATGGGTTTTCAACATCACGACCGGAATAGCTGGCAAAGAAATTAACAAAATCAGAGATCGTATCTGCTTTGGTAAATACCGGATAAACAGGCAGTACCAACCCAGTTTGTTCGCCAAGCTGAAGAATTGCCTCCTGATGGTTAGTACTCAGAACCAGACGCGCTTTCTTATCGCATTGCAAGAACTGATCACAGGCAATGGCACTGATCACTCCATTCAAAGCCTGTCTTGGACGGTACTTCAACAGCTGTTTGGCCAACTCACGCCACAGGCTTTCATCAATCCCTTCGCTGTCAAACAGACGATGGCCGACCTCAATGACAACGGCATTATCATTGCTCCAAAACCGGATATACTGATCGGTATCGCTCTCACCGATAGAACGGTGCAATACAGGCTCTAGGTTGTTTTGCTGCAATAGGCTGCTCTTGGCATCATTTTCTCCTCCCAGGAGAACATACCAAGGCAAGTCATATATACTTTTCAGCTTATTGCCTCGGATACCATGTAATTGCTGAACAGCCGCCTTGAAAAGCTGACGGATCGTTCTGACATCCTGTTTAAACAAAATTGATTGCTCGTGCTGTTTATCTTTCTCTTTTGAGCGCACCGGTCGATAACAAAAGATCAATGCCAGTAACGCCGCAACCAATATTCCCAGCAAAATAGCAGACTTGTACACAGGATCCGATTCCGGCTCAACGGGAATCCATAGCCATGCCGCTCCAAAGCAAGCAAACAGAACTATCGACAACAAAAATAATGGCTTGTTTAGTTTCATCATTGTTATTACAGCCTATTTCGACGAACAGTTGCATTAAGGCCAAAGCGAACATTTAGTTCATTTTTCAGAAGGTTAGCTTTTGTCATATCCGCCTGATCCGGCACAATAAGCTCAGTACCATCGGTAACCTCATGAAGTACAACAGGATAACCCGCTGCTTTGAGATCTTTTTCTAGCCGCTCGCCATCGGCACGTTCGGCAAATCTAGCAAGTAAAACCTCCCATCCAGCCTTTGGAGGCGTTGTGCTCTCAGACTGAGGCTGTTGTTCTTTGTCAGCTTTAACCAGCCCCAAATCTTCATCAGTACTGACATAAACCAAATCCTTGCTTGAAGAGCCATGGTCAAACCCTTCCATCTTCAGCGAGCTAAATGCCAATAAGGTTGCTTCACTTCGATTGTGGTACCAATACTCTGAAAAAGAGTACGAGCCTAAGAATACCAATAGGGTTATGAGCAACAACTTGGCCGAGCTGAGAAAACACCATGGCTTTTTCACTTCCGGCAACGTTGGCGTGTTAGGAACAAGCAATGCTGACTCTTCACGGTAATAGCGAATAATCGTATACAGTTCAGACTTAAGCTCATTAATTTTCTGGCGTTCGGAGTGACGATATTTTCCAAGAAAACCAAGCATGATCAGCACGTATTGCAACTCGAGAAAATCCACCAGCTTTGCTGGTTGACGACGTGCCTGTTCAAGCAGGTTGAAAAAAACCTCACCGCCATCACGCTGGTTAAATACCTTGCTCAGCAGAGAATGGTTCTCCCAACGCGACTTTTCACCCCAACTGGTATAAAGGATCGTTTCGTCAAACGCAGCGCACAGCACAAAACAGCTCTTTTCGATAACACTCGGATGGTAGTCCAGAAACAGCCCTCGCCGTTTATAATCGGCAATAGCATCTAGCAACTGTTGGCGAAACCCATCAATATCGAGCGGTGATCCCTGACGCGGCAAACTCACCAATAATGAAAGCAACTCACTTGCGGTATTTAGCAGCGGGTTGCGGTAAATTGCCAACTGTTCAATCAGTTTTTCGGTACCACTTAAGTCAAGTGGCGGGGCTTTCTCTTCCGGCCTGGCCTGGCGTACGGGATCAGAGCGACGAATCGCTATCGTCTCTTGCTCATTAAATAATGAAGTCATGCATTTGGTCCCTAGCGAATCACAATAAATTCAATATCGACATCACCGATGCGACTATCAATGTGCAATGCGATCGGTTCGTCTTTCTGAATAAGGTCTCGCCATAGCGGTGACTGAGTATCAATTTCGAAATAGGCAGCATCACTGCGCGCTTTTAGCTCAGACGGTGGAACCGGAAGAGCCCGAAGGGGAACACCAGAAAGCGCGTTTCGGACAAGATCAGCAATTGAACTATTGCCTGCCAGCTTGCTTGCCTGTGGAAACTGATCACTGAGCTTAACCGAGCCCAGCTCTGATGACACAACCAACACAAAACGCCCACCATTAAACAGGGCACGATCTTGGACCAGAGTACGCAACAGGCGACGTTTTTCGAACAAACTCGAATCCCACACAAGGGTAGTTAAACTATCGAGCTGCACTTCACGAAGCAAAATTCTGATATCTGAAAATAAGCCAGCAAACAACGCGTAAAGACGACCATGCTCCCAGCTAGCGTACTCCTGAGGCATCTTCCCTTCCAGCCCCTGCATCTCACCAACAATCTTCTGGCATTCATGGTAAATATCCTGCGGAGCTACCGTACCGGTATCGAGCCAGGACTTGACCGTTGGCAACCAACGTCCCAGCGCCTGCATCCACAAATAATCACGAATCAGGGCTTGGTGGCTTTTACTGCCAGATTCAACCTGTAGGCGCTGAGATATACTTCGTGCCCGATACTGCATCTGGGCATAAATATCATTGACATTATCCTGCAGGTAATCGGATACCGTAAAATGCAGACACACCGGAATGAAAGCCTTATTCAGGACAACCTCACCGTCCGACTTATGCTCGGTTACATGGGCAATAGGGATAACCGTATAATCCTGCAGATCATCCCCTTCCAGTTTTAGCTCTATATTAAGACAAGCCAGCTCAAGCTGGAGAGCTTCACTTTGCTCTCTGCTGGTATCGAACACATTGTGGTCATGGCGATGGTAACGACGATGTTTGTCTTGCTGGCTGCCAATGTCCACCACGCCAGAGCGGTAAATAGGTAGTGCCAGATAAACCAGCTTGTCGTTCGTCCCGGGTGGTACTTCCAGTGCTAAACCATTTTGTACATTAAAAGGCGTACCATCAGGAAATAATCCTTTCGCCCTCTTGATTCCAACTTTTCCGATACTATTTAATGCATTGTCGAGTTCGAGTTGCACCAGACCAAAACGGTTTGGGATCATCAAATCACGATAGTCTTTGACAAAGCCTTCAAGGTAGCGCTCTTGCTGCTGGAAATGCTGCGGACTAAGAAACATACCTTCAGACCAAACAACTTTTTTCTTATCCATTTTTGGTTAGTCCTCTTTACCGGTAATACTTACATTGATGCCATCGACCTTGGCGTCAATCGCAACAGGCACTCCGGGCTGGATCTGGAGAATTGCTTTATTCTTTGCTTCACGAAAGTCGGCAAAGGCTGCCACTATCGCGATATATTCCGTCTCGGGAATTAATGGAATGACCACCTGGCGTTGTTCATTGGGAAGCAAGCTGTCTAGGTTGCGCTTAGAAAGCAACCCTGCTTTAAGCACCCCCTGATCATCGTTATACAGATCAATGAAGCTGGCTTGATTAAAAGCTTCGCTATCCTGAAGTTGGTAAATACGAACTTCCAGCGGAGATGCCAAGCCATCGATATTGGGGTTGATATTATTGGCCGCTTCAATATTAACTATCACCTGTAATGGCGTAGCGTCCTTCCAAAACGCTAAATAACTACATCCGCTGAGCAGGAACACGCTAAGAGCCATTAAGATCTTTTTCGCCATATCACTGTTCTCCGAGGGATTGTTTAATACGTAAACTCTCGCTGAAATACGCTTTGAACTTTAACTGCCATTCCTGATTATCCTGCTGACGCAGGAAGTAGCGCTTATACATTTCCCAATAATCCGGCTTGGAACTGAAAAAACCGGGACGAACCAGATCTTTGAACATCTCTTCAAGGTTGGTCGGAGCCATTTCATCCATTAGCCTGCCAAGCGCCATTTCAGCAGCCTGGATCATCATTTCCTGCTGCCTTGCCTGCATCATCAGGAATTGCTGGGGATCCATGCCGACCGACGGCAAGGCTGCGGGTTCATGCTTTGTAGAACCCTGAGTCAAAGGATTTCCCTGGGTTGGTCGAATACCCGTTACAAACGGAACAGAAGCAAGCAACTCCGATTGTTCGTCAGAAAAGGGGTCATCATCAAAACTGTCATCTTTGAACTGGTCAATATGCTTGTACTCAACTGTCGGCAGCACTTCCGGCTCCATATCAGCGAAGGGATCCAATTCAACATTTGTCGCATTGTCCGGAAACGCCGAATCGGCAAATGCGGTAAATGACAGCTCTTGTTCCTGTCGAAGCGTTTCAGCCTGCACAGGCTGTTCCTTTACCGGACACTCACTGCCAAAAGGATCATCCGCCCAATCCCCCAATGATGATGTTTCTGCAGCAATGGAAGGTTTGCTCTCCGCACGCTCGGGCACAAAACAAGATACCATTATCCGGTACTGACCAAGATCCAGCACATCGCCATCACTAAGGCTGGAGCTGTTATCCCTTCCCAGCGGCTGGTTATTACCGTTGATATACAACCCATTCGTGCTGACATCCATGATCTGGTAACCGCGGCTACCGCGGTTAATAATCGCATGCGTACCCGAGAGCGTTCTCGAGGCATCCGATAGTTGCATCGTGGTACCGAAGGAACGCCCAATACTTCCTCCCTCTTCCGGAAAGTTCTTGGTCCATTCCGAAATAGGCTCACCATCAGGAGAGCTTATAATTCTTAGTGATAATGGCATATTACCTCTCCTTACACAGACCAACTGCTTGATTAAACTCACCGATAAACAGCGGGTACTGCTTGGTAAATTTCTTTGAAAAATATACCCCTAGAGGCTTTTCCTTAACAGCATTACGAGTAATCGCCCGATGGCTGATCCCCATGCTTTCAATCGCCTCTTTCATCACGAATTCATTGGCAAGCACCGCCGCAACTTCTCCAGTCAGCAGTAGCTCTATCAGCGTGGTCGGGTGACGCGGTTTTTTCTCAACCCGATAGCCCGACTTGTGCAGCCAGAACCACTTGTTCGAACCAAAAATAGCCGTAACTACAGCCTCTTTCTTGAACATCACACTTTCAGTATCAATCGAATCGGACAAGCTGAACCAGCTCCATACCTGGTTGAGCACAGGCGTTGAAAAGTCAGCATAGTTGTCACGAATTTCATTTTGTGATGCCAAGAAAAAACCATGATGCTCTCCCACTTCGACCAATATCTGCGCCCGATCCCAGTCGGTCATAGTGATCTGATACGGTTGCTGCATCACTTTCATAATACATTTGAGCTTTTCAATACCCGGTCCTTTCATCTGACCAGTCTTCTGGTACTGATAAGGGCGCCAATCCTGGGTAACAAGTAATAATCGCTCCGGGCGCACTTCACTATGGACATCAAAGCTAACGCAAGATGCCCAAAACATTATCAAAGCAAACTGAAACCTTCGTGGATAAAAAAACATCATTAAACTTATTGTTGCTCCTGCATCAATTTGCCTTCTAAGTTGTGGCCAGACTGAAGAACTCTTCAGTAAAACAGTGCGCCAGAGTGCTGTAACGGTGCTTTATGAGATAAGCCAACCGGTTAAATACCAGTGACTGAATCAAATCCGGGTAACTCATCCCCTCCCCCGCTAAATCGTGGCAAACGATGCTTAAATTTCTGCCTTCTGGTCGTTTGAGATCCGGTTTAGGGTTCGCCTCAAGGACAAACAACCGACCTTTTGAGTCCATTCTCAAGTCAACACGAACCAACGTATGCAATCCTAGTTGGCTGAAAATTTTAGAGCCGATTCTAGTCAGCTCTCGACGAAGTTCGTGTTCCTCAACTTTCAACAACCTCTCTGCTGTGATGGGTTGGAGATCCATGGAGGTAAAAATCATCTCGTCTTCAGCGAGTACACGCTCTGTGACAGAAAATGAGAATGGATTATCATGCTCCACTAACGCACCGTCCTTGAAAACGATTGGCCCGGCAACGGCAACAACAAACTCCCGGCCCGAGAGGAACGGCTCAATCAGCACGGTATTACAAGTTGCCTCCTGCACTCGTTTCACCGTCTCTGACAGTTTCTCCCGCTTAAAAACAGGATGCACATGAATCGACGCCCGCCCGGAAACCGGCTTGACTATAAAACCTTGTCCGAATTCCTGCTCGATTAAGTCCAGCATGAGCCGCTTGGCATCGTCATTGACACTTTCACCGTGACCAATAGTGATAAATGGTGCAGTCGGGATCCCGGCAGCTTGGATTTCATGTTTGAACAAATGCTTGTTGTCCAGTATCCCGGCCGTCATCGGTGAATGCCCAACATACGGCACCCCCAGCATTTCCAACATTGACGGTAAATGACACATGGGATCAAAACCTTGTAAGCCACCGCTGTTAGTAATAACAAGATCAATCCCTAAGTCTTTCAATGTCTGAGGGAGTGCCAAGTTCTCTGCCAGCACCGCTATGTGCCGAAAACCGGACTCTCGCAACGCATCAGCCATATCGCAAGCAACTGGCTGATACGTTTTGGTCGAACGCGGGCTTAGGTTCTCATAGATATAATTATCCGGTTGTGCCTTTTCGCCTCCGTGCACAACCGCGATTTTTAGTGAACTTCGAATCCATTGAAGTTGTTTCGTATTAAATGGACTATTCTTCACTATCTGCCCTAACCCTGATTAATCTCTAGTTTTTATGCACTAACCGATACCAAACCATCTTTAAAATACCGCCCATACTAACGTTGGTACTTTATTTGATCTCGGTTGCAATCCCGCCATCTACAACGCAGACATCAATCTGACTCACTATCTGTCCTTGGCTCAGGCGAACAATGCACTGAGTGGCCAGTTCCGGCATCAAAGTTCGATTAATGATCTGCTCAATAGCCCTTGCACCAGTTTCCGGTGAAGTGTTCTGAGCAATCAGGTGCTCGATTAACGCATCACTGTAACTAAACGTTGCACCATAGTGCTCCTTGACTCGCTTCTCGATACGGCGCAATGACAAGCGGGCAATTTGAGCCATTTCATCATCGTTCAGCGGGAAATAAGGTATAACCGTCGAACGGCCGATAAAGGCTGGCTTGAAGTACTGCTGCAAGGCAGGGAAAATCGTTTTGGTCAGTTCCGGAACTGCCGGTCTTTCCTGCACGCAGGCATCTACCACAGCACTGTCTGCTGCATTCGAGGTCATGATGATGATGGTGTTTCTGAAGTCGATATTCCGACCTTCACTGTCAGAAATCGAGCCTTTGTCGAAGATCTGATAGAACAGATCATGCACCCCTGGGTGGGCCTTTTCCATTTCATCAAGCAGCAAGACTGAATACGGATTTTTCCGCACCGCTTCTGTCAATACCCCACCCTTGCCATAGCCGACATAGCCGGCTGGGGACCCCAGAAGCATTGATATCTTGTGCTCTTCCTTAAATTCCGTCATGTTAATCGTGGTGATATTTTTCTCGCCACCATATAACAAGTCGGTCAGCGCCAGGGCCGTTTCTGTTTTACCAACCCCGCTCGGTCCACACATCAGGAACACCCCAATTGGCTTGCGAGGATCAGTCAGTCCGGCTCGGGACATACGGATAGCCTGAGCGATCTCTTTTATGGGTGCAGTCTGGCCAATAACCCGCTCACCGATGCGCTCTTCCAGATGCAGTAGGCGCTCGACCTCATCCTTGACCATATTTCCGACAGGGATACCGGTCCATAAAGAGATAACCTGAGCTATCGTCTGGGTGTCCACTTGAGGCATGACCAATGGTGACTCACCCTGGACCTCATGCAACTCAGCCAATTTCTGCGCAAGCCGCTGCTGCTCGCCACTTTCTGCAAGCGCATTGCCAGCCAGAAATGCCTCATCAATTTGATTCTGTAGTTCAGTGATTTCAGTGACTAGGGTTTTCTCTGCCTCCCAGCGTTCTGCCAGTTGGCTATGCTCATCTTCCAGTTTCGCCAGCTTCTCTTTCACAACCACTAGCTTATCCGCACCATTGGCCAACATGGCGTGCTCACGCTCAACCGCCATGATTTCATTCTTGGCGTAACGAATTTGCTCACCCAGCCCATCTAGCTGTTGCGGCAGTGCACTCTGGCTTAGTCCGATCCTTGAGCATGCGGTGTCCAGCAAACTGATTGCCTTGTCGGGCAGTTGGCGCTCAGGCAGGAAGCGAACCGACAGTTTCACAGCTGATTCAATGGCTTCTTCCAGCACCTTGACTCTATGGTGCTTTTCCAAGCCTCGTGTCACGCCGCGCAGCATCTGGATTGCATCTTCTTCATTCGGCTCACCAACCGCTACCAGCTGGAAACGGCGCGTAAGGGCGGCATCTGTTTCAAAATACTGCTTGTATTCCGCCCATGTCGTTGCCGCAATGGTGCGAAACTCACCGCGGGCCAAGGCCGGCTTCAATAAGTTGGCGGCATCATTCTGACCTGCGGCACCACCAGCCCCGATCAGAGTATGCGCTTCATCGATAAACACAATAATGGGATGAGGTGATTGCCTAACCTCAGCCAGTACATCTTTGAGGCGATTCTCAAACTCACCCTTAATACTTGCGCCGGCCTGGAGCAAGGCCAGGTCCAGAGTACGCAATTCAACATTCGCCAGCGACGGTGGCACATTTCCATCGACAATCTGCTGTGCGAGGCCTTCAACAATTGCGGTCTTGCCAACGCCGGGATCCCCGACCAGGATCGGGCTATTTTGCCGACGACGACAAAGAATATCGATAGATTTTCGGATCTCGGTATTTCGGCCCGAAATAGGGTCCAGTTCACCGTTCCTCGCAGCAGCAGTCAAGTTATGGGTATATTTGTCCAGTGCTACAGTACCTGCCTCTCCCCCCGCAGGAGCATCTGCAGAACCGGTAGTGGAATCAGGTCGTTGAGTCGGCTGTTGCTTGGCAGCGCTCGCTTTCAGTGACTCCGATGACAGAGTGTTCAACCAGTTACTTAATTCACCATTATATCCACCTTGCTCCATCCGCTGTTTCATCACCAGCAGAATGTGGTAGCCATTAACTTCACCGTGGCGATGATTAACAGAAGCCAGCAACCAGGCATCTTTAATCAGTTCCACCAAGGTCGGAGACAACGCCGGAGAGCTATCATTTCCCCGTGACAAACTGTTCAAATGACGGGATAGCAGATCCACCACCTGATCGCGACCAATATTCCCTTGCTGCAATAACTCAATCCAGCCACTTTTGGGCTCATTCAGTAGCTGATTAAACCAATGTTCTTGTTCAATACTAAAATGAGTACGGGCCATGCAATCGCCCGCTGCAGCTTCAAGTGAACTTTTTAATGGTAAGGCGAGACGTTTTACCAAGCTCTGTAATTCAACATTGATCATGCTGTATCCTTGCTGTTATTTAAGTGGCATTACCACGTGTTCTCGGGTTATTTGCTTCGGGGCAAGCCAAGTCGATTGCGCCAGACGAATATCAGAACGGCTGCTGGCGCTTAGGCGCAAACCGGGCAGATACTTACCATCAACCTTTATCATCAGCTTCAGCTTGAGATCGACCCCCATGTAATGCCGAACAAATGCTTCTATCGCTCTGGCCAGTTGATGGTCATCTCGGATCTGGTTAAATTGATGGTTATTATTCGGTTTGATCAGTATCTCAAGGTACTGGAAGGCGGTAACGGCACTCTTTCCTACCAGCGCACCAAAGCCTAATTGATTGTTTTGGCCTGTTTTTCCCAACTTAGTCACGCTACATGGCAACAGTGGTACATAATCCACATCACCATATTCAACATCAAAGTCGTACTCAAAGTAGTCAATCAACAATTGTTTCAAAGTCAGGGGACATGACAATTTCATACCAAACAGGCCCGAATATTGGACCAAATGGCCAGAAGGAAGAGTACGATTATTACCAAGATCACCATTAAGGTTCGCCAACATAGCCGTCAATGACATGCTATGACGATTCCAGTCAAAATGCTCTTCTTCGGCCTGGGCCGCCATATCATTCTTGAGTTCTGCCTGACAGTGCAAACGATAATAGCGGTTATTAAACCCATTCAAAAAATCAACCAGCGCATAGTTGCCCTGCTCAAACAGTTCCTTAAGCGACTCGTTATAGCTTGAACGGGGCATGACCCCCTGGCTACCGGACAGCGCTGGCAAGTCGCAGGTAAATGCCCATTGGCTGGCAACCGGGTTGCTGGCTTCGACAATATCTGCCTGCTGATACGCAGGTAGCAGGCTGGCTGTGAACGATACAGTTGGCCTACCCCCCAAGGTGGCAGCCTCATGCTTAACCAACTGCATAGCACGATGAAGGTCAAAAGTGTATGGCTGCTCAAGAAGCCGAGTCAGAGCATATTCTTGCACCCGGACCTCCTTGGAAATACCTTATGTTCCCCTTCAGAGCCTTCAAGCATTATCACCACTTGGGTAAAGCTATTAAACCCGGCGAAAAATGCAAAAAAGCGGTCTAGCAGCCGAGACAACAACTCGATACCACCTCCCCCCAACTCCTTGGTGCTGAGGGTAATACTGATACGAGTCCCGTAGGCAAAACAGCTTTTGCCTGAAATTCGGATCGGCGCCACTACCTGTTCTTGCTCAATACCTTGTATCGCAGCGATATAGGCCATGTTTTGCGAACTTTCGGTATGATTATATAAATTCAGCATTGCCTTGAGCGATGCTACTGGATCGTCCGCTCCTAACAGGGAATGGTAGTTAAAGTGGAGATGGGCAAGCAAAGGCCAGGCATTTTGTTCAGCCGATTTGATTCGGATCTGCCTGGTCGGACGGCGCAGCAATTGCAACCGTGCTGGTAGAGAAATGGAATCGCGACAGCTCACCTGGCTAGAAATCGATAGGTGCCCGGCAATCTCTCCATCGGAACAAGTTGTCGATACCAGCCAAGTACGTGCTTCACTGTTAGCACTTTTATGCTCAAGATCGGCCACCCGCAAGCTACTTTGCAATACGGATTCACTGTGCCAGTCCTGTACCAGCTGCCACCTGAGGCCTGTCTCTGCCCCTTTATATTTTTCACCGTACAAGGGCGGTACCGAGCAGCTCTGTCGCTCTGTGACATCAAGCACCTGCTCTATGGCAAACAACTGAAGCTGTTGCAGACCGCCAGCATCCAGCACTAACGGGTACTGACTATGGCCAAAGTCTATGCTGAGCGGTTCAGCCGTCATCGATTGTAAGTTAATAATCGGAGTACAAAACAGGTGAAAGTTATCCGCTCCAAGGCTTCGTGACAGATCGACCGCCATATCATCAAGAAACAGCTGGATCTTTATCTCATTGGTGTTGGCATATTGCAGCGACTGGGCGAGATCCAGAGCAATAACATGAAATCGCTCTGGAAAGGTAAAGAACTCTGTCAGTAGCTGAAAACCACCAAAACTACGTGCACTATACGGTAGAACTTGTTGCTGGCTTTCAAAACCAACGGGTTGCAACGCATCGCTACCCAGCGATATCCGTTGCTCGCCGTACTGAACGCAGATCTGCTTAACCCCTCCTAACAGGTGATCATACAACCGGAGAATCGACTGCGTCTCACCGCGTAGGAATAGCTCCAAGGATGTCAGATCAAGATCGGAAAACAATATACTCGGATCTGTAGTCTGAAGCTTAATTTCCAGCATCGCCTTAGCATACTCTGCTCCGTGCGGTTTCTCAGTATCAAAAGGTGCCATCGCCACATGCGCAGAAGTTATCTTGACCGGATACAAGGTCAAATCCTGACAAGTTCGAAAAACCGTCGTATCTATATCTGCATCCGATATGCCAAGGTGGGTACCTTTCGGAATAAAGTGTCTGGCACTAACCTCATCAGCAGGCTGCATTTTCAAAATACTATATGCCGGGATCGGGCGAAGATAATGCGGAAACAACAATCGAAGCAAACTATCGGTCAGCTGTGGAAACGAGTCATCCAACCGCTGCTGCAACCGGGCATTAAGCAACGCTACGCTGTCAATCAAGCGGGAAATCTGCGGGTCATCAACACTGTCGTCACTGATCCCCAGAGACTTGGCAGCTCCAGGATGGCGGCGAGCAAATTCACCCGCCTCCTGACGAATAAATGCCAGCTCTTGTTCAAAATAACTTAGTAATGACTCAGACAAGGTTCGTTTTCCTTACATCTAAACTACTGGTGGTAAAATCAAGGCTAGAATCAAGCACCACCACTTCATCACCAAACTTGCTGCTGATAAGCCCCTCGATCCGGAACTTGAGCTTATTGGTAGCAACAGAGTTTTCGTCCAACTCGATAACAACATCTTTCAGTCGCGGTTCAAACTTAACAATCAGCTGCTTAACGTCATGAAGAATCAGCTCACTACTACTCTTGCCCTGACTGCGCAATGAACTCACCATACCTAATGTCGCAATCGATTCATGCACCAGAGAGCTCAACTCAGGGCTCTCCCACATCGGAGCCCTTGCCGACAGCACAGCAGACAGGTTTTCAATGATGGCATCACGAATATCATCCACATCCCCACGCCATTGACCTTTTAGCTTAGCCATCAAACTCATACTGTCTCTCCCAGCTTGTCGGACGAAACATCAGTCATTAGCGTGATATGGGTATCGAGCATTTCATACTGGTATTGCGGCTGCAGTTTGATTTCGCAGCGGTAACGAGTCGTGTCATGCCGATCTGCGATAAAACGAACCTCCGCATGCTTGAGCGGATAACGCGCCATTATTGATTCGTCGCCATAATCGACATTGCTGATATAAGTCTGCAACCATCTATCCAGTTCGCGCTGGCATGTTGCCGCGCTGTCAAAACTACCGACCTGATCCCTCATTTGGGCTTTGATATAATGACCAAAGCGACAGGCCATCAAGTTGGTTTGTAACATTCCGCTAGTTTTGCTGGCTTCACTGACAGGCTTCCATACTGACTGGTTGCTAAATAGTCCCAGCTGGCCACTAAGATAGAGGCTAGAAACGGGAACGAACCCTTGATCGGCCCAAAAGCTATCACTCTCACTGAATATATCGATACGCGCTTTTAGTGGCGAACAGGCACTGCCATTTAAATCTATCAGCACCCCATGGTTACCCGTTGCATCATGTGCCCGCAAAAAACCAAACCAACTGATCCGGTCAAATTCACGGATCACATTGGCTGCCAATAAATAAGCCGCATTGCCCCATAAGACACTGTTGTTAGTGTTTGCTTCACTGAACACAAACCCAGCAGGGTAATGCTGCCAAGGGGCTCGAACCCGGTATTCAGGTAGGACCAAATGTAGAAATCGGCTCGAATGATGTTCACGCAATAACTGCCAGCTCTGAAGATCCAGGCTAGTCAGAATACGATCTATCCTGGCATGATCATGGGCTAATCGAGACGGGTCATCTCCGAAGAAATAATTATCGACACCCAGTACGACGGGACACAGCGAACGTTCTCCGAGCTCAGCCAGTAATTGCAGCGTATAAAGATCATCGAAATCACACTTTTCATCCAGATCAGAATGAACATGATGATCAACGACCAGCAACCCAAACGGCTGACCACCTGCAGTATCCAGCTCTTTGGAATACACTTTTTTAAACAGTGCACTGCGACTGATTTCAAAAGACTGGTTCAGATCCGTCGATAGCATATTCCAGCTGTAATCCAGCAGTTTCACTTTGATCCGGCGGCTCGAGACAGGGAGCTGAACCAGGCTATGCAACCCAGACCAGGTCGCTTCAAGCTGCTTAAACTCGCTGGCCTGAATAACCGCGGAAAGCTGCTCGCTCATGAGTTGATCCAGTTGAGAAATAACACGGCTCAACTGTGCCTTAAATTGACTGGTATCGTGGTGCCTTGCATGCTCAAACAGCATTCGCCAAGGCCCTGAGTCATTCAAGACATTGGCGGATGATGTTGGGTTGGTCACTGTCATATAAGCTCCGCTCGGGAGCCGAAGCTCCCGAGTATATTAATTAGCCTGGAATATTGGCGACCATGCGTAGCGAGGTCGTAAGCTCTTCCATCTGCAGCCAAGGACGAAGGTGAGCAATCGCGGAGTAGCTCCCCGGACGGCCAGCCTGCTCCTCGACGATGACACGTGCTTCGACAAGTGGATACTTGGCTTTCGCCTCGTTACCTATCGCATTCGGGTTTACATATTGCTGAACCCAGTTGGTCATCTCTTTCTCGACTTCGTTGGCATCAACGTTCGAGCCAATACGGTCGCGTCCCATCACTTTCAGGTACTGAGCAATACGACTGCTCGCCATGGTGTATGGCAGACGTGCAGAAATCGCCGCATTCGCTGTTGCATCAGGATCAACGTAAGTCTTTGGCTTATGAACTGTTTGGGCACCCATGAATGCTGCATAATTAGTGTTCTTATAATGCACCAAAGGCAAGAAACCTAAGTCACTCAGCTCTTTTTCGCGTTCGTCGGTCAGGTTAACTTCTGACGGGCACTGCTGTTGCAAATCACCAGCCGCAGAGTAATAAGTGAAGTTAGGCAGATCTTCAACTTTACCGCCGTTATCCGCACCACGGATTGCCGTACACCAGCCGTACTGGCTATAGGCTTGGGTCAATAACAGGCCAAATTCATATGCAGCATTGCTCCAGACGAAGTCATCTTGAGACTGAGGTACTGCCTTGCCATTTGCATCAGTGGCAAACTCTTCATACTGGAAAGAACTAACAGGTACAGTACTCTGGCCATAAGGCAGGCGTGCTATCGTTTTCGGCAGCGTAAGGGCGACGTAACGTGAATCATCACTTTCACGGAACGCATTCCAGCTAGCATAGGCAGGTGAGTCAAAGCCGGCTGCCACTGGTTTGCCTTCGTTGAAGGTCTCGAATGACTCAAAATCAAACATGCTGGCATTGGCTGCCGCGATAAACGGAGCATGCGACGCTGCTGCGACTTCTCCCATATAGCGGAGCAAGGCGACATCTTCATCACCATATCCAAACTCATAATCACCTAGCAATACACCGTATGGCTGACCACCAGCCGTACCGTACTCTTCCTGGTAGATTGTGGTAAATAAACGGCTACGATCGATAGCAGGGGCATCTTCAAATTGCTCAAGTAGCTCTTCTTTGGTGTAGTCTGCCAACTTGATCTTTAAATCTGGGCCCAGTTCGCTGTTTTTAACCAACTTTTGCAGGCCTAGCCAAGTACCTTCCAGCTTTTGGAAAGCCTCATCTTTCATCACAGTCGATAACTGCTCTGAAATTTTCACGTCCAAGGCTGCGATAGCTTTCTCAATCGTCAAGGTCAGGTTCTTGTCCCACGTAACCGTTCCTTCCAGCGCTTGCGATGTCAATACAGAGAGCAACTCTTTGGTGGTATCGACTGGAGTTTGTGTCGTGGCAGAAATCGCACGATCTAGGAAACTGGCTTCTACACCAGCAGTTTCAGCTTGCTGAGCTACACTTTGTTGTTCTGTCGACATTATTCAGCCTCCCCTTTTTCAACACCTAGTTCACCGGCAAGATGCTGGATAGCATCCGTACTTTGCAGCAACTCTTTTAGCAGTCGCTCCAGATCACGAGAACGATCGGCTTTGCTCAGTAACACTTTCAACTGGTTTCGCGTCTCAACCAGTTGCTTTAACGGGTCGATGTTCTCAACCAGGTGCTCGGGATGAAAATCCTTCATGGATTTGAAGTTCAGGTTTACTTCAAACTGGCTATTATCGTCTGCCAGTTTGTTATCGACTTTATAGGACAGACTTGGGTTTATCTGTTCCATCACGGTGTCAAAATTATCTTTATCAACACCGGTAAATTCACGCTCTTCCAGATCGACTTTTTCACTTTCTGGCTTGTGTCCAGAGAAATCACCAATAACACCCACAACAAAAGGCAGTTCTTTTGTTTCAGTTTGACCATTGGTTTCGACGTCATAAGTGATGCTGACGCGGTTTTTGCTAACACGCTTATGTTGCGAATTGAGAGCCATGCTTCCCTACCTTTTGATTAATGATGAAGCCTAACAAAACAGAGCCGTGCGCCACTCTTACAGCAGCGCACTACAAGCAGGTTACTTAGAACCTGAAAGCATCTTGCCACCAGGAACGTTGTAAGAAACAAGACCACCTTTGTCCATTTTGCCGCCATTGTCTTCATGCCAGTGCAGCTGATCAAGCTGAACATAAGAAAGTGCAATACTTTCAAATGGTTGTGAACCGTCAGAACCGCTCACATTATATGAAACAAGACGAGCTTCGTTTAGCTTCACCTGGAAATAAATTTCAGCGCCTGAGCCATCACGTGCCGGCTTAGTAAAAACGATCTCAACATCTTTACCTGCAGTACCAGGACTGAATAGGAAAGACAGTAGATCTTCTGAAGCACCATCCACTTCTTTGGTGATATTTACTTCGCTCATGGCAACCATACCTGAGTCAGCATTCGTACCGTTACCAATGTCCATCGCTACATTACGCATTGCACCCCAGCTATATGAGCTCAGTGCGAACCATCCTTCACCCGGCAATCCTTCAATGGTTGCACCACCATCAACTTGAACACCGTCGATACGCATATAAATGCTCGCCATAATTTCTATCCTCTTTTTTTATGATTAAGCAGCAACAGCACGCTCTACCACTGCAAAGCACCGCTAGATTTCGACTGCTGTTCTGTCTTCTGTGGTTCGTGATTAGACGTTTTCTCTGTTTCGATAACAGGGGAAACAGGCTTCTTTTCTGCTTCTGGCTCCAGTTTTTTGCTGCTCACCGATGTAGGCAACTCGGAGGCCTGAGGCACTACGTGTTTTATTTCCGGCAGAGAGGTTTCTCCGTCTTCATCCAACCCTGTCAGGTTGAAAACACGGTCAATCGTCTCTTGCTGATTCGATAACAGCTCGGCCATTAATTCTGGCAGCGGCATATACCCCCAACGTATAGCCTTCTCAAGCAAGTAGGCCACCGGGCTGTGAGGTTCGGTCTTTTTGAAATAGTCAGCGATATCTCGTAATTGATGAAAAGCTTGGTCACGACTAATAACTTGCTGACTGGCAAGCGAAGATATTGAAACAGTCGGCGTAGCCGCAGGTGATTCTTGCATATCAATATGTCCCGAAGTGATTTCAGGTACAAGCTTATCAAGCTGCTCTGTTGTGACGACTGAGGTAGATTGAGCACCTTTCTCCGGCGAAACTGCCGGCTTCAGCCCAGAAACAAATTCGATCGCGCGCAGAACCTTATCTATTAAGCCAATAACAAAATGAAAACCGACAACTGACAGGCCATTCTGCTTACAAATGTCAGTAACTTTCAGCTCTATCGCTATGAAGCTCTGCTTTATTGCTACTAGGTTGTCAATCAGCGCGACAACCCTAGCCTGTTCATTCAGAGCAAGGTTATGGTACTGGCTTTTAAGGTTGGATAAGTTTCCTTTGTGCTCTTCACTCTGGTAACGGGAATAATCCAGGTCACCAATCAACGGGGTCATCACCAAAGGCAAATACAATAGCCCAGTATTCTCGCTCTCACCGACCAGTTGAACAAAAGCTTTTACTTTAAATGCGTGGACTTCACGGGAGCGTTCATCTTCTCCCTCTGATTTAATTTTGTTATCTGGCAAAATCGGTTGGAGTGATTCCCAGTGAGCCGTCACTAACTCCTGTAACCAAGCTACCGTTTCTTTAAGCCCGGACAAACTAGGGTCGATAATAGTTTGTGCAGTCATCATCCAACCTGCCAACTCGATATCTCGAGATGATGAAGAAAAAACACTTATTAGGCTGGAAGACAGTACATCCCAATTATTACCATTTTCATCCAGTAAAGAGTCAAGTTCACTCGATTCCGGGTGCTGGGTTAGCTTTCTTAAAGATGTCTGCGCTAAGTTGAATTCGTTTCGGAGTGGACGGAATGCTTGTCGGTCTGATTTTAAATACAAACCACAAAAACTATCTTCCATCAATGGTGACAGTAAACTCTGACGATGGCTCTCAGTAAATTTCATAGTATCCATCACTTATATTATTAGTAGTTATTAATTCAATAAGCTATTTCGATTCCAGAAAAACACTTAATAACAAAAAAAATGTTGCACACCGTTCACCACCATGTTAGGAGCATGCATATAGTTGAAAGATATCTCTTGTTATTTATTATTTACCAACTGAATCATATAATTTTTGAATGCTATCAGCTAATTATAGCTTTTAATAGTATTTCCTTGCCTCATCAGACCACAAGGGAATTACGTACAAAATTATAGACATTACTCACAAAAATTAATAAACATACACTTGTCATGTTCTACAAATAAAAGAAGAAAACTCTGCTTGCTATAACAAACTAGTAAATATCCCTTAGAAAGCAAAATGAAATCGATTTCAATTGCTAATAATGGCTCAATTCCGATACATCCCTACAGGGAATAAATTTCAATAATAGCGTAAAGTTTATCAGGCAATTGAAAGATGCAGATAAAGCACAACTTTGTCTGCATCACTCACATTCAGTATTAGCGCTACCGCTAATACCGAGAAGATCAACGGAGCTTACTTATTAAGTAGTATTTCGAACATGTATTATTGAGGACATTTATACGTCAATAAACACTTATCTCTTGTTTAACCACACAACCTAACAACATTGACAAGCAACATTGCATTAACAATGTCGCCACATGGGCGACTTCCTACACAAGTGAATTTGCTTTAACATAAGCCAATTGTTGAGGGATCTTCTAGAACAATAAGAGAGCCATTACATGTCTGCCCCCAATTACAATGATGAACAGCGACCTATTCTTGCTAAGTTGGATGGCAAAGGGCCTTATATCGTCACCCAACTAATAATAAATGAGCTAATTTCAGATAGCTCAAACTTCACCGCGACTCTCGTGTCAAAAAAAGATTTATCAGAAAAGCTGCTTGGTAAAGTTCTAGATATTCAATACTCGCCAGGTATTGAAGGTCAGAGACAAGAATCTCGGCGTTTTTTGGCCCTTATCTCATCAATAGAAAACCTTGAATTTAGCATCAGCAAACAACTTTATACCTACCGTATCGAAGCCATCGATCCGCTCTCCATCTTTGCTTATCGGACCACCAGCCGAAGTTTTCAGGACATGACGACAAAACAGATCATTGATGAGATCTTGTCCGATTCCGGCTTACAGAGCTATTTCAAGCTCTCACCTCGAGAGGCAGGAGTTACACATAACTACTGCACTCAATACAATGAGAGTGACCTTGCGTTTATTAGGCGCTTACTTGCATCCGAAGGCTGGCACTATCATTGTGATCATAGTGGACAACGCCCTACCGTTATCATCGCCGATAGCAACCAGGATTTCGCTAAAGCAGAGAATAGCACTGTGCCATTTATTGTTCAGGCAAAGGACAAAACCTTTTCGATCAGTAAGTGGCACTACAGAAACCTGCTTGGTACCAGTAAATTATCGTTAGCCGATCATAGTGAAGAACTGGCGGAGTGTTTAACCAGCGGCGAGAGAAATAGTACCCAAGCTAATAACAGCGCACTCAGCGAGTACTTTTTTGGTCAGGGCTATACAACCAAAGGGGACATTAGAGACGCCGCCAAAAAGCAAATGGAAAGCCGTGACAGCCGTAAGATAACCATTCAGGCCAGCTCAGCAATTCCGTCTCTTGGGGCCGGCTTGCGCTTTACCCTCACTGACCATACCGAATCCTCGTTCAATCAGGAATATCTAATTACCCAAGCTGAACACATCTTTGAGGCCAATGAATCTGGCTCTCAATCCGAATATCAGAATAGCTTCCAATGTGTCCCTACCTGCTTAACCTGGCGACCAACATTTATTGATAAGCCACGTATACACAGTATCCAAAGTGGTGAAGTCAGTGGTCCGAGTGGGGAAGAAGTCAACCAAGACAAACTGGGCCGGATCAAGGTGCACTTCCATTGGGACAAAGACGGGGAAAAAGATGAAAATAGTTCATGCTGGATCCCTGTCGCCCAGCCTACAGCCAGCAACGGCTTTGGAGTACAGTTTATTCCTCGTATTGGCGACGAGGTGCTGGTCAGTTTTATTGACGGTGATCCTGACCGCCCGGTGATTTCTGGCTCAATCTACAACGGAAAGAACAAACCGCCATACAGCACTGCGACACAAAGCGGAATCAAAACAAGAACGACCCCTAACGGCAGCAGTGACACAGCCAATGAGCTCAGGTTTGAAGATAAAAAAGACAATGAAGAAATCTTTCTCCAAGCCGAAAAAGATTTCGTCGTCAATGTCAAAAACGATCTAAAACAAACTGTCACAGGGTTAGCCAGCCTGGAATCAGAAAAAACCGTAGGCTGGAAAAGCAAAGAAGCAATGAGCCTTGAGTCTGAAGATCAAATATCTGCCAGCGCAAAAAAAGAACTATCACTAGAATCTGATGCTTCCATCACTAGTAAAGCCGGAAAGAATGCAGAGATAAGCGCTTCATCCAAAGTTACTGTTGATGGCCAAAGCATTGATATCTCAGGTCAGACCAAAATCACACTCTCTGTTGGCAGTTCCTCTATCGAACTTAGCCAAAGCGGGGTTAAAATTTCAGGGGCCCAGGTAGCAATTAGCGGACAGGCTAAAGCAGAAATGAAAGCCGCCATGATTTCCATTGAGGGGCAGGCTAAAACAGATGTCAAAGGGGCATTGGTAGAAGTAAACGGTAGCGCAATGACGCAAGTTAAGGCGGGCGCAATGGTTCAGATCCAGGGTGCAATAGCTAAGGTTAACTAATGACTTATTTGAAAATTCCACATCACTCTGTTGATGACATTTTGTCCTGTTATGAAGCCAATGAGGACATACTCAAGTTAGCTGAACAGTATCGTCAACCTGCAGCATTAATTGATGCTGCCATCGAAGCAGAGCTGTTTAGCGATATTGCCATTTTCATTGCCCATGCCCTTCCTGTACGAGAGGCGATCTGGTGGGCATGCTGCTGCGCTGATCAGCGAAAAGACTGGAATCCAGATGAAGCCAATGCAGTCCGCGCGGCAAAGGCCTGGGTACATACCCCGGATGAAACCTCTCGCCGATTTGCTGAAAAAATGGCTGAACAAGCCCAACTGCAAACTGGGGCAGGCTGGGTAGCCCAAGCGGCTTTCTGGAGCGGGGGGAGTATGATTGCACCGGGAGAGCCCGTTGTACCGCCACCGGAATATTTATATTCCCATGCTGTAGCGGGTGCGGTAAATCTTTGTGCCGTATTACCTGATGGTCTGGATGCAAAGCCACGCTACGCAAAGTTTTTCAAGATAGGTTTACATATCGCTCAAGGCGGTAATGGCCAAATAGAGGCGTAACTATGTTACCAGCAGCGAGAGCGACAGACATGCATGTCTGTCCAATGCAAACCCCGGCAGTGGTTCCAATTCCCCATGTTGGCGGGCCACTGATCCCATTACCGACAACAGTATTAATCGGTAATATGCCCGCAGCAACCCTAGGGCAAATGTGTGTCTGCGTCGGACCACCAGATAGCGTCATAAAAGGCAGTGCCACCGTACTTGTAAACAGTAAACCGGCAGCCCGTATGGGTGACACTACCGCCCATGGCGGAACCATCATTCTAGGCATGCCAACTGTATTGATCGGTGGCTGAGGTTAATTAAAGCAACTTTTCATGAAGCGGGCTGTTATTGCATTAGCTATTTACACGATCAATGTGTGGAAACAGCCAGCTGACCACTGTAGCCAAGATCACTCCGCAGATTAAGCCGCCACCGTTAGCGGCCAGATCCAGCCATTCACCATAGCGATTGACATAGGGCTGCAAGATTTCAATCCCGCCACTCCAGCCAAATAAAAACAAACCAATCACTGGCCAGTGCTTCGGTTTTCTTAAGGCAACGGCAAATATCAGTGCCGCATAGGCAATAAAATGGTGGGTTTTGTCTGTCCCCGGTACACTCGGTAAACTCACCAAAGGCGTAAGAGAAAGGTAAGTAATAACGGCTAACAGAAGAAGCGTAATCGCTAGCCAGCGCCTGTGGATCAGGCGAAAGATGAATGTCATTGTATTCCTTGCCAAGCCTTGTATGGATAATTAACAACCTGCAGTATATAGAAACCACCAGAGATAGAAATTCCTTTACGATGAAGAAAATCTACCAGCCGCTCTTTGATAACAACAACCCGCCGGGGGAGATTTTCTTTGGCCACGAAGTCTTTCTTCCCAATACCACGACACCACGCCACAGCCACTCGTGGGGTCAACTGCAGTTGATCAATGGGGGGATTTTAGAGCTGACTACCGACGAAAAACGCTTTCTTTCACCTTCGCAATATGCCGTCTGGGTGCCCGCCGGTATTGAACACGAAAGCTTTATGCGACGTAGTTTGAACTACTGCTCTATGAATATCGTATCAACGCTGGCCGATGCACTTCCCCATTATGCCTGCCTGCTCGAAGTCAGTCCGATCATGGAAGCCATTGTCGGAGACTTAAAACAACGGCGTATTACCGTACCAGAGTCAGAACAAGATTTACGCTTAGTGAAAGTATTGCTGGATCAGGTATTAAAAGCCAAAGAGCACGATCAGTTTCTGCCCAATAGTGATGACAAGCTGCTCAAGCCGATTTTGCAGGAGCTTGATCAAGATCCAACCACTACAAAGTCAATCAAAGATTGGGCTGCCCAGCTACATACGACCGAGCGTACGCTGGCAAGGCACTGCCAGGACAAGTTGGGAATGAGCTTCACCGAATGGCGTCAACGGCGGAAATTTATCTACTCGCTCCATCTATTGCGCAAAGGGCTCTCAGTCAAAGAAATCGCATTCACCTTGGGTTATCACCAGGCATCCCCATTTATTACGCTATTCAAACGGCATGCCCAGTGCACCCCGGAGCAATACAGACAACGGTTTTATCCTCGAACGGAACAATAATCAAGGAGATTATCTAAAAGTAAAATGAAAGATCCCTACCAAGACTCGGTCTATATTTTATGAGCGCGATAGGGGGAACAATGAAGCTGTTGTTAACACTTTTCTACGGACTTATCTTCACTCTGCCGTTAAGTATGCAAGCCGCATCGCTTAACGGCTTTACTCTTGATCGCCTTACGATTCCTGCAGAGCAGATCCTTTCTGGCGGCCCAGGAAGAGATGGCATACCCGCGATTCTCACTCCGCATTTTATTGATGCCAACAAAGCGCGTTTCCTCAAACAACACGACACTGTGCTTGGCCTGACGATGAACGGCAAGAGCAGGGCCTATCCAATCAAAATTCTTAACTGGCACGAAGTTGTCAACGACAGTATTGACGACCGCCATTTTGTTATCAGTTACTGCCCTCTATGTGGCTCAGGAATGGCTTTTCTTGCCAAACCTGGAAAGCAAGTACTCACATTTGGCGTATCTGGGCTGCTCTATAACTCAGATGTCCTCATGTATGATCATCAAACAGAATCACTATGGTCACAAATTCGCGGCAAGGCGATAAGCGGCGTTGCCTCCGGCACCTCCCTGACACAATACCCGCTGACACTGACCCGCTGGAAGCAATGGTTAGAGGATCATCCCAACACCAAAGTCCTTTCGACGAAGACTGGCTTTTACCGCAGTTACTCTCAGGATCCCTATGCAGGTTATAGCCGTACACCGCGCCTGTATTTTCCGGTTGCCAACCAGGCACCATCAACTTATGCGGTAAAAGAAACTGTATTGGGATACAAAGGCAGCAAGCAGAACATTGCCTTCCCGTTTTCTGAACTAAGGAAGCATGATCAAGAGAAGTTCAGTTATCAATTCGAAGGCAAGCCGTTAACTATTCATTGGGATAGCCAAAATCAGTCGGCTTGGATCAGTAATTCAACCGGCCAGCAGCTCAGCTCAACCATGCTGTACTGGTTTGCATGGTATGCCTTCTATCCGGATACGGAAGTCTTTAAGGCCAGCAAGTAGACAATACTGGGTTTGAAAGGACATCAAAGAGGGAGGAGGAATCGAAGGCGTCCCTGCCTTCATCTGTATTTAGCTTATCATTGAGTGAATTAGATTGCGTCTTCGACAGGAACCAAATCTTCCTGTTCTTCTTCCTGCTTATCGGAAAGCTTATCTATCATCAGAGCAATAACACCGTCGCCAGTGACATTACAGGCGGTACCAAAGCTATCCTGTGCCAGATGCAATACAATTTGCAGGGCAATCATCTCTTCGGTAAACCCAAGCATCGATCCCAGCAAACCAACAGAGGCCATTACTGCCCCGCCGGGTGCGCCCGGTGCAGCCACCATGGTAACACCCAACATGGCAATAAATGGCAAGGCTTCAAACAAGCTTGGTACTGCACCAGCGCCTGTCATGATGATGACCGCCACTGCGACGCTGGCAATACTGATCACCGAACCAGACATATGGATATTGGCACACAATGGCACAACAAAATTGGCAATAGTGTTAGATACACCATTTCGCTTGGTCTGCTGCAGAGTAACCGGAATGGTCGCCGCTGAAGACATAGTACCAATCGCAGTGAGGTAGGCAGGCATCATGGTACGCAACAACGTCAATGGGGATTGCTGCATCACTGCACCAGCAGTAATAAACTGAACAGCTAGCCAGAACCAGTGCATCGCGATAACAGCCAGCAATACCAGACTAAACGTGTGCAGTGTGGCAAATACCGTCCCTTTGACCGTCATATCCGCAAAAACACCTGCAATATAAAATGGCAATGCCGGAATAATCACTTTATTCAAAAACAGCTCAATGATATCGCGGCCCTGATCACTCATTCTTTTCAGCTGATCGGCGTCTGTGCTTGATATCCCCAGCCCGAACATAAAGGCAATGGTGAGTGCCGTCATGATATTCATTACTGGTGGTATTTTAAGTTCAATAAAAGGCGCCAGAATTATCTTCACGTCGGGCATTTCCCCAGCTCCGCTTAATAAAGCCGGAAATAAGTGCTCAGCGACAGTGAACGCAAATAACCCTGCCCCCAACGTTGACAAATAGGCCAACCCGACCGTTTTGCCCAACAGTTTTCCTGAGTTTCTCGGTAAATTGGCAATACCGCTTGTAACATAGAATAGAATTAACAAAGGAATAGTGAACTTAATTAACTGACTAATAAACACCTTTACCGTTATCAACCCTTTTATTATCACATCGGGTGCAACCATCCCCAACAATATACCTAAAATTATTCCACACAATAGCTTAATAATTAGCTTCATTATATCGACCTGTCTTTTTTGATTTCGTAAAGAGACACTTTAAAATCTTGGCAAACCGTCTCTTCTAAACAACCTTGTTACAATCGCATCAATTGACACCAGTTTGTGGAACGAACTATTATTTTCTTCCTGTTCAATATTTAGGCTCGTTCCAACCATGGCTGTTGAGGCTGTGCCAAAGTAGATATTCATCAAAAAAAAGCAATAAAAAAGCCCTGCATCATCAAAGTGACGAGCAGTTACTGAATAATATTCAATAAAAGCTCATATTGAGACAATAATCTGAATATTATCCATCTTTCGTATAATTATTGAACGTTTATAGTTGCTCATGATTACTGGTGATAGATTCACCTACAAAATTACTGTGCCACGGTCGCTAACAACCAATTTGCAACAATTACGCAAAATGCATGTTTACAAGTTCACCCTCACACGCGGTAGTGCTGCATCTAAATATTAAAAACTTCTTCAAAACAGTATTCACCCACTTTATAAACAAGGTGAGAAACTCCATAAAAATACACATTCAATTCGTAAGCCGCAATAATAATACCCACAAAGAATAAGTGATAAATTTGACACAACAACATAGAAACAAATAACTGAAAGTTATGATCAAAATCAAAAAAATAATATTCAAAAATATAGGAAACATATTTTATATCTTTTATTATCCGTGCCGAACACATTAGTAATATTGGAAATAAAATGAGAAAAACAATTATTGGTCTAGGGATCATTACGGCACTATTCCCGGCACTAGCTAATGCAGGAAATGTATATATCGGTGCTTCAGTCGGACAAGCAAACTATAACGATTTAGTCACTTCAGATATTGATAATTCACTATCTTCTGCAGGTATCGACCTTGATGATTCAGATACTGGATTTAAACTATTTGGTGGCTTCCGTGCCAATGACTACTTCGCGTTTGAGCTTTTCTATGCCAACCTAGGTGAAGTATCAATGAACTTTGGTGACACTTCATCCTTTATGGGTATACAAGAAATGACCGTTGAGCAAGATACGCTTGGTGCTTCCCTTATCGGTATACTCCCTGTAACAGATAGTTTTGAGTTGTTCGGCAAAGTTGGCTTCCATGCGTGGGACTCAACAGTTAATCTTGACAGCAATGTATCAATCGAAGGTGCTGATGGCACAGACCCTATGTTTGGTGCAGGCATCGCGTATAAATTCAGCAGCGTTTCAATTCAAGCAGAATTTGAACGCTACCAGCTAGATGAAACAGATGTGGATCTTATGTCAATAGGCCTTGCCTACCACTTCTAATAACATTTACATTTATGAGGGTATGTTCATACCCTCATTATTACCTCGCCAGTATTTACAGCTTTTTTACTCCCATCAGTAACACCTCAGCACACAAGCAAGTCGCTCGCCCTATTGCTATTTATTTCCCATCACTCAATACTTCCATTGGGCAATTAAGGACAATAGAACCATGCTTAACAAAACAACCATCGATCAATGGCGTGTCTTTGCAACAATTATTGAAACGGGAAGTTTCTCCAATGCTTCAAAGCTGCTTTTTAAATCGCAACCGGCGCTAAGTTCAACAATCAAGAATTTAGAAAGCATTACCGGAAAAAAACTGTTTACCCTAGAGGGGCGTCGCGCAGTCCCCAGTCCCTTTGCCCTGCAGCTATTGCCGTTGGTAAAAACCTTCCTCGCCGAAGCAAACTTGCTTGAACAAACAGCCTGCCAACCGACCGAGCAAGCCAACAAAACACTCGCGCTGGCTATAGATAGCCTTTTCCCGCCCGAGCGTTTGGCGCAAGCAATCGATATATTTACCCAGCGACATCCATACACAAACCTTAAGATCTACGAAACGACCTTGTCTCTTGCCAAAGAAATGCTCGAAGACAATCACGTAAGCGCCATCATTTCATCGCTAGTGCTTGCAAGCCACACGTCGGCTCCAATCGCTTCAATCAGTAAACATCTTGTCGTAGCCCATTCACACCCGTTAGCTCAAATGGGCAATGTAGAACTTCAGGATTTATCCAGCTACTGTCAGGTGATCCTGACCGATCTCGGCTCGAGAACAAACCTCTCAACAGGTCTACTGCCAGGCAGACAGAAGATAGCAACAAGTAACGTCTCAAGCTCTGCCAACCTTGTGCGTCAGGGTGTTGGCTTCGCCTGGCTTCCAGAAGCCGTTATAGATGACAAGACAATGGCAAGAGTTCAACTCGACGGTTACGCAACACGTGAAGTGCTGCTTCAATATACCTATCACCCTAGCCACAAAGATATTGTTCTACTCGTTGAGCTAAAAGAATTACTCCAATAATAACTATATCAACAGTAAATTTTCCAATTAAGGACATACACTCGGAATAATACATCATGAAAATCTATAATTATCATAAGAAATAGCGATGATTATTTTGCTGATATAAGATTGAGTTAATCATAAATAGATGCCAAAGTTCTTTGAGTCACATTGAGCAGGCATCTCCTATGCAATATTTAAAGAATATATTATTAACAGCTCTTGCACCTATTATATGGGGTTCCACCTACATCGTTACCACAGAATTACTTCCAGAGGACCAGCCATTTACTGCTGCACTTATTCGAGCTATTCCTGCTGGATTAATTCTCCTATTGTTATTCCCGGCTCGTTTAGGACGAGAGAATAGATTAAAAATGCTCATTTTATCTGTTCTGAATATTGGTATTTTCCAGGGATTGCTTTTTGTTGCCGCCTACCGGCTGCCGGGAGGTGTTGCGGCGGTTGTTGGTGCCATGCAACCAATTATCATCATGTTAATCATATGGTTAGTGGATCAAAACAAACCCAGATTTACGGTACTGGCTAGCGGTATCCTTGCCATCGCCGGAATGTCGGCAATCTTCGTTAATAACAGTACATCCTGGGATCACATCGGCTTGATGGCTGCGTTTGCCGGTACAGTCTCCATGTCACTAGGCACTTTTCTATCTAAACGCTGGGGATCACAGCTTCATATTATGTCATTTACCGGATGGCAATTATTACTAGGCGGTATATGCCTTGTCCCGTTTGCTATCGCCTTTGATACACTTCCATCAGACATTACGTTGAACAACTTCATTGGTTATTTCTATTTAAGCTCATTTGGCGCATTACTAGCTTATTCCTTATGGTTCAGAGGCATTAAAGCCTTGCCATCCACCTCTGTATCCTCATTAGGCTTACTTAGCCCGATAACAGCACTCACGCTCGGCTGGATAATTTTAGGAGAGGATTTAGATATCAAACAAATCGCTGGCGTGGTGACGGTTCTGGTATCAATTTTATTTATCGTCAATCAATCGAATAAGGCCAAGAAAACGCCAACACACGTTTTATCGAGTAACAGTTAATCTCAAGGAGACTTATCAATGGATACTTCACGCATACAACATTACTTAGAAAGTCGTTCAACAACCGGAAAATATGATCCGGATAAAAAAATCACTGCAGAAACAATCTCTGAATTGGTCAGGCTTGCAACGTACTCACCGTCGGCTTTTAATCTACAAAACTGGAAATTCGTTGCTGTTCATTCCGAAGAGCAGAAATCCAACTTATGCCAGGCTGCATATGGGCAACAACAAGTTAAAGATGCTTCAGTGACCTATATAGTCTGTGGTGATCTGGAAGGCTACAAAACACTAGAAGACGCGCTTCAACCATCGGTAAGCGAAGGTATCATCACCGAAGAGATCAAGGCAACATGGGTCGGTATGGTGACAGAGTCGCACCAAGACAATTCAGAGCTTCGAAGAGACGAGGCCATTCGCTCAGCGTCACTTGCATCCATGAGCCTGATGTTTGCGGCAGACGAGCAAGGGCTATCCACCGGCGTTGTTGGCGGCTTTGACACTGAGGCGGTTCAATCAGCATTTAATCTGCCATCGTCTATCCTTCCGGTTATGTTAGTTACTGTCGGCTACCCAGCAGAAGGAAACTGGCCGCAAAAAATGCGCAAACCGCTACAGGAAGTGTTAGAGATTATTTAAGGTGAGTGATTCTGCTCACTCACCTTTACTCTGAAGACTTATTGCTTGGGTGGAATTTCTTTAATTGGCTTGGCAGGCGACCCGACACATACTGTGTTGGAAGGCAAATCCTTATTAACAACACTGCCAGCCCCAACAACCACATTATCGCCAATCGTCACGCCCGGACACACAGTGACATTGGCTCCAAACCACACATCGTTACCTATGGTAATGCTCTTGGCAAATTCCTCGCCAGAAGCTCGTTCAACCGGATCAAGCGGATGCCCGGCAGTCGCTATGACTACCCCCGGTGCCAGCAAGCAGTTATCGCCAATATGAATAGGGGCACAGTCAAGGATTGTACAACCATGATTGGCATAAAAGCCTTTGCCCGCCTTGATGTTGTAGCCGTAATCACAGTTAAACGGCGATTCAAGGCACGCATCGCTCTCTTGCCCTAATAATTCGCTAATAAGTGCCTGTCGGGTCTCTGGTTGGCTCGGGCTAAGGTGATTTAGCTGATGACACAACTCTTTGGCTTTCTGGCGCTCTGCTAGCAACTCGGCATCCCAGGCCTGATACATCAAACCTGACAGCATTTTTTCTTTTTCAGTCATCGTATTTCCGCATTATCCAATACTTAAGTTGCCAATATTATGAAGTTCATGGCCTCTATAATGTGAGAGAAAAACACCACCAGCACACCAAAATATACACCGGATCACATTCCGTGAGACGCCTGATCTCACGCTGTTAATCAAACCAAAGCGCCAGGTAATACACAAAACGAACCTATCTGCGTCCGTTATGTATCCACAGCCTCAAAACAGTCTCAAAGTGCTCGTGCTCACACGAAGTTATTTCGCAAACTCACCTTTTAGCCAGTTACGCAACGTCAGCACACTTTCGAGCTTCAGCTTCTCGGCAGTACAAACGAAATAGAACTCCTGATAAGGATTGAGTACCGGCTGACCAACCTGTACCAGCATGCCGTGCTTAATATCATCCCGAACAAACTGCTTATGGGTGATCAATACGCCAAGGCGACGGATCGTTGCCTGCACCGCCTGAATAGATGCGGTAAATGTCAGGTTCTTCTGCTGCTCGGGTATTGGTAATTTATTAGCCTGGCACCATACCTGCCAGTCATTTTTGCGGCGTGGATTGGTTGCGTATATCGCAGGATATCTGGCCAGCAGTTCATCTGGCCTTGGAGAGGTACTCGAGCCAATTAGGTGCGGGCTGCAGACCATAATCAGCTCATCATCACCCAACTTTTCGCAATAATAGTCCTGCCACTCATCTGGTTTGCCGTGAAGCAGTGCGACATCAACACCTTCACGGTCCAGGTCGAAAACCTGAATAAGATTAGAGATTCGAATATCAATATGAGGAGCAAGTTGCTGGAAGTCGGACACCCGGGGGATCCACCAGTGAAGTGCCAGCGAGTTGACCATGTTCAGAGTCAGACGATTCCCCTGTCCCTCACGGGCCAGAGATTCGCTGGCCTCGACAATCTGGGTCAGTGCAGGTGCGACCTTGCGGTAATACTTTCGCCCCTCGTGATTCAGCTCAACCCGACGGCCAACACGGCGAAACAACGGCAGGTTCAACTGAGCTTCCAGCGCCTTGATGGCCTGACTGACAGCCGAATGACTCACGCTCAACACATCGGCCGCCTCGGTCATACTTCCGGTTTCAGCAACGGCAACAAAAGCATAAATAGACTTTAGTGGGATCAGCTTTCTCATATGTAAGTTTTTCTAACCATTTTGGTTAGTATTATTCGCTTTTTTGCTCAACACAAGCTGACTAGACTGTTTATAGCCCCTGACTGAGCAACTTCGGAATTCCAGTTTTGCTTCCGGCACCTTTCTTTATCACCTGCTAGCTCAGGCAACATCAGATGGAGGACCAGAATGACCACCGACCTACGCCCCGTTTTCTTTATGCTGGCATCCACATTTAGCCTCTCGCTAAACGGTTTGCTGGCCAAACTGCTCAGTGACATGTTTAGCACCGAAGTATTGGGGTTTCTGCGTTTTTTTCTTCCGGCACTGCTAATGCTGCTCATGCTTAAGATGACATGCTGGACCATACCGGATCGCAACAACTGGCGAACGATTTTGATCCGCTCGCTCTGTGTTGTCGGCAGTCAGATGTGTTTTCTTATCGCATTGGATACCCTTAGCCTGGTAGAAAGCGTGGTGCTATTTAGTACTGGTCCCCTTTTTATACCTTTGTTAGAAAAACTGTTACTAAAAACACCTGTCAGAGCCATTACTCTCAGCTGTCTTGCTCTCACCTTTACTGGCGTAATCCTTCAGGCAGGCACTCCCACAGGTATCGAACTCCGCCCTGCTCTGCTTATAGGGTTGGCAGCAGGATTCTTCAACGCCTGTTCCCAAGTGACCCTATTCAAAGGCAGCAAAGGGAGCTTACCAGCAGCGGCCCTCAATGGCTGGTGCTTTCTCATTGCCGGGCTATTGATACTTCCATTGGCTCTTGTTGATATCAGCCGCAATGATTTCGCTATTATGCAATCGTCAGCTTCCGAGATTCAGCACCTCGCTTTTCCACTTATCATCTTACTCACGGCCTGTATCGTCAGTACGCAAATGTTCCGGGCAAAAGCCTACCGTCTGGCACACTCCGGCTCTCAACTTGCACCGCTTATCTTTACCAATCTGATGTTTGCCGTCATCTGGCAAATTAGCTTTTTTGACCAACAGCTATCCGGGGCAAAAATCATCGGTATAGGCCTCATCGTACTGGCGACCATCATCAATACCTTTGGGCCGAAATGGATGCGCTTTTATCGTCAGAAAAATATGACGGCTGATCAGCAGTAAAGCCTAAATCACGTAGTCTATGATTGACTCATATTCCGCCATCAATGAGTCAGCATTATGCCTAAGCATATCAAACTGGAATTTACTGGCAGCGATGGTCAATCCATCGCCGGATTACTGGAGTTGCCAGACAGCAATCCCCATACCTTTGCCCTGTTCGCCCACTGTTTCACCTGTGGCAAAGACGTTGTATCGGCATCCCGTATTGCACGATCCCTAACTGCGAATGGCTTTGCCGTTTATCGATTTGACTTTACGGGGCTCGGCAGCAGTGACGGTGACTTTGCCAATACCAACTTCTCGTCCAATATCGCCGATCTTATCCATGCTGCGAACTACCTGCGTGATCATTACCGCGCGCCTGCCCTGCTGATAGGCCACAGCCTAGGAGGAGCAGCCATGCTGGCCGCCGCCGAGTCAATTCCCGAGGCCAGCGGCGTGGTCACCATTGGCGCGCCGGCAGATCCTCAACATGTCACCAAACAATTTGCCTGTCAGACAGACACGATCGAAAAGCAAGGGATTGCCGAAGTCAGCCTAGCAGGCCGTCCCTTTACCATCAAAAAGCAGTTTCTCGATGATCTGGCCGAACAGAATCAACCCGAAAAAATCGCCAAGCTTGGGAAGGCATTGCTTATCTTTCACTCACCAGTCGATAGGACAGTATCGATTAACGAAGCCGAAAAGATCTACCGCTCAGCCAAACACCCTAAAAGTTTTGTTAGCCTCGATGGTGCCGATCACCTGCTTACCAACGCGGCCGATGCAGAATATGTCGCCTCGACAATCGCTACCTGGTCATCGCGCTATATCACGGAGCCAGAAACTATTGATCAGCAAGATAACCCACTGACCAAAGGCAATGTGCTGGTAGAAGAAAAAAATCAGCAATTTACCCGAACAGTCTTATCAGACAGCCACGTATGGCTGGCCGACGAGCCCACATCCGTCGGCGGCAGCGATCTTGGCCCCGATCCCTATGAGCACTTGCTAGCCGCATTGGGTACCTGCACCTCAATGACCATTCGGATGTACGCCAACCGAAAACAAATCCCGCTCGAAGATGTCACCGTTGAGCTCAACCATAGCCGACAGCACGCGAAGGACTGCGAAGAGTGTGACGAAAAAGACAGCCAAATTGAAGTACTCTCCCGCTACGTCACACTCAAAGGGGCGCTCACCGAGCAGCAACAGCAGCGATTACTGGAAATTGCCGACCGTTGCCCGGTGCACCGCACTCTGCACAGTGAACTAGAAGTGAAAACAATTTTGAAGGAGTAATGGCACTCATCAGTACCTCACAGCAACGGCCCCGGTTGTTTTCTTCATAATGCAACCGGTTTAACATACTGCATTCGATGACCGTTCTATGATAAAACAACAATAACAACCAAAAAAATCAAAGTGTTAATTGTAACGGTAGCTTAATTGCCGTACTCGGCTCGGGAAGGAAATGGATTTCGATGCAGACACCTCAGTACACTCAAACCCGCTCGATAAAACAACTACTCAGCTATGGTGCTCTCATCATCGTGCTGTTTCTCGGCACTTTCTTCTATGCCGAGCGAACACTTAATCATAAACGAGCGCAACTTATCTCCCTGGAAATTAAAATTCTTAATGCATCCAATGACATGCTGATGATGCGCCGACATGAAAAAGATTTTATTGCAAGAGCGGACTCGCAATATCAGAAAAAAATGACAGCCGCTTATGAGCATATCGTCATCACCCTCAACGATATCCATAACACGATTCAGGCCAACGATCTGGCAACTGACTACGATCCCCAAGTTACCCTGGACTCAGTCAATACCTACTACCAAACGTTCTCCACCCTTGCTGATATGCTTGTTCTAATACGTGGAAACGGCGAGAAGCCAGGGTTAATCGACAAGCTCAAAGACAGTACCCTCAGCCTGGAAAAGGAGGTCAACGCATCGAGAAATAAACGGTTAGATGAGCTGACACTTACTACGCAGGATTTGATGTATCAGTTTTTCTCAGACTTCGAGGCAGATGTACTTCGAGAAATTGATACAACACTGATTCAAATCAATAGTGAAATCGCCCAAACACCCAACTCGACTTCACTGAGTAACGCATTTAATCAATTTAGTCTTGATTTCTATGCCCTTCAGCGCGCCTTTAAAGTATTTGGCTACGATCACAACCAAGGCAGGCATGGTGAGTTAAGAAATACCATTCACATACTCGAGGACAAACTCAACGCGCTGTTTTCTGTCATTCCGCAAAAGATTGCGGAGGAGCTAAGCTATTTCGAACTCATCAAGCTCCTTGCCGGTGTTGTCTTGTGCCTGTCTATCATTTCCGTTCTGCTCTATGTGGTTCATCAAACAGGCAAACTGGAAAACCAACTCATCAATGCCCGTGAACACGAGAAACAAGCCAACAAAGCCAAAAGTGCTTTTCTGGCCAATATGTCACATGAAATCAGAACACCGCTCAATGGTATTTTAGGGATGACCGAAATCTTGTCAGACTCCCGTCTCACGGCCATCCAAAAGGACTACCTATCAACAATCAATGCGTCTTCACAAACGCTGCTGATGCTTATCAATGATATTTTGGACCTCTCCAAAATTGAATCCGGCCACCTTGAAATCTGTCCGCATACCTGCGCAGTTAAAGAGATCCTATTCGATACTGCAGCCCTGATTGCGCCCAAGGCACAGCAAAAGAATATCGATATTCATATCGAACTTGACCCATTGCTGCCTAACTACATCAAAGCCGACGAACAAAAGCTCCGTCAGGTCATCATGAATCTTGCTTCAAATGCAATTAAATTCACCGAAAAGGGCTCTATCACATTCTCGGCCAGACTGGTTACACAGACGAATCTATCCACGACGGTCTACTTTTCTGTCGCCGATACCGGAATTGGTATCGACAAGGATAAACAACAACAAATATTCGATGAGTTTAAGCAGGAAAATGCAGACACGTCAGCTCAATATGGCGGAACAGGCCTTGGCCTGGCCATTTCAGCTAAGATGGTCGAGCTCATGGGGGGAAAAATCCAACTTATCTCAAATAAGGGTCAGGGAAGTCAGTTCTATTTCGACGTTAAGCTCAATAATGACGAACAACAGCTATCAACCGATGAGCCCATAGATATTGTTTATTTCACCAAGGCGACCAATGCGCTGCTGGTCGATGAAGTTCAGCGCTTCGGCCATCATGTCACAATCGTTCAAAGCGCCTCGGCCATACCTGCGTCATTACAGCAAGTCGGCTTGATCCTTGTTGATAATTTCGAGATGTTACAAGACGTTGAGAGTAACTACTCTCAATACCCTATTATTTATATTCGACGCAATACGGAAACTATCAGCACTGAAACTATCAACGGCTCAAATAACAATACAGCATTTGTTACTGCCCCGTTGTTTGGTACCCGACTCAAAAAAGCACTGACAACAGCCGTGAATCATGACGTATCAGAGCCTGCTAGCCCCCCAACGGCCCCGCAAACGCTTAGAAAGAAAGTCCTCATTGTCGAAGACAACAAAGTTAACCAACAAGTTGCCTGTATCAACTTGAAGAAGATTGGGCTCGATTACATTCTGGCAAATAACGGACAGGAAGCGATAGAATGCTATGAGCTTCATCATGAAGCTATCGGCCTCGTGCTAATGGACTGTATGATGCCTGTTCTCAATGGTTTCGATGCCACCCGATCCATTCGCCAGTTCGAAAATGACAACGGCTACCCTCGCACACACATTGTTGCGTTAACCGCCTCTATCCTGGATGACGATATTCAAAAGTGCTTCGATTGCGGAATGGATGATTATCTGCCGAAACCCTTTAAGCGCGAAGTCCTTATTGAAAAGCTGGAAAAGCAAGTGGGCCTGGTAGATGAATATTAGGGGTTAAGAAAACATAACTGAACTAGGCCAGGGCTGTCTGGCCTAATGCTTTCAAGGCATGCTCAAAAGCGGTTTGGTGAACAGTGCCTCTGGTTCTTAATTCGCATTCCTTTGAGAGTTATCAATACCTAACGCATCTATCCGATTACACTTAGCCCTATCTACAGCGATACTGATATTCCAGCGAAGGTAAACGATGACCGAACTCGAAAAAATGGTAAACGGCGAAGACTTTGACGGTCTCGATCCAGAGATCACCGCACTCAGAAACCAAGCTGCGACATTAAAACAGCAGATCAACAATAACCCCGGCGATGCCCTGCAAAATTTGATGGAACAACTTTTAGGCTCCTTCGGCGAAGGCAGTATTGTGACGCCACCCTTTTTGTGCGAATTCGGAAAAACAATCCATATCGGCAGTAATACCTTCCTCAACATGGGGGTTACCATGCTCGATAATACCGAAATCCATATTGGCGATAACGTGCTTATCGGGCCAAATACCCAGTTCTATACCCCAACCCACTCGCTGGACTATCAAAGCCGTCGTCGCTGGGAAACAACCTGCAAGCCTATTGTGGTTGGGGATGACGTATGGATCGGCGGCCAGGTGGTGATCTGCCAAGGTGTCACCATCGGTGCCCGCTCTGTTGTCGCGGCAAACTCGACAGTTACCAGAGATGTTCCACCAGATACCATGGTAGGCGGCTCACCGGCCAGGATCATTAAAAAGCTTAATTAGGACAGCAGAGCCAAGCATTAATAACTGAAATGGCCTTTTTCAGATGAATGAAATAGGGGGAAGTATTGATCTGTTTGGACACGGAGAGCCCGACAGGCAATACTGCCTGCCGAGACACAATACTAAAACAGCAATCATTGATAGATGATATTCGTATCGCCATATGTGATTGTAGAAAATAGCGGTGCAGACAGGTCAAGAGTCATATTCCCATCAACCGATTTTTGCTCGCCTTTATGGAGGATGATATTAGCACAACCGGTATGACCTTCTTTAATCTGCAGATCAAAGTACACCCCGTAATTCGGATCATAACCGCGCGGTGGCAACGGATTGTTCCAACTGACCCCAGCAAGCTGTGAGTCCATGATGGAGTCACAAGTACTATCATTCCAGATATGCATACCCCAACCGGCGTAAGCTTCTTCTGGTGATGGGCTATTAAACTCATCGTACATTCTAAAATAAACAAGCCGTGTCTTGGCAAGGCCGTCAATCACTGGTTGTTCATCACTGTTCGCGTTCAGATCAGCGTGGATACGTTCACTTCCTGGGCGCTCTGGCATACCGTACACCGCTAACTTAATCGTACCACTCTCACCTTTGGCCAAGTTGATATTATTGTAATTAGCATCTGTGTTATATTCATCAACTTTGTTACCAAATCGATACGATTTGCGCACAGACGAGCTCGGTATCAAATCCAAAGACAGATAAGTGCTGTCAATTTCATCGAATCCACGCAGTATGTAAGTTCCAGATTCAACATATTCATAGGCGTTGGCGGCCGTACAGTTCTCATTTTGAGTTACTTGGGTACTCAGCCTGTAACTGGACTCGCTCAAAGATAACTTGAATGAAGGGCTATACTCTTTTGTTTCATCACAGTGGTAACTGTTTCCCCATTCACCGTATAGCTGGTCAAGCTTATAGGCCTTATGACTATTCTTCCAAGGGCTGTCAGGTGGAATAGAAACGCTCCCTGGCAGTACTGAAATATTACCATTGCTATCCTGGTACTTATTAAAACCACTAAGCAAAGCAACCAGCGGGTTGTAAGAGTTAGCACTTCGGTCAACCAACTTTACTATACCGATGCCAGGAGCAAACCATAGATCCTGATCAAGCCCCACTTGAGTTGCAACACTGCCGTTATCCGGGACGTCGATGTAAACATCCAAGCTAAGACGGTAACTTATATGCAGAGCTTCGTAGCTGCCCGTCGGTGTCACAATAGTTTCTACCCCTTTATATGACCAATCAGCCATGTAATAGCCAAAAGCATTACCCACATTAGGTGAAATTGTCACGCCCATCGCAAGATAGCCATCCATACCTGTCATCGCACCAATCACTGAAAATTCAGGCAACAAGAGAGCTGGATTTTCGGACAGGTCCAAATTCACCTGATAGTTTTTGTTATCAACAACAACTTCGTCGATATAAATATTGTCAATATAAAGCGCGTTATCCTGCTGGCGAATCGTCTGTCTAAAACCGCTGTGATCCCATGTTAGATCAACGGTTTCTTGACCGTTTGAACTAACCACGCTGCTGCTTGATAGCGAAATGGTATCGCTGGAGTCTTTAACATCAAATCGCCACAAAGCACCACTTTGGGCTGGCATGTACAGGTTTGAAAGTGTTGTTGCGGAAGTGTTGCTCTTACCATTTTGTTCGTTGTCGGTGCCGCCACCACAACCAGCTACAAGGAAGACAACTAAAAAGAGCAAAGCTCCTTTGATGTTCATATTTACATTCCTTTCGTTAAACCACTGAACTGCTGGACAATCAAACATCCAGAACTAAGTTGGGATTCAACTGGTTCTTGCGTAATAGCCCTTATCGTGTGCGTATACGGCATGCACTAGCTATAGTGTTCAACGTTACTCTGATGGTGGGCAAGCTTGTTATGAACGCTGTGATCTGGGTTATCAAATACCAAAGGGAGATGCAGACTATTCACGTCAATACCAATAAAGGCACATTCATGCGTAGTTACGTTATGCTGTTTGAATAGCCTTTGTGTTCGCCGAACCAGCTTCGACGAATATGGTTGTATAGAACAATCAATCAAGTCAATGAGTTAGAGAGTCGCTAGAAGCATAAATTGATTCGTTTCTCACACCGTGGTTAACAAACTTTCGTGCAGCAACATTGATATTACCGCATTTAAACATTTACCTAATGACGGTGAGTAGCTCACCGACCAGAACGTAAAAATCGCTTAAGTTTAAAACTGGTCCAAGAAGTCGTTTGCAACTCAACATTACATTTACCCGCTCTCCTGACATTTAGGATATTGCCAACAACCATCAGCAAGCCACCCAGCATAACTGCCACCTCAACAGCTTCGCCATAAAACAACATCCCCACCACAGCAATCAGCGGCAGACGCAGAAAATCGAGTGTCACAACCACACTGGCATCGGCATACTGCATGGCCTTGGCAATACAATAGTGCGCGGATAAACCTGTGAGCCCAACGATGAGCAAGTAAAGCCACTCAACCCCTTGCGGAGTCTGCCAATCAGGCAGCATCAACACCAGGCTAATCGGTAACTGAAGAAGAGACATATAAAACAGGATAGTTATCGGAGACTCGGTCAAAGAAAGCGACTTAGTCGCTACATATGAAGCCGCAAAACTGACCGCGGCCAGCAATACGATCAAAGAAGCAGGGTTAAATACCGCGGCTGTCGGCTGAATAATAGCGATAACCCCCAACAGCCCCAGACCAAGCGAGACGATCTTCACCTTGGTCAGTTTCTCCCCCAGAAATACGCAGGCAATCATCAGCGTCCACAGCGGAACTGTAAACTCAAGCGCAAACACTTCGGCCAACGGCAGCAAAGTAATACCGAGAAACCAGCAATACTGACCGAGGAAGTTCATGAGGTTTCGGCCAAATTGCAACGCGACACGCTCTGTTTTCAGCAACCTCTGCTGACGGTGATAAAACACGATAGATACAATCACCGCCAGTCCGATCAGGCTACGGAAAAAGAGCATCTCAAAGGGCGAAATACTACCGCCCAGCTCTCTGACCCCAATAGCCATAAGCGAAAAAGACAATAATGTGCCAACCATCCAGTACACAGCAATCATCAAACACCTCGTAGCCTTGATCTCGAAAGGATAGCCAGTGCCTTAAACCGCGGAAAGATGTTACTACACCTATGTTACATAACAGGAGCTGCGTTTTATAACAGGAACGTAGCTTTTAAAGCAGGAACATGGATTTTAAAACAGGCACTTAGCATCAAGAAGAACGATCAACATTACCAGCTTTTGATAATCATATTTTTAACTGCCGTCACAGCTCACAACTTATTTTTCTCAATTTGCTCGGACTGATCCCGTAACGTTTACGGAATAACTTACACAGATAACTGACATCATGAACCCCAACCTCGTCAGCCAAATACTGCAAGCTATGATCAGAGTTAATCACCCGCCAGTGGACATGCTTCAGGCGCATTTCAGCCCAGTACTCTCTTGCCGTCAGACCCAAACTTTGTTTGAACAATCTGTCGAGCTGTCGTCGGCTGATAGCCAGCATATCGGCTAGTTCATCGACCGTCTTAGGCTCGGCCAGTAACTGGCGCATCAAACTGATCGCCCGTCCGACATGCCGCCCGGCCGTATTATTAGCCCGTATATCTTCATCCAGAGATTTGAGCTGATGCAGCTGGCCACGCGCCTCGTCCACCAGCATATCAGCCAGCCCCTTTAATGCCTTGGCCCTACCGCAGTGACGTGCCACCAACTCGACAGCCAAATCCACCGCTGCACTACCGCCAGCACAACTAATCCGCTTACCGTCAATGCAATAGAGCTGTTCTGTTTTAACTGCAATTCTCGGATAGGCAGTACGAAACTCCTGAACATGCCGCCAATGAACCGCAACACTATGATCATTTAACAACCCGGCAGCCGCAAACAGAAAGCACGCATTATCGATACTCACCAATGCCACGCCCTTGGCAGCAGCCTCACGTAACATACCGCCATAAATTTCCGTGAGTTGCTGGCTGCTTCTGGCACTACGGCCACCGAACACCACTAAATAATCGTAAGCCTCCAGCGCAACCTCATCGGCAGTTCTCTGTACCACCACTGGCACACCGCTGCTCGAGATTACCGGATCCTTGCCCAGACCAACGATTTCCCAAGAGCAATAACGTTGCCGACTATGATCTTCTTCGTCAGCCGAAAAACGCAACTTATCGAGGAAGCCACCAAACGGCAGCATATTAAATTCGGGCAGTGGCAAAAGGAGAAAACGCACGTCCGGCGAAGGGGGAACCGATAGGGCTGTACTACGTAAAATATCTGATTCAGTCATTCATTGTTCGCTCGTGGTATGAACGTCTTAATATTACCCTATAACGTCCAAATAGAACCAAATTATTATGCACTTTCCACCCTATACTGTGCGCATCACTTTTGGTTACTCGATGAAAGAAAGGAGCAATTATGGCTTTAGAGACCTGGTTGATTTATCTGGTTGCCGTTATCGGTTTGTCCTTTGCTCCTGGCCCCAACGGTTTGTTGGCGCTCACACATGGCGCAATGTACGGGCACAGAAAAACACTGGCGACAATCTGTGGCGGTGTACTTGGCTTTATTGTGCTGATTGCAATGTCTATGTTCGGCATCGGGGCCGTATTACTGGCATCATCGGAAGTTCTAACCGTATTTAAATGGCTAGGCGGGGCGTATCTGATTTGGCTCGGGCTTCAGCTCTGGCGCTCGCCGCCTATAAGTCTCGCTCCCATTGAGGGAAAAGCTGCAAAAAGCCCTATGGCTCTGTTCAGGCAAGGCGGACTTGCGGCAGTTTCAAACCCGAAAGTGTTGTTATTTTTTGGCGCTTTCCTGCCCCAGTTTATTAACCCCGAGCAGGCACTGCTGCCGCAGTTTGTTGTCATGGCGGCAACGTTCGCGGTGGTTGAATTTACGGTTGAATACCTGCTTGCCCGTATCGCCTACAAAATCCGGCCATGGCTGGAACGTAGCGGCAAACGTTTTAACCAGGGGTGTGGCGGGATCTTTGCCCTGCTTGGCGCCAGCCTACCTCTGGCGCAATAACCCAATTTGGAAATATGTGCGGGTAAGTGAAATACGGAACTTACGGAATAGGAACCTCACTTATCCGCACAGCCAACCCTGCCTCTAGCCCAGCGCTCCGGTAAGTTTCAACAATACCTGTTCAACAACAAGATACTGCTCTTCCATTAGCGCTATCTGCTCACGAGCTGCCTTATCATTGCCTTGGGTAGCCTGCTCAACAGCTGCTTCGGCATGTTCATGCACCCGCTTATGCGGTACTTCAAGCGACATAAACAGACGGTTTCCTTGGAACTCCTGACGGACATTATCTGAGTAATACCATTTACCGATACCGCATTCCTCGGATGATATAACCGAAGGAAGCACTGGCTGATCCGGGCTGTTGACGAACTTTATGATATCACTACGCAGGAAGGTCTCATCTATCATCGCCAGCTCAAGCTTAGAACGCCAGTTGGCGGCTTCCAGGTCGGACTGTGTCTTCCCAATTCGTGCCAACTGCGTCCCAAGATCATCCATGGTTACCGCCGTATCGCCTGCCACCAGATCAATCCGGCTAGACAAGGTTTGATTTAAATCACCAAGCTGAGAGGAGCTCTGAGTCAGGCTAGATAAGAACACATCCGCATCTTTAGCCGATGCGCCTGTTGTACCGGACAATGCACGTACTTCATTAGCCACAATCGCAAATCCACGGCCATGTTCTCCTGCACGTGCCGCTTCAATTGCCGCATTCAGAGACAGCAAGTTCGTCTGCTCGGCAATCTTACTAATATCGCTGATCACAGCCGTTGTTTTCTTGATCTCGGCATTTAAAACATCAAAGGTACTCATCTGCTGTCCCTGCAACTGAGTCAGATCGGTGAGTTCACCTGCCAGCTTTTCAATGCGTGTTTTGGCTTCGTGTGAGACGGATACAGCCGCACCAATGGCCAGACTACTTTGAAGCAGGTTCTCATCCAACCATTGAAATGACTTACGCATTCTTCCCATTCGCTGATATAGCGCGGTTAATTCAGTTTCAAAATGTTGCTGAGTAGCAAGTGCTACTTCGAGTTCCTGTTCCTTTTGCTGTAATTCCTTTTCTTGATGCAGGGAAAGTTCTCGTTGCCGTTCGAGTTCATCGTTTAGCTGGCTAACTTCAGCAACCATCTGCTGATGATTAACTGCATTTTGTTTTGTTAATTTATTAGAGAAAAAAGAAATCACACCCATTACACCGCGTCCTATTACCCATATCAACTACTGGTCTGGTTACAAACCTTAAGTTGCATAATACATGCAACTTAAGGAATTTGCGATAGGAAAAGTATAATTTCAGTATCTTACAAGCCTTTATTAGAAGCCGAAAAATACGCATATTGACACATAGCTAAAACAAACCTAGTGCAAATATCATTATTAATATAATGGTTAATAGTTACGCCAATAAGCTGACGAATTAAATCAAAAAAATGACTATTAATTAAATTCCAGATATAAAACAAAACACACTGAAATAACAAGCATTATTAAAATAAGTAGAAATGAAAATATAATTTTACAATTATTTGATAAATCCAGAGTTGGCAGACTCACTTTTATAATAAAGCCTGTATAATTCACGCCAATAATTAAACCCACTGATATAACTATTTACCAAGAGTTAATATTGTGAAATTAACAATAAGAGCCAAGCTAACAACAATATTATGCCTCCCATTGCTTATTATGGGAGGGTTCTTTATCACAAGCTTAATTGATACCAAAGAATCCGTTCTCGAAACTGAAAAGACAAACGTAAACAACAAAGTCGCACAACTCTTAAATGACAATTTAAAAGGCCAGGTTGATACGGTTACCCTCGCCCTTAGCGACTTTTATGAAGATACCAAAATCGATCACATCAAAGGCATACTGGCGACTGAAATCACTGAATTTCGCAGCACGTTCGAGTCAATATATAGCAACAGTGCCTCGGTAACTGAAGCCGAAGATCGAATTCACACCTTCATTAACGAATACCGTTGGAATAATGGCCGCTACCTGCTGGCCTATGATGCGACATCCATAATCAACAAAGCCAATGGCATTAATACCAAAATTATTGGCAACAGCTCTTATGACTCGACCGATAAAAAAGGTACCTATTACGCCCGAAATATCGTTAACGTCGCCAAAAACAACTCAATCGGGTTCACCAGCTATTACTTTAATAATCCTGTCACCGGCAATATCGAGGAAAAGCTGACAGCTGCTTTTTACTTCGAGCCTTTAAATCTGGTTATCGCCACCGGTGAGTACATCAGCACACTGCGAAAAGATGAAATACAGGCTGCACTTGATACCATCAGTTCCAGTAAATACGGTCAAAACGGCTACTTCTGGGTACAGGACAAGAATGGCAAGATCCTCGCCCACCCTAAAGCATCTATTGTAGGAACCGTTGTCCCTTCGACAACAAATAAAGTTGCCAGAGAGCTCAACGGCAAGTCAGAAGCATTTGTAAAAATTGCCTATGAGAACCCAACCACAAAGCAGACCGAAAACAAAATGGTCTATGCCAGGAAGATCTTCCCCGAGTGGGGCTGGACCATTGCCACTGGTACCTACGAGAGTGATGTCACCAATATTCAGGAAAACCTGACTAACGCAACAGCTGACATCTTCAACCAGAAAGTCTATATGAGTATCACTATTGCAGGTGTGCTCATGGTTATCGCCTTACTGGTAGTTGGCTGGGCGATTAACGCCATTGTAAAAGGCCTTATTGTTCTTAAGCAGCGCATCGATACCCTGTCAACCGGCGAAGCTGACCTGACTTCCCGTCTTGCTATCACCTCACAAGACGAGCTTGGCGACATCAGTCACTCAGTTAATAACTTCATTGTTTACCTACAATCGATGCTGCTAGACATTTCGCAAGCCTCAAGCCATATCACTCACAGTATTGAACAACTCAATGTCCAATCAGAGCGTAATAATCAAGCCTTGATCAGCCACGCTTCCGAAACGGATCAAGTCGTCACCGCTGTGACAGAAATGAGCTCGACGGCTGAAACCGTTGCCCAAAGTGTCACGGAAACTGCGGCCAATACCCAAAAAGCGCATGATGTAGCCATGTCTTCGAAAGACACGGTACTTGAAGCCTCGAACAGCGTCATTGCACTGGTTGACGAAGTGGATGCAGCGTCATCAAGCATCAATACGATGAACGAAAATACCCAGCAAATCGTTAGCGTACTTGGCGTGATTGGCGATATTGCCGAACAGACGAACCTTCTTGCACTGAATGCAGCCATCGAAGCCGCTCGCGCCGGTGAACAGGGCCGCGGCTTTGCTGTCGTTGCCGATGAAGTGCGTTCACTTGCAGCTCGCACCCAAACCAGCACCGCAGAAATCAACGAAATTCTGACCAAGCTGCGCCAGGATGCCACCAATGCTGTCTCGGCGATGGAGGTAACTCGAGCAAGCTGTGAACGAACAGCGGCCAATACGGCCAATGTCACTGACAGCTTGGATGCGATGACCAACTCGATCATCACCATCAACGATCTCAGCTCTCAGATTGCCACCGCATCTGAAGAACAAAGTTCGGTCACCGAAGAAGTCAGCCGCAATATGAACAATATCCGCGGCATGGTCAGCGAACTCACCCAAAACGGACAAGCAACAGTAGACAGTACACAAAATCTTGCCGCAGCCAATGCCCAGCTAAGCATGCTGGTCAGCAAGTTTAAACTGCAGTAATTATTCGTTCCCGAATAGACTCAGCCCGCTATAAAGCGGGCTGTATTCACTCACTCTCACCTCTGCCGATTCAAAGCATATCTTCAGTCGCAACAACAACTCGGTTTTTGCCTTGGTCTTTGGCGTGGTACAGTGCTTTATCAGCCGCCGTCAGCAGCTGCTCAAGACTGGAAATATTGGAAGAAAGATAAGAGGCGCCCATACTGACAGAGAAGCCGACTGAGGTGTTCTCGGCCGTTACTCTCAACCTGGAGACATTATTGCAGATACGTTCGGCAATTCTGACCGCCTGCTGGATATCAGTACTCGGCAGCACCAGGACAAACTCCTCACCTCCCCAGCGGCCGATGAAATCACTTTTGCGGATGCTTTGTTTACAACTATCAGCAAATAGCCTCAGTACTTCATCACCGACATGGTGACCATATTGATCGTTAATAGACTTAAAGTTGTCAAAATCAATCAGCACACAGCACAAAGGGTTATTAAGCATCCGATCATGGGCAAATTGCTTTTCCAAAAGCTCCATCACGGCACGGCGGTTAAGCAGGTTAGTTAGCCCATCATAGTTGGCTCTGTGCTCAAGCCGTTCACGCAGCAACTGTTGCTCGGTAATATCCATCGCCGTTACCTGCACCACCTGCTCGCCATTCCACAGAATTGGCCTCGACAGGAGGCTAAGCCACACCGTTGAACCATCACAACGAAGACTCTGTGCCTCAGTTTTGATCGACGGCTTTTCACCAATTAGAAGCTTGTGGTTATCTTTATGAGCTTGGAGGTGATGGCTCTTGGCAATTAACGGTAATATCGACGGTTGAGCCATTAACGCCTGTTCATCATCAAACCCCAGCATCTTGGCATAGGCCAAGTTGCAAAATAGTGGCTTGAAGTTCTTATGAACTAGGATGCCTTGAATTGAGCCATCAACCAACGCGCGGTAACGCTCTTCACTGGCCTGTAACTGGCGCTGAGTTTCCACCTGCAGGCTCAGATCAATCAGTGTCACCTGCATAGCTTGTTGCCCTTGCCATTCAATAACATGATCAACGGTCAAAACAATGATTTCATTACCTTCGTTGTCAACATTCTTGTAGGTACGCACTCCCGGCTTGGTCTCTCCAGCCATCGTCGCCTCGTAGGCAAGAATGGCATTTTGCTGCTCATGAGGCACAATGAGATCCAATAAGCTCGGCAAAGCAAGGATATCCTGACCATTGTCATAGCCGAAATAACGAGCATAATTATCGTCCGCATAAAGCGGCTTAAACCCCCGGTGAATAACAACACCATAGTGGGATTCAATAAATAATTGTTCGTTTAAGGCAGCATTAGGATTCACAGGCACATCGCTTATAAGTGAGTTTGGAAAATGGATTCTAGCCCCATCCCCTATTAGCATCAATTCGCCACCAAAATACCTTAATGCTGAAATTATTAAGTTGATCGCCAGCACACAAATTGGAACCGTCATCACAATTATTTGCTCGCATGATAGCAATCGTTTGCATGCATTATCCAATATTGCTAACTGATTGTTGCCGGTAAACCTATTTGCTTCATACAGAGTTAGACAAACTTCCAACTCGGTGCCAAGTTTATTGACTAGGATAAATCATAAGCTCGGAGCTATTTATGGCAGAACAAAGCGAGAGTATCGATAATAACTTACCGCGCCATTACGGTTTCAATACTCCGCAACGACTTTTTGTAGGCTATACGTTGGCTGTACTGGTAGACCTGACGGTATTGAATCTCTTCGAGGAATACTGGAGCTATGTAACAATCCAGTCTTTCACCGTCTCTCTGGCTGCCGCCATCTTGCTGCAAGTCCTTCTAAAGCTTTCCATCGCAGCCGAACACCGACTGGCCAACTACTTCAAAAGTAAACAGGGCCTGGCCCCGAAGGTCTACCGAGGACTATCCACCTACATCATACTGGTTGGCTCGAAGATTATTATGCTGGAAGCGATCAACATCTTGTTCGGTGACAAGGTCGACTTTAGCGGCCCGCTTAACGGTGTCGTGGCCTTCTTCGCTGTTATCTTCGCCATTTTGATTGCAGAAATATCAATCAGCAAAATTTACTTTGCACTGGAGGACAAAGCCAAAGATGCGGCTGATGAATAAAAATCACGTTATTGGCAAGAATAAAAAAATCCCCAACCAATTGCTCGATTGGGGATTTCCATTGCTTGTTATATAACTAGATAGATTTCTCTATCTTATGGCCTTTCGGTAACTGGTGTGCGATACCTTTGTGGCAGTCTATACAGGTTTTGCCTGCATCTTCTGCCTCGTTGTGGATCTTGGAGGCAACGGGCTTCTGGGTAGTGAGATCCATATACTCGAAGTTATGACAGTTACGACATTCTTGCGAATCGTTGGCCTTCATCCTCTCCCACTCGCGTGAAGCCATCTCGAAACGATGATCCTCAAACTTCTTGGGCGTATCGACAATACCAAACGCCTTGGCGTACAACTCTTTACTGGCCTGGATCTTACGTACCATTTTCGGCACCCATTCTTTAGGCACATGACAATCCGGACAGGTTGCACGAACACCACTGCGGTTGTTGTAGTGAATGGTTCCGACATATTCCTGATAGACGTTATTCTCCATTTCATGACAACTGATGCAGAAGTCTTCCTGATTGGTCATTTCCATTGCGGTATTAAACCCGCCCCAGAATACGATCCCCACCACGATACCTACCGTCAGTATGCTTCCAATTGCGAAATGGCTCGGTTTTCTGAACCATATCCAGAAGCGCTGGATAAAGCCGGGTAGCTTAATTCCCATACAACCTCCTATTGGCCAAATTTACCGGCAGGCTGAAAGGTATTTTCAACCAATGGCGTCGCATCGACCTGGGTAACATGGCATTGCAGACAGAAGTAACGTCGTGGTGCCACATCCCCCAGCATCTTGTTGTCGCGGTCCATATAGTGAGTCGGACTGACGCGTGGTGCGCCCGATTTACGGTACTTATCCACATCGTGGCATTCCAGGCATCCGTTGTTACTCGGATTGAGCTGTACCTGATCAGTGGAGTGCGGGATCAACGGAGGCTGGTTAACATAATCAAGTGCGAGACGATCCTGTTTTTTCGGCACTTGCTTAATCGCCTCCACCTCATTGCTTTCGCCAATGCCCTGATCGCCACGTAGCGAGGTAACCTCAGCGAATGCTGCTAAGCTAACAAATGCTGCAAGCAGTGCAGACACAACAAACTTACCCTTCATATTTGGCTCCAATTCTTGTTTTAAATTCCAATACCTTTTCGGAACAGACATCGATGCATCGTCCGCAGCTGATACAGTCCTGGCTCATCACCCGGCGATCGCCCTCTTTAAGCGGCTGGCGCAGTATTTCCGGCTCGGGACACACGTTGAAGCAGTCCATACACTTGTTGCATGCCTCGCGATTAGTGGCCGTTACCCGGAGCAGGCTCTTGCTGCCTATCACACCGTAAGTCGCGCCCAGTGGACACAGGTGTCCACACCAGCCGTGTTCGACCAGCAGCAAATCCAGCGCAAACACCAGCACGATCAGGATCCAGCTCGCCCCCATGCCGAAAATCAAACCACGGTGCAACGCGGCAACCGGATCAATCCAGCTCCACAGCACGGTGCCCGACACGGCACTCCCCAGCAGCAACACCGGCAATAGCCAATAACGCAGTCGAGACGACCAGTTGTAGCTGACCTTAAGCCCCAGCTTGCGTCGCAGCCATGCAGCCAGATCCGTCACCATATTCAGCGGACAAACCCAGCCACAAAAGACCCGCGGCCCAATTACGGCATAAAACACCACCACGATCAGTGCGCCCAGCAAGGCCGTCAGCTCAGGCAGGTGCCCGGCAGCAATGGTTTGCAGCAAAATCAGCGGATCCGTCATCGGAATGGTGTCAAACAAAGAGCTTGATGACAGGTTGCCCCGCAGCACCCCCAGCGTCGGACCAACCATAAACAAGCCGATGATCAGCAACTGACAGCTTCGGCGTAGCAGCAAAAAGCGGTGGGCTTTCCACCAGCCCAGCGTTTTCACTGCCGCCTTGCCAGCATCTTTGGCGTGATTTTTCGCATTACGTATTGCCATTACTGACCTCCCCCTGCGCCTTCAGGTTTGCGAACGGGCAGTGTCAGATCTTCCGGGACCAGGCTTTCACCCTGTCGGGCCTTTTCTTCCCAGCCCAACCGGTAATGCTGCCCCATCTGTCCTTTCGCCAACGCCGTCGGTACCACCTTGATTGCCGCCTCATCCAGCACACAGGCCTGTTCGCATTTACCACAACCGGTACAGACATCTGAGTGCACGGTAGGGATAAACTTGGCATGGTAACCCGTTCGCTGGTTGCGTACCGGCTCCAGGGTGATCGCCTCATCGATCAGCGGACAAACCCGGTGGCAGACATCACACCGCAATCCAAGCCAGTTCAGGCAAGTTTCATGGTCTATCAGTACTGCCGTACCCATTCTGGCGTCATCAATGTCCGTCAGGGCATGATCAAGGGCGCCACTCGGACAGTCGACAACACAAGGGATGTCTTCACACATCTCGCACGGTATATCCCGAGCCGTAAAATACGGCGTTCCGGTCGCGACCGGTGAGAGGAGTGTCGCCAGCTTCAAGGTGTCATAGGGACAGGCCTGAACACACAAGCCACAGCGCAGACAAGCCTGAAGGAAATCAGGTTCATCCAGCGCACCCGGCGGACGGATTGGCACCCCGACATCGGCCTGGCTTTGCCTAGACTGCAACCCCAATACCGTAGCCGCGGCACCGACGCCAACGGCAGTCCGAACAGCGTCTCGCAAGAAACGCCGGCGGCTGTCTGAAGTTCTAAAGCGCGAAGTCTTCATCGCTCTGTTCCTGTCTGTTAGGCCTTAACCACTTTCACCGCACATTTCTTGAAGTCGGTTTCTTTTGAAAGTGGATCCGTGGCATCCAGCGTGAGCTTGTTCGTCAGCTGGCTGGCATCGAAGAACGGCATATATACCAAGCCCTGCGGTACCCTGTTCCGTCCCCGTGTTTCGACATGGGACAGTACTTCCCCGCGACGTGAGGCAATCTTAATCGCATCGCCACGGCGCAGACCGCGCTTCTTGGCATCCAGCGGATGCATATACACCACAGCATCGGGGTACGAACGGTAAAGCTCAGGCACACGACGCGTCATCGAGCCGGTATGCCAGTGTTCAAGAACCCGGCCTGTAGAGAGCCAAAGATCATATTCCTCATCCGGTGATTCCGCGGCCGGCTCATATGGCAACGCAAAGATCACAGCTTTTTTATCCGGCTTGCCATAGAAGGCAAACTCTTCACCCTTGTTGACATAAGGGTCATAGCCTTCGGCATAACGCCAGACGGTTTCCTTGCCGTCGACTACAGGCCAGCGTAAACCTCGAGACTGGTGATACATATCGAACGGAGCCAAATCGTGGGCATGGCCACGGCCAAAGTAGGCATATTCTTCGAACAGGCCTTTCTGGACATAGAAGCCAAAGTCACGCGATTCGTCATTGAGCTGATCCGCCGCCAGCTCGTCAGTACTGAACTTATTGACCGTACCGTTTTCAAACAGCACTTCGAACAGTGTCTTGCCTTTGAGCTCAGGTTTCTTGGCGATCAGTTCCTGCGGCCACACTTCCTCGACCTTAAAACGCTTAGAGAACTCCATGAGCTGCCACAAATCAGACTTGGCCTCACCCGGTGGCGAAATCTGCTGACGCCAGAACTGGGTTCGACGCTCGGCATTACCGTAGGCACCTTCTTTTTCCACCCACATAGCGGTTGGCAAAATCAAATCCGAGGCCATGGCCGTGACAGTTGGGTAGGGATCGGAAGTAACTATAAAGTTGGCCGGATCGCGATAGCCTGGCAGACGCTCCTGGTTAATATTAGGTCCTGCCTGCATGTTGTTGTTACACATCACCCAGTAGGCATTGAGCTTGCGGTCTTTGAGCATCCGGTCCTGAAGAACCGCATGATAGCCGGGTTTCGGCGGAATCGTCCCGGCCGGAATATTCCATTTGGTTTCGCACATCTCACGGTGCTTGGGATTCATCACCACCATATCGGCCGGTAGGCGATGGGCAAAGGTACCGACTTCACGTGCAGTACCGCAGGCCGAAGGCTGGCCTGTCAGTGAAAACGGACCACAGCCCGGCTTGGAGATCTTACCGGTCAGCAGATGAATGTTATAAACGAGGTTGTTGGCCCAAACGCCGCGGGTGTGCTGGTTAAAGCCCATTGTCCAGTAAGACACGACCTTAACATCAGGATCCGCGTACATCTCTGCCAGCTCGTTAAGCTGATCAACAGGTACACCTGACAGCTCGGAGGTATATTCCGCGGTGTAGGTAGAGACGAACTTGGCATAGTCATCAAAGCTCATCGGCGTTGATTTCTTACTGCCTGGGTTTTTAGCGGCTTTTTCCAGCGGGTGGGTCGGACGCAAGCCGTAGCCGATATCCGTGTCACCCTTGCGAATATTAACGTGCTTGTCGAGGAAGTCCTTGTTTACCTTGTTATTGGAAATAATGTAGTGGGCGATGAAGTTAAGGATCGCCAAGTCGGTTTGCGGGGTGAATATGATTGGGTTATCGGCAAGTTCATAGCTACGGTGAGTAAAGGTCGACAACACCGCCACTTTCACCTTGTCTGACGACAGTCGGCGGTCTGTCAGACGAGTCCATAAGATGGGGTGCATCTCTGCCATGTTCGAGCCCCAAAGTACAAAGGCATCGGCATGCTCAAGATCATCGTAGCTACCCATCGGCTCATCCATACCAAAGGTACGAGCAAAACCGACAACAGCTGATGCCATGCAGTGGCGAGCATTGGGATCGATATTGTTCGAGCGGAAACCGGCCTTGTACAACTTGGCGGCGGCATAACCTTCCCAGACTGTCCACTGCCCCGAGCCAAACATCCCAACCGAGGTTGGTCCTTTTTCCTTCAGTGCCTGCTTGAATTTATCCGCCATCACATCGAAGGCTTCATCCCAGCTTACCGGCGTAAACTCACCGTCCTTATCGTAAACCCCGTCGGTTTTACGCAACATCGGCTGGGTCAGGCGGTCTTTACCGTACATGATCTTAGGCAAGAAATAGCCTTTGATACAGTTCAGCCCCTTATTTACCGGTGCGTCCGGATCCCCCTGGGAGGCCACCACCCGGCCGTTTTGCGTCCCGACCAGCACGCTACAGCCGGTACCACAGAAACGACACGGTGCCTTGTCCCACTTAACATTCTTGTCTTCACCAGCAGCTTGGGCAACAGAAACAGGTATCGTCAAACCCGCTGCTGCCGCGGCGGCTGCCGCTGCGTTGGCCTTTAAGAAACTACGTCTACTGACTGTCATTGTTGGCTTCCTTAAGCTCAGATTGCTCATCCATTTGGTGGTACACCAGAGTGACGGTTATTACGCCGGGCAATGTTTTGATTTTCTCGAAGCGTTCTACCAACCCGTCTTTGCTGTCTCCCTCAAGCACCACAACCATCTTTCCTACTTCATTGCTTACAGGTACTTCGGCCCCTTTCAGGCTCTCTATGGTTTTCTTTACCGATTCGGCATGCTCGGCCGACACATACACAACCAAACTGCAGACATGGTAATCATTCATTTATTGAGCCCTCCCAAGCAGGCATCACACCACTCCAAACCACTAAGGAGCGCATGTATAAGCGGCAAAACACGGATGACAGGTAGGGTCTAGGTTACGATTTGGCCCTGCCACTTAAATACGCATTTTTTGTGTGGACTATTAATAATTTATGCTTAAAAAATCGACAAGGCATACCTCTTAGGGGGTAAAGGGTATACCTCTTTGAGATAGATCAAAAAAGCAGCAATACCGGGGTCACATTTACAACAGATTTCATAAGGTGACGCCGTCACCTAGCACCCGATAATGACTCGGTCATAATTTGGATTAACGTAAAACAGGAAAGATATAAAAAGTAATAATTGAGATATTTGTCACTTACGGCAAACCATGTTCATGATTCTGAAATATATTTCGAGACTGGCATCACACCACGTTATGAGTAAATTGAATGCACCAGATCAATTTGCGAGGATTCCCAAAATAACAAAGGATGTGAAAATGATTTCTGTCGCCCTGGTCGATGACCACATCATGGTACGTTCCGGCTTTGCCCAGCTTCTTAACGTAGAATCTGATATTGAAGTGAAGGGGGAATATAGCTCGGCCAAGGATGCCTTCTCCGCACTGTCACGAGCTGAGGTTGATGTCGCGGTAATTGATATCTCCATGCCGAACGAGAGCGGACTGAGCCTGTTAGAGCGTCTGAAAAAAGACAATCCCGACTTTCGCGCTATTATTCTCAGCATCTATGATTCGGCCTCATTTGTCAGCAAGGCGATTGAAGCCGGAGCCTGTGGCTACCTCTCTAAGCGTTGTGGCCCGGGAGAGCTGGTTACGGCCATACGCACTGTTGCCGGCGGCGATCGCTACCTGTGCGCAGATGCCTTGTTCAACCTCAGCAATGCACCGGCCGAGCCCAAAGCACTGGATGAACTTACCAAACGCGAGCGTGAGGTGTTCAATCACCTCATCAAAGGAATGGATGTCAAAGAAGTCGGAGTGGCACTTTCCATCAGCCACAAAACCATCCATGTCCATCGAGCCAACATTCTCAGCAAACTGAACTTGTCCAACAACGTTGACCTGATCCGATTCGCCCTCCAGCACAAGCTACTGGACGAGTAATGAAAGAAAAAAGCCAGACCCTGGGCAAATATTTCTCCTTTGCCTTCAGCTTTGTGATTTTTACGATCAGCTGGTTCTGCCTCTGGAGTATCAGCAGCTATCTTTCGCCCGATCTTTTCCTGGCCGGGCTCTTTCTCCCTGCCGGGCTCAAGCTGGCCGTACTGGTACTGACGCCCCGCCGCTTCTGGGCGCTTTATCTCGTCAGCGAACTGGCTATCAGCGGCTGGCTGCTATCGATGCTCCACAGCGAACCTCACGACTGGCTCTTGCTGCTCAGCCCTTTTGTCAGCTATTTCCTCGCCTTCCCCTTTTCTTCATTCTGGCAAGAACTGACTACCTATTGGCAACGACTGCTGGCACTGGTTGCACTGGTTCTGGTTCACGGCCTGGCAATTGGCCTGATGATACTGCTGCTCAGCAAACCTCTGGCCTTCCCTGCCGGTTACGCCTTCTCAGGCACCATTAGCGCGATTACCGGCGGGATCCTGCTGACTCCGTTTTTCTACCTGCTCTATGACTATCTCAACAAAGTCTGGGAACCGTTGAGCCCGACTCTGATCCATCAGGAAATCACCATCAGGCCCTCTGCCCTGTTGTGGACGATTGTGTTTTTCTCTATCGGCCTATTCGCCGAACTCACCTTCATCGATCAGATGGAACCACTGGTTTTGCTGGTCATGCTCTTGCCCAATATATTTATGGCCTACCGCTATGGCTGGCAGGGCGGGGTACTGGCTTCGGTAATGAACAGTATATTGCTAACCACAGCACGGCAGATCTCCGGCTCTTTCTCCAGCGATCAGGAACTGAAAGTTTTTATCACAACCCAGGCATTGGTAGGACTCGGACTCGGGATAGCCATCAGCCGCCAATACCTGCTGGCCCAGCGGCTACAGCAGGTCAACCAGGAACTGGCGCGGGAGCTAAATAACAAGCAACACCTCGCCAGACAACTGGTTCAGGTCGAGGAAGATATCCGCAAATCCGTTGCCAGGGAGCTCCACGACGAAATCGGCCAGAACATCACGGCCATCCAGATCCAGGCCATGCTTGCCAACCGAACCTCACTGGACGAGAACACCAAAAGCATTGCCGACGCCATCCACTCCTTGTCAATGCGTATCCATGGCTCGACCCGACAGTTGTTAACCCAGCTTCGCCCGCAAATCCTTGATGAGTTAGGGCTGGAAAACGCCTTGCGTCAGCTTTCTCACGAAATGAAATTTGCCGAGCGCAATATCGACTTTCAATTCAATATCGGTATCGCCAACCATAAGCTGGATGACATTACCGCCGTGACCCTCTACCGCATTGTGCAAGAGTTACTCAACAATGTAAGCAAGCACTCACAAGCAACTGAAGTGCAGCTCAGTCTGATGCCGGGAACCACGTTCAGCCTGGAGCTGCGTGACAATGGCTGCGGCCTGCCCGACAACTGGCGCACCAAGGGACAAGGGCTGAAAGGTATCGAGGAACGAGTCAGCGCATTGGGGGGAAGCCTCTCCATCCAGTCCGGATCCGGCACGCGATTTATTGTTAACTTGCCCACAAAAATGCCAACAACCGAGACAAACTAGGAAATTTTCCTAGGCATTTAAAAACCTGTCTCATCCATTTCCGTAATCGTTTACGTACTATCGATTCAGCAATAGGGAGATAGCGCCGCCATGATGGGTTTTCTAACATCAGAACAGCCTGCGCAGACCATATCGGACAAACAACAAGTTGACGCCACCTACAAACACTGGCGCTTACATTTGATGTTTTCGATGTATATCGGCTACGGCGTTTTTTATTTCACCCGAAAAAGTCTGAACTTCGCCATGCCGGCAATGCTGGCAGATTTAGGCCTGACGCATTCAGATATCGGCTTTCTCGGCACCCTATTCTATATCACCTACGGGATCTCGAAATTTGTATCCGGCATGGTGAGTGATCAGTCCAACCCAAGCTACTTCATGGGACTGGGCTTGATAGCAACAGGCATCATCAATATTTGTTTCGGATTAAGCTCGTCGCTAATCATGTTCGCCGTATTGTGGACATGCAATGCCTTCTTTCAGGGCTGGGGCTGGCCACCATGTGCCAAGCTGCTCACCACCTGGTATTCACGTTCCGAACGTGGTTTCTGGTGGTCAATCTGGAATACCTGCCACAACCTGGGTGGCGCGATGGTACCACTGCTAATTGGCTTTGCCAGCGTGGCCTGGGGTTGGCGCTACGGCTTTATTATTCCCGGTACGATCGGGATAGTCGTTGGCCTGATGCTGTGCTTTAACATGCGTGACAAGCCAACCACCATGGGCCTGCCGACAGTCGGGCAATGGCGCAACGACGAGCTGGAGCTCCAACAGGAACGCGAAGGGCAAGGGTTGTCATTTCGGCAGATCCTGACCACCTATGTGATTGGCAACAAGTATATCTGGTTACTGTGCAGCTCCTACCTGTTGGTGTATGTGGTACGGATAGCAATCAATGACTGGGGCAACCTGTATCTGACAGAACGGCACGGCTTTGACCTGCTGACAGCCAATACCGCGGTATCTATGTTTGAAGTCGGCGGCTTTCTGGGCTCACTGTTCGGCGGCTGGGGATCTGACCGCTTCTTTCACGGTAACCGGGCCCCGATGAACCTGATTTTTGCGCTGGGGATTTTTATTTCCGTCGCCGCGCTTTGGCTGAGCCCGATGGACAGCTTTGCCGTGCTATCGGGCTGCTTCTTTGCCATCGGCTTTTTTGTCTTTGGCCCGCAGATGATGATCGGCATGGCGGCCGCCGAATGCTCGCACAAAGATGTGGCGGGTACGGCAACCGGGTTTGTCGGCCTGTTTGGCTACCTGGGAGCGGCATTGGCCAGTTACCCGGTATCACTGATTATTGAACAATTTAGCTGGGAAGGCTTCTTCAGCGTAATTACCCTGGCCGCGGCTTCTATCGGCCTGCTGATCTTGCCTTTCGTCAAAGCACAACAGCGCTCTGCAGCAACAACAACCTAGCATTCGGGCTCTCCCCTTTTGTTATTGCAGATCTGCTGACGAATACAAATTTACCGCAGGGTTGCGGTAAACAGCTCAATGCATCCTACCCACGATCTCTGGCATTGAGACTATAACAAAAGCAGAGGAAACAATAATGAAAGCAAATACTAAACGCAGCTTGCTTGCTGCCTGCATCCTTGGTTCGGCAATGGCAGCTCCCCAAGCCATGGCAGATGGCCGCCTAGTTGTTTATTGCAGCGCTACCAACGCAATGTGCGAAGCGGAAACCAAAGCTTTTTCTGAAAAATACGACGTAAAAACTTCATTCGTGCGTAACGGCTCGGGCAGTACCCTAGCTAAGATTGAAGCCGAGAAGAAAAACCCGCGTGCCGATGTCTGGTACGGCGGTACACTTGACCCACAGTCTCAGGCGGGTGAAATGGACCTTCTACAGGCCTATAAGTCGCCTCAGCTAGAAAACATCATGGCGGACTTCCGCGATCCTGCCAAGCGTAAAGGCAACTACTCCTCTGCTGTCTACATGGGTATTTTGGGTTTCGGTGTCAACACAGAGCGTCTTGCCGAGAAAGGCCTGGACATTCCGCGCTGCTGGAACGATCTGACCAAGCCTGAATACAAAGAAGAAATTCAGATTGCCGATCCGCAAAGCTCGGGTACCGCCTACACCGCACTGGCGACCTTCATCCAGCTATGGGACGAAGACAAGGCATTCGACTACTTCAAGAAGCTTGATAAGAACATTTCCCAGTACACTAAATCCGGTGTAACACCATCACGCAACTCTGCCCGCGGCGAGATCGCGATTGGTATCGGCTTCCTGCACGATTACTCACTGGAGCAATCCAAAGGAGCACCGCTTGAGTTAATCTCGCCATGTGAAGGTACAGGCTACGAAATTGGCGGTGTCAGCATCATCAAGGGTGCACGTAACATGGACAACGCCAAGCTATTCGTTGACTGGGTACTGTCTAAAGAAGGCCAGCAACTGGCATGGCAGAAAGGTAAGTCATTCCAGATCCTGACCAACACCCAGGCAGAGCAGTCGCCAAACGCACTGGATCCGAAGAAGCTTTCTCTGATCAACTACGACATGGAAACCTATGGTTCTTCAAGTGAACGTAAGCGTCTAATCAACAAGTGGGTGAACGTCGTTAAGATGGGCGAATAATCCCCCTGGCAACCCCATAATCATGAGCAGCAAATTCCTGCTGCTCATTTTCAACCAATTAACTCACAAGAAGGTTTCTTGGGGCTTCGTGCACCCTGAAATCCACTAATTACAGTTTATTAAACAATAAGAACTGTGACAAAACTGCAATAAAAACAGCAACAAAAATAAAATCAAACAACTAAATTGGTACTGAACAATGAATGACTTAGCAGCTGACATCCCGTCAAGACAGCTCCAAAGTTCAGAACAGCGTGATCCGGTCTTTTACTGGATAATCGCGCTAGTCGGGGCTTTCGTGTTACTGCCATCCTTCGCCCTGGATTACGGGATTTTTGAATCTACCTCGCAGGAGTTCAAAGATGCTATGGGCTGGAGCAGCATGAACATTTCATGGCTGTGGTTCGCCCTGCCGTTAGCGCTATTGATCCGCCCGTTCAAGGCGCAGAACAAATATGCCAAAAAGCGCCATCACTTCGACATCGGCTACACCAGCTTCTGTATGCTCTTTACCCTGATCACATCCTGGTACACAGAGCAGGGGCTAGGCTATGCCACGATTATTCTATTTATTGCGCTTGGCTGCGTGCTCACTCTGGCACTCGCGCGATTGGAATACCTGGGCGGTGATGTCTTTGTCATCGGCGCGCTTGTCAGCATCGTCTCGCTAATCTCCGTCTTTATTATCTATCCGAGCGTTGCCATTTTTGTTCCTATGTTCAAAGACGACATGGGCAACTTCGTGATGTGGCAGTTCATCGATATTCTGTCCCGCTCGCAGATCATCCAGATCATCCTCAACTCAATCACGCTTGGTACTTCAGTCGGGATCACAGCCACTTTCTTCGGCCTGATCTTTGCGATTTATACTACCCGGATCGCCAAGCGTTCGGCTTTCATTGCCCGTATTTTCTCAATCCTGCCAATCGTTACTCCGCCGTTTGTTGTCGGCCTGGGTGTAACCCTTATGCTGGGCCGCTCGGGTTATATCACCGAGCTGATGGTCGACTGGTTTGGTCTGCAGCAAACCAACTGGCTATACGGTTTTACCGGTATCTGGATGGCTCAGGTACTGGCTTTCGCACCGATGTCATTTATGATCCTCGACGGGGCAATGAAATCGCTGCATCCGTCACTGGAAGAGGCGTCCTATACCCTGCGAGCCAACCGCTACCAGACCTTCTTCAAAATCGTCATGCCACTGCTAAAACCGGCGCTGGCCAACTCTTTCCTTATTATCTTCGTCCAATCACTGGCCGACTTCAGTAACCCGCTGGTGCTCGGCGGCAGCTTCGATGTGCTGGCCACCCAGATCTACTTCTACATCGCCGGTGCTCAGCTTGACTACGCTTCGGCCAGTACCCTGGGCGCAGTACTGCTATTGTTCTCACTGGCTATCTTCGTGATCCAGTATGTCTGGATCGGCAAGCGCTCCTACGTCACCATTTCCGGTAAATCCTATCGCGGTGATGTTCAACCACTGCCGACATCACTGAAACACGGTGTCACCGGTACTCTGTATTTCTGGATGGCATTCAATGTGTTGCTGTACGGCAGCATTGTTTACGGTAGCTTCACCGTTAACTGGGGTGTGGACTACAGCCTGACACTGGATAACTACATCAACCTGTTCGGTATGGGCATGGGTGAAGGTGCATGGCCATCGCTTATCACAACCATGACCTACGCCGGTATTGCAGCGCCTATCACTGCATTGTTCGGACTACTTATTGCCTACATTGTTGTGCGTCAGCAGTTCCATGGCAAAAAAGTCATCGAATTCGCCACCATGCTGTGTTTTGCCGTACCGGGTACCGTTGCCGGTGTGTCTTACATCCTGGCGTTCAACGATGCGCCGGTCTACCTGACAGGTACTGCGGCTATTGTGGTGATCTCTATGGTAATGCGTAACGTCCCCGTCGGTATTCGTGCCGGGGTGGCAGGCTTGGGGCAGTTGGACAAGTCGCTCGACGAAGCCTCGCTCAGCCTGCGTGCCAACTCGTTCAAGACCATCACCCATATCCTGATCCCGCTACTGCGCCCGGCCATCCTGTCGACGCTGATCTACAGCTTCGTCCGAGCCATGACAACAGTCAGTGCGATTATCTTCCTGGTCACACCGGAAACCCGCGTTGCGACCTCTTACATCCTTAACCGAGTCGAAGACGGCGAATACGGTATTGCCATCGCCTATGGTTCGATTCTGATTTTCGTGATGCTCGGCATCATCCTAACTTTTGATTTCCTTGTCGGCGAAGCCCGTGTTTCGCGCTCAAGAGCCAACAACCAAGAATAACAACTGGAGACACTTCCCATGGCAAATGACAACTTTGTAGTACTTAAAAATGTCTGCAAGCGCTTTGGCGACAACACGGTAATTGGCAACCTTGATCTTGAAATCAAAAAAGGCAGCCTGGTTACCCTGCTCGGCCCTTCCGGTTGTGGCAAGACTACGGTACTTCGCCTGGTGGCCGGTTTGGAAAAACCTACCAGCGGCCAGATTTATATCGACGGCGAGGATGTCACCAACACCTCAATCCAACAGCGGGATATCTGTATGGTATTCCAGTCCTATGCACTGTTCCCGCACATGTCGCTGCATGACAATGTCGGCTACGGCCTGAAAATGCTCAAGCTACCCGCAGCCGAGATCAAGCAGCGAGTCGATGAGGCCCTGAAGCTGGTCGATCTGGAAGGGTTTGGCGATCGTTTTGTTGATCAAATCTCCGGCGGCCAGCAACAACGTGTTGCCCTGGCCCGTGCCCTTGTTCTCAAACCCAAGGTGCTACTATTTGATGAACCGTTAAGTAACCTTGATGCCAACCTGCGTCGTAACATGCGGGAAACGATCCGCGAACTGCAGCAAAGGTTCAACATCACCTCGCTTTATGTTACCCACGACCAAACCGAGGCCTTTGCGGTCTCCGATACGGTTATCGTCATGAAAGACGGCGATATCATGCAGCAGGGCTCGCCTGACGAGCTGTACAAGTCTCCGGCTTCTATGTTTATGGCGAACTTCATGGGTGATGCCAACATCTTCTCGGGAAGCTATGACGGCCAGCATATTGATATCAACGGCTACAAAGTCCCGGCAGATCCAGATGTTGTCGACGGCAAGCCACCGGGTAGCTACAAGATTGGTGTTCGCCCGGAAGCTATTTTACTGGCTCATGAAGGTGAACCTTGCCAGCAGTGTATTGTTGAAAGCGTAGTGTACATGGGCTCCATGTATGAAGTCTCGGTACGCTGGCATGATCAGGAGCTGCTGCTACAACTCAACTCCTCGCAGTTCGATGCCAATCTGTCCGACCATGCGTACCTGACGATTAACCCGAGCAACCTGTTCCTGCTGGCAGAAAATAGTTAAATACCGTTAGCAACAATCACAATCACCTCAAGCGCCTCTAACCCCACGAGGCGCTTTTTTCTGCCCAGATCGCTCTCTATACCCTTCGCCTCTGATAGAATACAACCCGAAACATATGAAAAATAACAATTCAAGGACAGTCGCCGTGAGCAAGTCAACCTCTGCCGGGTCCCCGGTTCACTCGCAACAAACACCTAATTCTCAACATCCCGTTCTTACCCAGATCAATGTCTTTCCCGTTAAATCCATCGGAGGACTCAGCCAGTCTCAGGCATGGGTAGAAAAACAAGGACTCTGCTTTGATCGGCGTTTCATGGTAGCCAAAATAGACGGCAGTATGCTCACTGCCCGTAAATATCCGGAGCTGGTAAAAGTAACGGCAACCCTGCAGCCCCACGGGCTGACATTGAGCTTTCCGGATATGTCACCATTGGTCCTGAAATATGCCGACTTTACGATGAACGAGGCCAATACACAGGTTTGGAATGACTCCTTCAGTGCCTATACGACCCTATCAAAAGCCGATGCCTGGTTCAGCCATATTACTGGCGAACCCGTCCGCTTGCTTTACACTGGCGAACAGTCGAATCGAGTACGTCCCAAGATCCAGCAAAATGTCAGTTTCGCTGATGGCTATCCGCTACTGGTGATCAGCGAAGCCTCACTCGATGCCCTGAATGAACGTAGCTCACAGCACCATACCATGGATCAGTTCCGTACCAATCTGGTTGTTGGCGGTACCGAGGCCTTCGCCGAAGACAGCTGGAAACGCATTCGAATTGGCGAAGTCGAGTTTGAATCGGTGAAGCCCTGTGCGCGTTGTATTCTCACCACGGTCGATCCCAAAACCGCCCGCTTTAATGAGCAAAAAGAACCGCTGGCCACACTATCCAAATTCCGCTCTGATTCATCGGGTGATGTCTATTTCGGCCAAAACCTCATCGCCCTGAATGAAGGCGTAATTAAGGCAGGTGATAGAGTAGAAATACTTGAATCCAAACCTAAAGAAGAATACCCCGACAACAGCGATCTGAACCTGACGCTAACCTGCGTCGAGCGTGAAGAAATTGCCCGCGATTTTTGCACATTCTGGCTCGAACCAACCAAACAGCAAACACTACCGGCCTACCAGCCCGGCCAACACCTGCCACTTCAGGTCGAGATCAACGGTGAGTTTATTGCCCGTCGCTATACACTTTCTTCGAGCCCTTCACGACCAGGAAAGTACGCTATTTCGGTAAAACGCATCAACGACGGACGGGTCTCAAACTGGCTCCATGACCACTTGATGGTCGGCGACACATTGGTTGCCGAGAAACCAGACGGTACTTTCCACCTTGGCCTGCATACCGACAAGCTATTATTGCTCTCGGCTGGCAGCGGGGTGACCCCAATGCTCTCCATGTTGCGTTATCTTGCCGATCACGATCAGATCCGTGATGTCGTGTTTTACCACCAGTGCCGAAGCCAGGCAGACATCCCTTATCAGCCGGAGCTTGAAGCATTGGCCGAGCAATATCCGCAGCTGAGGGTACATATCGCACTTAGCCGCCCTGAGAACACATGGACTGGTCTCAACGGGCGCCTCTCGGCATCACACCTAGAACACATTCCGACTTTGGCAGAACGTCAGGTCTTTGTCTGCGGTCCCGACAACTTTATGGCCGATGCCAAACACCTGCTTACCGAAGCCGGATTAGATGAATCAAACTATCACCAGGAGGCCTTCGGTCCGGTCAGAGGCAATGTCGAAGCTAACAAAGCCGTCACGATCAGCCTCAATGGCAACCTGTTTCAAGGAGATAACCAGCAAACCTTACTCGAACAGGCTGAAAATGCCGGGCTTTCTATATCAAACAGCTGCCGTGCCGGGTTCTGTGGTGCGTGCAAAGTGACGCTGGAATCTGGCGAGGTCGAACAACCGGACGTACCGGCGTTACTGCCTGGAGAGAAGGAGGACGGCAAGGTACTTGCGTGCTGCTGTATTCCTAAGACAGACGTGGAGGTTAGGTCCTAGGTTCCAAGCGAATTATGAAGCTCCTCTTCAATAGCAATGAAGAGGAGCAAAATGCCGAATATCAGCGTTCAATCGCCTTACGGATAAAGCCGTTATTGTTGACCAGCAGTAATTTAGCTTCTTCAGCAGACAGCTGAGCCAAGATCATCACAATGGCGGTCTTACAATGACCGTTACAAGCCTCCAGCGCGGTTTCTGCTTCTTCACGGTTGCACTCAGTGGCTTCCATTACAATCTTCTTTTGTCGCTCGACAAGTTTTGCATTGGTAGCTTCAACATCAACCATCAGGTTGCCATACACTTTACCAGTTCGGATCATTGCCCCGGTGGTCAGCATATTGAGTACCAGCTTCTGCGCCGTGCCCGCTTTCATCCGGGATGATCCTGTTACCACTTCGGGACCGACCACTGGCGTAATACTGATATCAGCCAGCTCTGTCATCTCACTTTGCGGGTTACAACTGATACAGGCAACAGTGGCACCAACAGATTTGGCATAGCTCATCGCTCCCTGCACATACGGAGTCCGCCCGCTGGCTGCAATCCCAACCAACACGTCGTGCTGATTGAAATTGAGCGCCTTAAGATCGCCGGCACCGAGTTCGCGGTTATCTTCGGCATTTTCGACCGCTTTGAAGATAGCCTGATGTCCTCCGGCAATCAGACCAACCACCTGTTCTGGTTTGCTTCCATAGGTTGGAGGACACTCACTGGCATCCAGAATACCCAGCCGGCCGGAAGTGCCAGCACCTGAGTAAATCAGTCGTCCGCCTTTTTGAAAAGCTGCAGCAATCACATCCACAGCCTGGGCAATCTCCGGCAACGCCTGTTCGACCGCCAAAGCTACCTTTTTATCTTCGTCATTAATCACTTTTAGCATGTCGAGCGTATTCAAGGTATCAATGTGCTGGCTGGCGGTGTTACGGCTCTCCGTCACCATCTTGGATAGGTCAATCTTCATCGGGATCTCTACAGTCACAATCACTATACCCAAGCTACCTCAAAATGCTCGTTTCAGCGAGAATTACTTGGCTTGTAGGCTAGGCACCGATTAGAAAATCTAGTGGCTCTAAATTAATAATCGGTAACAACGCATAGAAGCCAAGTAAACTAGCCCTTTGGGAGTGAGCCAGCGACCCCATTTCTGTGTCAAATAACGTTGAAAGGGAAAGCCATTCCTACCGTCATTTTCCTTGAACTGAGCTCGCTGGACTCACTCTGAATCCTGCATCTTGAGGTAGCTTGGGTATATTGTCTGTAATTCTACGAGATAAACGGCAGGGGCAACATAGCTATGCCTAATAACTGAGGCTAACTTGCATAATAAATAAGTACTAATCTAATGAGATTATATTAAGAATTAACTATTACTTATCAAAGGTTAAATACTTAGTTCTGTAGTCTGCCGCTTTGGCGAAAATAACAATAAACACCATCACAACTAATAACCCTGGTGCATATTCTATCTTTTCGTTTTCAATGAGTTGATAACAGCAAAATAAGAAGAAGCCATTAACAATTAATAAGTTAACTGCATGAATGACCGGATGTTTAACAGAAAAGCTTGCATACAACTTAAACATGTTCTACTGCCTCATCTACAGGAAGAGATTAAAACATCATGCATATTCTCGGACTTTGAATACTGCTATTTGTCTTGGGTGACAAAATTGTCACTTAAGTCTAATCCATTTTGTTCATTTGTGTGCTCAGAAGGCAAAAAAATGCCTGACACGTGGTCAGGCATTAATAAGAAACATCAGGTTATCGCAGTTAGTCTAAGTTGATTGCCCCAATTTTGTGGATAGACAGATCAGCACCGTTGTACTCTTCTTCATCCGTCAGGCGCAGACCAACCGTCTTCTTAATTATACCGTAGACAATAGCGGCGCCCACCACGGCAACGATAATACCAGCCAGCGTACCAATGAACTGGCTTGCCAAGCTAACTCCGCCAAGCCCGCCAAACGCCTCGCTACCAAAGATACCAGCTGCGATACCGCCCCATGCACCACATACACCGTGCAACGGCCATACACCCAAAACATCATCAAGCATGAGCTTGTTCTGGATGTAGGTAAATAACCAGACAAACAAGGCACCCGCCACCGCACCGGTAACCAGTGCACCAACTGGATGCATCAGATCAGATCCGGCACACACTGCTACCAAACCGGCTAACGGTCCGTTGTGAATAAAACCGGGGTCGTTCTTGCCGACAAACAGCGATGTAATGATCCCGCCGACCATTGCCATCAGGCTGTTTACCGCCACCAAACCACTAATGCCATCCATTGTTTGCGCCGACATCACGTTAAAGCCGAACCAACCCACGGTCAGGATCCATGCACCTAATGCCAATAGCGGGATATTGGACGGGGCAAACGCGATCAATCGACCTCCACGGTAGCGACCATTTCGGATCCCCAGCATGGCAACCACGACTAAGGCAATCCACCCACCGACACCGTGAACAACCACAGAGCCGGCAAAGTCATGGAATGCCGCACCAAATGTCTCGGTCAACCAATCCTGAAAACCATAATTGCCGTTCCAGATCACCCCTTCGAAAAACGGATAGACCAACCCTACCGTGAAAAACGACCCGACCAACATAGGATAGAAACGAGCACGTTCTGCAATACCGCCCGATATTATCGCGGGGATCGCCGCAGCAAACGTCATCAGGAAGAAGAACTTCACCAACTCATAGCCACTGTTGGCACTTAACTGCTCGGCGCTGGACAAAAAGGTAATGTCATAAGCAACCCAGTAGCCAATAAAGAAATAAGCAATCGCAGAGAAGCCGAAATCGGCGATGATTTTTACGAGCGCATTAACTTGGTTTTTTTGTCTGACTGTTCCTACTTCCAAAAAGGCAAAACCGGCATGCATGGCAAGGACCATAATTGCCCCTAGCAATATAAATAACGTATTCGAGCTTTGGATCAATATTTCTACAGCACTGTTGAGGTTTTCCACAAACGACTCCACATCCTTGTTGATTAATCTTGTTTGCGTTGTGGTTATTGCAGATTTTGTGCCGCTTTGACCCATTTCAGGGTTCCAATTTGGACCACCTAACAAAAAATCATCTAACATTTTGTTTTATATACAATAAGAAGAAAAGCATGATGCACGAAATATGTGCATCACATATCAGCAATAGTAGCAATGTTGCATATTTTATTCTGAGTTTGACTTAAGCTTGCGCTCTTGATTGGTGCAAACCAACAGGAAATGCACCTTTATAGTGCTTTGGCTATGAATTACGCCAATAACATTCAGCTCATCATTTACCCAACCGGTTTTAGCCTGGCTGTAAAGTGACGCAGCACTGGTGGCTCATACTCGAACCTCAGTCCTTTGATGTCACTAGCCCGTTTGCAGACCGCGATCAGTGCATCGGCAATATAGTCCATGTGATCATTGGTATAGACACGGCGCGGAATGGTCAGCCGCATCAGTTCAAGCGGAGTGGGCTTCTGCCTGCCCGTTTCGGGGTCGCGCCCCAGCAGCAATGAGCCAATCTCGACAGCGCGGACGCCGGCTTCAAGATAGAGCTCGTTGCACAGGGCATGGGCCGGAAACTGCTCCGGCGGGATGTGCGGCAGAATCTTCTTAGCATCGACGAATACTGCATGGCCCCCCGTCGGGTACTGAATAGGAACACCCGCTTCACGAAGACGCTCACCGAGATATTCAACCTGACTGATCCGGTAGTGCAGAAAGTTCTCGTCGGCCCCTTCATATAGACCACGAGCCAGCACTTCCATATCACGTCCGGCCATACCGCCATAGGTCACAAAACCTTCCATCGGCACGCAACGAGTTCGTACGGCCTGAAAAAGCTCCTCATGATCACGGATACAGCAGAGGCCGCCGATATTGACCATAGGATCTTTTTTGGCCGACATCGTTAGCATATCGCCGTATTGATACATCTCACGAATGATTTCAAGGATAGAGTGGTTCTCGTAACCCGGTTCACGCTGCTTGATAAAGTAGGCATTCTCACAGTAGCGGGCAGAATCAATGACCACCGGAATGTCATTGTTTTTCGCGATATCATAGACAGCCCGCATGTTGGCCATCGATACGGGCTGCCCTCCCGAGCTATTGCAGGTAATGGTGGTAATAATGGCGGCAATATTCTTCGAGCCGTAATGTTCGATAGTCGCTTTGAGCTTATCGAGGTCAAAATTCCCCTTCCAGTCTTCATAGATATCGGTATCAAAAGCTTTCTCAGTCAATACATTGATCGCCTTGCCGCCGTTGAGCTCGACATGCCCTGCCGTGGTGTCGAAATGATAATTAGAAATAAACACCGGCTCATCACCACCACGGACGGTTTTCATTCGTTCTATCAAACACGGAAACAGGATTTGTTCTGCTCCCCGCCCCTGGTGAGCAGGAACTGTCAGCTTGTACCCGAAGAAGTGTTCTACCGCCTCGCACAAATGAAAATAGTTACGGCTACCAGCATAGGACTCATCTCCCATCATCAGGCCTGCCCACTGTGTATCACTCATCGCCCCTGTGCCGGAGTCGGTCAGCAGATCGATATAGACATCTTCGCTTTTTAGCATAAACGGATTGTAACCAGCCTCGATTAGAGCCTCGCGACGATCATTTTCATCGGTCATACGGATCGGCTCTACCATCTTGATGCGAAAAGGTTCAGGAATACGTTTCATAGACGTTGCCTCATAAATAACGTTACGGCCTGCTGACGAACGAGCACAAAAATGTAGGTAGTGATGGAGTTACAACGCTGAGGCAGAAGGAAAATCGTGAGAGAGGCGAAAGTCTTGGTTATACCAAGACGGAAACTCAAGTGTTGTGTCTGGCGAATGCAAGCAGGTTTGGCTCATCATCTCCTCCTTCCCTTAAGTAAGCTTATAGCAGCTTGATAATGGGCGAATCACGAACGGATACCTGCGTTGAGTATAGTTAGAGGTCGGCGATAAACGAAACAGCCGCAATAAAATCCCTTTATTGCGACTGCCTAGTGATCGTGTATATCCATTAAGCTTTTTTCCAGTAAAACTTTCTCCAAATTCAGTTTTGGTCATGAACGGTTTGATGGTATCAGGCGATGAGCCGATGCCATGTTACCTTCACCATCAGTGGCATTAATCGTTACCGAGCGTGCTGATTCACCGTTGCTGTGAACAAATACGCGCCCGTTATCAGCCGTTACATAAGACTGATTGGTATCACCCTGGATGGATACCGTTGCACCGGCTTGTGGCTGGCCTGCTTTTTCAACCACAACCCAGGCACCGCCTTTTTGTGGTGAGACATCCAATGTCAGTTCATGTTGGAAATCGGCCAGGGCTGCACCAGAAAAAGTGGCTGTGGCTAGGGTAAGAGCGGCAATTGATTTTTTCATAACGTCCTCACTTTCGAGCTGTTGTCTGTATGGTGTTTCGCAGTCTGTCTGCGTGTTGATAATCATCATAGGCGTGACGAACCTCACACTCCATAACGTATTTTGAGAGGTGTTGTTCGAAAAATTTGAGCAAGAATTTTGAATGTTATCCGGTCTGAGAGGGAGTTAGACTAATAGTTTCACGCTAAGCCAAGTAATCATCACTTTCAGCCAACATGCAATAAAAAACATATAAATCAGTCACTTCTGATTATCAAAAGACCACACCTAAACTTGCGTCACATTTTTATGCAAGAAAAATGTTTACAGGACACAAATTTATGGTTAGTGTTTTGTGGTCTGCGACTCAGACCTAAAAATGATTTTCGAAGAACACTTCACACTCCTAGCTTCTCGCCAAAGCCTGCTGTAAAGAAGAACCTCCTAAAGATCATATCGATGATTTATTTCCACTGCCGTCGTGTATGCCAAACAAACTGAACAACTCTGATTGGTTCAGATAATGACTTCGTTTGGTATCGTTGCAATCGACCATGCAGTGAAGCGCTTTTGAGTAGGGTGAACTCATAGCGGTAAATAGATAAAGGTCAATGAGTTAAAACGATAACAACCGCTAGCCGAGGGCTGCGGGACTAACTTATCTACTCAATTTGATAGCCACAAGCATAACGCTCTTAAAGCATTGTTTGGGCAAAAAAGGAAAAATTATGATTTCACAAACCGGTATTATCCGTAGCTTCAATATTAAAGACAAAACAGGCCTAATTACTTGCGATCTTGGCGGCGATATCCGTTTTGATGCTGCAAATATCAACAGTGCTTGCCAACCTGTTTCTGGCAGCTTGGTTGAGTTCATTATGGATGACTCAGCAAGCAAACTACAGGCAGTCAACATCCGCTTTATCTAAGCGAAGAAAACTGTATTTCCTACGCTGTGGCACTGTCTGCCGCCACAGCGTCAGAATTATTCACATTAAATATAAGCACTTTGTTTTATACTGTCATGAGACACTCTGTGACTTTTATTCCAAAGACAAATACGATTCTAAATAACAAGCGATAGACTACCCGGGTCGTCATTATTTTGACGTCGCGTTAATAGCATCCAGCCATATCAATAGTTAGAACTACAATTCTACTCAATCCAATACTTTACTCTATTTATTAGAGTAAAAGCACCAATAATTAATATAAAACCCTAAAGATAATTATGGAAAATCAAAAGCATTATTGAAAAATAAAGTTTCAAGTGGAAAATAAAAAAGCCATTCTCAATTAGTATATTTCACTCACAACTATTTTTCTGTATTATGCCCATCCCAAAATATATAGACATATAAAATATTCACTCTCATTTGATTTACTGACAAATTTGTTAACTAATCAAGTGAAGAAAGTGCATCATAAAATTAATATCAAAGATGAGGCTGTATGAAGGGTCTAGGGTTTAAACATTCGCTGATCGTTTCAATTGCATTATGGACAATTTTGTCAATTGGAGCAGCAAACTATATTTCTTACTTGAACCAAAGGGACGGATTAATTAATGAGGTAACACGTTCAACTGTTACTTTTGTTCGAGACCAAAGTTCATCAATTGAAGAATTCATTCATCAAAAATCTCAAGGCTTACATAATCTCGCTTCGAAATATAAAGTGAATAATTATACCGACGGACATATCCAGCGCATGATTGACGGTGCTGCAATTGCTAATCTCAGTAACTTAATGATTGGCTTTAACGATGGTGTCGCTTACAAATCCACACCGGATCCGAAATGGGTCAACTATACCAACCCAAGCACCTACGACCCAAGAAGACGTCCTTGGTGGACACAGGTCAGCAATGGCTCAGGCGTGGTATTTACTGATGTCTACGCCGACAGCTCAACCAAAAAACTAATGATCAGCTTTGGCGAGACGGTAAATGAAGGAATATTATTAGGCGATATCGAACTCGATTTATTAAATGATGTCGTCAAGTCAATCGATATTCCAGGCTCGGTTTCAATGATTATTGATAGTGACACAACAATACTCGCCACATCGACGGGCACAGTTGAAAATGGAAAAAAACTCACCAATTATTCACATCTTAAAGATATCGCACTTTCAACTGTTTCGAGTGAGCAATTAGTTCGGGATTATATAAATTCTGCCGGATTAGATAAAACAATGTTTACTCATGAAATAATCATTGGAAATAAAAAGTGGTATCTGATGATTGGGCTAGATAAATCGATCACCTATGCCTCTCTCGACTCGGCCCGTGAAGATTCACTGTTTACAACAATTGGCTTTGTCATCTTCGGCATTATTCTGGTACTGATGCTCCTTAAATGGCTCTATACGCCCATTCTGCAATTAAAAGACACTGTCGTAGGCCTTTCGCAAGGAAATGGGGATTTAACTCAGCGTCTGGATGTAAAAACCGATGACGATCTGGGTCAAATAGCAGCTGGTATAAATCAGTTCATCGAAAGCCTGCAAAAAATGATGCTGGAAATTGAGGCCGCCTCTCATCATTTGCATTCAAATGTGGCAGCCCTGCAAGCTCAGACTGACGACAACACCAAGATATTGCAAAGCCATATCACAGAAACCGAGCAAGTGGTCACGGCTGTAGAGGAAATGAACTCCACCGCCGAGTCAGTCGCCGTCAATGCAGCTGAGGCCGCTCAATTCACCCAAGAGGCCAATCTGACCAGCGAGCAATCAAAAGGTATTGTTAACCAGGCCCAGGTCACAGTTGCGGCGCTAATCAACGACGTTGATGCCGCAGCCAGCAATGTCCAAAAGATGAGTGATGAAACGCAAAGCATCAATGCCATCTTGACTGTTATCGGTGAGATAGCCGAACAAACTAACCTACTCGCACTGAATGCGGCTATTGAGGCAGCTCGTGCCGGCGATCAAGGCCGGGGCTTTGCCGTTGTTGCCGATGAGGTTCGTAATCTGGCTAGCAGAACCAAGGCAAGTACTACCGAAATCGAAGAGGCGCTTGAGCGACTACTTCAGGGAAATCAGTCTATGGTTGAGGCAATGAATAACACCAAAGCCCGTTGCCAGGAAACGGCCAACGGTGCCACCGACGTTGCAGCCAGCCTGGAAACGATGAACAATTATGTGTCAGAGATTAACGACCTGAGCGCACAAATTGCGACTGCGGCAGAAGAACAGAGCAGTGTGACGCAGGAAGTGAGCCGTAACATGGCTGCCATCAGCGAGATCGTCACTCAACTTGATAGCGGCGGTACACATACTGCCGAAGAGACAGCCAATATCGCGGCGGTAAACGCCCAACTTGCTGCCATTGTGGGTAAATTCAGGCTGAAGTAACACTCGATATTATTTCCTGGTTAGCAGATAATTAGCCGCAAGAAGTCTTTATTTTTACGTGGATGTAATAATGTTTAACTGGGAAGGGGTGAGTGAATTTGTTGCTGTGGCCGAAGCGGAAAGCTTTACCGCAGCAGCAAAACGACTGGGTATATCAACGGCTCAGGTCAGCCGCCAAATCAGCGCATTAGAAGCAAGACTGGCAGCCAAGCTGTTTTACCGCACGACCCGCAAAGTATCAGTCACTGATGTCGGCCGGATTTATTACCAACACTGCCGTCAGGTACTCGACGGACTTGAGGAAGCAGAGCGAGCCATTAGTAACCTGCAAAGCTCGCCACGTGGCAAACTCAAGGTAACCGCGCCTGTCACCTATGGTGAAGGAACGATTGCTCCGCTCATCAATAACTTTGCTCAGCAATACCCCGATCTAGACGTTGAATTTCACTTATCAAACCAGAAAGTCGATCTGATTGACGAAGGTTTCGATCTGGCGATCCGACTCGGCAAGCTTGATGATTCCAGTATGATGGCCAAGCGGCTGGGTTCCCGTACCCAATATGTCTGCGCCTCGGAGACCTACCTGACAACCTATGGTGTGCCCTACTCACTATCTGAGCTGGAACAGCATAACTGCCTGCGGGGAACCCTGGATTACTGGCGCTTTCAGGAGCAAGGCAAAGCTCGCAATATTCGGATCAAGGGAAGTCTGCGCTGCAACAGCGGCCATGCGCTGACCGATGCTGCACTGAAAGGGCTTGGCATTGTCCAGCTTCCGGATTATTACGTACAGCAATATCTCGACAATGGCCAGCTGACCGCACTACTAACCCAGTTTACCGAAAGAGACGACGGGATTTGGGCCTTGTACCCGCATAACCGTCATCTGTCACCGAAGGTCCGGATGCTGGTTGATTACCTTGATGAGCAACTTAACTCGCTTGCGGTCAGTTAATCCCCAGCTTCCTGAGCTTGCGATACAACGTATTACGGCTGACACCCAACATCCGCGCGGTTTTGCTGATATTGCCCTTATTAGCATGGTAGGTCTCAAGCAAGGTATCCGAAATCGTTGTTCGCAAGTCTTTGCTCGGTATTACTTCCTCATCATGAGCAGAAACCTGTTTTAGCAAAGGCGCGGCAATGTGCTGTGGCAGATGGCTCAAGGTAAGCAACCGGGCATCGTCCGACAACAATGATGCCACCCGCAACACATTATCCAGCTCGCGGATATTGCCGGGCCAGTTATAGGCCGTCAACAGCGTCATCAAGTGTTCACAGATATGCTGTTCTGCCGTTTGGTGTTTACGGTGAATAGCAGCGATCAACGCCTCGCAATCCTGACGCTCGCGCAAGGCGGGTAGCGTCAGGATCAACCCATTCAAACGGTAATAGAGGTCCTGGCGGAACAGGCCTTGTGCCACCAACTCCTCAAGATTTTTATGGGTTGCGGCGACGATTTGGATATCTACCTTGCTAGGCTGGTTACAGCCAATAGGCACGACTTCCTTTTCCTGTAGCACATGTAATAGTCGACACTGGGCTGCCAGCGGCATATCGGCAATTTCATCTAGGAACAGAATCCCCTTATCGGCCTGGCGAACCTTGCCCTGGTAACCTTGCTTGCTGGCACCGGTAAACGCCCCCGGCGCATAACCGAAGAGCTCCGATTCAATCAGATCTTGCGGCAATGCCCCACAGTTAACCGCCACCAGCGGGCCGGTACGGCGCTGACTATGGCAATGTAACTGTTTGACGAATTCGCCTTTACCGACTCCCGTCTCACCCAAAATCAGCAGGCTGACGTCTTTGTTGATCAACTTACAGGCCTGCTGCCACGCCTGCTCCATCCGGTCGTCACCATAATGAAGCGGGCAAGACGGTGAGTACACAGGAGAAGATCGGGGTACTGTCTCCGCTTTTCGGATCGGCTGGCAGTTAAAGACCAGCTCACCGGACGGAACCAGCGAACGACTGACAGTTTGCAGCGAGCTATCCATCAATACATCAATATGGCACCCCAGCATCTGCCGGTGATCCAGCAAGCGGGCCGCAACAGCGTTATGGGCTACTACATGGCCCGCTTCATCTGCGATAACAATCCCCTGCCAACCACTGTTTAGCAACTGCTTATCTAAGGCGACATCGACCCTGATTTTACCATTGGGTACCTGACACAACAGGCTGTTTTCGATTAACTGAACCATATTCTGGATCAACATCTGTGTCTGCGTCGAGTGCACTTTCTGTTCGCTGGTGATATCTAACACTCCCAGCAACTCGCCGGACGAGCTAAATACCGGTCCGGCCGAGCAGCTGATAAATCGGTGCTTGCGAATAAAGTGCTGATCCCCCACTACCATAACGAAACGTTGATCGGCCAGTGCCGTACCGATGGCATTGGTTCCCTTCAGGTTCTCCTGCCAGCAGACCCCCGATTCAAGGGCAATGCTGGTCAGGCGTTGTTCAAATCGGGACTGCCCCCATGCACGGATGATCACGCCTTCCTCGTCAGTCAGTATCAGACGGCTGTTAGTGCCGGCAAACATCTGATTAAACAAAGGGACAGCCAGCTGCTCTACCGCCGCTGTCAGATGCTTCGCACGGTGTTGTCGCTGAACAAGCTGGTCTTGCTCGAGCCGGATGTGTTCTGGGACATGCTGCTCATCAAGCCCTGCCTGCTGGCTGCGACGCCAAGATTGTTCCAGCCAGTCATGCTGGGGAGAATCAACGAATGGGTGCATAGATTAACTGTTCCATGTTGTCACAGAGCAAGTGTGCCATTTTGTAACAGTTGAACAATTTCAACAGCGTGGCGTTCTCATCTGTGAATGCAGAGGTTATCTCATAAAATTTTATTAATCATAGCGTTACATTTTATTAACAACAAGTCTGCCATTCTGGCCTGCTGTTTGCGTTAGTAAGAAACAAGAGCAACACAACAAAACATGCTTAAAAACAATCAGCTGTATCGATACAGCCACTATTTCGTGAACAGAAGCAAAGAAGGAACGACCTATGATCTACGCGCAACCAGGAACCGACAATGCTGTTATTACATTCAAGCCTCAGTACGACAACTATATTGGCGGAGAATGGATCAAGCCTGTCAGCGGAGAGTATTTCGATAATGTCTCGCCAGTAAACGGCGAAGCCTATTGTCAGGTTGCCAAGTCAGGCGAAGCCGACATTAATCTTGCACTGGATGCCGCCCACAATGTACGCACCAGTTGGGCTGCTACCAGCGTTACCGAACGCGCCAATATCCTGCTGAAAATCGCCGATCGTATCGAACAGAACATCGAGATGCTGGCCGTTGCTGAAACCTGGGAAAACGGCAAGCCAGTACGAGAAACTCTTGCGGCCGACCTACCACTGGTCGTTGATCACTTCCGCTACTTTGCCGGTTGTATCCGGGCACAGGAAGGCTCTGCTGCCGAGCTCGACGCCAATACAGCAAGCTACCACTTCCCGGAGCCTATTGGTGTCGTTGGCCAAATCATCCCGTGGAACTTCCCAATGCTGATGGCAGCATGGAAACTGGCACCTGCGATGGCAGCTGGCTGTTGTGTGGTCCTGAAACCAGCCGAGCAAACACCGACTTCGATACTGGTATTGATGGAAACCATCGGTGATCTGATCCCGGCTGGCGTAGTTAACATCGTCAATGGCTATGGCCATGAAGCAGGACAGGCACTGGCCACCAGTAACCGTATCGCCAAGCTGGCCTTTACAGGTTCAACCGAGGTCGGTAACCATATTCTGAAATGCGCAGCTGACAGCTTGATCCCGTCAACGGTCGAACTGGGCGGCAAATCTCCAAACATCTACTTTGGCGATATTTTCGATCATGAAGATGCCTATCTGGACAAGTGTATCGAAGGGATACTGCTGGCCTTCTTCAATCAGGGAGAAGTCTGTACCTGTCCTTCTCGAGTATTGATCCATGAATCCATCTACGATGAATTCATCGCCAAAGTCGTCGAACGCGCACAAAACATCAAACAGGGTAACCCGCTCGATACCGACACCCAAGTCGGAGCGCAGGCATCAAAGGAACAGTTCGACAAGATCCTGAGCTATCTGGAAATTGGTCGTAATGAGGGCGCCGAAGTACTGGTGGGCGGCAGTGCCGTCGAACAGAGCGATGGGCTGGAGCAAGGTTACTACATTGCCCCGACCATGCTAAAAGGCAACAACAAAATGCGGGTGTTCCAGGAAGAAATTTTCGGCCCGGTCATTGCTATCACCACCTTCAAAGATGAAGCCGAGGCACTGGAGATTGCCAACGATACCGAGTACGGCCTGGGTGCTGGAGTATGGACTCGGGATACCAACCTCGCCTACCGCATGGGACGTAAGATCGAAGCAGGCCGGATCTGGATCAACTGCTACCACGCCTATCCGGCACATGCCGCCTTTGGTGGTTACAAGAAGTCAGGTATCGGCAGGGAGACCCACAAGATGATGCTTGATCACTATCAGAACACTAAGAACCTTCTGGTTAGCTATGACGTAAACCCATTGGGCTTCTTTTAACTCATTGACTAACTTCTAACCATCCTCCCAGCAGGCCTACTCCCCGCAGGCCTGCTGATTGTTGAGTCAAAAATTACTCATATCTCCGCTATATCTCATCGCTGCTAACTTGTCCCTTTGAAGTTCGGTAACAAAATGTAAATAACGACAGCTTTACGTGCCAGACACATGTAATATTCAGCGCGTATCAAGCTAGTAGTTGAGAAACTACGCGAGTATTGTTTTGTTGAAGGGGTATCACGTATGGAATGCCAATGCACCCAAATCGTCCGTGTAAAACGGAATTTCTGGCAACGTATGGTCTATAAGTCCATCCACCGCTGCACACAGTGCGGAAGAGTATTTAAGCTATAAGCATTACTCTGCCAGAGCAAAATAACTAATACTAGAACGGTGCATATCGAACATCGTCATTGGCTATGAAAGTCCACAAGAAGCAAACACACAAAGAAAAAGCCACATAATGTGGCTTTTTCTTTATCGAACGACTTTGCCTCACCCTCGCCAATCTTACATTAGCAACTAATCTTCCCGGGGGAATAATGTACTGACCATGAGCAGGCTAACTGTACATAACGCCCCCATCAACAGATACGCCATCGACAACCCAATCGCAGCACTGCTCCACCCAGCCAGTAGATAAGTGAGTAACCACCATAGGTGCGTCAGAGAAAAGTGGGCGGCAAAAAACGCCGGAGCATCTGCCTCTTTGCACGAACGGGTCACCAATACCCCAGCAGGGGTCTGGATGCATGACATGCCAATTCCCAATAGCAGACACACAGCCACAAACCCCGGCCATGACGGTGTCAGCGTACCCAGAAGCAGTGCCAGTGAAATACTCACACCACCGATAAGCATAAACGGCCTGATATTACGTTTTTCCAGCCAGGCGGGCAGCTTGAGAGCAATCAGCATAGAACCAAAACCGACTACGGCCATTGCCAATGCCGTTTCTCTGTCTCCACCTTCCAGTATCTGATTGACATAGACAACCGTATTAACAATCACCATGGCACTGGCACCGGCGGCAGCCAAATAGGCAAACCACAAGGCCCTAAGCCGCGGTGTCATCAGATAAGACTGAATGCCGAACTTCAGGTTATTCCATACGCCCTTGCCGTGATCCACAGCCATAACCGCAGGCAGGGTACAGCTAATGATCAGCACACCCGACAACACAAAAGTGCATGCATCCAGAATGAACAGATCGCGAAAACCTATCAGCAGCAACAGCATCGCCGTCAGTAATGGGCTGATGATCTGTTCCAGATCATACGCCATTCGACTGTAGGATAGCGCCCGGAGGTACTGATCTTTATCCGGCAGAATTTGCGGCAGCGTAGACTGAAACAACGGGGTAAAGCCCGCCGAGCAGGCATTAATCACAAAGACCAAAACATAAATCTGCCAGCTCTGGGTAACAAACGGCAGACAGAGGATCAACCCTGCCCGGATGATATCCAGCGCAAACATGAACTGCTTTCTTGGCAGCTTGTGGGCGATGGCACCGAAAACAGGTGCCAGGCCAACGTAGGCGATCATCTTGAGCGCAAACGCCGTTCCCAACACGGCACTGGCATCCTCGGCCTCAAGCTCCCAGGCCAGTAACGCCAGCGTCAGCGAGCTGATCCCGGTACCAATCAGCGAAATCACCTGGGCACTGAGCAATTTCAGATAGGTGGTATTTTTCCGCATAGGAAGCGGCGTACTTATCGATTCAGCTGCCATGTTGTTTGCCTACCTGTTACCAGCAGCCTGCATCAACGCCTCAAAATCGCCGATATAGGGCTGAGGGGCGTTTTTATTGCTGCTGATATATTGATATTTCTCAGGACCTTTGCCACACAGCAACAGCACGTCATCTGGCATCAGACACGAAACAGCATGTTCGATAACCCGCTCGCGGTCCGGGTGAGTACTGCTGTTGCCACTCACTGCCTTGCTGCCCATTGCAGCAAACAAAGCCTCCTGACACACTCCCAACGGGTTGTCGGTGGTAAAGAACGCATGATCCGAATGTGTGCTACACAACTCACCGATAGCTGCCGCATCGGCCAGTCGGTCACCCGTTACTCCAATCACGGTATACACCCGGCCTTGGCTATGACACCTCACATTATCCAGCAGGTTACGGAGGCTATCGTAATTATGAGCATAATCGATAATCGCCGTGGCACCATTTTGCAACGGGTAGACCTCGCTTCGACCGGGGGCATGATCCATGGTGGCCAGCATCTCAACAGCTGTTGAAATATCAATATCCATGGCCGTCAGCATTGCCAATACCGCAAGGGAGTTTTCAATATTGAAGGTAAACGGCAGGGAGGTACTTACCGAATACTGCAGACCTTCATAATTCAGCCTGAACTGCCCACCATGACACGACGAGGCAATATCAGAGGCAAACATATCCGCACTTGGATCCTGCATACTGAAGGTCACCACCCGAGCCTTGCTGCGGCAACGCTCGATCATCGCCAATGCTAGTTCATCATCAAGGTTGATAATCGCCACACCGCCGGGCTTAAGGCGATCTATCAGGCGAAGTTTGGCCTGAATGTATTCATCTCTGCTTCGGTGGTAATCGAGGTGATCGCTGCCGATATTGGTAATGACCACCACGTCGAAGTCGACGATACTTACCCGATCCTGAGACAGGGCGTGACTGCTCACCTCCATCACATTGTGGGTCACACCCGATTGCTCCATGGCATGAAACAGATTCAGCAGGCTGATGGCATCCGGCGTGGTATTGTCCAGCTCAACCTGTTCATCACTGTATTGGCAGCCCAATGTGCCGGTGTAGGCAGACTTGAACCGGCGGTTCAGCAAAGCATTCAGGCAATAGGCGACGGTAGTCTTGCCGTTGGTCCCCGTCACACCTATCTGCATCAGCTTATCTTGCGGATACTGGTAATACTGATTAATCAAACTGACACTATTGCTAAAACTGGGTGTCAGCAGGCAGGGAACATCAAGCTCTAACGGTTTGTTGGCAATCACGCCAACAGCGCCTTTACCGATCGCCTCATCGACAGACTGGTGGCTGTCCCAGTTCGGGCCCTGACGACAGACAAATACATCGCCGGGAAGAATTTTCTGACTATTGCTCTGAAACCGGACAGCACCCAGCTGACGCAGTTCATTTAGGTTCGTTGTGTGGCATTTATTCATTGTTATATCTGTCGCTCAGGCTAAGGCAATCAGCGGCCTTGTATGCATTCGATTTGTCGTCTCGTCGCTTCTTACAACGGTGAGGTTATTGTATGGGTTCATTGCCCATCAATGTAATCGAACATCTTGATTAACGTTATGAGCGGTATCAATAGGAGAGAAGTAACAGAGCAGGTAAATCACTCTATTCGCTAGCGTGCCTGTCAACCAACCAAGCCACCAATACCAGATATGTACTTGCCATCAGGATCTGGCCAATACGCGCATAGAAACTGACATCTATCTCTTTGCCGCTAGCAGAAATCACTGAACCAAATACCACTAGCATCGCAGAGAAGATACCGGCATACACAGGTGCCTTATGCGGCTCCTCGTACAGCTTATGTGCAAACAGCAAGGTAAACAGTGTCATCATGGCCAACAGAAACGGGAACCAGGGAGTGATAACCAATAGCTCATAGGCAACAATTGCCAATCCCCCTCCTGCAACATTGGTCATCAGGAGGAAAGCGCTCAACTTAATACTGCCAGACCGGGTAAGCTGCAGTGACAGGATGCCGATAAATGCCAATGTCAACAGAGCACCGCTAATCTGGAAATAATAGAAGTACACAATGACCGGGAAACTAATTGCCAGCGCCTTCAACGCACAACCAACACGCAAGGCCTCTGACTGTTCTGCATTCCGGCTTTGCCCCGAGGGCAACTCCGATACGGGAACCGGTTCAGGCACGATCTGGTGCATCAGCCAAAAAATTACCACCGCCCCGATACCGGAAACCATCAATCCCTTGCCGAGCAGCAACGCTGCAGCCGGATGAATGATCCCCATATAGGGCACCAATAACACTGCAATCATTAGGATCATGGCAAAAAAGTTCCATCGCGGATCCTGAAACAGGTAATAAGCCCAGAACATCAGCAGCCCAACCAACAGCAGCAGGATAAGCGGATATTGTGTTACTCCGTTACTGACCCCCAGCGCAATGAGCACTGTCACCACCATCGCCAGAAAAAGTTCATCAAACGTTTCCCGGGTCGGTACCGGTCTGTCGACAAAAAACTTTGCTACAAACACCGGCATAATATAGGCAAGCGTCCAGTCAATACTGTATGCCAGTACAATCGCCAACATGACACCAAGTGTATATCTGAGAATACGGCGTCGAAGTAAACCGTACGATTCCTCTCCGACTGCAGTTCGATTAGCGGACATAGGACATCCAGCTAATAAAGCGGATCCACAGCCTGCCGAATATATTCATCACGGAATCCCTCTCGGTATATACCATGATATCCGCCTGGCCGCCTACCCGCAGCAAACCGCTTGGCCGATCATCTTCAAAACGGATCACCACAGGAAAACGCTGACTCTGTCGCAACCATCCCGACTGGTTGGCAACCGTTGCCAGCTGACCAGAAGTCTGAGGCTGGCCCCAGTGAATACCATATTCAATACTGGCTACCCTTCCCCGGAATATTTCGCCAGGGGCATTATCCAAGGCGATTTCGACCAAATCACCGCTACGGATATTGCCTAGGCTATTCTCACGGTAATATGCCTCTATCCAGCTATCTTCACCTGAGACGAAAGTCATTAATGGCTGGCCTTTGTTCGCGTAGGTCCCTTCATCAAGTCGAAAATTAGACACCCCGCCCATGGCCGGAGCCCGAATCACCGTTCGCTCCAAATCCAACTGGGCTTTCTGCAGAGCCAGCAAAGCCATCTGCATCTCAGTATTTTCGTCGCCGGCCTTACCCAGTTTCTGTTGAGCCTGTACCAGCTCTGCTCGGGCCGTTTTCACCTGCGTCCTGGCATGCGCCACTGCAGCACGGGTTTTATCGGCATCCGCCTGAGTCACGATACCTTTATCAGCCATTGCCAGAACACGCCCTGCCTGCCGCCGGATATTATCCTGGTTGACCAGTGCATCAGATAGTTTGGCCTGTGCCGCTTCCACTGATGCAGTCTGTACGCCAATGTGCTTGCCGGCTTCCTCCAGTCCCTGCTTTGCTTTCCTAACAGCTATCAGATAATCGGTCGAGTCAATTTTTATCAAGGGTTCACCGGCCTGTACCAAATCGTTGGGTGCCACGCTCACCTTGATCACCTCACCCGAAACCATTGGAGCCAGCGGAATCACGTTACCTTGTACGCGTGCCATGTCTGTGCAGGGAATAATCCTGTCTGCAACCAGGTAGAAGACAAATAATCCGATACAAACCGACAGCACGATCGAGGTAACAAAGCGGGGAGAAAAGCTTCTCCCTGCTACGGGTTCCTGATGGTTGTGGCTTGTCTCTTCGGCAACAGTAGAAGGTGTCGATTGCTGTAGTTCCGGTTCTTTTGGGCTCATTCCGACCTCGTCAGATTCACTGCTCATTGCAAGCAATAAAATGTGTGCTGCAATACTATCTAGACCCAAAATTTATTTTTACCATTTAGCGCCATCAGAAAAAAGAAACCAAAGGTTCACCTTGGCGCAAAATGATAAATATAAATATGTTCATTTTTTATACTTCATCTCGTCCGACAAACCACATCACAGCGAGAAATGAAGATGAAAAACATCTGGGCCAAAATCAAACAGTTCCTGCTTACTCCCTACGGCAAGGCGTACCTGGTGTTTATTACCCTTACCAAGCTCTATTTGGTGTACAAATGGGCGCTGGACTATGTCAGAAAGTTTGGCGGTGAGCTATTTGAAATGATCGGTGCCTCGGTCTCTATGGGTGAGAACGTCAGCGTACTGAGCTTTACCGCCATCTGCGGCTACTACACTGTAGAAGCTGTTATCAGTATCTTCCGCACCTCACCAAAGCCGCAGATCACTCAAGCCTGATACCAAGCTCAATAATTCTCTCTCTTCTCTAGGGCTGCAAGGATGCAGTCCGACAAGTATACTCTCTGTTGATGAGTACACTCGCGGAGTAAAAGGAATGAACCAAGGCCAACTGGTCCCGCTGATCAAAACCGTCCATGCTGCGACCCTGATTGAAATGCTCAAGCATTTCGAAGCTGATATCTACCCGCTCCTCAAGACAGCAGGGCTCCCCGAAGACATTCTCCAGACCCAGCACGAATTTGTTCCCGAAACGCCTATCAAACACCTGCTGGCTTTGATGGCCGAGAAGGCCGATCCCGATCATTATGGCAATTTGCTCCGAACAGCAATCCGGGAATACTTCATTCCGAAAATGCTCAGGCACTTACGCAGTCCGAAATCGATAGGTGAAGCCATCGAGCAAATGCAAATAGCGGTGCAACATGACTCCCCCTCCGCCAAAGTCAGCCTCGAATACTTCAACGACACCCCCTGGTTCTGTCGCCACAAGCCAACAGAGGTGTCGGAAGGCTTTCTGTGGGCAGAGGTGTTTGCCATTTTGTTCCTAATCGAATTTATCCGCTTTGCCAGCAAAACCCAATGGCAGCCGGGATGTATTGCCGTGCAATCACCCAATGCCGACAAGTTGGCAGAGATTCTGAACAGCCCCGACACGGTTCTCTATAGCAATCGCAGCCTGGCTGCTATCGAACTATCCAATGACTTGTTGGCAATGCCCTTCAACCTGCCGGTCCGCTTTACACCGGTCGACAGACAAACCAATGACCCAAAACCTCTGAGCTATGTCGAAACTGTGTATCTGGCTCTGGCCCCTTACCTGTCCCGACAAGCCCTGTCGATTCAGCAAGCCGCCGCTTTAATGAATACCAGCCCCCGTACTCTGCAGCGCCGTCTGTCAGGGGAGAACACCAGTTACAAAAGCATTCGGGAAAACATCATGCTGGCAACCGCCTGCCAGCTGATGGAGAGCCGGCAATACTCGCTGACCGATATCGCCTCCGAGCTGGGCTATGCCGATATTGCCCACTTCTCACGGGCATTCAAAAAGCTGACCGGCTTTCCACCCAAGGACTACCGCAAGCGCTTCAGATCCAAAGAGCAGCCGCTAGCGAACAGTTCCCGCGAATAGCCCAGTAAGCGGCCCCTCGGCCAAACCTCTTCTGGAGCAGGCAACAAAAAACCGCCTCATAGGAGACGGTTTCAAATCTGGCCAGATATTGGTTTACAAGGCACGAGTATCTTTGAAAATATCCCCGCCTTTTATCACCACCTTGATATTGTCCGGGTTGGCAAGAATATCCAAATCCTCAACCGGGTTACCACTGATAAGAAGCATATCGGCAAACGATCCTTCACGAATAACACCAATATCACCCTCCGGATACGGGTCCAGAAACCCGGACAGTTTCAATAACTCGCCGGCATCCGAGGTCGCCTGTTTAATGCCGCGAAAAGAACCGAAGTATTTCTTCCGTGCCGAAAACTCGGCATTCTGTTTGGCATGTACTTCCGGCGTTCCGACTAAGTCTGTGCCAAAGGCACATTTGAGGTTGTATTTCTCGACCAGTTCAGCCTGCTTGAGCAAGCCTCTCCCAACCCGCTCGGTCTTCTGATAGAGGATCTCGCTATCAAGTGGGATCATCCGGTTGGCGATCAGCTCGGCAGTCGCATACTGCGGCACAATCCAAACCTCCTTATCCAGGCACAACCGTGCAATATCGTCATCCATAAAAGTCGCATGCTCTAAGGATTTCACCCCTTCTTCCACCGCAATCTTCATCGCGGGACCGGCATGAATATGGCTGCAGACATACGAGCCGTAATTGGTCACGGTTTCGACAATCGCCCTTAGCTCTTCACGGGTGTACTGAATCGTATCGAGTGGATCAAACAGTGATGACGCCCCGCCGCCACCAAATATTTTAATCTGGGATGCCCCCTTAAATATTTGATCGCGGGTTCGCTTCAGACACTCCGGCACGCCGTCAGCCAGCACCAGGTGACCCTGACGCATAAAGCTCGAATCCTCCAGATTCTGACTGAAGTTAGAACGCTGGGTTCTGTTCTGCCGATAGTCAGCATGACCACAGGTTTGCGAAATTGCCCCATAGCTCGGGTAAATCCTCGGCCCCGGCACAAAGTTGTTGTCGATACTTTGCTTCAGGCCATAGCAGTTACTGCCGACATCCCGGACCGTAGTAAAACCCCGCTCCAGCATTTGGCGGGCAATCACCGTCGAGCGCACCGCCACTTCTTCAGCGGTCATGTTATCCATGGCCTGAAACGTATCCGAAAACGAAATATGGGTGTGGGCATCTATCAGTCCCGGAACCACCGTATAGCCAGCCGCATCAATTACCCGGTCATAACTTGCATTGGTATTTTCCTGACTGGCTACCTCGGTGATCACCCCGTCTTCGACACTGATAAAGCATCCCGACTTGACCGTCTCATTAACGCCGTCGAACAATGAAGCATTCTTTACTAGCACTTTCATACTCTATTTCCTCTATTGTTATTCAGACAATCTGCGGGTTAGTCACACAGCTCAGCCGCTTCGCCCAACTGGCACGTTTCCAGCTCGATATGGTAGATTTCGATGATTTTCTCTGCCGTTGCATCAATATCCTCTATCGTGGTGTGACAGTTCAGCACAGAGAAGAGCATGGTCTTGAGCCCCTTATAACCAGACGTTGACGGGTAGCAGAAACCATCTTGCTGCAACTGGTGAACAACTCGCTCGGTCAGGTGGTTTCGGAACGCATCATCACCGATACCGAACTGGGCCGAAAAACGGTTGGACACGACATCATTGAGAATGGTGATCCCGTCGACATTGCGCAGTCTGTCAGCCATTCTCTGTGCCAGCATGCAACAATTGTCGAGGTGAGCCTGGATCCCTTCCTTGCCCAGCGCCTTAATAGCGGCATAGACAGGCACCCCACGGGCCCGGCGCGATGCCGATATTCCGAAGTTGATAGCGTTACGGTCCGGCTTGGCAATGGCGTCAGTCAGATAATCGCCCATACTGTTGCCTCCCATCGCCGTTGCCAACAAAGAAGCGTCACGGACAATGACCATCCCGCTGTCGTAGGGCATGTTGAACCACTTGTGACCGTCGGTATCCCATGAGTCGGCCTTTTCAATCCCTTTCAGCAGGTGCTTTTGCTTGTCGCTTACTGCGGACCACAGCCCAATTGCCCCATCAACATGCAGCCAGGCATTGGGATGAGCCTGAACGTGTTCGGCTATCTCCTCAAACGGATCGAATGCCCCGGAATCAATACAGCCAGCCTGGGCACAAACCAATGTCGGGCCATCACACTGCTCTAAGATCTCCGGCAAGTATTCAGGAAGCATTCTCAGATTGTTATCCGTTGGAATAGTCTTAATATCGTTCACGCCGATGCCAATCATCGAGAGCGCACGCTTAATGGTTGAGTGGATCTGATCGCTCACTACGACATGAATACGCGGGGCGTTATATAGCCCCTGAGTCGCCACATCCCAGCCTGCTTTTTGCAGCAAACTGTTACGGGCCGTGATCAATGCAGTATAAATCGCTTCCTGGGCACCGGAGGTGAAACCCACTCCGGCGGTATCAGGAAGGCCGAGCAGTTCCAGCATCCATTCGGCAGCCGTTTCCTCGACAACCGAAGTGCCCGGACTGGAAACATAATATGGCACGTTCTGATCCCAGGCGCTTACCAGCCAGTCAGCTGCCAGAGCAACCGGGAAGGAACCGCCGATGGCATAGCCAAAGTAGCGCGGACCGCCCGAACCAATCAGGCCGTTTTCAACATTGGCCACCAGCTCATCCAGCACCTGCTCCGGATTGCTTGGCTGCAGCGGTAGACTGCCGCCGATCTGGCGCCGCAATGACTGTGAACTGATCTGGCTATCAATCGGTCTTTCCGGCAAAGCCTCAAGGTAATCAACAGCATGAGAAAGTGAGCGATTCAGCAACTTGCTGTACTGGTTAAACTGATGAGACATGGCGTACCTCTTTGGTTAATGACTGTGTCTTGAGTCATAAGTTAAAGATTTCGCCGCTCTATATTTATCATTTTGCGCCACATAAAGACAAAACAGACTAATGAACAAACCACGAAGCAATCACTACAGTTCGCTATCTTCAAGACCAGTACCGTTCTCAACATCTTAGAACCAATAAAAAGGCTTGGTTCATTGTGAACCAAGCCTTTTACGTCACTCCATCGCATGGTGATGACTAACTTGCTTACTAATTAATCATCTTCAGGGATTTCAGGGATAGTGCCGCCTACTCGTTCGAAGAAGTTAGGGAAGGCAACTGCTGAACCATCTTTACCTGTGGCTTCCAATAGGATGGTGTCATCGACAATTTGTCCGTTTTCCATCTTATGGCCATTAGGAATTGCTAGCTCAGGGCCATCAAACGGTGCCGAACGAAGACGTACACGATCATCTGTCAGAGTACGCATCCAGGCAGCAATTTTTGCCTGACGCTCTGGCTTACCTAACAGCTGACCAATTGGCTCGATATCCGGGTCAAGGTCTTCATTAAGTGGGAAGTCACCACCTCGAGTATAGAAGGCTACCACATCTTCCAGCGTCAGGTATTTACCGTTGTGGAAGTAAGGAGCCGTAAGCTCGATATTACGCAACGTCGGCACTTTCATATGACCTTTCACGCTTGCCTTACCTTCATCTGCTGATACCAGTGGCAGGTTCGGCCAAAACATATCATTACCCGCGTTAGACTGGCTAGACAATGCAATCGGACCAGGTAGATCCTGACGGCCTCGACCTAAATCTTCTTCTGTCAAACGTACCCCTACATTGTAAAAACCAGAGTCATAAAGGCCATTATCTACGCTATTGACCAGTCGCATGGCTTCAATCGGTTCGACAAGTTGGAACTCAAGCGTTGCAGTTGTAAACAGCGGACCATCATGACACTCATTACAGCCAGTACCGCCGCTGAGGAATCGGTTGAAACCTTCTTTTTCTATCTCGCTCAAGTCTCCCTCACCCCGGGCAAACTTATCGAACTTACTCTCGCCGGAAAGCAAAGTTTGTTCATAAGCCTGAACCGCAAGTCCGAATATAAAGGCAAAGTTTGCCTCCATCATGCTGTAGTCTTCCCATTGATTGGTTACCGGATGCTGTAATGATATAGGTGTAGAACTATCCCAGTATTCCTCTTTGAACGCTTTTTTGATCATTGATTCATAACTGGTATTCAGACCTGCTGTCCCATTAGCCAAACCACCAAGTAAGCTATCTTCCGAGTGAACCTTCTGAAGCCCAAGCGGTTTCACATTGCTGTTCAATAGCTTCATAGCAAGCTGAGGGAAGAATCGGCTACGATCTACCGGCCCACAAATCATCTCGACATGACTTTCAAAAGGTCCAACCGCCTGAGAGGCCAACGACGAATAATCAACTAGGAAGTTAGTATCTTTTTCAACATAACCAGAACCATTGACCTTATAGACTCCTGCACTGGTATCGACAGGACCCAGCGGGTTTTCACCATTAAAGAAACGGTGTGCCCGTCCATCCCAGAATTGGAAAGTATTAAAGGCAGCATTGACGACAGTCGGTGCCTGACGCCCTGTGACCTGTCTGAAGTCACCACTTAGATCGTTACATACGTCTTCACCTGGCTGGTTAGGGTTAATTTCGACAAACTCAGCATTCTGCACCCCTTGCGAGCCCAACACCTTATCAAGCGGGAAATCTGCTAACGTAACTTCCTGGTTACCGGTACCACTGGCAAACTGATTTTTAGTCCGCCAGTCAACCCCGGCCAAACTATGGCATGAAGCGCAGGCAACTTTGTTATCCGATCCGACCTGAGTATCCCAGAAAAAAGCCTTACCCAATTTTTCAAGCGCATATTGATCTTTAACAACAAGCTCACTCACCGTGCCTAATGTATTGAACTGGCGATCGACTACGCGCGGTTCAGGCAATAACGATGGATCCAATATGTATTCCAGTGCCTCGAAACGAAGGTGGTCGATGAAGTTACCTGTCAATGTACCTTCAGGGTGAGACTCCTCATGAGAGGTTAAGACTACAGGCGCACACATATTGCCATTTTCAAGTGCTATCAGCATGGCATTAGAAAATGGAAGGTTATACTGAATCAAGCTAAATGATGGTGTAGGCTCAAGAGGCCCTACATTGACATCAGGAATTTGTGGCGGAATATCCGGCCCAATAACCACTTCACCAAGCAGTTGATTTGGTGGCAACGATAAGAACACATCTCCAGTAGAACAGTTCGTCAACTCTATTGAAGAAACATCGCTCGCAGACGTGATACCGCCAATTATAACTTCGACATCAACTTTATCTCCAAAGACAGCTAATCCTGCTTCACCACCAACAGGAATGCCATTTTCATCTGTAAGATCGATTCCGTGTACCAATTCAAGCAATGCATTAAACTCGTGCTCAGGCTCAGCTTCTTCGCCAGTTCCCGCAGAACGCCTAATTGCCAGTCGATCTCCTTCAAGATCGCGAGCATGAATACGTTTTAATAAATCAATTTCCGCCCTTTGGCTTTGGAATAAATCACGTTCCTGATCTCTTAAATTAGCCAGCAACTCACGATCAACAGGTCTCGTTCGCCGAACCTGTCTTTGCTCCTGTTTGATACTCCTCCGCTCAGTCTGATGCTGCTTTAATAAAGTTCGGTATTCTAATCCTTGCTCTTCAAGCGTTTTCTGCATTTCTTGTTCGAGGTTTGCACTTGCCATAGAGCTGCTCAATGAAAGTGCGACTAAGAAAGGCAATGTCGCCAACTTAGAAAGTCGCTTTGGTTTATGCTGCATAACTCAACTCCTGCTATGGTCATTTTAAACAGGCAAAAATTTAAAATATTATTTTATTATCAGGGACCACATTACCTTCATTATTGAAAATGAACGTTCCCCCTTACAGGAAAAATTTAGTCTTAATAAGAAGACTTCGCGACCTTATAAAATGTAGAAACAACAGTAAAAAAACAATGGAACCTAGTAACAAATCATTATTAACCACTCTTCAAATTTCAGCTTCAACAACTTCCCAGAAGTAAAACAAATAAAGTATTAATGATAATCACTGCCCATAAACCCGCATTAATCATGCTTCACACTACAGCCTATCAGTATTTTACATAAGAACTTATCAAACCTTTGCAATATGCAATTCCAAAGTTCCAACAAGTATGTATAAACAGATTGAATGAAAACCAAGCCTTTTATATTAGAAATATACTGAATTCCAGTATTAGTACTAACACTTAGAAATTGCCCTTCTATTCTTCTCAGTTATAAGAATATGACTTATAAACTATAAAAATTCTAATAATTAATAAGACAAGAAAGTACAACAAACTTGACAAAGAAAGACATAAACATCACAAAAACAATATTTAACCTTTGTTTTTAAACAAATAAATTCAAAGTAAGCCATATGGGCTTTAACCTAGACGGGAGCTAATCATAATAAAAAAGTTGCAGCAGCTTGTATGATAACTAAACAATATCTATCAACAATGATTTATCAGAAAAAATCACAGACTTCTTTCAATACAATTTTCCGAAAATTTTAAATTATTGGTTTAAATTAGATAAATTCCAAACCATACTCATATTCTATGATAAAGCAGTGAACAATAATCGCTAGCACTTATGTATTAACACTTACCAAATATTAACCCTTATACAAGGGTAGATTTACTTCAATCTTCTTTTAATTTTATAAAACGTATTATAAGTTTTTCACGTATATACAAATGAGAATTAGTATCATCAATATTAATAACACTTTAACCAGAAGCATCTTTAGAGACCCGGCTTTCCTGACTATCAAATAGCTGTTACTCTACATGGTCGAAATCCTCACCTTTATATAAGAGCGCCTGTTTCAATATTTCTTTCAAATCACCCTTGAAATGTACCCACCAAAGCTAACCTGCATTACAAAGTGATAAAATATATCCCTCGTGCTATCTCTGTACCTCTTGATATATTTGCTACCTCAACAAGAAGTCAACCTATCTTCCTATTCGAAAATGCTGCCAAATAGCTTAATTGCTCCATTAGCTCCTTGCTTCATTGAACCATGCCTCAAAATATAGGACTCTAAGCCCTATCAATTCAGTCGAACAGGAATCTGAAAGCGATGAGCGGTATCAATTGGCGTGGAGTCGATCTCAACCTGCTGCTGACATTCGAAGCTATCATGGTCTGCCGAAGTGTCTCGGGAGCCTCGGAACAGCTCCACCTCGGTCAGCCAGCCACCAGCTATAATCTCAAGCGACTTCGCACCCTGCTTAACGATCCGCTGTTTGAACGTCAGGGCAATACCATGGTACCGACCAGTCGTGCGCTGGAGCTTGCCCCGAAGATCGATGCGGTGATTAGCATAATCCGAGACGATATCCTCCAGCCTGTTGCCTTCGAACCCAAAGACTTTAGCGACAAAATTGTGATAGGTCTGACCGACTATGCCGAGCAGGTATTTGGCCCCGCTTTGTTCGACAGCTTGATTAGCGCGGCTCCTAACTGCCAAATCCTGTTCCAGGCGGTAGATTCCGCCAACTGCGAACAAGCGCTGGACAGCGGTGAGGTTGATTTGGCTATCGGGGTATTCAAGCAACAACCCGACCACCTTTGCCGTACCTTCCTCTACCGCGAGCGCCATGTCTGCCTGTTCGACAATACGGTATTACAAACAGAATTGCCCATTTCTTTAGAAGCTTACCTTGCAACGCCGCAGGTTGTTGTATCTGCCAACAAAGCCCTTTTCAGCCCGGTAGACAACACCTTAAGCGAAATGGGGGCCCAGCGCCGGGTGGTTCTTGGCTCAACACGCTTTTTAACCCTACGTCACCTTATCTCAGGCCGTCGCCTGCTCTGTGTGATGGCTGAAATGGTTGGCCGCTCCGAGCTCTTTAACGATGATATCACCCTCTGCGAGCCACCCATTTCGATCCCGGACTTTGATATCGACATGATGAGTCGTCAACGCGACAGTCAGCACCCGAGAATGCAATGGCTAAGCGAGCAGGTAAAGATAGTGATTCAGGACGAGGTAGAAAGAATTAGGGGAAAGCAATAAGCCGCTGTTTATAGGAAGTATCTAAATAAACGAAAGCCCTCAATGAAGAGGGCTTAAATTATCTTGGCGCTAATCGCCACTGGATAAGTCACCTAGTGAGTTAATGAGCCCGCTAGACAAAGATATTGGCCAGCACGAAGCCGAACGGCACCGCAGCCACAATTCCCAGCATACCCGGCAGGAAGAACGGGTGGTTGACGATGTAAGAACCGTTCCACTTATTGCTGAGGAAAGAGCCGGTGTCATCCGTGGCAATCGCGAAAGCAGTCGTCGGGTAGATGTTGGTCATATACAGGGCACTTACTGCTACAAAACTTGCCAGAATAGTAGCAGGATCCACATTTAGTGACGCCGCGATAGGCACCAACAAGGCACTGGTCGCTCCCTGGCTGAACAGCAGTGCCGACGTACCGAAGAATACCACGGCCAGCAACGCCGGATACTCGCTCAATACATCGCCAGCGATAGCTTTGATCTCGGGAATATGAACACCAATAATGGTCGAGCTCAACCAGACGATGCCGAGGATCACAATCAGACTTTCCGCCCCATCGGCAAAGATCGGTGCTTTCTTGATAGAAGTCAGCTGAACCTTGCACACCATCGCCATGATAAAGCTGGTCAGCAGCATCACGATAACGATGATATCGCGCGATCCCAAATCATGGCCTAACAGCGGCTTGAACAGCAGCAGAGCAACAATGAACATCACACCACCAAGGAACAGCCATACCGAACGCTTGGCTTCAATGCTTGGTTCGATTTGCTTCTGCTCTTCAGGCGTGAAATTCACCAGTCCTTTGGCAACACGTTCCTTGAAGATCGGATCATCTTTCAGCTCGCAACCCTGACGGCTGGCGATAAACGATGCCACAACCACACCAAATAAGGCCGACGGCATAATCACGCTCAGCGCGGTACCAAAGCTCACACCCATCTGCTCGACCACCACATACATCGCTGCAGTCGCTGCCGAGATTGGTGAAGCCGTAATGGCGATCTGCGAAGCCACAACTGCCGAGCTCAACGGTTGGCTCGGGCGCACGCCGTTTTCCTTGGCAACCTGCTGAATAACGTTCAATACCGACATCGCGGTATAACCCGTACCAGCAAGCGTTGTCAGCACAAAGGTCGTGGCCGGGGCCAGGATATTGATGTATTTGGGATGATTACGCAGCATTTTCTCGGCGCAGTTGACCATGTAGCTCATACCACCGGCTTGCTGCATCACTGACAATGCCAGGATCACCGACATAATGATCAAAATAACCGACACCGGAATACTTCCCGGCGGCAGGCCAAGGCCAAAGACAGCGATAGCCATCCCCAGACCACCAGCCAGACCGACACCGATCCCGCCGAGACGGGCGGCCAGAATAATGGCCCCTAACAACAGACACGTTTGGATAAAAATCATTGGAAACCTCCTCTCCCGTTATTGATTCGGGAGTTACTGTTATGAATTCAGCAGGTACTTGATCTCGGCAACGGTAACTGTCTCAAAGTGAGTCAGCGCCCCCAGCCACTCTCGGCACTTGTTCTCGCCCACCCTTGGCAAGACGCAAGCAGTAAATTTGTTCTCGATTTCCGCCTGAGACAGCGGTTTATCCGGGTTGCCCTTGGCGAGATCGTTCTCGATACTCAGGGTTTCACCGTTAGCCAGATACACCCGGATCTTCACAGGCGCGGTACCGACAAAGCCCAACTTTTCAAGCTCGGGATCAACCCGCATCCGGATCTTCGGCATCAAAGCCTGTACTCGGGGATCGTTCACCGCCTCATCAGTAAATTCTGTCAGCCCGACAGCGCCATGGATTAATCTGGCAGCCAGGGCATACTGCATCGAGAACTTGGCCTCGATGGCATTGTGCGGATGCCTGCAGACCAGCTCACGCGGCCCAAGCAGGCTGGCACCAACCTGGATATATTCGATCTCTTCGGTCTTCAGAGGTATGCCACTGCGCGCTCTCTCAATCAGCAAGGCATCCCAGCAATCAATGGCAGGATGGCTGCCGCTGCAGCACGGGTACTGCTTGAACACCAAACCGTTTTCCAGCAAGTCCCATTGCTGACCTAACGTTATTTCAGCGTCATCAAGCGAAGTAATACCGGTAAAGCACTGGGCAAAACCATCAGCGGCCTCAATAACATCGGGCTGACCGGTGACCCCCAGCATTGCCAGCTCAGCGGCATTGACCCCGTTGAACGCAGCCAACCCGGCATGCATTGCCTTGGTCTGGCTACCAAAATTGCCCCGCACGCCAGACGCCGACGATGCCGCAATTGCCAACGCATTGGTCAGAGTGGTTTCATCAAGGCCGAGCAGAACACCGGCTGCTACTGTTGCCCCAAACACGCCAATAACAGGTGTGGTATGCCAGCCCTGCTCGGACAGTTTCGGCATCACCCACTTCGCAATTTGATGCTGGGCTTCAACGCCCGCGATATACGCCAGCAAGATGCTGTCGCCACCGAGCTGTTTCTCCTCGGCAGCGGCAAAGGCTACAGGCGCGACGGTCACAGTCGGGTGGCCAATCGTCGCCCAGCTGACATCATCAAAATCAAGCGCATGGGAGGCTGCACCATTGGCATAGCAGGCGTAGGCCATAGTGGTTTTCTGCTCGGTGCCCAACACACTGCAATTGCCCTGCGGTGCTCGCTGCATCGCAAACTGCTGAAGCTTTGTGGCCACAGGCATTTCACTACCGGCGATGGTGACAGCGATGTAATCAGTCAGGGCTATCTTGGCTACCCGCACCACCTCATCGGGCACCTCATCCAGCCGCAGGCTCACGCACCAGCGTGCGATCTGCCTTAGTAACGGATCGGGTTTCATGCTGTTTCCTCAATCGTTTTTTCCAGTCCGCTTGCAGATGCTGAGTCAGCCACCTCCTGCTGGTAACGCTTCACGGCTGCGGCACTGGCCTTGGGATCGGTCATCACCATAGGGTCGAGCAAATAGTCAGCTTGCTCAGGCGTTAACAGCTGTTCGGACAGCACCACTTCACGGACGCTGAGGTTCTGCTCAAAGGCTGTGGTTGCAATTCGACTTCCCACCTTGTAACCGAACAGAGTCGCAATCACGGTAGCCAGTGCGGTACTCTTCTCGGCATATTCGCGGCATACCGCTTCATTAGGTTGGAGATCCTTCAGGCACTTGTCGACAAACAGCGGAATCGCATTAGTTAGCAGGGCGCAGGACTCAAACAGTGCCTTGATGATCACCGGCTCCCAGACATTCAGATCCAGCTCACCGCCCTCGACCGCCATGGTGATCGACACATCGTTACCAATCACCTGATAAGCGATCTGGTTGACCAGCTCCGGCATAACCGGATTGATCTTACCCGGCATGATTGACGAACCCGGTTGAACGGCAGGTATAAGCAATTCATTAAGTCCGGCACGCGGGCCACTGCCCTGAATGCGGAAATCCGTCGCCATTTTTGACAGGAAGGTCGCCAGCTTTTTGATCTGGGCGGCAACCTCAAGGTAAGCATCACCGTTTTGCAAGCCGTCGAAGAAATTGTCCTCAGCAATAAACTGCTCGCCAGTGATCTCACGAAGCTCGATATAAACCTGCTCCAGATACCCTTCATGGGTTGAAAGTCCGGTACCCACTGCAGTGGCGCCAAGCGGCAAGTCCAACGTCTGCTCGCTGGCCGTTTTCAACGCCAGGTGCAGGCGTCTTACCTGATGCAGATAACCACTAAACTGCTGGCCGAGGGTAATAGGCACTGCATCCTGCAGGCAGGTTCTGGCCAGCTTGACGACATGCTCGAAAGCCTGGGTTTTCTCCTCCAGCATGACTTCCAGTGCGGCCACTTCCTTGATCAACTGGTGCAGGTTCAGGCGGCAGGTCATCTTCATTGCCGCCGGGATCACGTCATTGGTTGACTGCCCCATATTGACATGCGTATTGGGATGCACCTGGTCATAACCCTTTAGGCCGGTGATAATTTCGTTGGCACGATTGGCAATCACCTCGTTGGCATTCATATTGGTTGACGTACCGCCGCCGCCCTGAAAAATGTCGATAGGGAACTGGTCGTCAAAACGATGCTCCATCACTTCCTGCGAGGCCTGTACAATGGCATCCGCCAGCTTTTCATCCAGCGCACCAATCTTGCAGTTCGCCTTAGCTGCAGCCTGTTTGATAGCAGCAACCGACCATAGGTAATGCGGAACATCCACCGCCGTACGGCCGGAAACCGCAAAGTTATCCCGGGCACGTACGGTCTGAATGCCGTAATACGCCTCGTCCGGTAACATCATTTCACCTAATACATCAGATTCTTTTCTCATGATTCAATCCTGCGGTTTTCTGCCATATTCTTTGTTGAATAGTTTTGTGGAGTAACTTTGTTGACTAGCTCTGTTGAGTAGATTCTATGGCAAGGATGATGCGGATTATTTGAACTAGCTCCGTACTTGGATACCAGTGAGGAATATAATGCTGAGTATTAGTTAGACTTATAGTATTGCCTGATATGGACTCCATTGCATTTGATCTTCGCCAACTCAGAACTTTTATAACTGTGGTCGAAACCGGCTCGTTCAGCAAAGCGGCCCAACACCTCAACCAAACCCAGTCGGCAGTTTCTCAACTGGTCCAGAGCCTTGAACATGTGCTTGACTGCAAATTGCTGGACAGGAGCAAGCGCCCGATCAAGCTCACCCTGTCAGGCAGGGAGTTGTACGAGCAAGGCAGCAAACTACTGGCTGAGTCGCGCAAGCTGCAAGACTGGATGCACTCCATCGAAAAGGGCAAGCTGCCGCGGTTACGGATCGGCATGGTTGATTCGGTAACTCAGGTAGCCGGAATTGCACTGCTCAAATACCTTCAGCCCAAGGTCGCCCATATCAATCAGATGACTGGCACAGCCCCTGAACTGCTGGCATCGCTGCAATCGGGCAAGGTAGATATCATCATCTCGATGACCAATCAGGATATCCCTCAGGAGCTCGCCATGTTCCCGCTGCTCAGTGAACAATATGTGGTTGTCACTCCCTCAAGCTGGGAGCCGAAAGAGATTCAGTGGCTGGCCAAGCACCAGTCCTATATCGGCTATGAGAACTGGACGCCGACAGGCACCCAGACCAACAACTGGCTACGGTGGCGAAACTACAAACCGCAAAGCCAGTTCTCCCTCGACAGGGCTGATAACGTTCTGGGAATGGTAGCCGAAGGCTTGGGCTGGTCGCTAACCACCCCGACCTTTCTGGCCCGCCAACTGGAACTGCTCGACAAGCTTGAGTGCCAGCCTTTGCCCGCCCCCGGCATCACACGACAACTGGCGGTTATCTGCAGAAAAGGCGAATTTGGTAACATGATCGAAGAATTTGTCTCAGATATCAGAGAAATCATTCTTGGCAAGAAAGTGCATGAAGTACAAAAACGCTGGCCGTGGATTGGCGAATAATCCCTTTACCACTGTTCAATATGAGCATGCATGAATAAAAAGTAGCCAATCGTTACTTTTTTAGATTAAATACTCAGTGCAACAGCTTTATTTGTTCTATACATAACTCCATCCCTCTTAACGGACTAAAGCGGATCACAGGTGAGTACATGAACCATTTGCTGAACATCACGACATCTTCACTGGCTTCCACTTACCGTTTCTGGCGCGGAACCGTTGCCAGCAAACACACCGAGCAACCAGAAGAAACGCTCATTCTGTTTGATCAGGAAGGTGACTCGAAATGCCGTCTGGTTCGAGAAGTGCTCACCGAGTTCGATTTGAATGTGATTATCGCTCCTTGCCCCGAGGGAGGAGAAAATCTAGCCAAGCTGAAATCAGCATTTAACGGTGCCACCCCACCCGTTCTGGTCGATTCTAACAACCCGAACGTCGTCACAGGGGCTGAAGACATTACCCATCACCTGTTTCAGCAATATCGCGGGACCAAGCCTCCTAAAGCATGCCTCGGACAACTCAGAAGTACCCTGACATCCAAATTGGCATCTGGAGTTAGACTAGGCGCTGGCATCAAGGCTCGTCATTCACGCAAACAGTCAACTCCGCGATCACATCAGCCTGATCTGCCGCTGATCTTATACAGTTTCGAATCCAGCCCGTTCTCCCGCCCGGTCCGTGAAAAGCTGTGCGAGCTTGAGCTGACCTATATCCTGATCAATCTCGGCAAACAGCAATTCTCCGACATGGGCCCGGCCCAGTTTCACTGGAGCCTGAAACCTTACAAGCCACTGCCGAACACCAAACGGGACGAGTTTTTCAAGCAGCACGGCAATGTACAAGTTCCCTACCTGATGGATCCCAACACCGGTGTCGACATGTTTGAGTCGAAAGATATCTTGCGGTATCTGGAGGAGGCATATGGGTGAGGCGGCAACTTGGGGTTACCGCCACTTTAAATCTTTAACTTTAAAACTCTACTTGAGCTGCTGGTAATGTTCTTGGTGATAAGTAATAAACCTAAGATCAATTTTATGTTTTCTATTGGTAATCAAGTGGCCATCGATTCCGTTCAAAGACAAGTCTTGATTAATCGTGAATCCACCATTATCAAACAGGACATGATGATTAGGGCATAAGCATAAAATATTACTTTCATCATCAGGACCGCTATGAGGCATCCCCAAAGGCTGAATATGAGCCGCCTCTGCATATAAGCCCGCACTCGTTTCAAGTGCCATTCCACAAACTTGACACTTATAACCGTGCCATTCTTTTACTCTTCTAGCTTTGGTTGTATCTCGCACAATACGTTTTACGAGAACAGCTTTTCTTTCAGTTTCTTTATAACCAGGCGGCTTATCTAGTTCTTTAGTATCATTCTGCTTATCAAGCCCTGCCAGCTCGCATGAAACTAAAGAATAACGCCAAATATAGTGCCCTGAGATCCCCCTTTCACACCAATAATCTTCCACTATATAAAGGCCCGCATAACAATAACCTTCATCTGGGGAATATTCGCTTTTGTGTTTATGGCTTCGAGTAACACGTACAGGCAGCTGATACAATTTACTTTTGGCAAGGGCAAGATTTTTTCCTGTTAGCTCTTGATCAGCAATTTGTTGCTTCGTTTTTTCATCTCTGCCGCCAGCACCAGTATAGAGAATCCTATCACCATAATCTTGGTCGTCTTCATAACCACCAGATAACACAATAGAATCAGCACCTTCGATAATAGAGCCACTAATACCAGCTTGATTCGGAGGATGAATGCCTGATTTAGCTAATTCAGCACGATTCGCAAAAATCTGTCCCGGATATACTCCTTCAATTTCACCAAACTGACGCATGCATACCTCATAACTGCACAGTTACACGCATTCATAGCATGTATTGATAACAGTGCAATTATGACTAATAAGTTAGTCATAGATAAGTCTATAATGTCTAATATCAACAACTTATTAGTAAACTTTGGTGTCCATCATGTTTTAGACATTCAAATGCACAAACACGCATAAACCCTCATCCAGTTAGACGAAACCAATCTATGATGAAAATCAAAGAGAAAGGGCATTCCAATCGCACTTTTCTTGATGAAACATGACAATGGACGTTAATAAGACGCTTATCTTCAGCGTTCAAGGAGGGCACTATGTCTCACGATAAGACACCCAATAATAAGATGCCTGATAACGATGCTGCCAAGGCTCATGCTGAGAATGAAAATAACAGGGATAACAAACCAAAGGCATATAGGCTGTTGATGCATTTTCTTACCCTGGCGCCTATCGCCCATCTCTTCATCGGCATGCCCCTGTTCTTCGTTATTTTTGCAGGCTCGATCAGCTATTTCGTCGGCCTTTGCCTGTATCTGCTATCTCTCGTGGTTCCCTTCGACTTTACTGAATCGCTGGCACTGTCTTACACCGTATCCGGAAAACTTCTTGTTGGTTCCACCCTGTATCATGGCTGGCCGGTTCCGCTAATGAGCTTGTTCCCTGTGGTTTATCTGGCTTGTCTGCTCCTGCTTCGCTACCGCTTTGGCAGCTCAAACTTTGCCTATTGGGTGTCCTATGACATAGAAACTATTTGGCGGGTCACACTGATTTCCTTTGCCGTAATGGCCGCCGGCATTGCTGTCGGGCTCGGAATGAAAACCGCCGCAATTTGTTCGACGGTTGTGACAACCCTGTATTTGCTCATCAGGATTTATCGCTTCTATGCGCCGTTATGGGGTGTGTACTTGCGAAAGCTGAATGCCTGATTTGCCCCAAATGGGTACTCGCAAGCTCGTAGTAACCCCACTAGCCCTCCCCTTGAAAAGGGGTGGGAACAAGAGCCTGCACACCCTGAATATTTCGCATGAATAACATGGGCAGTAAATGCACCTCCCTTTGAAAAGGGGAGGGAACAAAAGCCTGCACACCCTGAATATTTCGCATGAATAACATGGGCAATGAATGCTCCTCCCACTTTTTAAGGGGGAGGCTGGGAGGGGGTTAATGCCACAAGTCATGAACACTACTCACCTACAGAATTTATCTGCTGGACAATCCGCATCAACACCCCTTCGACATTAGTCATAACTTCATAATTATCGAAACGAAGCACTGTAATTCCCAAAGTCTGCATGAAATTATCTCTTACCCGATCATATTCCTGAGCATAAGTTTGGTAGTGGCTATCTCCATCAAGCTCAATCACCAACTTGCATTCAGGACAATAAAAATCAGCAATATAACGCCCAATACCATGTTGACGTCGAAACTTAACTCCTAACTGTTTCTTTCGTAAATGCTGCCAAAGTTGCTTTTCTGGCTCAGGTAAATCATTCCTTAAAGTTTGCCGTAGTTTCACATGCTTCTTAATGTTGAATACCTTTTCGTCCATGTAAAGCTCCTTCACTGGTCAAAAGAGCTTTTCAGTAACAGCACCACTATTCAAACCTTGTGCAAAATAACGTCATAAGTTAGCGAAACAAATCAAATCTTATTGAGCATTCAACCGAAAACAGCATCGATCATTGCCAAGTCTGTAGTAACCCCACCCTAGCCCTCTCCTTGAAAAGGGGTGGGAACAAAAGCCAGCACACCTGAATATTCCATACGAGTTAAAATGGGCAATGAATGCTCCTCCCCATTTTGAACCAAAAGACTTCGAAGCCTCTTGTTCTCAAATTTAAACAGCAATTTCCTTTGATATTGCAGAAGTTAACTACACTTCAAGCATACCCTACCGAATAATTAGGCATTTTCCCGTCTCCTCAACCGTAGTCAATACGACAGGAATGATGCTTCGTCGCAGGATGTTTACTATGCAGGGAAATACGCAACGCCAATTCGAGGAAACACCAGAGCAAACGGCAGAATTGGTCTTGCAGCTGGTCAAGGAGCTGGTAGACGAACTACGACAAGGGCAGCAGCCGGATACTCCGTTGCAACTCGATTGTCGCTTTGATCAGGATCTCGGCTTCGACAGCCTGGCAAGGGCAGAACTGATTCAGCGTACAGAAAAGCAGTTCAGTATATCGCTGCCCGATCAGACGCTGGCCAGCATCGAAACACCGCGTGATTTGGTACGGGAACTCCTGCAGGCAACCCATATTGGCGACGTCTCTGTTTCCGAGCAGCTCATCGAGCAAATCCAGCTTGATGTTGTCGAATCCGCGCCGGAGCATGTCCACACCTTGCAAGAGGTGCTTGACTGGCATGTAAATACCCACCCAGACAGGCCACATTTGTATGTCTATCAGAATGCCGATCAGGTTACCGAAATCAGCTACCGGATGATTCAAGAAAAAGCGCGCCAGATTGCCAACGGACTCATCAAGCAGGATATCGCACCGGGAGAGTGCGTGGCTATTATGCTGCCAACCAGTAATGACTATTTCTACAGCTTCTTCGGTATCTTGTATGCCCGCGCGATCCCCGTGCCGATTTATCCCCCGGCGCGCCCCTCGCAGATAGAAGACCACCTGAAACGCCACGCCAATATCCTGCAAAATGCCGAGGCCCGGCTGCTTATTACTGTCCCCGAAGCCAAACCCTTATCACAACTGCTACGAATGCAAGTTCCCTCGATCAAGGCGGTTGTCACCGTGTCTGAGATCATGGGATCGACAGCTCCCCCTGATGTCGGCGATGCCCATGCCTCTGATATCGCTTTCTTGCAGTACACCTCAGGCAGCACCGGAATCCCCAAGGGTGTGGCGCTAACCCATGCCAACCTGCTGACCAATATCCGGGCCATGGGCAAGGTGGTCAAAGCCAGTTCGAGCGATGTTTTTATTAGCTGGCTGCCGGTCTATCACGACATGGGGCTGATCGGCACCTGGTTTGGAAGCCTGTACTATGCTAGCCCGCTGGTGATCATGTCACCCTTGTTGTTTCTGTCAAAACCCCAGCGCTGGTTATGGGCGATTCACCGCCACCGGGGCACAGTGTCACCAGCCCCTAACTTTGCCTATGAGCTTTGTATTAATAAAATCGACGAGAGCGAGCTTGAAGGTCTGGATCTCAGCAGTTGGCGACTGGCATGGAACGGTGCCGAACCTGTCAGCCCCAGTACCATCGCGCGCTTTACCGAACGCTTCGCCAAATACGGCTTTAGACCTGAAACCATGTCGCCAGTATATGGCCTGGCAGAATCAACGGTAGGGCTGACGTTCCCGACCGAAATAAGAACTCCGCGAATAGAGCGGATCAAACGAGAACCGATGACACGGTTCGGGCGGGCAGAAGCTGCAGGCATTGACGATCCCGATGCGATGCAAGTTATCGGTTTGGGGCACCCCCTACCGGGGCATCAGATCCGGATCATGGATGATCTTGGCCGCGAGCTGCCAGAGCGGGAAGAAGGCGAACTGGAGTTTAAGGGCGCTTCTGCCACCGCCGGTTATTACCGCGATCCGGAAAAAACCAAACTCCTTTATCATGGCGACTGGCTCAATACCGGCGATCGCGCCTTTACCATCGGTGGCGAGCTTTTTCTGACCGGGCGAAGCAAGGACATCATTATTCGTGCGGGGCGCAACATTTATCCCCATGAGCTGGAAGAAGCCGTCAGCAAGGTACCTGGGATCCGCAAAGGCTGTGTCGCAGCCTTTGCCAGCCATGATAGTCGAACCGGCACCGAACGCCTCATCGTACTGGCCGAAAGCCGTGAAACCGACACCGCCAAGCAACAGGATCTAAAACATCAGATCAATAATCTGGCTCTGGATCTACTTGGCAGCCCGCCGGATGATGTGGTTATCGGATTGCCGCATACGGTGCCCAAGACATCGAGCGGCAAGATACGGCGGGCAGCCTGCAAGGAACTTTACGAGCAGGACAGCCTTGATGTCCGCCAGCGTGCTGTCTGGTGGCAAACACTGCGTCTTATGACGGCTGGTATCACACCGCAACTCAGACGTTACTGGCGAATAACGTTAGATGTAGGTTATGCCGCCTACATGTGGCTGATGATGGCCATACTGGCCTCTATTGTCTGGAGCCTTGTTGCGATTGTGCCCAACCGTGACTGGTGCTGGAGGGTCACTCGCACCGGTGCCCGGGCTCTTATCAGGCTAACGGGGACCAAGCTGACAATAAAAGGTAAAGAACATTTACCAAATCCTGGCTCTGTTCCGGAAACGCAATGCATTTTAGTCGCCAACCATGCCAGCTATCTTGACGGCCTAGTCATGGTTGCCGCCACTCAGCTTAAATGCCGCTTTGTCGCCAAATCTGAGCTGAAAAAAAACTTTTTTGCCCGCATCTTCCTTTCCAAGCTAAATACTGAGTTTGTCGAACGCTTTGATGCCGAGAAAGGGATTTTGGATGCCAAGCGCATTGCCGACAGCGCCCATAGCAGCCAACCTCTGTTCTTCTTTCCCGAAGGCACACTCTACCGAATGGCCGGTTTGCACGAATTTCACATGGGGGCATTTACTGCTGCCGCAGACGCAGGGCTCCCGATCCTTCCCGTTACACTCTGCGGTACCCGCTCCAAACTAAGAGATCGTTCCCTGTTCCCGAGACGGGGCGATATCAGTGTCACCATCAGCCCCCTCATTTACCCGCAAGGCAATGACTGGAATGCAGCCCTGAAGCTAAGGGATCAGGCAAGGGCTGAAATACTCCGTTATTGTGAAGAACCGGATTTAGCCCACAGTAAGAACAACCGGTAAAACTGACCACACACAAGGTTACAGGGTAACTGACCCGTTTTATTACCTGTAATAAAAAACAGGAAGAGGCACTGCTCTCTTCCTGTTTTGGTAGGCGATCGGTGATTACTGGCCTAAATATTAATGGAAATAATCCACCTGTTGCTTAAGTTCGGCAGACAGTCCCTGCAAATCATCCGCTCGCTTCGATGTCTGATCTGCAATATCACGCCCCTGGCGGTTCAGGTTGCTAATTTCTGTCGCATTGGCCGCAATTTCCTGGGTGACCTGCGCCTGCTCTTCCGATGTTGCTGCGATGGTCTCAGACTGGGCAGCAATAGCCGTAACCTGGGTGGTGATCCCTTCCAGAGCCAATCCGGCCTGCGTAGCCTGCTCGGTAACCAGTTTTCCTTTCTTCTGGCTCTCGGACATCATTGAAACTGCACTGCTGGTACAGCCGCGCAGCTGCTCGATAATGCTAACTACTTCCTTAACCGACTCCTGGGTTCGGTGGGCCAGTGTTCTCACTTCATCGGCCACTACGGCAAACCCGCGTCCCTGTTCACCGGCACGGGCAGCTTCGATAGCCGCATTCAGTGCCAGCAAGTTGGTCTGTTCGGCAATCTCGTCAATCATCCGCGTCACAGACTGGATGTTATCGCTTTCACGGCTCACCATGTTGATCGCTTCTGCCGACTGCTTCAGTTGGTCGTTCAGGCTTGCAATTTCAACGCTTACCTGCGAGACCAGATCAGCTCCCGACACGCTGTCATTATTGGCCGAACGAACGCTTTCGGCTATCGCCTCAACTTGCTCTGCCACCGACTTCGCCGAAGACGCCATTTCCTCAATGGCCGTCACCACCAGCTCAACCTGCTCTTGCTGAACATCAGACTGGCTCAGACTTTGGTGCGCATCATTCGACAGACTGTTTGCCTGCGTCTGTACCGATTCACTGCTTGTCCGGATTTCCCCCACCAGGCTGTTCAGCTTGTTTGCCATCGAAGCCACACCATAGGTCAGGCGCTCAATCTCATTACCCGACTGGCCGTTACCTTGCTCCATCACCAGAGTCACTTCACCTTTGCCCAGTCGTTCCATATAGCCGGTCAGGGTTGTCAACGGCCTGATCAGCTTGCTCAAGTACAGACTAAGGATTACGAAAGTCACCAAACAGGCAAGAGCGGCAACAATGGCAATCACGGTCAATAGCTGCTGGCTACCTTTGGTCACCTCTTTAATGAATGTACCGCCCAGCAACTTCCAGTTCCAACCCGGCACTTCGGTATAAACGAGATATTTCTCTCCCACAAAACCGTTATATTCATACGGGTAGGTCATCAGGCCACTGGGAGTCTCAAACAACTTTCCAAATGGCTTATTGCCGTCATAGTCAGCAACATTGATGATTGAAACGCCTTTGTCCTTAGTAACTGGATGATAGAGATACTCACCCAAGTTGTCCTGGTCGTTATCAACGACGATTGTATAGCCCGTATCACCCCAACGAATATTTGCCAAACTCGCAAATACCGCTTTTGTCGCTTCATCAATCGGGATACCGATAAATGAAATAGCCACCACCTGACCAGTATTACCTTTAATCGGTGCGTAGTAAGTCAGGTAAGTATTACCAAATAATACAACCTTGGCATAATATGGCTGACCACTGCTTAGCTTGCTAAAACCAGGGTGTCCGTGCCCCAATTTAGTACCAAGCGCCCGCTTGCCACTATCGTTTTTCAAAGAGGTAGCAACCCGTAAATAGTCATTGCCCGAGGCGACAAATAAGGTTGCAATTGCCCCTGTATCATGACTAAAACGGTCAACAATATCCGTATTGTTAATCAATGAGTTGTTATTCAGCGTGACATCTTGCACCTGGTGGCCGGCAAAGCTGACCATCCTGTCTTCGAAAGACAATCCGTGCAGATACCCTTGACGAAAAGTACTTTCTAACTCACGTGCAGTCTCAAGATAAATATCAAACTGACTTGAAATAGTCGCAGCCACCGCATCCAGTTTTGACTGCTGCTCTTCCAGTGTCTGCTCCAGCAATATTTCAGAAGAATTACGGTACACAATTGTAGCTACAGAACTAAAGGCGGTGATAATTAATACACTTATCACCAGCTTCAGTTGAAACCCTATACTCTTATTGTTAATTATCTTCCACATAGTCCAGCAATGAGGATGCTCGCCCTCTGCCCTTTTTGTACAAAAAGCGCATACTGTATTTGTAAAAGGTATATGTAAACTACTAATTATGAAAATTTGTTAACAAATAAAGCTTTTATTGATCTATATTAAACAGAATAAGCACTCGGTAGTTATGAGCCAAATAGCACACAATCTATCTATATTAATTCAGGTTCACAACATATCAATATCAGCACATATAATACGTACTTGATAATACAAAAAACGTCAAAAAACTCATTAACAATGAAAAATCACGTGTGATGGGTGATTACTTATTGGATATCAATAACAAACGCAAAATTACAGGATTTTATCTAAAAGAACAAATCATGATAGTGATCAATGAATATATAATGAGCATTCAACTGCTATAGTCTTTTATCAATTGCAATGATATTAAATATCAGCATTATGAATAGCAATGTCAGAAATTTAATAAAAGGAGTGTTATTAAATGTTATGTCCAGACTGTAAACAGCCAATGATTAAATCAACGGATAAGCATAATCACTGCGTCGACATTAACTGTCCACCAACCCGGACACACTGCCCGAAATGTGACTCATCCAATACTCATATTAAATCCAAAAGTATTACCGATGCAGAAATAGAATGTAAAGACTGCGAAGAAATTTGGACTATATCTCGCTCTTAGCCGCATTTAACTCTCGTAACAAGATGATTTTATTAACATAAAGAAAAGCAACTTTCCTTTATTATAATCTCATGCCTTTAAACTAAGGAAAGTTGTAGTGCTCGACATATATTAATATTCTGTCGAGCCTATATACTCACACAAATAAAACTACAAACCATGTGATCCCAACAAATATCATAGAGACAAAAACAGCTGCAGAGCCAATATCTTTCGCTCTGCCCGACAGCTCGTGGTAATCCGAGCCTATACGGTCAACAACAGCTTCAACGGCCGAATTGAGCAGTTCGACGATCACCACCATAAACAGGCTTGCTATCATGGCCAACTGTTCAAACTTGTTCACAGGCAAAAAGAAAGTAACGGTGGTCAGTAATACCAGCAATACGATCTCCATTCGAAATGCCTCTTCATACTTCCAAGCGGCCTTGAGCCCCTGGATAGAATAGATGGTGGCATCAAAAACCCGCTTTAATCCTGTTTCTCCTGGTTTCATTCCTTTACTCGCTCTCTATCAACTCCCTATCTTTATATTATGACATGTTCATGAACGAGTGTGCCTATTTTAATGATTGCATTGGATTTATTGCAAAGCTGAACGTAATACATGCCACCTTTACTCCGCAGTCAACAGCATACGAAACTGCTTTTTCACCGCCTCCATGGCGGCTATTTTGACCGGTCCTGTCTTACCCTGCTCGCAATACAGCAAGGCATACCCCCAGCGTCCGACATGATTGAGGAAGTCGACATCGAGCCGCTTGAGCCTGCCGCGATATTCTTCAGATTCTGCAATATGCAGGGGTAACAGCGCCCAGCCAGAGTCTTGCAACAACCCCAGCAGCACATCCATATTACTGATCATGCTATTACGCGCCGACATCCTTAACGTTTCGCCCAAGCCGGCATTGGCATAATTCTCCAGCATGTATTGCTGCTCGCTTTGCAACTCGTTAAGAGTCACAATCGGCAGGTTTTGCAAAGGAGAGTCACAGGCTGTATAAAAATGAAATGCCATGAACCCCAAATTGGTAAACGCGATCCCTTTAGGCGGTACCATGGCTCTTGCCGAGTTCATGACGATAGACAGATCAACCTTGTCACTGAGCAAAGCCTCTACCCCTTCTTGCTTACCGCGATGCAGCCAATGGATTTGCGTATCAGGAAACTGTTTCCTCAGCTCCGCATCGACGCTTCGGATCACGGCCACAGGCAGCGTAATATCGTGGTATATCGTTAGCTCGGGCTCCTGACGGCTATACAAGCTTTCACTCACGCTCTGCAGTTGCTCGGCCTGACGGATCACCAACAGCGCATGACGAAATAGCGGTTTGGCCGCTTCTGTCATCACCGGAAACTTACCACTGCGATCAAACAGTGTCAGTCCCAAATCAATTTCGAGGTTGCCCACCTGCTGATGAATCGTAGAGCGATCTTTTTTCAGCTCTCTCGCAGCCTTGCTAAATGAGCCCTGCTCGGCAACAGCGATAAATGCCTGCAACTGATCAAATGAGAATCGGAGCATATAAAAAGTATCTTTGTTGGGTTTTTACCAACATAACTGAGATTACATGTGTGGTGAAGTCACTAATATAGGAACCGTGATTTAGCGATTAGAACCATACATAACACCATAACGTTTAACAGAGGCCGCTCATGAAAAGAAATAAGACTGTTCTCGCAACTGCCGTTGCCCTAGGTGTCGTATTCACAGCCACTGCCGCAGAAGCTTGCTCCCGCCTGATTTGGGAAACCGAAAACCACGGGGTCTTTGTTTCTCGTACCATGGACTGGATGGTAGAAACCCATCCAACTATTGATGTTCGTGCCAAAGGGCAGTCCTACTTGGGTGCCGATTCAGGAGCTGACAGCAAGCAATGGACCTCTAAGTATGCCTCCATTATGGCTACCTTCTATGGCAAAGCCGGTGTTGATGGCTTTAACGAAGCAGGGCTGGCAGCCAATGCGCTTTACTTCAACGAAGAATCGCCGGGAGATTACACAGCCGAGCGCCCTCAGTTGGAAAACTCACGCATTGTGCCCTATATCCTGGATAACTACGCGAGCGTCGAAGAAGCTGTAGCAGGCCTGAGGAAAATCCAAATACAGCAATTTGTCCATGACGGCGAAGCCCTCAAAGGCCACTACGCGATTCAGGATGCCAGCGGCGACTCTGCCATCCTGGAGTTCATCAACGGGCAGTGGGAGGTTTATCACGGCAAACAATATGATGTGCTAACCAACAGTCCTGAATACCACCAGCACCTCAAGAGCTGGGAGGAACAAAAGCCCAAATCACAGAGTGTGATAAGTGGCTCTTTCACCCTGCCCGGAAACGTGGCATCAGAGCAACGCTTTATCTGGAACAAATATATGCTGGAGCAACTCGAGGAGCCTACCAGCTACCTGAACGGACTGGCAAAAATCAACAGCTCGACCTATCACGTCCCTCTGGATGCTGCCAACCGGGAGATTGACGGGGTGATGACAGGTTATGCCACCCAGTATTCACTGGCCTACAACCTCGATCAGAAAATAATGCATGTTCGTTATCAGTTCGGTGATGTCTACACGCAATATGCAGTCGACTTCAACAAACTCAATGACGGCAAGAATTACACCCTAAAAGCCGACAGCCAGGACAATGTCGGTGAAGTCAGCCACCGGTTCATAGATAGAGAAGGCATAATGGCACAATACAGAATCTAAACCCGCACCATTAACTGACTGACACCTCGTCAACTCAGCAAGTGGGCCTGAACAACGCTTCAGGCTCACTTAGACTCTCTCCCCATACTCTTTGCTACTTCTCAGTATCACAAAATCACGATACTGAGTATTTTTCATTATTCGTCTTTTTTGCTTACGCTATTCGCCTATGACATGAGCGATAACAATCCGCTATTCTTTCTCTCGTCGCAGTGCATGCTGTGATGTCAGGGAAGAAGAATATAGCCAAGTTTAGTTACAGCTCTTCAGCGTGCAAACATGAACATATTAGGAACACTATAATGAAAAGAGTCCAACAGGCTGCACTGCTAGGCGTAGCAATGATGTCTGTACCCCATACATCTGCCGCCGAACTGGCCGACACCATCTTCAAGAATGCCAAAGTGTATGCCGACAAACCAGCCGAAGCCGTGGCAATTGCCGACGGGAAAATCCTCTATGTCGGTAGCAACCAGATGGCCGAACGTTTGCGACAGCCTGAGACTGAGATTATCGATCTAGAGGGAGCCATGCTGCTACCGGGTTTTGTCGATAACCATAACCATGTCTTCGAGGCGGCTTCGGAAGCTGGCGGGAACTGCGAGCTGAATACAGACGCCACCCTAAGCGAGCAAATCCCCTACCTCAAGCAGTGCCGAAAAAATGCCAAAGAAGGCGAGTGGCTAATGGGTTATGGCTTCACGCTGGACCTTACCCTGAATGAAGACAACACAGAGACACCACTGGCCGTACTGGACCGCATCTTCCCGGATCAGCCCGTTGTTATTATGGAGCAGACCTCACACTCAATGTGGGTCAACTCACAAGCGCTAAAACAGGCAGGTATAAGCAAAACCTCTCCTGAGCCACAAGGCGGTAAAATACTCAAAGATCGTGATACCGGTGAGCTAAATGGGATTTTACTTGATAACGCTGGCGACATTGTGATGGAGTTGGCCTGGAACAGCATAAGCAACCCGTTTAAACAAAGTTACACTGGCCTGATTAACGGACTCGAAGAAGCGGCCGCTCACGGGATCACGACCATCGGCGACGGCCGACTTTACTGGAAGCGGGGGTGGTATGAAGTATGGAAAGAAGCACAGGCCAACAGCGATCTGACCGCCAGAGTATCACTTCGCCCATGGATTTATCCTGAAGACGACCAAGCTTCGCAGCTTAAGTACCTTCAGACTATCCAAAGCCGCGATCCTGAGTCATTACTGATCGTCGACCAGGTCAAAATGTACAGTGACGGCATCCTGATCAACGGAACCGCCAAGACACTCGCACCTTACCTGAATACCTATATCGAAGATGAGCCTTACGGGATTAACTATATTCCGCCGTCACAAATGAAAAGCTGGCTAACAGAGCTGAATAAAATCGGGTATGGTGCCCATATCCATGCTATTGGTGATGGTGCGATTCGGGAGTCACTCAATGCCGTCGAATTTGCACGCCAACAAGGTGTAGACAGGGATTACACCCTGACCCATGTCGAAATGGTAAACAGCAAGGACATCAAACGCTTCAAGCCACTACAGGTCACCGCTGATTTTCAGGTAGGATCTGACTATATTGCCGAACATGATCATAGCTGGGCTGAAGCTTTCATCGGAGCAAAACGTGCCCGCTCATTGATGCAGGTTCGCCGCCTGTATGATTCCGGGGCTAATGTCAGCCTGAGCAGCGACTGGAATGTTAATGACATCAACCCGCTCATCGGTATTGGCAACAGCTTGCTGATGGGCAAGACCGGCATGCCGAACATCGATGCTGCCATTGATGCCTACACTATCAATGCCGCTATCAGCTTGGGACTTGATGACATCACCGGCTCCATCGAAGTAGGCAAGTCTGCAGATCTTGTGGTTCTTGACCGGGATATCACCGCGCTTGATCCCGAGAGTATTGCCGATACCAAGATCCTAATGACAGTACTTCAGGGTAAAACCGTGTTTGACAGTCAGGACTAATCGATCGCCATAATCAATGTGGCCCCTCTATTCCTGATGGTATAGAGGGGCCACATGGTTAGAGAGGCTAATTGTCAGTGGGTAAAGGTGTGACAGGCCTTCATGCTGTCAATTAGGCGCTTTCCTTGTTCTGTCAGCTCCAGCCCTTGCTGCCAGACTAACTCGACACGACGGATCATTTCAGCCTGCTCGAAGTCAGGACAAAGCTGTTGCAGCTGACCACTCTCAAGCTCAGTGGTAATCATATCGACCGGCAGAAACGCAAACCCCACACCGCTTTTTAACAAATTCACCAATGTACCAATCTCCGAAAAAGTAGCGTAGCAAGGGCTATAGCCCGCTTCTGTTTCGGAAGAGATATTCTCTCTGGTCCAGATCAGCTCACGGAACTCAGAAAGTTGATCGGCTGAAACCGCCTTTTCGCTCGCTAGCGGGTGCTTGCTACCGACAACCAAGACATCACAATAGCTTCCCAGACGACAATACTGAAAGTCGCTGTAGTGCAGCACAGAAGATTCCGAGAGCAAGGCGACATCCAACTCGTCGTTATTAAGCTGTTCAAGCAGCACTTCTCTGTCATCGGAATACAGCTCCAGATTGAGTGCATGCGGCTGAAGGATGTCCACCAAAGCTGTATTGAGGCATGACTGGGGAATATAGTTATCGACGCCCAGACGCAGGATCATCGGCTCATCTCTTGCCAGTGCCAATGCACAAACTGCCAATTTATCTGCCTGACTAACAGTATGAATAACGCGAGGCAGCAAGATTTCACCGGCCTCGCTAAGGCGGGTACTGTTACCGGTGCGAACAAAGAGCTCGACACCAAAATCAATTTCCAAATCGGCTATCCACTGGCTAACCTGAGACTGCCGTTTTCCCATCTCACGGGCAGCAGCGGAAATCGACCCTAACTGCGCAGCCAGTACAAATGCTTTCAGGTACTGAACATTCATTAACAATTCCTATCCAACTTACGGTTTCGCATATGCTTCTTAATGCGCTGACATATAGCTACTATACCAATGGAAAAGGAATTGGAAGGTAACAATTGGGAAGGTAACCATGGTTGAACTAAACATCGCAACCCCAGACGATATGGCCCCCATTGCCACATTACACGCCAAAAGCTGGCAGGACATATACCGAGGGCTGCTATCGGAAAACTATCTTAACCACGATATTTTTCAGAACCGGCTAAATATCTGGCAGCAGCGCTTTGCTGCACCGGAACCACGCCAGAGAATTTTGGTTGCCCGTGAAAGGACAAACCTCTGCGGATTCATCTGTATCTATCTGGATAACCATCCAGAATGGGGAACGCTGGTAGAAAATCTGCATATCGATAAGGCCTATCAAGGGCTTGGACTTGGTAAGCAGCTTTTACAATCGGCAGCCAAACTATCCCACCAGCAGACAGCAGATAAAGGCATGTATCTTGAAGTCTTGGCTGGCAACCAAGCCGCCCAAACCTTTTACCAAAAACTCGGGGCATTCAATGCAAGAGCACAGCAATGGCAGGCACCGGACGGCAGTATTGTTGAGGAGTTTGTGTATCGCTGGCAATCCATATCGGCGCTTACCACCAAGTGAGTACTAACCACCAACAGCCCTGTTCGACAGCGTCACTTAGCCATTATAGCCTGTCCAACATTATTCCAGTTTCAGCAACTGAAGATCACAGGGCATTTGCCGAACCAGCGGCTCACTGAGCGATAGCATCAGCTGGCGAAAGATGCTGGACTGGTGATGACCAAGGATTAATAGATCAACCTCATACTGTTTTATCGCTTTGGCCATCTGGTCTTCAATGTAGCCAGTGTAGAAGAGATGTTTATACAGCGGGTAATTGGTCCCTTTAAGCAGCCGCTTCATGGCCGCTACAGACTCATAATGCTCGCTTTCATCAATATTCACTGCATCAAACTCCCTGACACCTTGCTCTAAATGGCCAAGATCAGGATCGATGTGGATCACGCTAAACAAGGCATGGTGAACGCGAGCTATCTCCGCCGCCTTACTCACCAGATATTCGGCATTTTCATCCAGATTAAGTGCCAACAACACATGCTTATATCCCATGACATTCTCCTCCGAATTTGCCTGAACCCGTGAACCCAATCAGATACCGCGATATCAATCAATTTACGGCACTACACAAACCATAGAAGAGAATAGCCAAATGAAATAGGCGCAACGGCCATTTTAGGCCGTGTAAACTCTAGATTGACACAGTTCTTATTAACACTTATCTGCCTGCCCCAGCGTTTGCCGCTATACTTTTGACTAACCAAAAGCGTTAACAAGCTACCAATAAAAACAAAGGTTCAGGGCAATTTATGTATCAAGAATCCTACATTGATTCGCTGTCTATCTTTCTCATTCTGGTTCTGGTTTTTTGTTCGATTAGCATCATGTTTGAGTTTGGCTTTCGCATTACACGGCGTTTTGCCACTAGCCAGATCAGCAAGGCCATCAGCCCGATGGCGACCGGGCTTGCCAGCCTGCTCGCCTTCATTCTGGCCATTTCTTTTAGTATGGCGGCATCAAAAAATGACATAAGAAAACAGCTGGTCTTAAAGGAAGCCAACGCAGTGGGAACTGCAATATTACGAGCCGGACTACTGGAGGAGCCTTATCGAAGCCAGAGCCGTGAACTACTCACCAGGTATGTCAATCTCCGTGTCGTCGAAGAACAAAGCCAGGTAAAAAAGGTCGTTAATAAGGTCATTTCTGAGAGTGAAGAAATTCAGCGAGATTTATGGCGTGTCGTCGTCGAAGCCCATCACAACTCTCCACCAGTTCAAAGCATGATGTACATAGACTCACTGAACAATGTCTTTGATATTCATAGCGAACGGGTCAACTACGGGCTAAGAGGGCGTATCCCGGTCAGTATCTGGATTACACTGACACTTCTGACTTTCCTGACCATTGCGCTTAATGGTGTTCAGGTCGGTGCTCAGGGGAAAAGCCGCCTGCTGGTTGCCGCCATTCCGTTTGCTATGTCCTTCTCATTGGTACTGACACTTATCATCGAGCTTGATAGGCCCGTTCGCAGTATTATAGAAGTCAGCCAACAACCCCTGATTGATTTACGTGACAGCCTGAATAATAATCCACCAACTAGTGATAGTTCTCAGTAGAGAGGAAGGATATTCCCCTATAGCCAGCTCAATCTTCGCCATTGAAACTGATACCACTCATATGAATTGATTCATTTTTACTGAGTAATAATTCTAATCAGATCCATATCAACCACTTATCAAACATCGCTTTTTGACAGCTCAAAATATGGAATGCACATCACCCTTACAAGTCAAAATTCGCATGTAATGCCCCCCTAATACTGCTATTAATAACCAACACAGTTAGACAGTCACACAAGGAATGTATTGAACGATAACCATGAACAAGGACACAACGCAGGCTAGGCGAAAAATAAAACATCAATCCCAATCCGTCCTGAGAAAAACAAGGAATTCATTTTTAAAAAGATACGGTCAAGACACCTAGATCTTATCTGCATCAACACAAATCCCCGCGACGGGTTCGCGGGGATTATTCTTAAACCTTAATACGATAAACCGCCATTCACTGGCCGACATACACAGCCCCGAGAACTACGCCGCGAGGCGGCAACTCAATCTTGAATGGTTCTTGTGCGATGTTGTTCTCGACAACATCACTTTCATTGACAAATTGCGACTGTGACTCACCATTGAGGCCATCCCTGTTAGCTAAATAGTCAAACGCGACCGCCGCCAATGCCAGGCACAATACCGTTACGTTAATCGACATCCCATGTCTCCCATGCAATCTTACCCCTAGAACCACAACAAAAATGCATTTAACAAATGCCACTTCTTTCTCTTTGTTTATTCTGGGTATATAGCAATTTTAGAGCCAAATCTCGCAGTTTTAGAGCAAAATTGCTCAGGAAGCCTGATAATCACCGAGGTCGCTAACAGTCGAGTCAAGCCATCCGGCTCCCGCGCTGGGTTTGCAGCAGATCGCTGTACTATCGCCAACGTTGAGGTTAAGAACAGGCTCAAACTTTTTCTTGCCCCATAAAAAAACAGCCGTTGCATCTTGCGATGCAAAAGCTGTTTACACAGGGAGTCTTTTTATTTTGAAAATGCTTATTCCAATACCCGCTCTATCTCCTGCAGGCTGGACGGATCATCGATGGTAGACGGCACGACGTATTGCTCACCATCAGCAATCTGGCGGATCACCCGGCGCAAGATCTTACCGGATCGTGTTTTCGGCAGACGATCGACAATCAATGCTCGTTTGAAACAGGCGACGGCACCGATTTCCTGCCGCACCTTTTGCAACAGTTCGTTTTCTATCACCCCGCCTTCCGAAACATAGCCGTCTTTGAGTACCACCAGTCCCAGTGGTAACTGACCCTTGAGATCATCATGAATACCAATCACCGCACATTCGGCAACAGCTTCGTGGCCGCCGACAACCTCTTCCATCTCACCCGTCGACAGGCGATGTCCGGCCACGTTGATCACATCATCAATGCGCCCCATCACGAACAAGTAACCATCTTCATCGATATATCCACCGTCACCGGAAACGTAATAGCCCGGGAACTGACTAAGATAGCCTGACTCAAAACGGTCATGGTTACGCCACACAGTTGGCAGGCAACCCGGTGGCAACGGACGCTTGATAGCGATATAGCCTTGCTCGCTGGCTTTCTGCGGTTCACCGACCTCGTTAAGCACCTCGACCAGATATCCAGGAATAGGCTTAGTTGCCGAACCCGGCTTGACGGCGAAGTTCTCCAATCCAATCGGGTTTCCGGCAATAGCCCACCCGGTTTCAGTCTGCCACCAGTGATCGACCACCGGCCTTCCGGTCTTGCTCTGCACCCATTCCAGTGTCGGCGGATCCAGACGCTCACCAGCCATGAAGATCGTTTTCAGTGACGGCATCGGATACTGCTTAAGGTGCTCGCCTTCAGGATCTTCTTTCTTAATCGCCCTAAAAGCGGTCGGAGCCGAAAACAGCGCTTTGACGCCATATTCCTGGCAAACCCGCCAAAACGCGCCCGGGTCGGGAGTTCGAACCGGCTTACCTTCGTACATGATGGTGGTACAGCCATAAATTAACGGCGCATAGACAATGTAGGAGTGACCAACTACCCAACCGACATCCGAGGCCGCCCAGTACACATCGCCCGGTTCAACATCATAGATGGTACTCATACTGTAGTTCATCGCCACGGCATGCCCACCGTTATCACGTACTACACCTTTGGGCTTACCCGTGGTACCGGAGGTATAAAGAATATAGAGCGGGTCGGTTGCCAACACTGGCACACAATCGTGAGGTGTCGCTGTTCGCAACAATGCTGACCAGTCCTTGTCGCGCTCCTGATTCAGATCGGCCAGACATTGCTTACGCTGGTGCACCACCACATGATCGGGCTTCCAGCGACTGTCCATAATGGCTTGATCAACCAAAGGCTTGTAGGGAAGCACCTTGTTGATTTCGACCCCGCAGCTAGCCGTCATGATCACCTTCGGCTCAGCATCTTCAATACGCACTGCCAGCTCGTTCGGGGCAAAACCACCAAAGACGACAGAGTGAATCGCACCAAGGCGGGCACATGCCAGCATTGCCATCGCCGCTTCCGGGATCATCGGCATATAAATCACTACCCGATCCCCTTTGCTAACACCGAGATCTGCCAGCATACCCGCAGTCTTGGCCACCTGATCACGCAGAACTCGGTAGGTATAACGGGCTTTCTGGCCAGTCACCGGGGAGTCATAGATCAGTGCGGTTTGATCGCCCCTTCCCTGCTCGACATGATGATCCAGCGCTAGATAGGCCGTGTTGAGTTCACCATCGGCAAACCAGCGGTCGATCCCCTGCTCATCCTGGCTGAGGATAGTTTGAGGAAACTTAAACCAGGCAATCTTGTCGGCTTGCTGTTTCCAAAATACTTCCGGCGCGGTTTGAGCCAACTGATATTCTTTCTGATATGCAGACATATTGCTTCCTCCAGTATGTCCTGACATTGCTTATTCAAAGACGCTTGCGATAATCTTTACGCACAGACTATTACTCATAGACTGTTAATCGAAAACAGTGGATGGGACACGGACAAAACCCTCCATCAAAATGCGCGCGCTGCGGCTCATAATGGCTTTCTCGACTACCCAGCCCTGTTCTGCCTGTTTTGCCTTTGCGCCCACTTTTAACGTCCCGGACGGATGCCCGAACGTCACCGATTCTTTTTCACCGCCACCGGCCGCCAGATTAACCAGCGTCCCCGGTACACAGGCAGCGGAGGCAATTGCAACGGCTGCGGTCCCCATCATGGCGTGATGTAGCTTGCCCATCGACAGAGCCCGGACCAATACGTCGATCTCACTATCTGTAACAGCCTTGCCACTCGAAGACTGGTAGGTTTTCGGTTTGGAGACAAAGGCGACTTTCGGTGTGTGCTGACGAGTCTCGGCTTCTTCGAGGCGGGAAATTAACCCCATCTTCAATGCACCGTAGGCCCGAATACGCTCGAACATCGCCAGCGCCTTTTCATCATTGTTGATGCCATCTTGCAGCTCGGTACCGGTATAACCAATCGCCTCGGCATCGACAAAAATGGTCGGGATACCCGCATTGATCATGGTGGCATTGAAGGTGCCGATATCCGGCACTTCCAAATCATCAACCAAATTACCGGTCGGAAACATAGAGCCGTCACCATCCGCCGGATCCATAAAGTCCACCTGAATTTCTGCAGCAGGAAAGGTCACCCCGTCAAGCTCAAACTCACCGGTTTCCTGTACAAACCCATTCACGACAGGCACATGTATTACGATGGTTTTCTCGATATTGACCTGCCAGACACGAATCGTGACGATACCGTTGGCAGGGATACGCTCCTTGGGGAGCAAACCGGCATGAATCGCAAAAGGGCCCACCGCCGCCGACAAGTTCCCGCAGTTACCGCTCCAGTCGACAAAGGGTTTATCAATTGAGACCTGACCAAACAGGTAATCGACATCGTGATCAGGCTTACTGCTCTTGGATACGATAACGGTTTTGCTGGTACTCGATGTCGCCCCGCCCATGCCATCAATTTGCTTGGCATAGGGATCCGGGCTGCCAATCACCCGCAGCAACAGCTTATCTCTTTCTTCACCTGCCACCTGAGCCTCAGGGGGTAAATCGGCCAGATTAAAGAACACCCCCTTGCTGGTGCCGCCACGCATATAGGTGGCAGGCACCCTAATTTGTGACTGAAGTTGCGACTGGGGCTGTGCTTTAGGTTCTGAGCAGGAAGTTGAATTTGTCATGATCATCTCCCCCACTATTGAGCCAAGAAATCTTGGGCGAAACGCTGCAGTACACCACCCGCCTCATAGACAGTCAGTTCGTCAGCGGTATCAAGGCGACAGGTGACAGCCACATCGACCTTTTCACCGTTGGCGCGAGTGATCACCAAGGCCAAATCTGCACCGGGCTGGATAACACCGACAACGTCGTATAGCTCAGTACCATCCAGTTCCAAGGTATTGCGATTAACGCCCTGCTTAAACTGCAATGGCAGTACACCCATTCCCACCAGATTCGTGCGGTGAATACGCTCGAACCCTTCAGCAACGATGGCTTCGACACCTGCCAGGCGAACCCCTTTTGCCGCCCAGTCTCGGGATGAGCCCTGACCGTAATCCGCACCGGCCACCACAATCAGTGGCTGCTTGCGGTTCATATAGGTTTCGATCGCTTCCCACATACGAGTCGTCTTGCCTTCCGGCTCGATGCGCGCCAGAGAGCCCTGCACCACCTCATCATTCTCTTTGACCATTTCATTGAACAGTTTCGGGTTGGCAAACGTAGCACGCTGCGCTGTAAGGTGGTCACCACGGTGCGTTGCGTAGGAGTTAAAGTCCTCTTCCGGTACTCCCATCTTGGCAAGGTATTCCCCTGCGGCGCTGGAGGCCATAATCGCATTGGACGGCGACAAATGGTCAGTCGTGATGTTGTCGCCCAGCACAGCCAGCGGACGCATACCAGACAGCGAGCGTTCACCGGCCAGCGCACCTTCCCAGTAAGGCGGACGACGAATATAGGTACTCATCGGACGCCAGTCATATAGCGGATTGCTGTTTTGCGCCTCGTCATGGAGTTTGAACATCTGGATGTAGACTTGATTGAACTGCTCCGGCTTAACATGCTTGCCAACAACGGCATCGATCTCTTCATCAGTAGGCCACAAATCGTTGAGGTAAATAGGGTTACCCTGCTTATCCGTGCCCAGTGCATCACGCTCGATATCAAAGCGAATAGAACCCGCCAGCGCATAAGCAACCACCAGCGGCGGTGAAGCCAGGAACGCCTGCTTGGCATAAGGGTGGATACGACCGTCAAAGTTTCGGTTACCTGATAATACCGCGGTTGCGTATAGGTCACGGTCAATGATTTCCTGCTGGATTTTGGGATCCAGCGCCCCGCTCATACCATTACAGGTGGTGCAGGCGTAGGCCACAATACCGAAGCCCAGCTTTTCCATCTCTGGCAACAGTCCGGCTTCTTCCAGGTATAACTTGGCCACTTTCGAACCCGGTGCAAACGAGGATTTCACCCAAGGTTTACGGACCAAGCCCAGCTCATTGGCTTTCTTGGCCAACAGACCGGCAGCTACCACGTTGCGCGGATTACTGGTATTAGTACAAGAGGTAATGGCCGCGATAATGACTGCACCATCTGGCAGCTCGCCCTCTTTCTCTTCCCACTCGCCGGAAATCCCGCGGGAAGCAAGCTCTGCAGTCGGCAGGCGACGGTGAGGATTCGACGGCCCTGCCATATTGCGAGACACTGTCGACAAATCGAACTCCAACACTCGCTCGTATTTGGCGCTCTCCAAATCGTCAGCCCACAGCCCGGTTTGCTTGGCATATTGTTCCACCAGCTCAACCTGCTGATCGTCGCGTCCTGTTAGCTTGAGGTAATTAATGGTCTGCTCATCGATATAGAACATACCCGCCGTGGCGCCATATTCCGGGGTCATATTGGAGATAGTGGCACGGTCACCGATGGTGAGATCTTTCGCCCCTTCGCCAAAGAATTCCAGATAGGATGACACCACACGCTCGTTGCGAAGGAACTCGGTAATAGCAAGAACAATATCGGTAGCCGTAATACCCGGCTGGCGTTTACCTGTCAGGTTGACCCCGACAATATCCGGCAGGCGCATCATGGAAGGGCGACCCAGCATAACGGTTTCAGCTTCAAGACCACCGACCCCAATCGCAATCACACCCAGCGCATCGACGTGCGGGGTATGACTGTCGGTACCGACACAGGTATCCGGGTAGGCAACACCGTTCTTGGCCTGAACTACCGGCGACATCTTCTCCAGATTAATCTGGTGCATAATGCCGTTACCCGCTGGGATCACGTTGACGTTTTCAAAGGCCGTTTTACACCATTCGATGAAGTGGAAACGATCCTCATTGCGGCGCTCTTCAATTGCACGGTTTTTATCAAATGCCTCGGGATCAAAACCGGCATGCTCAACCGCCAGTGAATGGTCGACGATTAGCTGGGTTTCCACCACCGGATTGACTTTTGCCGGATCGCCCCCCTGATCGGCAATGGCATCGCGCAGCCCTGCCAAGTCAACTAAGGCCGTTTGTCCCAGAATGTCGTGACACACGACTCGCGCCGGATACCATGGAAAATCGAGGTCGCGCTTGCGGTCGATGATCTGCTTCAGGCAGTCTGTCAGAGAGTCGGGCGCACAGCGTCTGACCAGTTGTTCGGCCAACACGCGCGAGGTGTAGGGAAGGGTCTCGTACGCACCCGGCGATATCTCGTTGACGGCTTCTCGGGTATCAAAGAAATCCAGTCCGCTGCCTGCAAGAGGCTTACGGTATTTTGTATTAATATTCATAATTTACATCCGTGAATTTACTGCTCGCAGAGCTATCTGGCGATGATCCCTCCCCCAATCCGCAGGGGGAGAGAATCAGCAGGGATACGCCTTCACTCGAAGTCTGTATTCAAGCGTTAACTGCGCTCTTCAATTGGCAGCCAATCCTGATGCTCCGGTCCTTCATAGTCGGCACTCGGACGGATAATCCGGTTATTGGCACGCTGCTCATACACGTGGGCAGCCCAGCCAGTGACACGGCTCATCACGAAGATGGGGGTGAACAGTTTGGTCGGTATCCCCATGAAGTGATAGGCCGAGGCATGGAAAAAGTCAGCATTACAAAATAGCCCTTTCTCCCGCTTCATCACCTGCTCGACACGCTCGGAAACCGCATACAAATGGGTATCGCCAACATCGGCAGAGAGTTTCTCCGACCATGCTTTAATTAAAGCATTCCGGGGGTCGGATTCACGATAAATTGCATGACCAAAGCCCATTATTTTGTCTTTGTTGGCCAGCATCTGCATGATGCCTGCTTCGGCTTCATCAGCCGTCTGCCACTGCTCAATCATCGCCATCGCTGCCTCGTTTGCACCGCCGTGCAACGGACCACGTAAACTACCGATAGCCGCTGTAATACAAGAGTGAAGATCAGACAAGGTCGAGGCACATACACGGGCAGTAAAGGTCGAGGCGTTAAACTCATGCTCGGCGTACAGCACCAGAGAGCAATGCATAACCTGCTTGTGAAGCTCCGACGGTGCCTTGCCCGTCAGCATTTCGAGGAAGTAGCCACCGATGCTGTCCTCACTACTATTGGCCGTGTCGATACGAACACCGTCATGACTGTAGCGATACCAGTAACAGATAATGGCCGGTAACATTGCAAGCAAGGTGTCGGTTTTCTCGTCCTGCTCGGCAAAGTCGAGCTCTTGGTCAATATTGCCCAGCATTGAACAACCGGTACGCATAACATCCATCGGGTGGGCATCAGCAGGGATAGCTTCCAGCACCTGGCACAGCGCCGGTGGCAAACCGCGGGCTTTCTTCAATACCTGCTTGTAGCCATCCAATTCAGCCTGAGTCGGTAGCTTGCCCTTCAATAGCAAGTGAGCAACTTCCTCAAACTCGGCATGATTGGCCAGATCCGTGATGTCATAACCGCGGTAGGTCAGACCGGTACCACTTTGCCCGACGGTACATAATGCCGTTGTTCCGGCACTCTGGCCTCGCAGCCCGGCACCACCCAACGCTTTTTTGTCTTCGCTCTTATTGTCCTTATTCGTATCAGCTACGGCTATCGCAGTCATAGCAGACTCCTTATTTGCTTCACGTTAATCCATTGCCATTTGATGAAATACAGATGATAAAACACCTTGTGCCCATCAAAATGGCAGCGACTGAATCAGTACTAAATAAATAGTTAATTATTGGTAATATTAAAAATATTAGTTTTCTTGGACTTCCCGCTTATTAGCGTTCTGGCTTCCTTGCCTAGTTCTTATTATTTACGTTGTTATCTATATTTTTTATTATTTAGGGTTATCTTGTTGCTTATGTATTTATTATTAAAATAAGCGACAKCTACTACACACTTTGCGTTACATTCAGTAATTTAATTTGGCTTACTTTTCTTTGAACAGTTTATCGAGCTTCTGCTCATAGTCGTGGTAACCCAGATAATGGTATAGCTGTTCACGGGTTTGCATTTGATCGACCACATTACGCTGATGGCCGTCTTTTCTAATATGCTGATAGACATTCAACGCTGCCTGGTTCATTGCCCTGAATGCTGACAATGGGTAAAGCACCATATCTACACCGCACTCTGCCAGCTCTTCACCACTGAACAGCGGTGTTTGGCCGAATTCAGTAATGTTGGCTAGGATCGGCACCTTCACGGCATCTGAAAACTGCTGATACTGCTCAAGGGTGTTGATCGCCTCAGGGAAAATCATGTCTGCGCCGGCCTCGACACAGGCTATCGCCCGCTCTATCGCCGCATCCATGCCTTCCACGGCCAGTGCATCGGTACGTGCCATGATGACAAAGTCTTCGTCTGTGCGGGCATCAACTGCCGCCTTGATCCGGTCGACCATTTCCTCCTGGCTCACAATGGCCTTATTCGGGCGGTGACCACAACGCTTCTGCGCGACCTGATCTTCCATATGTACTGCTGCCGCGCCTGCTCTTTCCATCTCCTTAACGGTACGGGCAATATTGAATGCGCCACCAAAACCGGTATCGATATCGACCAACAGCGGCAGAGTTGTCGCGGCGGTAATTCGGCGAACATCTTCCAGTACATCGTTTAAGGTGGTGATCCCAAGATCCGGCAGGCCATATGAGGCATTGGCAATCCCGCCGCCTGACAGATATATGGCCTGATGTCCTACCTGCTCTGCCATCATGGCGCAGTAAGGGTTAACGGTGCCGACAATCTGCAGCGGATGGTTGGCAGCAACAGCATGCCGGAAGCTTTTCCCTGGACTCATGAGGCTATCTCCTTATCATCTTTCAGTTGTTGTTCAATCAGCAGGCGGCTGCGCATGATATGGCGCCGCATCAACATTTCCGCCAGCTCTCCATCTCTTTCCCGCAATGCGGCAAGTAAATGGAAGTGTTCTCTCAAAGCCTGTTGTGGACGCGAATGCGAACGCTGAGACTGGTAGCGATACATTCGGAGCAAGTGATAGAGCTCATCACACAACAAGCTGATTAATTTGCTATTTCGACTGGCCTTGATGATCCGGTAGTGAAAATCAAAATCGCCCTGTTGATGGAAATAGGAGGCGCCATCAACTTGTTCGATATGCTGCTGATGGGTTTCCAGCAACTGCTGTAGGGCATTGATTTCTTTGTCGGTAATATGGATACACGCCAGACGGGCGGCCATGCCTTCCAAAGCTTCTCGTACCGAGTAAATTTCAATCAGTTTCTCTTGCGTCAAGGCGACCACCCGCGCCCCGACATGAGGAACACGCTCTACCAGCCCCAGCGATTCAACACGCATCATAGCTTCGCGTAGTGGGCCTCGGCTTACGCCAAAACGGCGAGCTAACTCAGGCTCAGAAATCTTGCTGCCTGCCGGATAGTCACCGTTTACGATTAAGTCAATCAGCTGCTCAGTCAGGTTCTCTGATTTGGTCAGCTCTTTTGAGTCTGCTCCCTTAAGGGCTGAGTCCTTACTAACTGGGTTAATAGCAATCCCGTTTTCATCAGGATTGTCGACAGTTTTAAATGCTACTTCTTGTTTGGTCATCTTTATTGTCAACAATTGGTTAACTTACGAACAAATTTAGCCCTAAAAATGGCTTCGATCAAGTCAATTGTTAACAATATGTATTAGACCTTAGTCTAGATTGTTGACAGTTAGGCCGGTTACAGGACAATTACAGGACAAAAGCGAGCCTGCTTTTCAGCTAGCTACGCAGCTCGCAGAACGAATATCGGACGCAGGCTAAATATTGACCAAAGAGATCCGACCAGATAGAGTAAATTAACAGCATGTTAACAAGGATTGGTTATGCATATTGATACCCTGCTTCAGACAGCCAAAGAGCTGACAAACAGTCAGGCAACGATGACACTCCCGGAGGACTGGGCTCAGGGCAGAACCGCTTTTGGAGGGATATCCGCGGCACTTCTCTATACGGTAATGAAGGAAAAAGTCGCCGACGCTCGGCCTTTGCGTTCGCTAACAACCAACTTTGTTGGCCCTCTGTTTGCCGATACTCCGTTTTCATTCGACGTCGAAGTGCTACGGGAAGGGAAAAACGCCTCTCAACTAACGGCGAGAATTATTCAAGATGGCCAAGTTGCGGTGATCCAGCAAGCCTGTTTTGGCACCGACCGCTTTTCTGAGATCGAGGTTGGCAACTCTGACACGCACCAGCTAGAAGATCCGCAGAACCTGCCGCGAATCCCCATGATTCCCGGCCAGACACCTAACTTCATCCAACATCTTGATCTTGCAGTTTCAGAAGGAGCGATGCCTTTTAGCAGTTCACCACTTTCTTGCCTCCATGGCTGGATGCGCTTTAAACAAGCTCCAGAAGAAATAACGGATGCCCATCTCATCAGCCTGATTGACGCCTGGCCACCAGCAGTGCTTCAAATGATGAAACAACCGGCACCTGCCAGTACCATGATGTGGAACCTGGAGTTTATTCACCCTCATCAGCCAGTTCAGCCTGACGAATGGTTTGCGTACAAAGCCCATACCCGACAAGCTGCCGGTGGTTATGCCCACCTTGAAGCCAATATCTGGGACAGTGCCGGTGAATTAATCGCCATCAGCAGGCAGAGCGTCGCAGTATTTAGCTAGCAACCATATACACTAGGGCCTCAGCTAAGTTGAGAGCTTGGCTGGGCCTTTGACTTCAAAAACAAAACAAAGCCCAGAGTCAGTAAGCCGCATACCGCCATCGTTGCATTCATCGGCAATGCATCGACACTCGAACTCATGCTGATCACGGCGCTAGCCAGAGCACCAAGCCCGAACTGTAATACACCATTGATTCCCGATACCAACCCGGCATTTTCTCCGGCATTGGCCAATGCGCCAGCTATGGCATTCGCTGATGTTAGCCCCAGACAGCCGACGTACATCACTACACCGACAACAACAAAAGCCAGTGACAACTGTAACCAGGCAACCAGCAATAAATACACTGCGACAGCCCCCAGCATTTTTCCTCCGGCAATTAGCTTGCGGGTCGGATCTATATGGTTAAGCAAACGGGCATTAACAATGTTCATACTCACCATTGCTATGGCATTGAGCGCTACCAGCCAGCTATATTGCTGCGGACTTAATTCAAAGAACTCGATGTAAACAAATGGCGAACCAGAAATAAAAGCAAACAAGCCAGCAAACGAAGCTGCACCTGCAAGAACATAAGACAAGATGACAGGGTCACTAAATATTTGATTGTATCCTTTGACAAGAGCGCCGATCTTCAACGGTTTGGTACTGCTCTTTTCCGCTCCTGTATTTCTCCTCGCGGCAGTGCTATTTACCGCAAATGTATTTTTCATCGCGAACATAACCAATAAAGTGATCGTGGCATACACAGCTAATCCGAAAAAAATCCACTGCCAGCCCAAGTAAGCCAATACCTGGCTACCAATCATTGGCGCAACCATTGGTGCAACCACCACGACTGCCATAATGTATGAAATCACCTGACTGCTCTGCTTTACCCCGTACTTTTGCTGAATCAAAGCAAACACCACAACCGTCGCACCACCGGAAAACGCCTGAGCCATTCGCCAGAGATAAAGCTGTACCGGGGTTTCGCTTACACCGACCAGCGCACTTGTAATGGTGAATACCACCAGCCCACCCAGCAACAATTTAGTCTTATCAATACTGTCGGCCAATGCACCAAGCACCAATTGACCAAGTGCGAAGCCGAATAGATATATCGCTACGGAAGCCTCCATCGCATCGATTTTTGTCCCGAAATAGGTCGCCATGTCCGGCAACGCAGGCAGGTACATATCGATAGCAAACGGCGACAAGGAAAAAGTCATCGCCATCAGACAAACAAATAACCAGAACTCACGGCCAGCCGTGGTATCACTTTTGGTCTCTTTGGCCTGCTGAAGGTCAGCCTTCAAGGTTTTAGCTTCCATACGGCTCATGCGAATTGTTCTTCAAAGTAAATAGTCACGTTGTCTTCCTTTGTCTCTTTTTCATTAGCTGTGTCTATTCGTTATGAAGAGCATAGATTGAGAACAAAAGTTGATAAATAAGCTGATTGTGGATGCATTATTTCCATTTGACGCTTAATGACTGCTACTATCAAAACAATCAGGCTAAGCGTCACACATTGTCAGGCGGCATAACCCAGAATAAAAAAGAGGGAAAGATGACATTTAACGGAAAATTGCTGGATGGAATGGTTATCTTTACCGAAGTGATCAAAACCGGCAGCTTTACCAACGCGGCGTTAAGCAGTGGACACTCAACCTCTTATATCAGCAAGGAAATCAACAAGCTTGAAGCTCGCCTCGGAGTACGCCTGCTGCACCGAACAACACGCTCCATCAGCCTGACGCCGGAGGGGGAGCTGTATTATCAGCAATGCCAGCAGATCATCGATGATGCAGAGCAACTGGAAAATGCTGTCAGCGGACGCCAGAGCGAGCCCAAAGGAGAACTACGAGTCAGCTGCCCACTCAGTTTTGGACTGTCACATATACGACCAATCTTATCGACCTTTCTGAAACGATATCCGTTAATTGATGTTGAGCTGGATTTGAACGACCGTAAGGTCGATGTAGTGGCCGATGGGTTTGATGTCGTGCTCCGCGCATCCGGTCATCTTGAAGACTCCAGCCTGATCTGCCAGAAAGTCATGAGCTCATACGGTGTCACATTAGCCTCACCCGAGTACCTGCAGCAATACGGCACACCCGAGCACCCAGATGATCTCATCCACCACCGGACCATCTGCTACCGACTTGCGAAACAGCCCAATGTCTGGGGCTATCTCTCCGCAGATAACCAACCGTTTCAGGTTCAGGTCAACAGCCGAGTTGTTACCAGCAGCCCTGAAATGGAGCTGTCATTGTGCCTCGACGGTCAGGGGATCACCCGGCTGCCTAAATTTATTCTGACCGACGAGATCGAAACAGGGCAGCTAGTTCCCCTGTTCACTGATCTACCGCAAACGAACGTAGACATTTATCTGGTCTACCCAAGCCGGAAATACATGTCATCCAAGGTCAAATGCTTCATTGATTTTATTAAGGAAGAACTAGGCGACGCCTAATCGCTTTGCTTACTCATCATCGAAGCGAACTACATGTTACATGCAGCGCACAGGGTTAGTGAACGCTTGCAATCTTGGTTTTTTAAATCCTGTGTGGCAAATTTTCCAGGTGTTTTTCCCGACCATCTCCTCAGAAACACATTTCCTCTCACAATATTTGCCACAATAAATTACCCCAATGTTGCCTGCACTCTACTACTCCCGGCTCCCTTGGCCTATTTAAGAGCTTGAGTGGCTTATTGGTGAGGTATCTCGAAAACAAGGTTTTACAGTAGAGCAGACTATCGGACACGGCCCCAATAAGGGTAATCAGCTCTGATGACGAATATTGACCCAATAGGTGCTCTAGTGCTTTATGGTAACGCTTCACCGCGCGCAGAAATGTAGAGGGCGTACCAATGCTCGCGGCTTAATGTCACTTGCTCTGCCTGAGCGCAGGCTTTGATCCTGCTTGGAACACAAGTACCTATGACGGGCTGGATATTAGCGGGATGGCGCTGTAACCAAGCTAGTACGATGGCCTCTTTACTTGTTGCATACTCAGCGGCTAATCTTGCTACCAACTCACTGGTTTGTCTAATGGCTTTGGTAGGAGATTTAACTTTTTTCCCGCTGAAGATACCTTGTGCCAAACTACCCCAGGCTTGTAATTGGATCTTGTGTTGGCGGCAGTACTCTAGGGTTCCAGCTGTAAAGTTCACTTCTATGCCTTGCTGTTGGCCAGATAACACTCCCTCTTCCAACCAGTCGATGTGAAACAAACTCATCTCAATTTGATTCGCTATGATGGGAAGGTTCAAATGAGTTTGCAAAAAGGCGATTTGATGCTGCTGCATGTTTGAAACAGCAAAATGCCTTACTTTACCGCTGTCGTGTAGCTGGTGAAACACTTCTGCGACGGCTTCTGGTTGCATCAGGGGATCGGGTCTATGCAGAAAATAGACATCTAAATAGTCCGTATTCAGTCGCTTTAAGCTGCCTTCAATTGAGTGAGTTAACCACTGAGACGAAAAATCATACCGACCTGGCAGATCGTTACTGGCTGGACGGATCCCAACTTTAGACTGCAGGTAAATCTTATCTCTAAGCCCAGGTTGATATTTTAAGACATTGCCAAACACCTCTTCAGCCTTGCCCTTACAGTAGATATCAGCGTGGTCAAACAAGGTTATGCCTGCGTCAAGTGCACTCTCTATTGCTTGCTCAGCAAACTTTTGTTGCTCGTTGCTGATGATGTGGGTATCCCAATCGATCAAGCCCATACAACCAAATGCCAATCGACTGGTATTTGCTAGATAGTTCGCTAAAGGGAGTGTCTGGTTATTGCTTAGCGTCATGCTTTCCTCTTGAACAAATTGAAAACAGGTGCAGGAAGCGCCTTAATTTATCTTTATTCTACAAACGGTTAATGACTGGATTAAACAAGGCAACAAAAATACATAATTCACTATATCGCACAATAGCGCTGTTTTAGTGTGGTATATTTTCCTCTCTGCGAGACAACGGGTATAGCTGCGGGCTGAAAATGAATAGGAGCCGTTATGCAAAAATTACATAAAAGAGTGGAGCGCTACGTTCTTTTTAGTGAAGTGGCCAAGTTATTAAGCTTTGCCAAGGCGGCGGACAGCTTAGATATTTCTCGCAGTTATCTTTCGAGCCAGATCAAGCAGTTAGAAAAAGAGTTAGGTACCAGTTTGTTGATCCGTTCAACACGGCAAGTACGCCTTACACCAGCAGGTTTCAAAGTATTGGAGAAGATGCAGGAGATTAACGGCTCTATTATCAGTTTGGAGCGCGAGTTGAATCAAAGCAAAAGTGAGATAGGCGGGTTGCTTAGGATCACGGCCCCTGAAATGTTTAGCCAATCTCATCTGACTGAGATCTGTCATCACTTCAAACAAAAACATCAGGATATCGAGTTTGAAATTGATGTTAGCTATAACGTGCATGATCTTACTCAAAGCCGTTTTGATCTGGCTATTCGCTCAACCGATACACCGCCTGAAAATATGGTTGCCAAGAAACTGATGAGTTATCAACATATTTGCTGTGCATCACCTGAATACTTCGAAAAGTTTGGTCAGCCTGAGCAGCCCCTCGATTTAATGGAACACCACTGTTTATCCAGTTCACAGATCAGAACATGGCCCTTTTATGACGGTCAAACTCGGGTTGAAGTTGATATACAAGGCGCGTTTTCGGCAAATAACCAATTTTTATTATTGCATGCGGCAATGCAGGGACAAGGCATAATAAAGGCGCCGGATTACTTGGTTCAGCCTGCGCTGAAATCAGGTGTGTTGGTGCAGGTGCTAGAAAACTATTTTATTTGCAAAAACGATATGTTCCTTATCTATCCGCAGGTGATCCGCCGCAGCGCCAGTTTGTCCGCTTTTATTGATTTTCTTCAGCAGTGGTTTAGCGCCGATCCCGTCAAGCGTTAGCGCACGCCCCTAATTTAATTACAAATTTTCCTCTTTTTGCTGAACAAGCAAAGGAGTCAGTGTGTTCGCAATTAAGTGAACTTGAACTTCTATATATTAAATAATGCAGATAGATTTATGATTATTTATAAAAAAATATTTATTCTCGCGGTGCCCATAGCATTACATAGCATGCTGTTTTCCTGTCTGGGGTTTGTTGATACCTATATGTTAGCCAAATTGGGTGGGGACACCGTTGCTGCAGCTGGGATCGGGGCAAAAACCTTGTGGTTTGTACTCAATCTTATTATTGGCGTAGGTGGCGGCACGGCAATTTTCTGCGCCCAATATTGGGGCGCAAAAGATCTTACTGAACTTCACAAAACGATCCATATCGGTCTCTTCTATAGTGTCTTGACTGCTGCTGTTATGGTACCTGTGCTCTACTTATTTGCTCCCTCCATTGCCGGATTGATGACTAACGAGGCGGCGATTGTGGAATTGGCCAGTGGGTATTTAAAGATCACTGCCCTGACTGTCGTGGTGAGTGCATTTTCTGTAATTTGGAGTGCAGGAATGCGTGCTTTGCAAAAACCTAAAGTGGTGTTGTATCTTTTTTTGATTGAGTTGGTATTAAATATCACTTTTAACTACCTACTGATCTTTGGTTTATGGGGACTGCCTGCGCTTGGTTTAGTGGGAGCAGCTTGGGGGACATTGGCTGCTCGTTTGATTTCGACACTGTTGTTTTTCTTCTATATCTATAGAAAGCAACCTTATCTGATGCTCTCAATAACAGTATGCAAACGGGCATTTCACTGGCCTGCTCATTCGACGTTTTTAAAGATAAGCTTGCCTATTATTGCTGGGGAGTTTATTTGGAGTGGCGGTGTATTCTTATACCATGCAATCTACGGAAATATTAGCACTGCAGCTTTGGCAGCTATCTCTATTTTATCGCCTATTGAAGTTATGGCTTCCGCATTAAGTTGGGGGTGTGCGGCTGCAGTTGGCATTTTAATTGGTGAAAAAATAGGAGCTTCCCAACAAAAAGAGCTGAATAACTATGTTACTGCTGGGTTTATTTCTGCCATTTCTGTCGGGCTAATTTTAGTGGGATTACTTTGGTTTAGTCGACATTATGTGTTGGGGCTATTTAACGCGATTGAAGCGGATGTACAAGCCATGCTCTATACGTTATTCCCTTTTATCTTAGCCAGTATCTTTTTGCGCTCCATTACGATGACAGCCATGTCAGGCATTTTAAAAAGCGGTGGCGATACGCAATTTACCATGAAGCTAGATTTCTGTGCACAATGGTTGGGAGCGGTTCCCCTTTCACTGCTCTTTGCTTTTTGGTTTCGCTGGCCTGTCGAGATTGTAATTTGTGCGGTGCTAGTGGAAGAAGGTTTAAAGCTTATTCCTATCCTTTACCGAATTAAAAGTGGAGCCTGGGTGAAAAAACTGGCTAACAGCGCAAGCAGAGAAAGTAGCAACTTGGCTATGTAGATAATACTAGCAGCGGGGGATTTATATGTTTTAAGTCGCAATCCAATAAATCTTGCCCAGGGACCTTAACGATTGCACACTGATGGCAGAGAGTGCTCAACTTTGACTCGCGCACTCAGTGTCCTGGCAAGCTCGCTCTCACAATACCGGCCGTATACCCACATGGCATAATTGTGCATTACTTCAGTCATGCGCTGGTAATGTTCTGCTTCAGCCGCGAGAGAGTTTTCGCTACCATTTCACATAACGAGTCTCATCACAAAGGGATGATAAACTGATGAAGCCAAATGTTTGGATCAAGGCAGGCATAGTGATCATTTATGGTTCATCGATAGATGCCTCTCCGCATCGTCACCACGCTATTCAGTTAGCTTGGCCTAGAGAAGGCTATTGCTGCAAACTAGACAATAACGAAATCTCAACGCCGTTAATCATTGATTCTAACGTCGAACATCAATTACAAATTGACGAAGGCTGGATATTGCTGGTTGAGCCCACTAGCGAGCTAGGTGTGGCTTTATCTCTGAAATTAGCTGGTCAGCCTTCAACGATATTCGAGGCTAGTCCACCAGCAGATATACACTCAGATCAAACTGACGACTTAACGACGCTACTTTCCCCGCTATTTAAAACATTAGAACTTTCGAATCAATTCCCACTCATCAATGAAAGCCAAGTTACAGATAGTCGAATTAAGCAGCTATTACTTGAACTGCATCAGTGCCTAGGTGGCCAGTGTATCAAGCCTGACAGTTGGCGGGCATCTAATGTTGCTCAGAAGCTTGCCTTATCGGAAAGTCGTTTTCTTCATTTATTCAGCAAAGAGATGGGCATTCCTTGGCGGCCATATCTTCTGTGGTGTCGAATGATATGCGCTGTCAGAGCGATACTCAATGGAGAATCCGCTACAAATGCCGCTCACTTAGCAGGCTTTTCAGATAGCGCACATTTAAGCCGCACCTTTCGGAAAACCTTTGGAATGACCATTCGCCAAGCAAAAGCTATTTTTCAAAAAAGTTAGCCAGTTTATTCAAGTTTTAAGCTAAATCATTAGTTACTCTTTTCACATATTTGATGAATGGAGTTACCCATGAGTGAACTGTCAAAAGAGTATCAACAAGAAACACCGATGTTAGATTTCAACCACCCATCTATACAAGGCCTGGTTGAACAAAGAAAATGGAAAAATTTGTCTCAGTACGATGCTATTGGTGCAATTTATAATTATGTTAGAGATGAGATTCACTTCGGCTATAACAAAGATGACCGTTTAGCCGCAAGCCAAGTATTAAAAGATGGCTACGGGCAGTGTAATACCAAAGGAATATTATTAATGGCACTGCTTCGTGCTGTCGGTATTTCAACGCGTTTTCACGGTTTTACTATTTATAACGAGTTACAGAAAGGGGCAATTCCGAACTATCTTTTCGCGATTGCGCCAGCTCGTATTATCCATAGCTGGGTAGAAGTATATCAAGATGGACGCTGGATCAGCTTAGAGGGCTATATTTTAGATAAAGGCTACTTAAAGCAGGTTCAAACTCATTTTTCCAATCAAAGTGGAGCATTCTCAGGGTATGCCATAGCCACCAAATGCTTATCCACCCCCGAAGTCGACTGGAATGGGCAAGATACCTATATTCAAAGCGAAGGTATTGCTGATGACTTTGGCGTATTTACTCAACCAGAAGATTTCTACTCGATACATGGCAGTAACTTATCTGGTCTAAAAAAGGTGATGTTTCGTTATGTGTTGCGTCACTTAATGAATATCAATGTAAATAAAATTCGTACAAGTGGGATCGGGAATAAGTCAGCTATTTAATCATGCACTTTTATATGTTTTAACTGCTCCCTACTCGCTGCCTTATGTTTCATATACTGTATACAACTCACCACTAGATCAATGGTGTGTGGCTGAAGGCGGCTTTGATAAAAGCCTTGAACGCTTTGGCTTTGGGTGACAAAGGTCCACCGGAGTAAACCAAATAGAGGTTTCCTGTCTGACTGGACTCCCAGTCGCTCAAAACCGGTACAAGCTGGCCGTTGTCGACATAGGCTTTTTGCACCGAAGGGGGCATCAAGGCAATCCCTCCTCCTGCCAATGCCGTATCGGCCAGAAAAAGCATGTCTGGACAGGTAATGTGACCTTCAAAATAAAAGCTTTCAGTTTTCTCAGGTTGTTGTACGGGTTGCATGCTAATACTGATACCGGAACCGAACGTTCGTGGCAAGAGCAAGCGATGACGCTGAAGCTCATTAGGATGCTTCGGGACACCGTTCACTTTTAGGTATTCAGGACTTGCAGCAAAACCCAGTCCGACTCTGGCGAGGAGCAAAGCACGGTTGTTGGAATCGGGTAAAGCACCGGGCACGAGTCGAAAAGCAAAATCGATCTGATCTTCCTGCAACGATAAGATATCCGTTGTCATTATCACATCAACACTAACTTGCGGATAAGCCTGAGCAAAACGGCCCAGACAGCCACCGAGATTTAGCGTATTGGCAAATCCCTGCAAAACCGTAACACGCAAGTGCCCCTGCGGCGACACATGCTGATCCATCAATTCATCTTGGGCTGTGTCCAGAATCTCCAGTGCCTCAATTGCACGCTGGCGATAAATCAGCCCTTCAGGGGTTGGCTGTGCACGGCCAGACCCTCGCTGAATAAGCGGTGTACCCAGCTTTTCTTCCAAACGGGAGATGCGACGGCTGACAGCGCCCTTGGTCTCGGCCAAAGCTGTCGCAGCTGCGGTGATTGAGCCCTGATCGATAACAGCGCAAAAAGCACGTAAGTCTCGTAGATTCACATTGGTTTCCAATTTGACAACCCTGAGTTGAATATTTGCCATCTAGCTTCCCATTTCAGCAACCATTAATCTAGTACCATCTTTCAGCGAAACGTACAAGCAAGGTGGGATTGTGGAATATAGCAAGTTACTCATTCTAGGCGGCTCTGGGGCTATAGGGCGCAAGGTTACTGACTATGCGCTTCAGCGTGGTTATCAGGTAACCTTGGTAGTTAGAAATAAAAACAGTATTGGACCTCAAGAATCAGTCAAAATCATAGAAGGCAACGTGCTGGACAACGCCATATTAGAGCAGGCTATACAGGGACAGGATGCTGTTATTTCCTGCTTGGGCATTAAACGGAAAAATGGCAAGAACCCTTGGTCATCATTGGTATCTCCAAAGAATTTTGCCGAACAGGCAACTCAAAAAGTGCTAAACCTCATGGAAAAATATCAAGTTAAGCGTTTGATTACAGTCAGCTCTGCGGGTGTTGGTGACAGTAAGAAACATATGAGCTTCGCGATGAATAGCTTGATTCAGATTAGCAACGTTAAGCTATCATTCGCAGATCTAGATAAAATGGAACAAGCAATGCAGTCCAGTACACTTGATACGCTCGCTGTCCGCCCTGTTTCATTGACCGACTCGGAGCAGGTACAACCTACCGGGATCGTCAACAAATTTAAGATGTCCTCGACAATTTCCAGAGCTTCGGTTGCCTCGTGGATGATCGACGCAGTTGCACGGCCAGAGCGCTTCACTCATCCGACAGAAATGATCGGCAGCATTTAGTGCTTTTTGTTATCTAACTAATCTAGGCGCTTTGGCCTACCCATGTCGCCAAGCGAGTAATCACAAACCCCGCCCGGGAAGGTTTGTTTTAGCTCGCCGACCTTGGCAGATAAATCCAGATCACCATACATACCTTTCTCGATGGCCGCTTCAACAGAAATGGTATGACACTTAAAAATACTCCCCTGCCAGGGCGCACCTGCTTGTATACGGCTATTGGTATAGATGGGCATAAGCTTAGTACAGGCCCCGTCAGGATAATGGTTCCAGTTTCCGTTAAAGACGCCCTTGCCTGAAGCAATGACACTACCGTCTTCCCCAAAACAAGTATCCTTAGCCAGAGCAGGTTTGGCCATTTGTACTCGTTGCTGGTAGGTAAATTGATCTGGCAGTTGATTTAAGGCCATCAGCCATTTATCCATCACCTCGTAGACCTGTTCTATTGGATCGTGCTCCTTATCGGAAATCCATATCACATGGTTATGTGCCTGCTTTTGTGCATTAAGGATCCGCAGCCGACTGACAAACGATGCCGAGGTATGGTGCATATTCAGATCGTCTTCAAGGTAATGACGACTATCAATAATGGGTAAATCAATACGGCCAATAAATACCTGTCCGTACTCATAGGCCTTGTTAATGGCAGCTATCGAGGCCGAATGACGTTTTGCCGACACCTTATCGGCATTGGTTATATTGTGCTCGCCCCACAACGATAGCCAAACAGCAGGAAGTATTCCGCTGGCCCCCATAATCCGTTCTGCTTTCATTTCATGAAAAGGCTTCCATGAACCCACCTTGCGGTTCAAATCAATAAATTCATCAAAGGCAATCTGCCGATTCCGCAACGCCTGCAACCCATATTGCACCCCGACATTATCCCAAGTCGACAAACCGAAGCCATATTCATCATGGCCATAGATATGCACCATATCCTGCCAGTAGCTCCAGCTCACCTGCTCAGCAACCGATTCATGAAAATAGGGTTTGATAAAGCCTTGCTTCGGATTGTTAAGGTAGCTGCTCAGTCCGAAATACCCATTGATGCACTCGCTATTACCCTGCGGAAATTCTGGCTTTTGCCAACGCAGTAACTGATTTAACGGCTGCAGCCAAGCGGCCTTCTGTTTGGCACCATTGATGGCTCGCAGGCCTTCTACGTACTGCCTTTTATGCCAATCCTCCCAGCTTTCTCTATCACTGGCCTGAAAGCTGAAATAGTTATTAAGCAGATCGCAATCCAAGGCATAGGTAGCAACGCTCACCATGTCCGGGTACGAGTACAAAGGCAGTAAACCGTCCAGTATACCCTGGCTATTTTGACCGATGAGATATTGCGCGAGGCCACCACCTGAGCCCCCGATGCCAACGGTATACAAGGGATCACCAAACAAGCTGACAAACTGCCTCTTCACCCTTCTGGCCGTATCTTCCGCCAGCAACATGTTGTAGCCATAACTGGTTTTATTGCCACTAGAAGCGATGACTGCATAGCCTTTTTCTAATTGGGAGAGATGTTTATCAAGTAACTTAGACACCTTCACCCTGCCTTGTCGATAGCCTATGCCAGAGCCGCCATCAAAACGATAAATCAGCTTTTGATTCCACGCATTGGCGCTGGTTTGGCTACCGATTTCATCAACATGAATAGGCATCAGAATAGTGTAGATGTAGCGGTTGATAGTGCCCTGCTCCACCCGAATGAGAAGCTCATTTTCCTCTGGCAGTGACTGTTCTAACTCAAATGCCGTTTTGCTGAGAAACTCATGCTTGTTGTCGACCTCATTAGCGACAATGACATATGAAAGCCGCGTTTCTATCGCACAGTCTTTAGAGTAGCCAATAATCTCTGAGTCATTTTCTTTATCGTAAACGGGAACGCCTAACCCGATTTGATTATCAATAAGAGGCTGACCTAATCCAGAATCGACTGTCATGCAATAAAAGGGATATTGATTGGGACCGGAATACAGAGACTTAACAGGGCCAACGCTTCCCACATTGATGGGAAAAGGAAAAACCTCTTCAGGTCGCTGGGTATCACGGATGTGCTGCTTAACCTGCAGCAGGTAGTTGGCTTCAGGGATAGCGATCGCCTTGACTTGTCTAACAGACACACTGTCCTTACTCGCCAGATAATCAATGATGATAAAGATAAGTAAGACGCCAACCAACACAAACAGTTTCTTTGTCATAACAGCGTTTCATTCTCTGTATCCTATCTACGAGTTTAGCTGTACCACATCTTTCTGTTAACTCATCTACAGATGCAAGGAGCTGGTATAGGTATACCACCGGAATGATTAGGCATATATATCGTTGTTATAATGGTTAAGCGCAAAATTACCTTCAGAAAGGAATTGCTTAGGGGTTAAGCCAGTAAAATGTTTACAGTCCTTAATAAAATGAGGCTGGTCGTAATAGCCATGGTCTAACACAATTGCAGTGTACTGCTGATGGTACCCACTTAACAACGTCCTTAGGGTTGATTGAAAACGCGCTGTTCTTTCAAAGTATTTGGCATCGACCCCGGTATAAGCCTTGAATTTACGCTGGAATGTTCGCTCGCTGATATTCAAGCTTCGCTTTATTTCAGAAATAACATCAGGACTGTTTTGGTAATAGACTTTATCTATTGCCCACCTTAATTCAGATGTGCTGGCACATTCAGGTTTAACAAGCTGCATTAACCAGCCTTCCAATAACGCTATCGCCCCAAGAGTCGAGTCTGACTCGATGACCCTCAGCAATAATCCCTTTGGCATTAATTGGCTGATCTCTACAACTTGATCAGCAATAGTGGTCAAAGGGATACCAAACAACTGAAAGAAAGCTGCAGACCGAAAACGGATAGACAATAGTTTGGTCGCCCCCATCGCCTTCATCTTATAAGCAGACTTACGCGGACATATCACTAGCCCATCTCCAAATTTAAGCTGAGCTGATCTCGGAGATTCAATTACCAGTGGCGCGCCGAGATTAAGCATTATCTCGACCCCAGTACCCGGCAATATATCTGGTATCATCAAGGGAGTGATTTGCTCCCACACCCAATACTGCGTTATATATCCGCCAAGCGGTGAACTTGGTCTAATTAGTTGTGTTTGCATAGAACGACTTTAACACACCGCTCCTAGTGCGAATAGAAGCGGTTATTCGCAATCAAGATGAAAACAACTCATCACCGCTGACAAAATCCAGGCAAGGATGTTTATCAAAGCGAACAACACCAACGTGCAAGCGAGAACCGGCAGCCTTCACCACTTCAGCGACCCCCTGATGGCCAAACCCACCACAGAGCTCTACAGCCTTAACCCCTTCTTCAACCAAAGAATCAATCAGCTCACAAGCTTCTTTATAACCGGATACTGCAATATTCTTTACATGTACTTCCTTGGTACGAACCCACGAATAGTCGACTGACGGGTTTGCTTCCGGTGCGACAAAAATGAACGCGGCTTTGAATACATTTGACATGTGTTGGCTTCCTCTTATTGTTGATGGCAGCCATCGTACAGACAGTTAAAAACCGGGTATTGTAGAAATACGCCAACAGTTACTTACACATCCATTTAGTTATCACTACGGTTACTCGCTCGTTAATACACTCTTATAACGAAGGTAGTACGTCATTTCCTCCCTACTCACAGGCCGTGCTTTCAGAAAGCCCTGAATATAGTTACAGCCGTAATTATCCAGTACCTCCAGTTGGCTTTGTGTCTCGACACCTTCGGCAACAACACCCAATGAGATAGCATGAGACATATGAATGATGGCTCGACACAACTGTACTGACTTATGCCCCTGCTGATCGATATTGCGGATAAAACTATGATCCATTTTCACGATATCAACCGGATACTCGCTTAGCATCGACAAAGATGAATAGCCTGTTCCAAAATCATCAAGGTAGATAACCGCCCCCAGTGCTTTTATCTCCTCAAGGGCATTTAAGGTACATGAAGAGTCGCTAAGCAGCATCGATTCGGTAATCTCGATACCCAGCAAATCTGTAGGAAAATGGCATTGGCTCAGCGTGTCTCGCAATGTATTGATAATATGATCCGATTCAAACTGCTTTGCCGACACATTGATATTAATTCGAGGCATTTCAGCCAAGGCCTGACTTTGCCAAAGCCTTTCTAAAATCTGACAAGCCTGCCTCACCACCCAGTCTCCCAAGCTCACTATTAACCCAGTTTCTTCTGCGATCGGGATAAAATCCGCTGGAGAAATTGGCCCATATTCAGGGTGATTCCAGCACAGCAGGGCTTCAAATCCCGATACCTGATCTGTTTTCAGGCAGTAGATTGGCTGAAAGACCAATGAGAGCTGTTCCTGTTTTACGGCTTTCGTCAGTTCCTGCTCCAACACAAAGCGCTGCTTGGCCTGGGTAAACATATTCTCATCAAAAAACACGACTTTCTCGAGCCCGGAGTTCTTAGCCTTATACATCGCGGTATCCGCTTCACGAAGAATATTCGTCACTGAGCGCACATGCGACGTCACGATAGACACCCCAATGCTTGCCCCAAGATGACAGGCTTGCCGGTTGAAATAAAAAGGTTTAGAAAGTACCTGAGAGAAATGCTCGCATATTTCCTGAAGCGCAGCCTTATCGACAAGATTAGACAAACACACCACAAACTCGTCACCACCAAATCGGAAGCAGACATCGCCTTTGCGAACGCTTGTCTTGAGGCGGCAGGCCACCTGCTGCAGCACCTGATCCCCAATCAAATGACCCATCGAGTCATTGACGACTTTGAACCTGTCTAAGTCGATAAATAATATTGAAAAGCCATCACTGCTGTGCTGCTTGATCTCTGCTAGCTGACGCTCTATTTCTTCGGTGAGCGCGGGTCTGTTAAACAGCCCGGTCAGTTCGTCACGAGAAGCCTGAAACTCGAGGCTGCGAGTTTTCTCCTTAACAAGCTGATCTGATATTTTCAACCGGTTAGCATAAAAACCGACTCCGCAGGAAACAGAGGCCGTCAGCAACAAAATCAGAACGATAGATGCCGAGGCATAAATCAACATGGTTTGCTGGTCTTCCAATACAGAAATCGAAATCAGCCAGTCTTGCTCGAGAACCGGAACAGTGATTTTTTTGGTATAGGACACTTCTCGCTCAAACCGCGAGCGCTTATTCAACGTCACATTTATATGCGATTCAAAAACAGGCGAGTGAGCCCTGTCATCCAAATTCACCACTTCAATGTTTCGGCTTTCAGCGTTGACTTCATCGTGCCAGGTTACACTCAAAAACTCATGAAAAAGCACACTGGCAACAACAAAACCTTTCAGGCTCCCTGTCTCAGACATTAATGGGATAAATAGCTTCACACCATCATTGCCGTTCTCGTTAAAATGACTGGTCGTTATCTGCTGCAGCTCAACAGAGCGTTGCATCGCAACAGCATCATTGCAGTTTGTATCCAGCCGATGTCCCAAATAGTCACTGGCTTCAAATTGGGGCGAGACATAATATACGGGCAACGTAGCCTGTTCGAGCCATGCTGCACAAGGCGTCGAGCTATACTGACCGGGCATAAGCTGGTAACCCAAAAGCCCCATTGCTCTGGCCTTTTGTTCAAACAGCTCCACTTCGGCAAGGTCTATAAGCGGAACCCAAAACACAGAATGGATCCCCGAGCCTATCCCGGTTCGATTGCCAAGAAAGTGCTGAAACTGCTCCTGAGTCGGATTATTGCCGTTTTGCAAAAAGTGATGAGTCGAGTACAGCAGCTGAGATAGGGATCGCATTGACTGCTCTAGCGAATTAACCTTGGTATGAAATTGAATTTCAACCTGATCGTGTAATCTTCTCGACTCGTAAAACTCAACTGTGAAGGAACTAACTAACGCAGCAACAATACCAATCATCCAAATATAAATAGATGATTTATGAACAAACGAAAACTTCAATGTATCCTAACTCAGACAGTGATATGCAGAATTACTGATAATATAGATAAATATACCCTACGCAAATGATAAGTGTTATCAATATTCTATACTGTTATCTAAGTGGAACTTTTTTATAAAGTGCCAACAGGTTAGTAATCGACAGGCTATCGCATCGAGCCTAAATTTATCTTCTGAGCCCTTGGCAGCATTAATAACTGAAAGTTGCCGCAACAATTGCTGTCCAGATACAAACAGGCACACTTTATGGCCGATCATCATCTCCGCATTCCCACTGAAGAAGAACTCCAAAAGCTGCCTGCAAACGGGGGCGGCTATTGGAATCGACTCGTCTTCCAACAAAGCCCCTATTTACTGCAACATGCAGCCAATCCGGTTGACTGGTATCCATGGGGCGACGAAGCCTTTGACAAAGCCAAATCTCAAAATAAACCGATTTTCCTCTCAATCGGCTATGCCACCTGCCATTGGTGCCATGTCATGGCGCGTGAGTCATTTGAAGATGAAGAGGTGGCGGCAGTGCTTAATCGCGATTTTGTTGCTATCAAGGTCGACAGAGAAGAGCGCCCGGATATCGACCAGATCCATATGGCCGCCTGCCAGTCAATAAGCGGTAGAGGAGGCTGGCCGCTGAACTGTTTGCTGACACCAGAGGGACACGTCTTCTATGCAACCACTTATCTTGCCAAGCATGGTCGTTATGCCCAACTCGGCATGATGGAACTATTACCCAATGTTATCCATGCCTGGCGCAACCAAAACGAAGTGCTGCTCAATGGTGCCACCCAGCTAAACAATCAACTGCAAGCCTTGAGCGGGCAAACCACACCAACAGGTAATCTAGCAGACGACATCGCTCATCAGGCTTTTGAGCAATTGAAAGATAGCTTTGATGACGTCTACGGTGGCTTTGGCAAGGCTCCCAAGTTCCCGACTCCGCACCAGTACCTATTTTTGTTGCGCTATTGGCACCATTATAACAATTCGCAGGCGCTGGAGATGGTTCGACAGTCACTGCAGGCTATGCGCCTAGGCGGCCTGTACGATCATGTTGGTTTCGGCTTCCACCGATACAGTACCGACAATCACTGGCTATTGCCTCACTTCGAGAAAATGCTTTATGACCAGGCGATGCTCCTGATGATCTACAGCGAAGCCTACGCAGCTACCGGCGACGGCTTGTTCAAACAAACTGCCAGAGAAGTTATCAAATACCTAGGGTCACGAATGCAACACCCTGACGGTGGCTTCTACAGTGCTGAAGATGCCGATAGCGAAGGCGTAGAGGGTAAATTCTATGTCTGGCACTATGAAGACTTAAAGAAGGCCTTAAGCCGCCATGAGCTAGACTGGCTTTCCCGGCATTTCAACATCGCCGTCGAGGGCAACTATACCGATGAAGCAAGCGGGCTGTTAACCGGAGCCAATATTCTCCACCTCAGCCAGATGCCACACCGACTGGCAGGCAAAGCCAAGGGATCGCTTAACCATTGGAGATGCCAGTGGCAGGTGATCCGACACAAATTATTTCACCACCGCGAGAAACGGGTTCATCCACTTCTCGACGATAAAGTCTTAACCGACTGGAATGGCTTAACGATTGCCGCACTCGCACGGAGCTTATTGCTACTGGACGAGAAGGAGTGCCTGCCAATAGCAGAGAAGGCCTTCGACTTTGTTCAGCAACACCTAACCGATAAAAACGGACACCTCATCAAACGATTTCGTAATGGCAAAGCAGGATTGCCGGCCCATCTCGACGACTACGCCAATATGATCTGGGCGGCTCTGGAGCTATATCAGGCCAGCCTGGAAATTAAGTATCTTCAACAGGCGCTGCGCTGGACTGAAATAGCCTTGGACAAGTTCTGGGATAACCAGAACGGCGGCTTCTTCTTCACCGGAGCCAATACTGAGCTCGCTGTACGAACCAAAGACGTCTATGACGGAGCTGTCCCCTCAGGCAATGCCGTCATGGCTCGTAATATTGCACACCTCTATCAGCTAACAGGGCAAAGCCGTTGGCAGGCACACCTAGAAAGTCTAGCAACTGCATTCTCAGCTCAAATCAACCGTTATCCTTCTGGCTACACGCTATTTCTGGCCGCACTGGATTTAGGATATAGCCCTGGACAGCATCTCGTACTATCAGGTTCCGATGTCTCTACCGATAGTATCAAACCTCTAAGAGGGCACTATTTGCCTAATACCGTATGGTTGGCAATACATGACCAAAACAGAGCCGCCTTAAACAAACTGGCTCCCTTTACAAGAGGATTTAGCAACAAAGAGCTCACCCTTTACCTCTGCCAGCAATTTGCCTGTGAGCTTCCTGTTTCTGGGGACGACAGCGTTCAGAGCAGACTGAAAAAGCTGGCTGCAGGCAATCGTGTTTCCGAATCTGCAAAATGAAACCTAAAACTACATCAGCGCGGCAAAGTCCTGCTGTGCAATCATCCAGCGGCCAGAAACCGAAATCATCCGATCCTCTCGCCACGGTACTTGCCTACCACGAGCGTACCAAACATCATTTTCACCGTTACGCCGAAGGACCTGACGGCTTAGACTGGGCCAGCCAGCCCCACCCATTCCGGCGTTTCCCTGGCGCGCCTGAAACACAGCTTCTGTTGCCCGACAGCGATACGACCCCTGATTACGACGCTTTCTTCAACGGACAAGCAGCTAACAGCCAGCCTCTCAGCCTGCAAACCCTTTCCCGTTTTTTCTACTATTCACTGGCGCTTTCGGCCTGGAAAAGCTGTTTCGGCAACCGCTGGTCACTGCGAGTCAACCCGTCGAGCGGTAACTTACACCCTACAGAATGCTACCTGCTCACCGATGCCGTCCCAGAGGTTTCTCCACTCCCCGGGATCTACCATTACTATCCTCTGCGCCACCAGTTGGAGTGCCGACTAGAGCTTCAAGAATCAGACTGGAAACACCTCACAAATGGCTTTACTAACGGCTCATCTGCTACCGAAGCCTTGCCGGAAGGCAGTTTTCTCATTGCCCTGTGCTCCATTCACTGGCGGGAGTCATGGAAATACGGCGAGCGAGCCTTTCGCTACTGCCAACACGACTGCGGCCATGCATTGGCCGCAACGACCATTGCCGCAGGTTTAATGGGCTGGCAGCTCACGGTTATTGAGGGAATTTCGGATGCCGATCTCGCCAACTTGCTGGGTATTGATCGAAACGACGATTTTCCCAGCCAGCAAGAACGAGAAGTCCCCGATCTGCTTGCTGTTGTTTCACCTATCGGAACATCCATTAACATCGACTGGCGACCTACCTCTGAAGCACTCAATACGTTAGCGGCAAGAAAATGGCTAGGCAAGGCCAACCTGCTTAGTAGCAGTCACAAACTTTGGCCGTGGATAGATAAAGCGGCCGCAGCCTGCGAAAAACCGACAACGGAGAACCATCAAAGTGAGCACATGCAATCTTTCAATCCAATAGAAATAAAGACCATCAGCGACTCCGACTCACTTTCATCGCACTCAGGTTCAAGCACAACACACAGTACAGGAGCAATCATCCGGCAGCGTCGTAGCGCACTGGATATGGATGGCGAGACCCGTATTGATAAAACGACATTCTACCGGATCCTCGGTCGTACCTTACCCGAACAAAACTCCAGGCTGTTTTCGGCGACAAGCTGGCCCGCACTGGTTCATCTCGGCCTGTTTGTTCACCGTGTCGACGGACTACAACCCGGCTTGTATCTGCTGCTAAGGGATCCGGCCAAAACCGAACAACTGAAAACACTGATGAGCGAAACCTTCATCTGGCAAAGGCCGCCTGACTGTCCTGAATGGCTACCACTTTACTGCCTATACCCGGCCGATACCCAAGAGGCGGCCAAGCTCTTAAGTTGTCATCAGGAGATCGCCAGCGGCGGGGTATTCAGTTGTGCCATGCTGACAGAGTTTGAACAACCTCTGAGACAACTTGGGACATGGTGGTATCGAAGGTTATTCTGGGAAACAGGAATCATTGGCCAGATGCTGTATCTGGAAGCCGAGGCCAAAGGCATTCGCGCCACTGGCATCGGCTGTTATTTCGATGATCCCGTCCATGAGGTCTTTGGGATAAAAGACAGGAGCTATCAGAGCCTCTATCACTTTACTATGGGTGGTCCGGTTGAAGACACACGCCTGGAAACGCTATCCGCCTATCACTTCATGACGGAGAATAAAGAATAGGCATACTATACCCGTCAGCAGTTTTCACACCGTTTATTTTTTGCCTGAAAATCCATGATATTGCCGTGCTGATCAATCGACAACTCACAGCATTCTCTAAACAACATGTTCATTTTGTCACGACTTTTTTGTACCCGCGACTTGAGTGTCGAGTACTTCATGCCGTTTTTCTCGGCATACTCTTTCTGCGACTGACCATGGATATCAATGGATGTCAGCATTTCTGCCTCATCCTCCGGCAGGGCCTGGATAAATGGCAGCACACATTGGGACAGTTGTTGATGAACCGTCACATCCCCTTCGGTGTACCACAGTTCATCTTGGGTAAGTTCTTTCCCCTTTGCCCTTTTACGGTAAAAATCGATGATCGAGTTATTGGCCACCTGAAACAGCCAGGACTTAATCTTCTTTGCCTCTTTCACTTCACCGAGGTTGTGATGGGTCTTGATCAGGATCTCCTGAAGCAGGTCATCAACATCATCAGGGTTGGAAACATTGGAGTGCAAAAATGCCTTCAAACTTGCTCGGTACTCGTTCCAAATCGCATCCAGGTTCATTTTTCTCTCTCTTACTGTATCTGGGGTGAGGGCTGAAAACTAAGGTCTAGACACTTATCAATATTAAGCAAACATCTGATCGTTGATCAAAGCCACAATCAGTAAAACTCAAAAACCGCGAAAAGGCTATGAACGGATAGTCCATAGCCTTGTTCTGTTCATGTAAGCGTTTGTGCGTAATCGTACTATCGCCGCAGATTACCCGCAGCAGCTGCTTGAAGCGCAGGCGCTGCTTTGCTGAACATCGTTGCCGGTCCCCAGGTAAGTATTGGACAGGTAGAAATCAGTAAATAGTTCTTCAAAATCTGCCGATACCGTTTTGTCCGCTAGGCCTGTTTCCAATAGGGCCGACTGCCAAGTCTGAGTTTTTGGTAAACCGCACAAGAAGTCAAAGTCAGTATGCTTCTTGATAATGGCCGCGCGGTGCAACAATGGCAGCCAGGCTAGGTCAACATTACTCAGCGCATCTGATTTAAAGAATTTTGTCTCACCTGACAGGTGCGCTTCAACTTTGGCAAACGCCTTGGTGAACCGCTCGACGCGCTCTTCGAATGTCGCCTTATCTTTGCTACTCATCGTTCCGCACTGAACAAGGTAGTTTTTCGAGCCTAAGTAGCTCCAGGCACGATCAAGCGCTCGTTGCTCATTGGTCACACCCTCTTCGATAGGGCCGAACTCATCTTCGATGTACTCAATGATGGCATCTGATTCAAAAAGCGCTGTGCCCGACTCAGTGACCATAACTGGCACCTGGCCGTTCGGGGCTAAATCCAGGAACCACTGAGGCTTGTCTTTCAGGCTAATGTATTCGATCTCGTATGGAATGTGTTTGGCTTCCAATGCTGCAGTAACACGCTGGACAAACGGACAGATTTTGAAACTAATTACTTTGATCATCTTGAATTCTAACTCTCATCTTGTGTTAAGTACCTATAAGACGAGCGGCCGATAAAAAAGACGAAAAAAAAGTAACCTTTCTCAAGAAAGATCATAAGCAATTGTTTTTTAAACAATAAACACCTGACAGAACCCATTAAAATAATGGCTGTATTACCGTTACAATAGAAGAAAGGCCTATCACACCGAGAATAGAAGAAAACACAACACACAAGATAACGGAGATCTGCGACGTTGTGATTACCTTTTCTAACACGCTGCCTATCAGCGCATTTGCCAGAAAAGTAACAAAAGCGACAGCAAAAATAATCACAGTCAGAACAGAGACAACATATACTGAGGCTTTCCCGCTAACATTGCCCATTATCAACTGAGGAAACAAGGCGAGAAAGAACATAATCGCTTTAGGGTTAGCTAAGGTAAGATAAAACGCATTTAAAAAAGCTTTCTTTTTATTACCATGATTTTCTTGAACACACTTGTTACTTTGTGATTGAAACGGGTTCTTCAGAAAAATCATAATTGCCAAGTAGAGCATATAACAGCCACCCAGTACTGTTACAACTTTCAATACTGACTGAGCATGAGAAAATGCGTACACTACCAATAAATAAGCAAGTATTACTTGAATGGCAGAAGCTACAGAGTTTCCCATCCCACCGGAGACAAATACAGTTCTACTTTTTGACATCCCCATAGAAATAGCCAAGAGTGAAATAGGACCTGGAACCATCGCTGCCATCGTCGCTGCTGTAGCGAACATTAAAAAATCAATTGCATTCATATAGTTCTCTAGTTTTTTATTCATAAACTGTTTGAAAAGAAGTTCATTATCCTTAGATATATACGGGAAAAATTCAATGACTAATTATTATCAATCTACGTTATTATCATAATTGCGAAACATTTCTCATTATAAAGTGAGAACTTTCAATATACTTTTGTAAACAATATCACTCACCTTCTCCAATGAGTATTCTCTTTCTACCAAGCACAATTCTCATCGCTCAAACGGCATGAAATGCGCCTGTTTCCTTTGGTATCACCATATCCGCACAGATATCTATATCCATTCTACAAATATGGTTGAAAAAGAGATGAATACCTTGATTTAATCAACTTTCTGGTTCAATTTGACAAAAATGGCAACCTCATTAAATTTACTTTACCTAATATAACTAAGTATAGCTTTAGCTCTATTAACAACTCTAGTTGGAGGTCAGCATGAGCTTTACCCGTAATGAGCACAAGATACAGCTTGTCGTTACCGGAGGCACGATTGATTCATTTTACGATACCGACAAATGCACCACGGTATGCCATGGTGAAACAGCCATTCCTGACTTCTTGGCTAAGTTTGCAGGAATCACCGAAGAAGAGTGTGAACTGTTCGAGGTTTGCATGAAAGATAGCCGGGAGATCACCGACGAAGACATACAAACCGTAAGTAATGCCATTATTAGTAGTAACTGCACTCGCCATATTGTCACCCATGGCACCTTTACGCTGTTCGACAGTACTCGAAAACTCATGGCAATGCTGCCGGAAGAACATGGGCAAACTATCGTTTTCACAGGTGCTATGTGGCCTTTGGTCGGCTTCTCCCCCAACGATGCCGGGTTTAACCTAGGCTCGGCATTTGTTGCTGTTCGCTTGGCAGCACCGGGGATCTACATTGCCTTTAACGGGAAATTATACCTGCCAACGGATATGGAAGGCCTGCACTAAGTATTCACCTGCATACATCAAAGCCCATTGGCGACATCGCAATGGGCTCTATTCCAATCTATATCAGTGTTGCAGCTTAGCCTTGGCGCTTTTTATCAAGGAAGAAAAATTTATACAATCCTATTTTTCAGATGTGAAATATATCCATCTAATTATTGAGACATTTCTCACTGAAATACATACGAATATATCTATAAAGTAACACCTCAAAAATGCAGGCGCACATTTATAAAATGTACCTACTAATAATAAACGGAGTAAAACATGCGACACTTTATATATTTCCTTATTTTCATCTCTGGCAGTGTGTTGGCTGATACCAACAGCCATAGACAATTGGCTGAAGAGCTTTATAAAGCAATGAATGTTGAAGCAACGATTGATATCCAAATAGAGAGCATGAGGAATATAGCTTCCCGACAGATAGCCGAATATAATGCGCCGGCTGAAGCTAAAGCAATATTGCAGGAAAATTTGAATAAACAACTATCCGTCCATGTAGAGATGTTAAAATCAGTTAATTTATATGACGCCTACATTGATGCCTACATGAATTTATTTACCGAGCAGGAAATCAAGACCATTCTCGATTTTTATACCTCTCCGACAGGAATTAAATTCATAGAAAGTAACCAAAATATGCTCCAGTTTTTTTCCAAAGCGACAGAAAAGGTAAGCATCGAACTGAAAGTAACAGAACGATTAGTAAAGCTACGAAAAGAACTTGATGAGAAATTGGAACAACTTAAAAAAACTAATTTCCGAAATAGTACTATTAACTAATTAAATACTCGCTGTTTCATTTCATAAAATATTCCCGTGGCGAGCAGGCGAAATACTGTTGGAAGGCATGAGCAAAAGCCGACGGCGAGCTATAACCGACATCCAAAGCAACCTGAGTCACGGGCCTACCTTGTTCAAGTAAGGTCAGCGAATGCAGTAACCTTAGCCTTTGTCGCCATTCCCTGAACCCTATCCCGGTTTCTGATAGAAAAACCCGGGACAGAGTCCGGCTCGACATACCCAGTCTGTTGGCCCATTGCTGCATGCTCAGATCGTTGTCCGGACTGAGTTGCAGCGTTTCTACCATTTCCCCTAGACGGGCATCTTTCGGCATCAATAGAGATAGCGCCGTCTGGGGCTGGGCACTCAGCTGCTCCAGCAGCACCGTCAATAAGTTGTAGTCAGGCTGTTGCCACTCAGAATCGACGTCACAGCGGGCAACAATGGCCAATATCAACTCTCGGATCAGGTTGGTGATATTAACGACCTTACACACACGACCGACGACTTCAACTTGATCCGGGCGAAAGTAAAGGCTTCGAAACTTAGCGCCGCTTGGGGCAAACGTCCGATGCACACAACCGGGCGGGAGCCAAACAGCCCGTTGCGGTGGCACCACCATCGCCTGGTCGCTCACATCGACATTTAGCACCCCTTCAGAGGCATACATCAGCTGATACCAGGTATGGCTATGAAAGGATCCTTGGTGTCCCAAAGGCATATCGACTTGCCGTGCCAGCACCCGTTTATCTCCGGCCTCAGCGATTTGCTCGTTGGAGCCTCGGAAAGACAGCCCGATTTTTTCTCCATTTTGTCCGTTTAGCGACATAAGTTGACCCATCGTCGAAAGTCAGCCACCAACATACTTGATAACCTATTCAGCATCAAATCCCATGCGATCAGGACCACCAATGAAAACCACATCGCACAACAAACCATGGCAAACGCCACAAACCTTTTTAATTCTCATCTCTATCGTTGTACCTATCGCTTTTGCCAGCTGGCAGGCGCTGCTCAACAATTTTGTTATTGAGAAAGCCGCATTTACCGGTGCTGACATCGGTATATTGCAAAGCGTACGGGAAATCCCGGGCTTTCTGGCCTTTACCGCCATCTTTATGCTGCTGTTTATCAAAGAACAAAAGTTCATCGTTCTCTCTTTGGCCATGCTAGCCACAGGCGTTGCAATTACCGGGTTCTTTCCATCCTTTGCCGGACTGCTATGTACAACCTTGCTGATGTCCGTCGGCTTTCATTATTTTGAAACCCTGAAACAGTCGCTGTCCCTGCAGTGGCTGTCCAAAGATCAGGCACCCGAGGTACTGGGGAAGCTCATCTCGATCGGTGCGCTAGCATCACTTATCACCTATGCCTGCCTGTGGGTGTTACTTGAACAACTGGCTCTGGATTTTAAATGGGTATACCTCATTGCCGGTGCCGTATCCCTTAGCTTGGTCATCTTTATCTGGTTAGGATTTCCCACCTTTGAAGCCAAAACCGCTCAGCATAAGAAACTCATTTTGCGTAAAAGATACTGGCTCTATTACGCCCTCACCTTTATGAGCGGTGCCAGAAGACAGATTTTTACCGTTTTCGCCGGTTTCCTAATGGTCGAAAAATTCGGCTACTCTGCCGCCGACATCGCTCTGCTGTTTTTGATCAATCACTTATTCAATTGGCTGTTTGCTAAAAAGATCGGTCAAATCATAGGTCAAGTTGGCGAAAGAAAAGCGCTGATATTCGAATACATCGGCCTGATACTGGTCTTTGTTAGCTATGCCTTTGTCGAGTCCGCCCACTGGGCTGCAGGGCTGTATGTCATCGACCACCTGTTCTTTGCACTGGCGCTCGCTATCAAGACTTATTTCCAGAAAATTGCCGATCCGGCTGATATTGCCTCGACCGCAGGTGTCGCCTTTACCATCAACCACATTGCAGCTGTTGTCATACCGGTAGGGTTTGGTTTGCTATGGTTAGTCTCGCCGGCTAGCGTCTTTATTGCCGGGGCCTTGATGGCAGGCCTGTCGCTGATACTGGCTTTCAATATTCCGTCTCAGCCGGAGCAAGGCAATGAGGTGATAAAATTGAGATGGGCTTAGGTTTATACCTGACTTCATAGCCGGAAACCAGGCCCCAGTCCGATCACCCGCAACGTCTTCAGTACCTTTTAACAAGTCACTAAAAACTCTCTGACATTATACGCCGCCTTAACCCGGTTAAGGTGGCACTAACCTCGCCTCGCACACCCATTACTCCTTTGTTTTCTAAAAGCTTTGGTATTGATTCCATCATTCTACTTTGCGCGCTGAGGTTCTTATGTATAATGCACTTGAGAATAGTTTTCATTAACATTAATAAATACAAGGATACTCATGTCACAAGTAGGTGCGCCTTCCCCCCGTCGACCTATTCGCCCCTTTCTGGTCTCAGTCAAAGACATCATCAATGTGTCACCGTCGTTACGTCGTATTTGCTTCACTAGTCCGCAACTGGCGAGTTACCCCGATGTCAGTGGCGGCGAGCATATTAAAATCATGATGGCGCACGGTAACCAGGCTGAACCTGTCTTACCGACATTAACGGAAAAAGGGCCTCGTTGGTCTAAGCCTGAGGATAAACCTGTCATTCGCACATTCAGTATCCGCGCGTTCCGGCGCGACGCCTGTGAAATAGACATCGACTTTGCCTTGCACGGCGACAACGGCCCGGCAACCCGGTTCGCCCAATACGCCAAACCTGGCGATACCCTGGCAATATCAGGCCCGGGAGGTCCAACACCTATGCTGCAACCCGCTCGGTTTTATTACATGGCTGGCGATCTAACTGCCCTGCCAGCCATCAGTGCCATGATAGAAATGATGCCTGCCACCAGTCAGGGGCATATTGCCGTGTTAGTTCCAACCGCGGAAGCTATTCAAGATCTGCCAGTCCCCGAAAGAGTGACGTTGACCTGGGTAATAGGCAATCCCGAAGAGAGTGAAAGACTCACACACCCATTTATCCAGCAAGACATGGCAACCACCCAAAGCTATTTCTGGTTCGGTGGCGAGGAAAGCCTGGTGGTGCCGCTCCGCAACCATGTTCGCCGTAATCTGGGGGTCGAGCGCACAGCAATTTATGCCGTGCCGTATTGGCGCTTCGGTAAAGATGAGGAGGCCTACCATCAAAACCGCCATGCGGTAATGGATAGCAAATAATCTGACAGGTGTTAAACAGGATTCAAAACACAAAAGAGTCGCAAAACAATAAAAACAGTGATCAGGAAGTACGGTACACCGCAACATAGCGAGAGAGTGATGTCATTTCATAATGACAAAGAAGGAATTTAACATGGCTATTCACCCGTCAGTGATGAGAACGACGTCTTGGCGTCAGCTTCCTTCACCGGCAGAACTGCTCAGTGACTACCCTTGCACGGTCGACACTGAACACCACATCATGGAATCACGCAAACATGTAAGAGAGATTTTACGGGGCAATGATGACCGCTTACTGGTGATCATCGGACCTTGTTCGATCCATGATCCCAAGGCTGCATTTGCGTACGCCGAAAAATTAAAGCCACTTATTGATCGATTCAGTGAACACCTACATATCGTGATGCGGACTTATTTCGAAAAACCGCGCACCACCACGGGCTGGAAAGGACTCATATTCGATCCGCACCTAGACGGCAGCAATGATCTTCTGGCCGGGCTTACCCAGGCCAGAAAGCTGGTTCTTGGCATCAATGAGTTAGGCGTTCCAACTTCTACAGAGTTTCTCGACAACACCAGTTTCTTATATTTGGCCGATCTCATGAGCTGGGGAGCCATTGGCGCACGAACGACCGAATCCCAGGTACACCGGCAATTTACATCAGGTTTACCCTGCCCCGTCGGCTTCAAAAATGGTACTGACGGCAATGTTCGTATTGCAACCGATGCCATTCTATCGAGCCGCTCTCCTCACCTATTCACCGTAGCTGGTCATGATGGCCAGTTATATGCGGTAGAGAGTACTGGCAATACTGACTGTCACATCATTTTGCGCGGGGGAAGGCAGCCCAATTACAGCCCAAGTGATATTCAGGCTGCCAGCGAGGCGCTGAAGAAGGCCGGACTGCCCGCCAGCCTGATGGTTGACTGCAGCCATGGCAACAGTCAAAAACAACATAAAAATCAGCTGGTCGTTGCTCAGTCACTGTGCGAACAGATTTCACAAGGCGAACAGGCTATCACTGCCATTATGGCCGAAAGCTTCCTTGAAGAGGGACGCCAGGATATCAGCGACAACATGACCTATGGTCAGTCCGTCACCGATGCCTGCCTTAACTGGCATGATACCGAACAATTGATGACGCAATTTGCCGAGGCTGTCGCTGCCCGCCGTGACTACTTTCAGTCATCGGCACCATTGGCGATAAACGGTTAGGCCATAGCTTACCTGGGATTAAGATCCCTGACCCAATGCTTAACGCAAAGTATTAAGACAAGCACTGAGAGCAAACAGGGGAGCATTATCGCCCCCTGTTTCATCTGTTATTTAAGCTGTACTTGTTACTCTACGGTACGTGTATCCCCTATTGCTCGGCATGAGCCTGCCTGCGAGGCACAATGACCGGCGCCTGATCATACGGGGCATACAGGATATCGACATTGGTATCGTACAGCTCATCAATCAGGTTTTTCGTTACTACCTCACCCACACCACCTGCTGCCACCACAGTGTTATTGCCAATAGCAATCAGCTCGTCACAATAACGCGCTGCCGCGGCCAAATCGTGGATCACCAACACCACCGTTTTACCCGAGGCAACCATGTGACTGATACTCTCCATGACTTCAATTTGATGACCGATATCTAAAGCACTGGTGGGCTCATCTAACAATATTAAATCTGTGTCTTGCGCCAATATCATTGCCAGCCAGGCACGCTGCCGTTGCCCCCCGGACAGGCTCGACACCGGCTGTTGCAGAATCGCTTCCAGCTGCATCAACTCAATGGCCTGATTGACCTGCTCAACATCTTTATCACTCCACTGGCTGAACCAGCTTTGGTGGGGATGTCGACCATACTGTACAAGCTGCTCCACTGTTATCCCTGCCGGGCTAAGCGGGTGCTGCGGCAAATATGCCACCTGTTTGGCCAGGGCCTTCATCGAGTATTGCGACAACGGCTTGCCCTTAAGGGTGATATCACCGCTATTGGGATCCATTTGCTTGGCGATCAGTTTTAGCAATGTCGATTTACCGCCGCCATTCGGGCCGACAATACCCACCAGTTTGCCCGGTGCCAGTTGTACCGAAACATCATGGAACACGGACTTGTTCTCGTAAGAAAAAGAGATGTTATTCATTGTCAGTAAAGTCATTAGTCCGCACTTCCTTTGTCGCTTAATAAGAAAACAAGCAGCATGATACCGCCAAGAATACGAGTCATAATCCCCGTTGCTACCTCATGGGGGTCGGCCAATACCCGAACCAGGGTATCGCTGAACAGCAGGAGCAGCGCTCCCAGCAGCGCCGCATTCCACAGAGGTACAATCCGGTTTTTGACACAATACGATGCCAGAATAGGCGCAGCCATCGCGATGAACACAATCGGCCCGCCAATAGCAGTCCCCAGCGCGGCAATCAAAATAGCCAGCATCAGGATACTCAGTTGCACCCTATTGACATTAACCCCCAAACTTTGCGCCGAACTAACGCCCAGTCGCAATACGTTTAGCTGGCGGGAAAGATAGACAACGAACGGGCATAACAAGAGTAACAATACAGCGACAGGCACGCTGGTCTGGTAACCCTGGCCGACAAAGTTACCCATGGTCCACATATAGACGCTGCTGACATGGACAATGGATTCGGTCGACATCAAAAACTCGCCGACGGCGCGCATCAGCTCCGAAACGCCAATACCGATCACCACAAACAGGTATCCCTGCTCACCGGGGTTTTTACACAAAAAATAAAGCAGTACCGCCGCCATAACGGCGCCAATAGGAGCTGCCCACCATGGCCATGTACCTAGCGTTATGTACAGCGTGAAAAAGGTTATGGCGAGTGTCGCCCCTTCGTTTACCCCGATCATATCCGGCGTCGCCAGCCGGTTTCTCACCAGCGTCTGAATTAAGCACCCTGACAGCCCCAGTGCAGCGCCGGCCACCACCACAGCCATGACCCGCGGCAAACGGATCTTGAATACCATAATGTTGACTATCCGAGAGGCTTCACCGAAAAAGGCCTGCAGTGCAGACCAAGGCGTAAGCTTGGCGGATCCCACGCTGACAGAAACCAGAATCCCAACCAGCAGTAGCGCCAATAACAACGCTCCCATGACAAGAGAACGCTTTTCTACCAACAGGCTGTACTGACGGTAATGCAAACGCCATTTCCCTGTCGGTGTTGATAGCTGGGCAGCCGATGGCACAGGAGTTGATGACAGGGACGAAACAGGAGCAGAGGCAGCCTCGCCCGAAAATGATTGATTATATGACATGCAGCAACTCCTACTTCACCGCCAGCAAGGATCGAAAACCGCCGCGGTGAACCACAGCAATCAATACAGGCGCACCGATCAGAGCCAGGATCACGCCGTTGGGCATTTCAAACGGCTGAATTAGCCAACGGGCTAGAATGTCAGCGATAAATAGTAAAATCACACCGAAAAGTGCGGAAAACACAACTTGAAGGGATAACACAACAGGCTCAGCCATACGGGCACAATACGCAGCCAGGAACCCGACAAAACCGATAGGGCCTGCGATAGAAATCGCACAGGCGGTAAACAGGGTCGAAGCCGTTAACACGCCGACACGAACGACATCGGTATTGATGCCCAAAGATTTAGCTTGATGCTCACCCAATTGCATTAGAGTCAGCTGTCGAGTCAGCGCAAACGTTAATACCACCGCCGCTCCCAGAAAAGGGAGGATCATCAGCATGGCATCCATATCCGCTGCAGCCAGCGAGCCTAAGTTCCAAAAACGAAACTGATCCAGCACAACCTGGTTTGATAGCAAGATATAATTCGACAAGCCCCCAAACGTCGCCGTCAACGCTACGCCGACAAGGATCAGTTTAAGCGGATGAGATTTACCGACGAGATGACCAATGAGCAACACCACAGTATTTCCCATCAGTGCCCCCAAGCCTGACCAAACCAGGTAGCCTTGTGTCGATTCGACCTCGAAATAGCTGAGTCCGATAACCAACCCCAATACCGCACCGGCATTGACCCCGAGCAGGCCCGGCTCTGCCAACGGATTTCGGGTTGCGCTTTGTAATAGCGATGCAGCCAGCGCCATGCTGACACCAACAATCACCGCACACAGGGTACGGGGGATCCGCAGCGTGTCCATAACCATAGCCAATTGGGCATCGGCACTCAGTAATGGCGAACCGGTCAGGTAACCGAAGGCATCACTAAATCCATATACGCCAGCCCCAACAGACAGCGACAGCAAAACCAATAAACAAACCGCCCCCACGCAGGCTGACAGTCCTATGAGGTGTGACTTTGTTATCACGCTAACTCCCTTTTATTCTTTTCATACATTTGATGTATGCATTAACCTCGTCCGCGCACATGATAACAATGCCGAAATCCCATAGATAGATCTAAATAAAAATAGTTATCAATCGCCTTATCAGATATTATTTATGCCTGTTGAGCGAGCATAGTCGCTCCTACTACTTTGTATTTATTGAAGTTAATAAACTCAATGTACAGGTAGAAACTCTGTGTATTCATGATGACGTATAGATAAGGGATGATGATGTTTCTCCGTAAGATCGCACTTTCCGCGCTGTGTCTTGCAGCCTCTTTTGCTGCCCACAGCGGCGGCAATGACAGCGCCACTCGAACCGTACAGGATGTCTACGGTACAGCTATCGAAATACCAACAACACCCAAGCGGGTGATCACTTTAAGTGAAATCGACCTCGATACGGCACTGGCACTGGGTATTACCCCTATCGGCACCGTCAACGGTCGCGGTCAGCAAACGCTTCCCCGCTACCTGCAACCCGCAATAGAGCAAGACATTCAAATTGTCGGTGATCTCAACCGTCCCAACATGGAAACCATTCTGGAGCTCGAACCTGATCTGATCCTGACGACACCGAACCGCCCGGAAGTGTTGGCCTTACTGAATGAAATCGCGCCGACAGTTGTCACCTTCAAACGCGGCGAACCATGGAAAGAAACCTTCGACCGCACCGCAAAAATCCTCAACCGTCAGCAACAAGCCACTGACTTCATGGCCAAGTACCAGCAAGCCGTACAGCAATCTAAAGCACAAATTGGCGATAAAATTGGGCAGACCATCAGCGTCGTTCGCTGGAACCCCAAGGGGCCGGCATACATGTTTAAAGACTCTTTTGCCAGCCAGATCATTGCCGATATAGGCATGACACGTCCGTCCTACCAGCAGGATCCCGGGCATACCCATTCATTGTCGCTCAGCCTGGAAGCCTTAGGGGTATTGGACGGCAACTGGATGGTGATCGGTACGCTCAGTACGACCGGTGAAGCCGTTGATGCAATGAAGCAGGCTGAATCCACACCCGCTTTCAAGCAGCTAAGTGCCATCCAGACCAAACGCTATGATGCCGTTGATGGTTCGCTCTGGACCTCGGTCGGTGGCCCGCTTGCAGCCCTCCAGGTCATGAAGGACATCGTCGAACTGGTCAACAAACCCGATGCCGAACCGCTTTCTCAGGCTTCTGCACAGTAATAGCCGCACCGTAAGAATTCCCCAAAAAAGAAAGCCGATTGTTCCGTGTTAACACAACGAAACAATCGGCTTTTTCTTTAGGCTACAGTGCCAGTAGCTATATGTATTACCCGGTAAGATCCCTAAGCATGTAACTGTTTACGATCCACCTTGCCGCTACCCGTTTTAGGCAGGACATCCACCGTGACAAAACGGCTAGGCACCATATAGTTAGGCAGGGTTTTCATCAACGCTTTGCGAATCGCCAATTTGGACGGCAAACTCTGTGCAGAATCTACCTCCAGAAATGCAACCAACTGCGCATCATCCCCTTCACCAACCAGTTTGACCGCCGCGTCTTTCACCCAGTTCTGGCACTTCATCTGAGCTTCAATTTCACCAAGCTCTATCCGAAATCCGCGCAATTTGACCTGATCATCAAAGCGCCCCAAATACTGGTAGCAATCCGTCCCTAGCCGACGCACCTTATCGCCGGTTCGGTAACTGCGAACTGAATCGGGCGACAATGTCACAAACTGTCGGTTTGTTAGCGCTTCACGCTGCCAGTAACCCTGACTTAAGGCATGCCCCTGAATACACAGCTCACCGACCATATTGACTGACACCGGTTGCGAGTCGGCATCAACCACCTGATGAGTATAGCCCGCCAGACTATGCTGAAGCACCACTGTTGCCTGCTGCAGCGCATCGGCCGTCACTTCCGCCATCAGCGACCACACAGTCGCTTCTGTCGGACCGTAGCAGTTCCACACCCGCTCTGTACGTGCCACCAGTCGACGCGCCAACGGCATATCGAGCGCCTCTCCGCCACACAGGGCCACCAGCTGCGAATTACCCTGCCAGCCTGTATTTAGCAGCATACGCCAAAACGCCGGTGTCGCCTGCAGTACCGTGATGGCATGTTCCGCCGTCAGGTAGCGGCAAACAGCATGGGGATCACGATACTCTTCACTAGTAGTTAAAACGGCACATCCACCAACCCATAAGGGAGCAAAGATCTCCAGCAACGCAATATCAAATGCCATCGTGGTGATCTGCAACCACCGGGTGGAACTATCCAATTCAAGCCGCTCGGTACTGGCCTGCAGAAATGTCGCCAGTGCCCGATGATCAATCACCACACCTTTAGGTTTTCCCGTCGATCCCGAAGTGAACATCATATAAGCAGGTGTGTCCGCACAAAGCTCATTTGCCAGTTGAGGCATCCGGCCACTGTTTGGCTGCTTCCATGTAGTATCAGGTTCAGCCAGCAAAATAGCGTCACACGAGTAAGGCACGGCAGAGACCTCAGCCGCCAGCGACGCATCTTGCACAATCGCTTTCAGCGCTGCTTCTTGCTCGATGGTTGCCAGTCGCTCAGCCGGAAAAGACGGTTCAAGGGGCACAAATGTCACCCCCGAGAACAAGCAGGCCAGCATTGCGGCAATCATGTCCGGCTGGCGATAGACATGAAGCCCGACTCTGTCACCGCAGACCACATGATGCTGAGCCAGCTGGTCTTGGATCTCTGCGACCCGGTGCAACAACGCCGCATACCCGACCTTGATCTGGCAACCGCCAGCATCATTGGGTTGCCATTCGATCGCCGTACGTTCCTCTCTCGCTGCCTGTTGCAGGGCTGCCAACAGAGTTACAGTGAGAATGCCCGGTTCTGACGGCAACTCACCCATTCTGTCTTTTTTTGTATCCTGCCGGAGAACGGGCCGGGCTTGCTGCCACTCACCCGCACACAGCTCACTTACGCTCTGCCATCGGCGCTGTATAAGACCCGTTAACACCTTCACCCAGTCTTTCAGCAAATAGGAAGCTTGCTGTGCTGAAAAGTGAGCGGAGGAATACGTTAAGGTAGCTTGCCATGAAGACTCCTTCTCGACCAGCATAGAGGCCACCAAGCCAGCAGGCAACTCACTGCCAGCAACGAGCCCCCTATTGTCTTGCAGATGAGGTAGCGAGCCTGCATCACAGTGTCGAATATGCAGCAGGCTCGTAATGATATTTGCCGGCCATAACAGCGGCTGCAACGCGACCATTGAGCCTGCAGCTTCACCATCAAAATCAATCTGCTGTTTGGACGCCGCTAGCTGCTCATGCATAGCTCTTAGCCAAGCCGAGACAGTTACCGAACGATCATCAAAGGAACTGACTGCCGGTATCACCGTCTGGCAGGGCGAATCGGACACCCCGCTGATAACTTGTCTTTCCCCACTGTACTGATAGAGCATCCAATGCCAACTGGCCGTCAACACTGCCGCCTCGTCCACACCAATATCGGCACACAATGACTGCAACCCGGCCATCCATTCCGGCGACAGTTTCTGCGTCTGTTCCTTCACCTGTACATAGGTATCTGCCGCCGCATGCAAAGCCGATGTCTGACAGGCGCTAAAGTGCGTCGGTTCATTAACGCCCTTAAGCAGATCCTGCCAGTAATCACACAAAGACTCACCACAATCACTCAGCATGGCTCGCCTCCCCAACATCGGCAGAAGCAGTATCACCCGCCACAGTATCGGCAGACACAGCATTGGATGCGCTTGCTTCACGCCCCGTAGATGCCGTTTGCCGCTTAGCCCAAAATTGCAGGGCAAAGCCCGCAGGACTTGATGACTGATAGAACATTGCAGGCGTGACAACGTCACTCAGTGTATGCGATAGATTCGTCGCCAACCGAATCACATCCAACGAATTAATCGCCAAATCCGACAGAGTCGCGTGCCATATATCAGCAGGCTGTACGGCGTCATTTGCCAGCACTGACATCCAGGCCGAGCGCACGGTCATCACCAATTCTTCCCACTCGGCAGATACCGATAGCGTTGTATCTGTTTCCGGCACCTGCTCATTGATAACATGCTCGCGAGAGATTGAATGACCGGCACGCAAGAAGATGTGAGAGTCGCTTTCAATCGGCAACCGAATGATTTCCAGCAGTTCGGCCAGCCACTGCGCCAGCACATCATCAGCTTTGTCTTCGCTGATCTCGGCTTCATCAAACTCAAAACGAAGCGCCGTACTGCCCGCCACTTCGGTCACAACGACATTGAGCGGAAACTCGACTTTCTCATAAGCCTGACCAAAGACCGGGGCTAGCGGAACATCCGCCGGATGTTGATCTGCACGCAAGGCTGGTCTCGGGTAGTTCTCGAACACAAACAGGCTATCGAAACAGCGTGGCTGACCATTGTGAAGCTCAATCAAAGACTGCGTTGCGTGCTCGTTCAGCCCCATCAGCTCACGTTGAAGCTCGGCAATGTGCTCGCCCAGTGTCATTCCGGTATTCCAGCGCATCACCAAAGGCAATGAATTGATATACAGGCCGACACTGGCTGCTATCTCATCGACAGGCGCATCACGTCCTGACGCCACATTGCCCACTACAGTAACCGCATCTCCGGTCACTTTCGCCACCAGACGGTGCCAGGCATATTGCACCACCACGCTATTGGTTACGCCAGCCGCCTGAGCAAAGTCCACCAACCGCTGCTGTTCATCGTCGGTCAGGCGCAAGCGGACAACGGCGGGCTTCTGCTGCATCGTCGCCTGCGCAAAATCCGAATCAAACAGCACAGACAGATCATTACGGGCTTGCTTCGCAATGTCCTTCTTATGCCAGTATGCTGAAACGGCCTCCTGGTTGTTCACGGCATACGCCGCATGCTCAAGATAGGCGTTATCTTTCGGTCCAGCCGTCAACAATTCCTGTAGGGATTCCTGTTGGCTATTCTGAGCTGCATTCTGCGGCGCTGAGTCTTCGCCAGCTTCCCCCTGAAGGGCCAAATATGCTTCATGGACAGCGCCAAACAGCCGCGGACCACTCCAGCCATCAATGATGGCGTGATGACAGCTAAACAGCACATGGTGATCTGTCTCGGAGGCCTTTATACATAGCAACCTGAATAATGGCTCTGTCGTCTCACCCAACACGAACGGACGCTCGAGATCGGCCGCCTGATAACGGGCCAACACAGCAAGAGGATCGGTATGCTCATTTGCGTTCGAATCCGTAAGATCGATGACCTTAATAGCCACCTCAATCTTACGCCGGATAACTTGTACCAGTTCCCCCTGATTCTGCAATGCAACCCGTAAGGCAGGGAAGCGGTCGGCGGCCAACTGCCAGGCCTGCTGATAGGCATCGACATTTAACGCATGCGGGTAATGAATCGGCGTCTGCAAATGGTAGGCATCATCCTGCGGACAACGCTTTTGATGCGCAAACATGCTTGCCTGCAGTGATGACGCTGGCACTATGGCTTCCACATCGAAGGTTTGGTGTAGCTGATCCACCACCTCTTGGGACAGGTTCACCAAAGGATAATCGGCCGGTGTCGGCTGACACCCGTGCTCGGCATAGCTTTGCTCACAAAACGCGATAAGCGTTTCGATGTTCGCAGCAAAAGTCACCATCAACTGTTCGCTTCGAGCCTGCGCCAGACAACCTACTTGGCGAAGCGTCAACGCACCATCAATGATGCCACCGTGCAGGCTGATGATTTCAGACGGCTTGTTGAGCGGCGACAACACCTGGCCCGGCTCGATGCTAATCGGGCGCCAGTCGCCTTTCGCTTGTGTCTGCAGCCCCAGATAGTTGAATACTATCGGGGAAAGCGCCAATTGCTCTCCTTCAGGGTGATGCAGCCCGAAAGCGGCAAAACCAATTCCCTTGCCGGGTATTGAACGGCGTCGTTCCTTGGTCTGCTGAATCAAAGCCGTCAGCGCACTGCTCTCATCCTGTAATGAAGCATCTGCTGGCACCGCCAGCAACAACGGGTAGGTACTGGTAAACCAGCCAACCGTCCTGCTGACATCGTGTTGCGGCGAAATGTCCTCGCGACCATGCCCTTCCAGCATGATGGTATGGGCATCGCCCCAGCCAAGATCAGACAAGCTCTTCACCAATGCGGCCAGCAGTATGTCATTCACTTCGGTATTAAAGGCATGATGCACCCCAGAGACCAAACGCTGCGTCAGTGTTTCAGGCAATTGCAACATTGCTGCACTGGCCTGCCCGTCAGGGTGCCTGTCTTTTTGCAGCAACGCACTGTCACCGTGTTTCGCCTGCTCCAGCCAGTAATCGAACTGGGCCGGATTGTGCCGGGTATATTCCGCGAGCACCTCTCCCCACTGGCGGTAACTGGTGGTTTTACGTCCCAGCGCCTCACCCCGGCACAACTTGGCAAAATCATCCGTCAGAATGCGCCATGACACGGCATCAATCACCCAGTGGTTAAACGCAAGGAACAGGGCAACCGCGGCCTGAGGGTGATTGCGTACCAGCGCCCACGCCATGGTTTGCCCACTTGCCAGATCATAATCAGACTGCAATTCAGTGAACGCCCGGAACAGCCCGTCATCGCCCAGAGAAGCGGCGTCCAACTCGACAAGCGGCGGCAAAATAACACCGTCGTTATATTGCTGGGAAACCACACCATCAAACAGGCTATCCTCATCCCACTGTGGCAATGCCAGACGCAGCGCGTCATGATGTTCAAACAGCTGATCCATGGCACTAACTAGCTGCACTTTGCTCAAGGCAGGGATCTTGAGGATAGCCGCCTGATTCCAGTGTTGCGGTTTGGCAAAGTCTTGCTTTGCAAACCAGGTCTGAATAGGTAACAGCGGGAAGCTGCCTGATAGTACCCCTTGCTCAGCTTCAATAGCTGGTGCTGTCTCGCTGTTGTCTACGAGCGTTCGGCACAAGCGACGTACGGTTTTGGCTTCGAATACATCCTTAACCGTACAGGCATAGCCAGCATCTCGCAGCCTGGTGGTCAGCTGAATACTCAAGATAGAATCGCCGCCCAAGCGGAAGAAGTCATCTTCCACGCCGCATTCGTTATTCAGCGTCGACTGCCAAATCGCCAACACCGAAGCTTCCAGCTCACTGTGTGGTGAAACTGATGTTGTTTCGGACACATCCAGCGAAGGCAAACGCTGAGGATCCAGCTTACCGTTCGCCGTTAGCGGCATGTCATCAACAAAGAATAAGTGCGCAGGAACCATGTATTCTGGCAAGACGGCTAAAGCGCGGTGCAATATCATCGATGCCGTGGCCGCAGATGCCACGCCTTCCGATGCCATATTTTCTGCAGAGCTACCATTTTCTGCCGAACAGCCACGCAACGTGGCGTAGGCGACCAGCACTTTCCGGCTGCCCTGTTCTGCTACCCGGACTTTGACCTGATGAATGGCCGGCTCCACGACAGCTAGTTGGGCTTCGATTTCCCCAAGCTCAATACGGTAACCCCGGAGTTTCACCTGTTCATCAATACGCCCCATATATTCGACCAGCCCGTCTCGGTTAACCCGGGCCTTATCACCCGTGTGATAAAGTCGTACCGACTGCCCCTGACATTTCCATGGGATGAACACCTTCTCGGTCAGCTCGGGCTGATTCAGGTAACCACGGGCCAGGCCGAGACCTGCCAGACACAACTCACCCGGCACACCATCAGGGCACAGATTACCTTGTGCATCGAGGATCAAAGCCTGTGTATTGGCTACGCTGGTTCCTATGGTTACTGGCTGATCCGCCGTCAGTTGCTGGGCCAACGCCGTTACCGTAAATTCGGTCGGCCCGTACATGTTAAACAAATCAACTTTGTCGGCCCACCGTTCAACAAGCTGCGGCGGACACGCCTCGCCGCCGAACGCCACTATTTTCAAGCTCGTAACAGCTTGAGGCGGCAGTGCTGCAAACAAAGCGGTAGAGCAGATCATATGAGTCGAGTGATACTGCTCGGCCTGAACAATCACCTGCTCATTGGGCTCACCGAAAGCCAGGGTGATCCCCGATGCCAGCGGCAGCATGGCAGTCATGTTACCGGCATCGAATGCCAGTGACATACAGTTGAACATCACGCTGTCAGCGGCGAATGCCAGGCGTTGGCTATGATCGTGTACCAAATTGACAAAGGATCCGTGCTCGACCATTACCCCTTTCGGCATCCCAGTCGAGCCTGAGGTATAAATCACATACGCCAGTTGATGCGGCGTGCCATTCAGCATCAACGGCGAGGTATCTGAAAGCTGCGCCAGCCGCTCGCTCAAGGTCGAGTCGGCAAGGTTCACCAACTCGGCACCGGTCAGGTTCAGATCTCCCTCACCCTGTTGAATTTGGGCAGAAAACTCACCGGAAGGCGCAAGGATCAAAGAGAGCTTGGCATCGTCAATCACATGCTGCAGACGCTTCAGAGGATAGGCCGGATCGAGGGGCACATACGCCCCTCCAGCTTTCCAGACAGCCAGCGCAGATACGGCAAACGCGATGCCACGCTCTGCAACTATCCCGATCAGACTTTCATGTCGCACACCGCGTTCAATCAGCCAATGGGCCAATTGGTTCGCTCGAGCGTCGAGCTCGGCATACGTCAGAGACTGCTCCCCTGCGACCACCGCCAGTTTGTCAGGGTGGGCTACCACAGCGTTTTCAAACAGCTGATGCGTTAACAAGTTGTCCTGATATGCGGCCGGTAACTGAGCCAGTTGTGAAGCAACCGCAGTTTCTTCATCCTCGGCAATCATTGGCAGCTGCTGCACATTGCACTCGGGCTGCTCCACGACGGCAGTGAGTAAATGCAGGAAATGCTCGGCATAGCGTTCAATGGTCGCCTTTTCGAAAATCCCTTTGCTGAACAGCCAATCCAGCCGCACGCCATCAACCAGCTCGGTGACCTTGAGAGAGATATCCGTTTTGGCCGGCAAGATTGGGGACGGCTCTTCCACGGCACCGCAGCCCGGGATCAAGTCATTGAAATCCACCTTGGCCTGATAAATCAGCATGATTTGGAAGATAGGGTTGATGGCCGTAGTGCGATCCGTGCCTATGGCTTCGCTCAAGGACTCAAAGCGATATAGCTGATGGTCGAAAGCCGACAAATCTTGCTCACGGCAATACTGCAGGTAATCGACAAAGCGCTGCTGTTCACCCAACTGGGTACGCAGCACGATGGTATTAACAAAGAACCCCACAACGTCTTCAATATCATGGCGCTCGCGGTAAGCCAGCGGCGTACCAATCACGATGTCCTGTTCGTCACTCAGGCGTGCCATCAGCAATGAAAAGACAGCGTGCAGCCCGATAAAGTTAGACGTACTGTACTGCTGGCACAGACGTTTGAATTTCGCCCACAGCTCGTTATCAATCGACGAGAACACCAGCTCACCGTCATTGTTGTGGGCAGCAGGGCGCGGTTTGTCGAGCGGCAAGCTGTGTACTTCTGGAATACCAGCCAGGCGCTCAACCCAGAACGGCTTGAACTCTGCGTGATAATCCTGAAATGCCGGTGAATTAAACCAGTTGGCATAATCGATATAGGTTCGCTCGGTGGGGACAACAGGCATTAGCTGCTGGTTTTGGTAAGACAGGAAAGCCTGCTTGAAATCGGCGAACATGTTCTTTACCGACCAGCCATCAGACACAATATGGTGCTGGGTCAGCATCAGGATATGCAGCTCTTCCTCCAGCTTCACCACATCGACACGCGTCAGTTGCCCCTGATTCAGATCAAACGGACGATTGACATCATCAATGATCCACTGCAGCAAGACGTCTTCCCGCTCATTCTCCGGCAAATGAGACAGATCTTTGTGCTCCACCTTGAACGGCGTATGGGGGTCAATATGCTGCTCACCTTTGCCATGCTCGTTAATCGCAAATCGCGTTCGCAAGCTGACATGTTTTTGTGCCAATACATCAAAAGCATATTCAAGTGCCGCATAATCCAGCGGACCGGTAACACGAAAATGAACCGGCATATTGTACAAATACGAGTTCTCTTCGTACTGCTCGATAAACCACAGCCCACTTTGGGAATATGATAACGGCCCCGATGTTTGCCCGGTCACAGGGATCGGCTGGTCAAAAGCCTGCTGCGCCTTCAGACAACGGACAATATCGTCTTTATTGGCTTTGATCTGCGCCACCACATCAGGGGTCATGGCTTGTTTATTAGCCTGAGACACCAGCTGTGACTGGCTATTGAGAGCAAGTCGTACCCCTTTACGCTCAAGCGTCATGAGTAAGGTAATAATATCTGTCATGATGGATCCTACTTAAGCGTTGAGGGTGGCACCGCCGTCCACCACTATGTCTTGCATGGTGACGTGGCCAGCCAAGTCTGAGGCAAGAAAGGTCACGACATTGGCAATATCATCAGGCTGGGCAATTTTTCCTAGCGGGATACCAAGTTTGTATTGCTCGGGAAAACCTGCAATGGTGCGCTGCTCGGCATCCGGTGTGTGCCATAGCATCCGCTGCATTGGCGTATCCGTCGATCCCGGTGAGACCACGTTACACCGCACCCCGTAAGGAGCCAGTTCCAGTCCGACACAATGCGACAGACTGGTTAACGCCGCCTTGGATGCGCAATACGCCGTCATTTGCTGACGCGGCACATGGGCCGCATTGGAGCTGACTGTGACTATCGAACCGGCTTGTTGCTTTTTGAACACCGGGATCAGCTGCTGAAGCAGGTAAAACGGGCCCGATGCATTCACATTGATACACGCATGCCAGTCGTCGACCGACAACTCCTCGGTAGCCCCGAGGCGTAAAATACCGGCCACACTCACCAGCACATCCACGGTAGGATGCTGCTGTAAGAGGGTGTCGGCCGCGGCCTTGACTGCTAACGGTTCACTGATATCCAGGGTTATAGTCTCGAACGGGTAGTCGGCTTGATCGTCAAAGGCGATATCGAGCCCAATCACCGTGGCGCCCAGATCGACAAACTTTAACGCGACCTGCAACCCGATACCTTGTGCGGCACCGGTAACCCAAACACACTTGTTATAAAACTGCATCATGCTTGCTACTGGATTCTGATTCATTACCACACCATTTCGACTTCATCTTCACTCTGTTCCTGCATCTCATCGAGATACTGGCAGAACGTACTCAACACAGGGTTATCAAAGACATCCGACACTTTCACCGTCACACCAAATTCAGCCGCCAGGCGGTTCACAATCTGGATGGTTTGCAGCGACTGCCCGCCAAGCTCAAAGAAGTTCGCCTGAGAATGCAAACCACTGACACCCAGTATCTGTTGCCAGATAGCACTCACGCGCTGCTCTGTTTCGGTCGCCAGGCTCACCTCGTTATTGTCGTTGTCATAACTGGCTAGCAGCCCTTTACGGTCAACTTTGTTACTGACGGTTTTCGGTAAAATATCGAAGAAGCGGTAATCGGTTGGGATCATCGCCGGTGGTAAGTGCTCGCTCAGCAGTTGCTTGATGTGGATGGCGTCTAAGCTGCTGTCGGTAGTGGCAATGAATGCAATCAGTCGACGGATCCCGTTCGGGTAAACAACACCCTGTACACAGGCTTCCTTCACCGCATCAAGTGCCAACAGGTGAGACTCGACCTCTGCAGGCTGAATGCGATAGCCACTGATTTTGAATTCATTGTCTATTCGGCCCAGATAGACAATCTGTCCGTCGCGGAAGGTAACGCGATCACCGGTTCGGTAGGCCCGGCACGGTGTCTCGCCAATCAGCATAGTGGTAAATGCCGGGTGCGAGAGGCCAATATAGCCTTGCGCCAGTGTCGGCCCCAGCAGAACAAGTTCACCTGTCTCCGACGGTTGGTTGGCATGATCGAGGATCAGCACGCTCACCCCCGGCAACGGCAAACCTATTGGCAAAGCATTGGTATCGCTTGATTGCGAGCTAAGCTCGCTTGAAGTCGCAACAACCGTGGTTTCTGTCGGCCCATAGGTATTGAACAACGAGATAGTACGCGCCGGAACCGCCTGGGCAACTGCTGCCTGCCACTGGGCCAGTTGCTCCGGATAAACGGCCTCGCCACCGATAATCACACGTTGAAGGGTTCCCGGGATAGTGGCTACGCCAGCCTGTAAGCTGACCACCCATTCATTCCAGAATGCTGTCGGGAGATCCAGTACCGTAATTCCGGCCAGCTCGATCGCTTCGACAAACGCAGGCATAGATTCAAGCATGGCATCAGTTCGAAGTACCAGGGTCGCCCCCTGAGTCAAGGTAGCAAACACTTCCTCGATGCTGGCATCAAAGTTAAACGGTGCAAATTGCAGCAAGCGGTCATCAACATTAATGCCATAAGTCGCTGCACTCGCTGCGGCAAAATGGCTTAATGCCCCGTGACTGATTTCTACGCCCTTCGGTTCGCCGGTCGAGCCCGATGTGAACATCACATATGCCACATCATCGCCAGCAACCTGTTCCTCATGCAGCCCTTCGCCGCGCAGATGGCCTGCCAGCAGTACGGTCGGAATCGCCAGCGGTGCCAAGGCGTGCTGGAATTCAGCTTCCGTGATTAAGGTGCGGATATCCGCTTGGGTCACGATACTTTGCTGACGCTCTAAAGGCTGCTCGGGATCCAGAGGCACATATACCGCACCGCACTGCATCACCGCCAATTGGGTCAGAATCTGCTGAATCGAGCGTGACATGGCCACCGCCACACGATCCCCGCGCAGCACACCACGCTGGGTCAAGACACAGGCAGCTTGTTTGACTTGCACCATCAACTGCTGGTACGTCACCTGCTGCACGCCTGCCAGCGTATTTTGCTCAATTGCCACGGTATTTGGCTGCATCAGGGCCTGATCATTGATTAGCTCAACCACTGGTGTCGTCGGCTGAGTTGTTTGCCCGGGCGCTTGGGTAATCGCTTCACTTTCCGCCCAGTCACCCGTAATCAATGCCGCCTTACGGGCATTTGCGTACTGGCGATCAAGCAGATCATTCACCTTCAGTGTCGGTTCAGCAACCCACTGAGCCAAGAGAGTCAGCAATCCGTCCTGCAAAGAGGTCAGCTGTTCAGGTGAGTAAACGGTTGGGTTCGCATCAAAATCGATATTCGGCAGGCCTTCCGTCTTACTGTGAAGCTCTATGGTAATGTCTTCTACCGGCCCGGCACTGAGATTCAAGGTTTGCGCGGCCAGATCGCCATAGTGCAGCGGATGATCGAACGGCATGATATTAACCAGAGTGCCAAACAGACGCTGCTCGCCACCGACACGGTGCAGGTCACGGCGAAGATCTTCATAACGATAGTGCTGAAAACGGCGCATCGCTTTCTTGTGTTGCGCGATTTTTCTGGCACTGGTGATAAAGTCGTCTTCAGGTTCAAAGGCCATCACCAATGGCACAATATTCATTTGCATACTTGGCACCGTCAGAGACTTGGAGCCAAGACGGTTCATCACCATCATGCCCAGCATGACCGCATTGTCACCGGTCTGCTGCTTCAGGTGGGCACACAATGCCGCCAAAAAGGCATCAACCCAGGTCAACTTATTCGCTTCACAGCACTCATTCAGAGCCTGCCACACACCGGCCTCGACGTTCGATGAGGTACGGTGGAAATCAGCGGTGATCGGGGCCACTTTGTCGCTATACGACGAAGGTTGCGGGTAATCCACCAGGGTATCGAGCCAAAACTGTTTGGCTTTCTCGTATGCGCCTGATGCCACCCGCTTGGCATCCTCCGCCAGTACTGCATCAAACGAGCCGAACGGATTCTCCGACACAACCTGGCCGGCAACACGGGCGGTATAAATTTCAGCAATGCGCTGGAACATCAAGGTCGTACCGAAGCCATCCAAGGCAATATGATGGACACAGTTATAGAGGTAGTCGTTCGTTGCGCCTCGCAAGAGGGTAAACCGACATGGCAGGCCATCAGTTAAGTCCAGCGGCTTGGCAATATCGACCTTAGCCCATGCTTTCACGGCTTCACGCTCACCAAAATCAGAGGCATCAAGTTCTTCAATGGTTACTGATACATCGCACTGCGCTGGCTGCATGTACGGTGTCTGCTCGTCGTCACTGACGAAATGACAATACAGACACTCGCTTTCTTTGACGGCCTGCTCAATGGCCAGTGTCAACTGTTTGCTATCGACCTTGCCTTCGAAAGCAATACACTCGGCAGTGTTAAACAGCGCTTTGTTGTCGTTGAGCGTATGCCCCAGCCATAAGCCATGCTGCGCAGTATTGAGCGGTTTGGCGTTGGCCGGGATCCCTGCTACTTGAGTCTCTACAGCTTGAGTCCCAGTTACTTGTGATGTCATGTTTACGCCCCCAGCTTGGCTTCAATCAGCGCCCACCAGCGGTTGAGGCTCGGCTCATCCGCCAGGTCAACAAAGGTCAGCTCAACACCATGCTTTCGCCACTCGGTGATCAGCGACATGATATGCACGGAATCCAGGCCATAGTCGATCAGGTTTTCGTCCGGATCGAACTCCTCTTCCTCTTCATCGATAAACGCTAACAATTGTGCCAGCAAGCCAGCTTTGGTCAGGGCTGGAGCCGTTTCGCCAGCGGCCAGAATCTCTGCGGTGCTGACCACTTTACCGCTTCGCGTCGCGACATATTTCAGGGCCATTTCATGCTCTTCCAACGAAAAATCGGCAATCGCATCCCCGACCATAAACGGCTTGATATCACGCATAAAGGCATCCACAGCCGTCATCAGGCAGCCAATATGGCCGTAGATACCACAAATAACTAGCTGGTCTTTTCCCAGCTCCTTAAGCATGTGTTCCAGCGGCGAGCGCTGAAAGGCGGAGTAACGCCATTTGTCCAATACGGTGTCATTCTCTTTGGGCGTCAGCTCAGCCACGACTTTCTGCAACTCAGGAGAACGATTGAGACCCGGCCCCCACATATCGTTTAGCAGCGCACGATCAGCCATGTTCTGCTCTTTGGGTTGGGCGGTATAAATCACCGGGATCCCCTGCGCTTCGCAGAACTGTTTCAATGCGACGATCTGATTTAGCAAGGATTGAATGAGGCTACTGTCTTTGTCATAGAAGCTGACAAAATATTCCTGCATATCATGAATCAGGAGTGCCGCTTTATCCGGCTCGAATTCCCAGGTCACTTTGTTGGCCGGAAACTGCTCTGCTGAAGGCATGGAATAGGAAGGCAAAGATGGAATAGCCATGGTTAAACGTCCTTTTCTTTTTTAATCGTTAGTGTTTGCTGAATGGTCTGACGTAGTAGTTTCTTGTCGACTTTCCCGACAGGGGTCATAGGCAGTTCCGAAACGAACTCGACGCGGTCGGGCAACTTGTACTCCGCAACGCCTTGCGCGCGAAGGTGCTTGCGGAGGGTAATGGCTTTCAACTTGGGATCAGCGGCTATCACAAAAGCACAGCTTTTTTCGCCCATCACGATATCGGGCATGGCCACCAAGGCCACATTGGTCACGGCATCATGTGCCAGCAACTGATTTTCAACCTCTTCCGCTGCTATCTTTTCACCGCCTCGGTTAATCTGATCCTTGTCGCGCCCTACCACAATCAGATAACCCGTGGCAGTGCGTTTGACGATATCGCCCGAGCGGTAAAACCCGTCGGTATCGAAAGCGCTCGCATTATGGTTTGGACTGTTGAAGTAGCCGCGGAAGGTATAAGGGCCACGGGTTAACAAGGCTCCTTCTTCGCCGTCTGGCACCTGGATGCCCTGCTCGTCAACAACCTTGATTTCATCATCCTCGCTGATCGGGCGTCCCTGAGTATTGAACACATGCCAATTGTCGTCATCGAAACGGGTGTAGTTCACCAGGCCTTCAGCCATGCCAAACACTTGCTGCAACTGACAACCTAGAACCGGCATGATTTGTTTTGCCAGCGACTCGCTAAGACGCGCGCCGCCAACCTGCAGCACTTTCAGGCTATCAAGGTGGTAGTCGAAATCCTCAGCCGCCTGCAACCACAGAGTGACGGCAGGCGGCACCAAAGCCGTCATAGTGACGTGATGCTGCTTGATTAACGGAAAGCAGGTCATCGCACTCGGGTCGGTCGCGAGCACCACAGTGCCGCCTGCATAAAACACACCTAACGCCCCGGGAGAGCTCAGCGAAAAGTTATGCGGAGCAGGTAGCGCACAGAGATACACAGTATCTTTGTTAAGCAGACAGATCTCGGCACTGGCACGGACACTGTAGTAATAGTCATTGTGAGTACGCGGGATCAGTTTCGGTGTACCGGTACTACCACCGGATAGCTGGAAAAAAGCCACTTCCGAAGCCGGTGTCGGAGTGGGTATTGATGAAGAAATCTCGGTCTGCTCAGAGGGCAAGGCTTCCAACCACTCGCTCAACGAGGTACCGAAGGTTGTCTCGCCGTCCACCAACCAATGACGAATTGTTGATGCCTGCTCAGCTAACGTACTGGCAAACTGATCGTTCTGAAACAGCTGATGACGCTCCGAGACAACCATCAATGCCGGTTGTACCTGCTCGACATACGATCGCAGCTCAAGTTGCTTATGGTTAAACAATGCATTCACCGGTACGATGCCCACTTTCAACAAGGCGAAGTACACAATGTAGAACTCGGCGATATTCGGTAATTGCACCACTGCCGTCTCACCGGCTCGAAAACCTTGTCTGTAAAGGCGAGAGGCCAGAATATCGGACAGACGATCCAGCTCGGCGTAGCTAAACTGGCGTTGCTGGCAAATCAATGCAGTGCGTGATGCCGATGCTAACTCTCTGCCGTGACGCGTTATCACATCAGTGAGTGGTAGCCCTTTCCAGTAGCCTTTTTCTATATACCGTGCTGCAAGCTCTTCGGGCCAGGGAGTAAACGCAACGCTCATGCGACCTCCTCGGAACCCAGGCCAAAGGCATTGAGCATGGTGCCTAGCTTGGCTTCCGTTTCAGCCCACTCAGATTGTGGACAGGACGCATCGACAATCCCGGCACCGGCAAACAGTTTTACCGTGTTGCCAAGCACCTTGCCGCAACGAATGGTAACCGCCCATTCACCGTTGCCATATGAATCACACCACCCCACCATGCCGGTAAACATTCCCCGCTCATACGGTTCCAGCTCGCTGATGGCATGTTTCGACAAATCAAACGGATAGCCACAGACTGCCGGCGTTGGATGCAGCAGACAGGCCAGTTGCAGCACGTTTGTCAGTTCTGAATTCAAGGTGCCATGGATCTGGGTAGAAAGGTGCCACATGGCCGGGGTATTGATCAACGACGGGCCAGCCGGCACATCCAAATGAGAGCAGAGTGGTGCCAATAAACGCTGGATCTCGTCAATCACCAACTTATGCTCAAAGCGATCCTTCACCGAACCCAGCAGCGCTTCGCTAACCTGCCTTTCCAACTCAGCGGTCGGCTGGCGCTTGGCAGAACCTGCCAGTGGATTAGAGATAATTTCTCTTCCCTGCTGACGGATCAACAACTCGGGGCTGGCCCCCAGTAGTACCGAACCATCGGTTTGTGGTATTGAAAAATGAAAACCGCCAGGGTTTTGTTTGACCAGGCGTTGGAGGATATTTTTCGGCGAAACACTGTTGCTGAGCTCAATATTCAGCACCCTTGATAACACCGCTTTTTTCAAACGGGTGTTATTAAACTTATCAACCGCTTTAGTAACCGCCGACTTAAACGTATCCTCATTGGGTTCACTATTTAAGGACAGAACATTAATGCCCTCGGCATTGATATTCTCATCAAAACTGAATAGTTCGCTGTTATTCTCTTTGATAAAACTAAACGATTCGGGAATATACAGACAAGAGGGTTGAGAAACATCAAAGGGAATAGATCCAATAATAATAGGGTTATTTACCCCTTTCTTCTTTTCTCTATCAAAGGCCTGACGAATTTCCTCCTGAAATTCACTATTAGCATTTGTACCATCCAATGCTGGCTGACTTATTTTCTGGCTAACTCCTGACGCAACAACTCCGTTATATTGGGAAAAAAAGAAATCTTTTAAAGGTGAGAATGATGTACTGCCTGATACTAACTTCTCACTTTGCGCTTGTTGCATGACACAACTCCCTTTTTACGCAAAAGAATAGAAGGCTTATTTTTTGAATAAGCTTCACATATTTGTCAGTCACATTTCAGCTCATGCCGAAATAAACATCACATAACAACCAGTTGAGAAATATTTATATTTTTATCGTTATTAGAATAATCAAAGTAAGAGCCAGCAAATGCTGGCTCTTGGTTCTATTTCATTGAATTAAAAGTCGTAAGAAATACCTGCGTAAACACTACGGCTCTTCAGGATGTAATCGTAGCTCGTTGCTACATCATCACGTTCTTCGTCAGTCAGGTTGGTCACGCCCAACTTAAGATTCAGGTTCTTGATTGCCTCGTACTGCGCACCAAGATCTACCGTGCCGTAAGCGGCCGACTTCTCATTATCACGAACGTACTGAGTGCCCGTATACTGATAAGAGACATAAGTCGACAAGTCATCCATTGCCTGCCAATCAAGCTGTACATTCGCCGTATGCGTTGGTGTCAGTGTCAGATCTTTATCCGTCGTTTCGTCTTTCGCATCGGTAAACATATAGTTACCCGACAGGCTGATCGTATCTGTCACATCAAGCCATGCTTCTACTTCAGCACCACTGACCTTAGCTTCGGCGACATTGAAATAGCTCAGTTCAGTTGCAACCCGATCCCAGCGTTCAGCCTGGATCATGTCTTCGATATCGTTATTAAACAGAGTCAGTGAGCTGCCCCAGCTTTCTGTCTGGTAGCTAGTCGCCAGCTCATAGCTAATTGCCGTCTCGGCTTTCAGATCCGGGTTACCAACAACCTTGCATCGACCGCGGCAAGCCAGAACAGCGTAGTCTTTACTGTACTGGTTCAGACCCGGTGCCTTGAATGCCTTACCAACACCGCCTTTCACAACCCAGTTGTCTGTCAGGCTATATACCGCATAGGCACGCGGACTAAACTCGCCACCGTAGACTTCATGGTCATCGTAACGGCCGCCTAGCGTAATGGCCACATCACCGATATCGAACTCATCCTGAATGTAGAGAGCCGAACGGTTGTAATCCACCGAGCCTTTTTCCAGCGTCAGGTTATTCTCAAGCTCAGTCACACTGTATTCAGCACCACCGGTTAGCAAGTGTGAACCAACATAACCAGACAGCTGGCCATCAATAATATGGTTAGTCTGAGTGATATCACCCACCTTACCGTTTAGCTCCGAATCATCCTCAAGATCGGAGTTCTCGTAGCTATAACGCAGGCGTGAATCAAAGTTTGACCAGTAACCATTGTGAATCACAGCCGCATTGATACGATCCAGCTTCTGAACATTGGTTACTGCCGTACCCCAGTTATTCCAATCCGCATCGCGATCATCCTGGCTGTAGAGCAGTTCAAGGTCGACATCCTGCTCGTCATTAATCAGCCATTTCAGCGTCGAGAAGATGTTGAGCTCATCACGCTCTTCCAGTGCATCAGTATCGCGGTTGATACTCTTGTCTGTACGCCATGCATCACGCTGGCTTTGCTCAATAATGATATTGCCTAGCAATGTTTCAGGGATCAGGGAACCACTAGCGTAAACATTAAACTTGTGGGTATCACCACCGCTTCCTTCAGTCGGACCGTCATATTGATAACCAACAGACCCTTGAGTTTCTTCTGAAGGCTGGCGAAGGATCACGTTAACCACACCGCCCAACGCATCGGCACCATAGAGCGAAGACATTGGGCCACGGATAACTTCAATTCGCTCGACCGCCGACATAGGAATGCTCGACAGATCAAAATCATTACCGTAGGCGCTAGTCAGTGCATCACGCGAGTTAATACGGCGGCCATTGATCAGCAACAAGGTATAGTCTGAGTCCAGACCACGGATTTTAATTTCGTTACGGCCATAAGTCGTACCCGGATTGATGTTAATCCCAGGCAGCTTTCTGATTGCCTCAGCGACATCGCTGACAACCAGCTTGTCTAGCTCTTCACCTGTGATATAAGACACAGACGCTGGTGCTGTCAGCTCGGGGTGTTTTGTTTGACTGGCGGTGACGACCATAACTTCATCTGTTGCTGTCTCTGCCATTACAGCAGATGAAGAAAGAAGGCCGATAGCCAATAGTGCGCGACTAAGTTGAGTTAGCGCAAAACGGCTATCTCCTTGAAACTGGTACATTTACATACTCCATTACGAACAATGGCGCAAATGATAATTATTACCATTATCATCGTCAATGGTGCATTAACAGTTTTATAAATCAAAGAGAGATATTGATCACATTTATTGTTAAAAAGTCTGCCACATATTCCAGGTTAAGCTAAAGAAGGCAGCAGACTGTTATCGTTATATTAAAAAACAATAAGTTATAATGATCTTTCTAGGATCAGACTATGAGGTGTGTGCTGAAAGTTGTTCTCGTTGGGTATACTGAGCCACTATCGCCCTAACCAGCAACGGCACCAATAACGTGCACCCGATTGTGATCATCGCTAAAGTCTCGATCCCAACCAAACGTCCATCCGGTCCCGATGTGAGATATACCGAGGAAACGGCACTCGCCAATCCAGCGGCAACATTGGACAAAGTCCCTTGGTACGACATGAAAGCCGCCCGCTGATGAGGCTTAGGCACACGTGAGGTGATGGCCGAGACAGACGCGCTCCGCGCTGAACTGGAGGCCATAAACAGGGTAAAGACAACGTACAGGGGCCAAGCGCCCTGCCATAAGAAGCCAACGAAGGTCACCATAGCGACCAACAAACTGGTTCCCCATATCGTCTGAACAATCCAGCCTCTATCTAGCAACTGGCCGCACAATCGCATCGCAAAAATACTGGCCACGCCACCCAGTAGATAGAGCACACTAATTTGCTCACGGGGAAACTCTAAATTGAACTGGAAAAATATCGAAAGATTGGGCACCAATAAAAAATGGCCGAACATACTTATCCCGACCATACCTAAAGCAATCATAAAGGCCGGACTAGTGACCATATCCTGCATATGCCCGGCTCCCGGAGGCTGGGACAAGGCCTGAGATTGGGCAGAATCAAGATGGCTAACCATACTCGGAAACCAAACATTGCATGCTAACGCCAAAGCAACGCCGAGTCCGCCAAATACAAAGAAAGTCGCCTGCCAGGATAACCGCGCCGATAGCTCTAACGAGGCTGGCACAAAAATAATCGCTGCCAGAGAAAAGCCACTGGCAACAAACGCAATAGCTTTTCCCCGACTTTTTATATCAGTAATATCTATTACTGATGCCATTGTTAACCCGCTTATTGGCCCGGCAAAACACCCTGCCAGTACAAACCAAAGCAGTAACTCATTTTGCGTAGTCGACAAGCCGCAAACAATAACGATCACAGAGCGAGTCAATAAGAAAAACAATAATGCCTTCTTTCTATCGAACCTGTCTAAATAAGGGGCAAGGAAAAAACCGATTAATGCCGAGGCAAAGGTTGCTCCACCCGCAATATAACCAATATGTTCGGGCTTCATATTAAGGTATTTAACAAAGTCTGCCCCCAATGGCATCACCATCATAAGAGTGCCGATTGACAACATGTTAATAAGCAGAGCTAAGCGTAATACACGTGATTGAGTTGTTCGATGATCATCCATAATATCGCGTTCTAATTAATATTTAGCGCGATTGTAACGACTCCTACACGCCAAAACAATGAATAAGAATCATTATCAACTTTGAGTGAACGCTTGTACCATCTCTTCTTCTTGCCGCAGGTGCACCGTAAAAGCACTGCTAGCCGATAAATTTGCCGTTAAGCGCTTTCTTAGCACTAGCGTCAGGTTTTCCCGCCCCATCGCAACAACTTCGGCATCCAGGAAATCAAAATAGGCCTTTACCTGCGGGTACAAAGCCTTAAACAAGCTCTCTTTTGCCGAGAACACAGCGGTTAGCCCTTCGGCGAAACTCACATAATGGTTCATGATGAGATTATATTCGGCATCATTAATAATCGTACTCTTGACAGAGTTAGCCGTACTGTCTGACATGCGCTGCTCAATATCAATACCGATACCTTGCTCTGCCATCTCAAGCGGTTGAACAATACAAACCGCACGATTGTTGCTATGGCTGATCGATCCCGTCATTCCCTTCGGCCATAACGGAGCCCGATGTTGGCCAATGCCGACCTGAGTCTCCCTTCCCCCTAAGGCAGCCAAACAACGCTTTGCCAAATATCGTCCAGCTATAAATTCGGCCTGACGCTTCGTCACCGCTCTATGCAAACTCTCCGGAAATTCTACGCCCAGTTGTTGCGCCGATTGTGCTGTAAACAACGTAGGATCAAAACGACACTGATAACCAACACCGACAAAATCGGGAATGACAACAGGCGATATATGGGAAATAAAAGGAGTTAGCATAATAAAAGTGCTTCCATAGCTTAGAAGCAGACATCATAGCAAGGGGATTGTATCAACCGCTATAGTATTGAATTGACGCTGGACTTTAAATGCGACGCAGCGCTTTGAATACATGGGATTTTTTGAGTCACTATCTATACGAAACATCGGAAATGAATAAAGCCCAATATTCTGGGCTCTATAATAAGACAGAGTGCTTCAGCAGTATTACTGATTAACTGCTTGCAATAGCACTTTCAAATACTGACTCAAAGAACAAAGCGGATAGCTCGCCATCAGTGAACGCTGCAGGGTTTGTATTATCAAGCCGGCATCACATCTGCATTCGCGTAACCTTCAACTTGTTCTAATTTCCGTTCTGAACAATGTGCTGGCTTTTGCTCGAAATTTCCCACATAACGAAGCTTTCCACCGACCCAAGTTTGAAAAACACCTATATCCCTAATCTTTTTGCTTGCATCAAGAGTAATAGGATCATCTTCCAGAATGACATAATCAGCCAGTTTCCCTTGCGCCAGACTCCCGATCCACTGGTCAACATGACATTGCCAGGCTGCATCCAAAGTGATCGCTCTTAATGCTTCCTCACGGGAAATGCATTCAGACTCATTCAACGGAATCGGCTTAGGGGCTTTTTCCATTACCCGGGTTACTGCCTGCTCCATCATCCGTAGCGGACCGAGTGGCGTCACTGATAAATCACTATGAAGCGTAATTCTCGCCCCTTTATCCAACATCGTCCGGCATCGGTCTAGTAACAGAGCTTTTTCTTTGAAAATTACCTCGTTGAAGGCATAGCCCCAGTAACCAACATGACCAATTAAGAAGCTGGGTGAAATCCCCAGGGATTGCATTTTATCCGCGCTGTCGTGACTCAAAATAGAGCAATGTTCAATGCGATGGCGCTTATCAAGTCCCGAGCTACCCTTCAATGCCGTCTCATAAACATCGAGAGCATAATCAACCGCTTTATCGCCATTAGCATGGATCAGCACCGGCCAGTCTTTTTCTACGATAGTGGTCACCAGCTTTTGGTAATCTGGCTTATCCGGGTCAATAGGATCTGATGAGTGATAACTAAAATTGAAAATGCCACAATTATTCTCTGGCTCGCAACAATACGGCGTTGACTGATAACCCGTCAATCCTTGGTTAGAACCGTCGGACACTAACTTGACCGCACTTTGGAACAAATTGCCCATGTCTTTTTCTGTAAGCGGTTTGTAACCACAAAGAGCGTCAGCATCGTGCTGCGTTGCACATAACAGTGCATAGCCAACCCGGACATTATGAGGGTGTGTTTCCCTGAAGTCTTCAAGCGTTGAAATCATCTTGGATTGAACCTTTCCGTTCTCACCAACAGACTCAAATCGCATCCCGGCTTCAAACATCGTGGTTACCCCACGCTTATTCGCAGTGTCAAAAATGGACTCAATATGCTGGTTCAGTTCCAGGTTAATCTGATCTTTTTGCTGTTGCGGAATTGCCTCAAACCCGTATGTCATTTGTTCTAGTTCCTGCAAAGCCCCTTGATTTTCAACTTTGTCTCGGAATGCACCTTGCTCTTCTATTGGCAGGGTATCGACGATCAAATCCAGTGCAACCGTGTTGATATAGGCGGTATGCATCGAGGCCGAGATTAAATACACCGCTCGGTCCGGTACCGTTTGGTCAAGCATCTGAATATTGAGCTCAACGAGCTGCTTGTCACCACTATCGTCCTTCCGAAAAGGCATCAGGGCAGGATCCACACCAACACCTAAAATCCAGTCCTTTTCTTTCAGCGCCTTGTCTAATTCAAGCTTATCTTTATTATCAAGCTCCGCGCCTTTGTTACTCAGCTTATCTTTCAGGTAGTTACAGTCATAGTTCGGAATTAGATCCTGACCAATATATGGCCCCAAATCAAGCCACCCCATGGTTAATGCAGTCGGGACAATATGAACATGGGGCTCAATCAAACCGGGCAACAAGGTTTGTTTTCCCTCGAGTACAATGTGATTGTCCGGTGCCAGCCCAAGGTTTTGCATTTTCGCGCTCACTTCAACTTCACTGCCAACCACTGCAACCTTACCGTCATGGAAGCCAATAGCCTCCACCGTTTCAGCACCGCCGTTGATCACCGGTCGAATAATGCCACCAGAGTACATAACAGTCGTCGTCGGCTGCAGAGCCTCTGGTGATTGAACATTATTTTCATCATTGCTGAGTGCAGGACTCAACCCTGAAAGTTTCTTTGAGAACGTTGTCCATAACGGATTATGACAGGCGCATTGAGCGCACCCTTGATGACTATGATCGTGACTCATCTTGATTCCCTTATTCAGTTGCTAGTGCGTGAACAAATGAGCCTTCATTCTTTATCAAGATTACTGATAAATATATTACACGGGATTACAGGTTATTAGAAAAGAGCGAACTAAGTCTTTCGGCGGGGCGCCTAGTTCTGCGATAAAAGACAAAGCACTTTCTGGAGCGTAAAATATGAAAAAAGCCTGACGCTTTCGCATCAGGCTTAAATCATTGGCGGAGAGATAGGATTTGCTTCACCCTATCTCGAATCACAAAATTTAGACGAAAAAAAACCGCTGATAGTTCAGCGGTTTTTTTGAATGTGGCGGAGAGATAGGGATTTACTTCGCCCTTCGGGCCGTTGCTTTAACACGCCTTCGGCTAGCAACGTTGTCTCGCTTCGCTCGGCTGAACCCTGTCTAGGGTTCTTCACCCTATCTTTTCTTTGCCAAGCAGCAGATGCAAAAAAGCCAGCAATTAAGCTGGCTTTTCTAAATGTGGCGGAGAGATAGGGATTTGAACCCTAGATACGCTACAAACGTATGCCGGTTTTCAAGACCGGTGCTTTCAACCACTCAGCCATCTCTCCGTAAGTGCGGTGAATAATACGGTAGCTTTATGGTTGTGTAAACCCTTCCATTAATCAACCGCACAGCTTTTGATCAACCATTCCTTTGCGTGCACAAAACTCACTCCGCCACAGTAAAAAAAAGACAGAAAAAAGCCCTCAGTGAATACCTCACTGAGGGCCTTGTAATAGCCAGATCTTTATTACAAACTCATGATCTTTTTGAATTCTTCTTCAGAGTATTTCTTCTCGGTACTCTTGGTCAGATCTGTCATCATCTTGTAGCGAATTTCTGTCGCCATCGTCAAGGTACGCTGCAACTGACCGTAAGAATAGTCAGACGCCATGTTCAGTGCTGCTTGCTTATCTGATTGGTACAAAGATTTCAGCGTCATATCCAAACTGCTCACCTGCTGGTACAGCTTGGTTTCTTCCTTATCCCAGGTAGCTTTAAGCATCGGCAGGTACTTATCCGGTGCCGCAGAGGCTAACGCTGTCAGGCTACGGAACTGCCAGTAAGCCGACTGATCCGAGTAGGTATCACTTCCTGTCTGATACGGTGTCGGATAGTCCTGCAGGCTGGAGTACAGCGGAACAAGTACCGACTCAGGTAATACCCCAAAACTCTGCCAAATCAAGCCTTGTAGCTCCTTCGGCATATCCTGGCGTAACTGGATAATATGCGATTCCAGCTGACGCTCGACGCGCATCGGACGCTCGCCATTCGCCTCTAGTTGGGTGCCTTTATAGGTAGCACCCAGTACATTTGCCACATCCTGAACAGAAATCTTCTGATCCGGCGTCATAAACAGCGGATACTGATCCTGGCGGGTTGGCTGCTCGTTTGATGCCGACAGCATATTTTGTCCCAGCCACTCACGGTCGATGTTGTACACATCCCCGATTACCCCAAAGGCTTTGGCGAAGTTAAATGATGCTGTATCAGGCTGCTCCAGCAATTGATGCTCTTTGACGAACTCAACAAGACCGGCAGAATGGAGCACATCCTCGCTCCCAAGATCAACGCCATGGACGCGCAGCCCATTGGCAATCATAGCGTAGCTGTCATCCGGTACTTTGACCGCAATCCAATGGTGTCCTGAACCAATTTCAACCAACCACGCCTCGTCGACATCAGCGATATACAGGCTGTTGCCTTCACCGGCACCATACTGCTCAATGTATTTACCTAGCAGCTCGACTCCCTCCTTAGCGGTTTTCACCTGAGGAAGAATGAGCGTCGGAATAATGGCTTCAATCACGCCGTCTTCAACCAGAGGATCGGCCGCTTGCGCCTTGTCATTCACCTCAGCACTGGTCGTTGCGGAAATAGCAACGTTATATTCGTTTATCCCGCGTTCTTCATAAAACTTCCCGTCACCATCAACTGTATTGGCATCCCAGTCAGGAATGGCAGAGTAACCATAGAATTTCGCCGGCATAGGCACAACCAGGCCATTTCCCAACGTCCAATCACCGGCTTCATTGTCCTGCGCCGGACGATAAGCTAAATATTTATTCCAGTTGTTGATACCAAAATCTTCGTTACGGGCAATCATGATGCTGCCATCAGCCGATGCCCCCTTGCCCACGATAAGGCCAGTACACGCGTTGGCACTCAAACTGAGCGCAGATAAAACAGCAGCGGATAACAGAGTCACAGACATTTTTTTCATCGTACATCTCCATGTGGGAATAAATCTCAAGATGAATAGATATTCATTATTAGAGTGATATTTATCTCTTTTATGCTAATTATGTTAATAAATACCACCAGCGCAGTGTATATCTCTGACCTTTTGTTTATTGTTCAGCCGATCACGCTATTAAAAATATAAAGATTGGAATAATAGAAGTGAGAGCAGACGAAACCTCGACACGTAATTTGTCAGCATCAAGATTGATATAAACAAGAACACATAACGCCCAACCGGAAAAATATAAGGCACTATCGAAAAAAGGATGGACTTGTAACGGTAGTTTAGCTGACGGCTTAAGAGAGTAATAAACCGCCAGTTTACAGTGTAAAGCTTACCTGATTGCTCAGGCAGCCAGAGGAAGATACATAATATGCTGAGGCCCTGCCGGTCCGCCCAAATACAGTGATTCAGAATCCAGAAAACCGCACGAAAGATAAAGTGCCCGAGCTGGCGTATTGCGTTGATTTACAGTAAGAACTAAACTTGAAACCGAAGGATAGTGAGTCGCCACATAGTCACCCATTAGTTGGCACGACTGACGCCCAAAGCCTTTACCCTGATAACGGGCATCAATAAAGTAAGCCCGCAAGCCCAACTCACCAAATTGGCTGAACTCAGGGTGGTTTGCAAAAGAGTGATCAAGAATAAAGAAACCGAGGATAGTGCTCTCAGCCTCGTTATCGCCAAGACAAATAACATGGAAGTCTTCATTTAACGTCTTGTTTTCCAGCGTATCCGCAACCGGCAGAACAAAATCAGACTGATGCTCGGAAACCGCCAGCTCACACAAAAGGCGGCGGTCATTCTCTTCCATCTTTCTGAGTGTTAGTCCACTGGCAAGGCTCACACGCTGAGTCCCTTTGTGCTTGGCAAACCCGCCGACTTTAACGGCCTGAATAGTGCCGCCTTTTTGCTGGATCGATGCCGATATTAACGAGGTGCGCTTCATCTTGCGACCTTGCTCGAACTCATACTGATACCCCAGGAACGGACGGTGCTGGGCAAGATAACAAGCCAATGCGCCACTGGCACTGCCTGTCGCAGACTCTTCGGGGATCCCGAACAACGGAGCAAAGTTCCGACACCGGGCAGTAAATTCAGACCATGAACTTAACTCGAATAAATGAACACCCACCAGTTGCCTTTCACGGCAATAATCAGCCAGCGCTTCGTTATCAGGAACAATGTCATCCAACGTGCCCGGCATTACCGGAATAATCGCATCAGCAAGCCCAGTGGAAATAACTTCAACCGGCAGCCCTGTATTGGTGATCACTTCCGCCGGAATACCCAGTGCCTCAGCGACCTCGAGCACATCCAGTTCACCGCCAAATACCGGTAATTGCTGTTCCATCTCGATATGACCATCAGCAGAGACCACAACAGTCAGTATGCCGGCTTTAGTCCGCTGGCTATACTGCCCAGCCTCAATCTTGCCTTGACCAAACAGTTCCGAAAACGTGGCCAGCGTTGCATGACCACAATAGTCAACTTCCGAGGTCGGAGTAAAAAAGCGCACATGAAAGTCACACTCAGAATCTGGCAAAACAAATGCTGTTTCTGAATAACCAACCTGCGCCGCTATTCGTTGCATCTGTAACTCGGTCAACCCTTCCGTGTCGAATACTACACCCGCCGGATTTCCGCCCTTTCCGTTGAAAGTAAACGAGTCAACAAGATATACATCTCTTTCCAAATCTTTACCCTCTACCTTACATGGCTGTAGTTTTTTTAGTTATACCCAAGCTACCTCTAAACCCTGCCTCGTAAGGTAACTTGAGTATATCCACTTATCCTGCCTCAGCCGCAGCAAAAATAAAACCACTTTGGCGTGCTACTTCATCAGGGACTCATCAGAAATTAATAACTTTCTCGACCAATATCAAAATGCGTTGATGTTCAAACAACGCAACACTATCTGACTCACGGATATCGTGACGGCAAAGCCAGAAAGCAACGTTAAATTTGTCCGAAAAAAAAGCCCACCCAGGATAGCCAAGGCGGGCTTTTCAATGTGTGGTTCTAGCTCTGATTCTTAGCGTTAGGCGCGGATCTGGCGCACCCGGAACGAACGGCCTTTCATTTTGCCGTTTTCCAGTTTTTTCAATGCAGCGCGGGCCACTTCGCGGTTCACTGCAACATAAGCACACATATCAAATACGTTGATTTTGCCAACCTGGTTACCGGCAATGCCATTATCGCCAGTCAGTGCACCAAGAATATCGCCCGGGCGGACTTTCTGCTTCTTGCCACCACCAATTTGCAGGGTGACCATGGCCGGACGGTGAGTCGGCTGATCAAGCAGGTGCAGCGGAGGCAACTCCTCGCCTTCAATCGTCTTGTCCAGATAGTCTTCCAGCAAGGCAATCTTGTAATGCTCTTTGTCGCTGAAGAACGAGCAGGCAATCCCCTTGCTGCCGGCACGACCCGTACGACCAATACGGTGCACGTGCACTTCGGTATCACGGGCGACATGGTAGTTGATCACGGCATCCAGCGCATCGATATCCAGGCCACGGGCCGCCACGTCAGTGGCCACCAGCACAGAGGCACTCTTGTTGGCAAAACGAACCAGAGTCTGGTCACGTTCGCGCTGCTCGAGATCACCGTGCAGGGCAATAGCACTGAAACCATAATGCTCCAGATCGTCTGCTACTTCCTGCGCTTCACGTTTGGTATTACAGAACACCACTGCTGATTCAGGTCGATGCTGCGACAGTAGCAGACGAAGGCCTGTCATTCTGTCCTCGTTGCTGTCTACCTTGTAAAAATGCTGCTGGATACTGCTGCTATCGTGGGTAGATTCCACTTTCGCCATTACCGGCTTATACATAATGCGCTTGGCAATGGACTCGATCTGCTTCGGATACGTTGCGCTGAACAGCAAAGTCTGGCGACGCTCCGGGGCAGCATCGATAATCGCATCCAAGGCATCCTGGAAACCCATCTCCAGCATACGATCGGCTTCATCGAGGATCAGCATATTCAGGTCGTCAAGGTTCAGAAAACCTTTGCGTACATGCTCTTCTACTCGGCCAGGTGTACCAACAATAATGTGCGCACCATGCTCCAGCGAGCCAATTTGCGGGCCAAACGGCATACCGCCGCACAGGGTCAGCACCTTGATATTATGGATCGCACGAGCCAGTTTACGGATCTCTTTGGCTACCTGATCGGCCAGCTCGCGCGTCGGACACAGCACCAGTGACTGAACACGAAAGCGCTTCACATTCAAATGGTCAAGCAGCCCCAAGCCAAACGCTGCCGTTTTACCCGAGCCAGTTTTTCCCTGCGCGATCACATCCTTGCCCGCAAGAATATGCGGCAGACTCTGCGCCTGAATTGGCGTCATCGCTTCATAGCCAAGCGAAGACAGGTTTGAAAGTAAATCTGGTTTCAGATTCAGGGTAGAAAAGGCAGTCTGGCTCAAGGGAAATATCCTATGTGATGCTGGAACGTCTGGCAGCAGTAAACAGTTAGCGTACAAGACGCCGTTTTAAGGGCTGCGACACTACCAGCCTTTGGCGGTAAAAGAAACAATTTACTGGGATGATGTGCTACCGGCTTGCTGCTCCAAAGCAGCACGCAACGGTTCTAACGAGGTATTAATCACATTTTCGTATTCGTCCCGGCTTGGCTTCAGCCGGATCCAGCTCGTTAAGCCTAACAAACTGTTAAGAAGATACTGTGACATGATTTTGGCCTTGGCCGAAGGCAGATCTACGGCCAAATTAGCGAGCAAGCCTTCTTCCAGCTGACTAAAGTGCCTCTGCAAATTATCACGATGTTGTGCTTCTAACTGGTTCGTTTCGTTCAATGCCAGTGTTAACAGGCAGCCTTCAAAACGTTCAGCGGTACTTTGGGCAATAAACTCAAAGAAATGAATCACATTCTGAGCCCCGAGCGGAGTAACCATGAGCAGCTTAGCCGGCTCGTTCATCAGCGAGCGATAGCGGATCAGCGCCTCTTCAAACAGCTCAGCCTTGCTACCAAACTCGTTATATAGACTACGCTTATTGAGTCCGCTGGCCTCGCACAGCTGGGCAATTGATGTTGCCGCGTAGCCATGTTGCCAAAACACTTGCATTGCAGCATCAATCACGTGTTCTCGTTGATAGTTTTTACTTCTGGCCATATTTGGTCTCAACTGTCTTTTGGCTCATTTTACACCAATCGGTGAAAAACATCTTGCACAACATCTGGCACCAACCTAAGATAAGTAACCGATCGGTTACTTAATTAAGGCACCAGTCCCTGACAGCACAACGCACGCTAATCAATCAAGCTCATTACAAGGAAAGCGCCATGAAACTGTATTTCAACCCAATGTCACTGTACTCAATGAAGGTACTCATTGCTTTTCAGGAAAAGCAGGTTGACGTTGAGCACAGCATCGTAAACCTGATGGATGAAGAGGAGCGTTCAGCTTTTCGTGAAATTTACCCGATTGGCAAAGTGCCGCTGCTAATGATTGACGACTATATGATCCCCGAGTCAACAATCATTATTGAATACCTTGAGGGACACTATCCCAAGCAGGGCACCACGCTAATCCCGGATGGTGTCGATGCATCCCGCAAAGTGCGTTTCCTGGATCGAATCAATGATCTCTACCTGATCAACCAAGTTGGCAGCCTGTTCTTTGCCAGCTTGAAGCCCGAATCTGAGCAAAACCAAAGCGACCTGGATAAAACCAAGCACACATTGGGTATTCTGCTGGGCAAGATGAACAAAGAGCTTGCAGACAGAAAATGGCTGGCCGGGGATATCTTCACCATGGCAGACTGTTCGGCAATACCGGCATTGGCGCTGGCAACAAAAGTGTACCCGTTTGCCGAGCAATACCCAGAAGTTGCAGCTTATCTCGAACGTGCCATGCTACGTCCGTCCGTCAAATCTGTGGTCGAGAACGCCCAGGCGACCATGGCCAAGGTATTTGCGAAATAACAGACAATTACAAAAGCGAAATAAAGAAGTATCGAGAAAACACCAAGGCGAAAAGACTTTGTAATGCCATATCTGAACCTTGGTGTTTGGTCATGCTGCTAATACGCAGCGTATAATGGTTGTTAGTCGTTGAGAGTCTGATACATCACTTCAGTCATTTCACCATCAACATCACCTGACAATTCCCAGGTAAATACGCCAGCCAGCCCTTTTTCCTTCGCCCATTGTGTTTTGGCTTTCACCGAGCGCTTATCCTCAAACGAAATATAGACCTGCTTCTGAGGGTTCCATAGGAAAGGCGCTTCGGAAGCTTCATCATAGCCGTACTGATAGCCTTGCTCGGCGGTGTAGTTACGCTTCAGATCCCAGTACATAAAGTAGCCCGGTTCCTCGATATCGGTCCCAAAGGATGCCCCTTTCTCAGACACCAGGTTGCTGGTCGGCAGCTTGCCGTCAAAGTCTTGCGTTCCTTCCCAGCCCCGCCCATAAAATGCGGCGCCTAGCACCAGCTTCTCGGCCGGTACACCAAGCTCAATCATCTGCTCGATAAAAACATCGGCACCCTGTCCCCACCAGCTACGCTTGGTTGCATGCAGGTTGGTCAGGTGACCGGTTTGCGCCCCCCAGCCACCAAGGAAATCGTAGGTCATCGCAAACATATTATCCATATAGGGAGCGGCTGATTTCCAGTCGATCTGGGCAGCCTTGTTGCCGACACCAATGGCGGACGACAACTCATAATAACGATCAGTTTTGGCCGCCAGTTTGTTCAGCTCTATGCGCAGAGTTTTAACCAGATAAGAGAAGGCCTCGCGCTCAGCCGCCTGCTCCTCGGCACTCAGCTTGGTATCGGGATTCCATGGCGAGGTTGTCAGGCCACCACCGCCCGGATACTCCCAGTCAAGATCAATGCCATCAAAGAAATCATACTTAGCAATCAGCTCCACCGCTGTTTTGGCGAAGTGATCAATGTGGGCGGTATCTTTCGCCATCGCATGAAAGGCTTCTGACATTGTCCAGCCACCGAACGACGGGAGAATTTTCAAACCCGGGTGCTGTTTTTTCAATTCAGTGAGCTGGGCAAAATGTCCTTTATAGGGTACGCCTGTGCTCACCTCGCCAAAATCAATCTCCAAAGCCGCCTTCTGATCAACCACGACTGCAGTAAAGGGAGCCTGCCCCTGGCAAGCCTCGGCAACCTGTTTCTGTACTTTTTCGCTCGCCCCTTCATGCGGACCGCACATACTCAGAAAAGCATAAATCACATGGGTTAGCTTATCAGCAGGAATATCATCCACCGTGTAGGGATTGGCTTCGTTATCATACTGCCAGTCAGCAAAGTAACCCGCTACCACAGGTTGTTCGGCAGCAGCAGGGACAGCCCAGAGACTACAGGCCAGCAGCCCGCATAGTGTCCTTTTCATAAACACTCCTTATTCACGTCAATAAAGGGAACAAACGTAAAAAATAAATAACATTACAAGGTGCGGGCATTTGCAAAGGTCACCCGACCACTTGGTTTTTATCAAATTCACCCTCTATCATTTGCGAAAACTATTAACTAATCAGAAAGTTATTAAAACTGATTGGCTGATTTTCGAGTCACTTCATGAATACCTTGTTGTTCGCTGTATCGCGCTGCGAAAAAGTCTTACAGCCTCCACGTACTCTAATCAGGCGGTGGTATTCTTAAAATGGAAAAAGCCTCCATTCTTGTTAGCCGTAGCTAATCAAAAATGGAGGCTTTTCGATCCCAACAGGTTTAGGAGATACAGTTACTCGTTCAAGAATCTGGCTATCTGCTGATACACCTGCTCACACTCTTCTTTGACCAGATCTTCCATATTCAAAAATGTATGAATCATGTCGTAAAAGTGAACATGCTCTACCTTCACCCCTTCTGCACTGACTTTCTCGCAGTAACTTATTCCTTCATCACGTAACGGACAAAACTCAGCCGTAAACAATAAGGTCTCTGGCAGTTTCAACGTAAAGCGTCCGTATAGCGGGGAGATCTCCCGCCGGTCTTCGCCATGCTGAAAGTAGTTATCGAAGTACCAGGCGATTTTGCCTTTTTGCAGTAAATACTCCGTTGCATTTTGCTCCATCGGGCCTGAATCCATGGTGTAGTCCAGACTGGGATAAATCATCACCTGTTTGCGGATCACGACATCATCATCATACTGTGCCTGCCCGCTAATCGTCGCGACCAGGGCACCACCTGCAGAGTCACCGGCAATCGATAAATCACGTCGGTAGTTAAGTGCACGCTCATCCAGCGTTGCCCAAAGATGTTTAACGACACCATAGGCATCGTTGACGCCGGCCGGATAAGGGCACTCGGGAGCCAAACGGTAATCAACCGAAACAACAATATGCCGGGTAGCATTGGCTAACTTACGACAAATCGGATCATATACCGTAACACTCCCCCCCATATGGCCGCCGCCATGATAATAAACCAGTACCGGCAACGCCTGTTCGGGAGCAGGATGATAGATTCGTACAGGGACAGCATATTGCTCACTCAATACCAAATCATCTTGTATCCAGGCAACATCCGGAATGTCGGTGATCAGGGCGCGGGTTAAGTTCGCTAACCCCTCTCGGGCATTCGTTGCTGTCGGTTTGAATCCATTCTCGATTAAAACGGCTACCTGCTGGTTAAAGTTATCAAGCCACGGTTGTAGTTTCGGGCTAACTTGGCGCATAGCGTGCTCCTTATGCTTTTCAGGACTTATACTACCGAATTTATAAAGCCGGATTATCCCTAATCCGCAATAATGAATTGTGCGATCTTATACAGCATGTAAATTATATGGTTGTTTTTTATATTATATTTCGACCCAACACAAAAAGCCCTGCACAAAGGCAGGGCAGTCATAACATGCTTTTTTGAAATTATGGCGTCAACGCTTTTAGCGCCTCCAGATTAACTCTTTCCTGATAATCAACGCCATCAAGCCAGAAACCATTCAACTGCATAAAATCCGTTTTGTATCTTTGGTAGTCACCCACCGCCGTAAAGTTCTCCGGGGTGATCTGTGCCATTAGCTGGCTTACCTGACGCTGTACATCGTCGTCCAGTTCCCAATCATCAATACGGATCAAACGCTGCTCATCAACAGGAACATGTTGTTGTGGCCCATAGAGTCGCTGTGAAAACAGGCGCTGCATTTGTTCAATACAGCCCTCATGCACCCCCTTATCCTGCATAACCTTGAACAGTGCGAGGATATAGGGTGAAAACGCCGGGATGAAGACGCTGGCCTTGGTCACCAATGCCTTGCAAACCGAAACATAGGCCTCTCCGCCAATCCGGGCCAGTTTGTCATTGAGCAAATCACTGGTGTCATGAAGGTGGATTTTCGCCCTGCCCAGCGTCCCTTTATGGTAGATCGGGTAAATTGCTTCAGGCCCAATATAGGAATAGGCGACGGTTTTACAGCCGTCGGCCAGTACATCGGCTTCCGACAGGATATCTATCCAGCTTTCCCAGTCCTCACCGCCCATGACCTTTTTCGTGGCTTCAATTTCTTCTTCTGTGGCGGTATCTATGGTCATAGGCTCCATGGTATCGGTTTCGATATTAATCGTCGGGCCGGTAACCGATTCACCGATAGTCTTAATCGACGAGCGCCACATTTCGCCCGTCTCGGGATCGGGTCTCACTCCCGTTGCCAGGCTATAGACAACCAAATCAAGCTTGCCGCCAAATTCCGCCTTGATATAGTCAATAACCTGCTGCCTCATCGACACCGAAAAGGCATCGCCGACAAAGTTCTTACCAATAAGGTCTTGTTTCTCTGCCTCTTCCCGAAAGAAGATATTGTTATACCAGCCAGCCGTTCCGACCCCCTTCTCGCTTGGCCCACGTTCAAACGAGACTCCGATGGTGTCAGCATTCGAGCCGCCGAACGCCAATGCGATACGCGAAGCCAACCCAAACCCGGATGAGGCTCCGAGAACCAGCACTTTCTTGGGACCGCCAACAATCGGCTCTGCCGCTCTGACATAATCGATCTGGTTTCGAATCGCCTGTTGACAACCATACGGGTGCGCAGAGCGTGCAACGACCCCTTTCACAACAGGTTCAATAATCATGGGTTACTCCTAACTATACTAAGTTCGGTTTTCAGGGGCATTACTGTGGTTACACCTTGCCACAAGGTCACTCGTTATGTCACCTGCTCAAATTTTAACTAGGCCGCAAAGCCTGCTTTTATCGCATTAAAACGCAATGTTTCAATACTGAGCCCCATCGGTGGCTCGCAAAAGATACGCTCATCCATCAACCTCAACTCAGGGCTGATAACCGGGCTAAACGCCATCTGCGCCAGAATATCCCGTTCCAAGTCGACTCCGGGAGCAATCTCGACAAGCTCAAGGCCCTGTTCGACCAGTCTGAAAACAGCTCGCTCGGTAATATACACCACTTCTTTTCTATTCTTCCGGGCCACATCAGCGGCAAACGTAACCTGCTGCACCTGTCGAATAAATTTATGAATATGTCCTTCTTGCACTATCTGCAACCGGCCATTTCCTGTTTTGACATTCAACTTTCCGGCAGTAAAAGTCCCGCAGAAAAACACCTGCTTGGCGTTCTGGGTAATATTGATAAATCCTCCGCAACCCGCAATTTTCGGCCCGAACCGGGAAACATTGAGGTCTCCGTTCTGATCACACTCGGCCAGCCCCAGAAACGCCTGGTCGATCCCACCACCATCATAAAAATCGAACATCTGATCCTGAGTGATCACAGCCTCCGGGAAAGCTGCCGCCCCGAAGCTTAATCCGCCAGCAGGCGTGCCACCGATCGCCCCGGGCTCTACCGTTGCAATCATTTGATCGGTGATCCCCTCCTCATCAGTCACGGCAGCAATCACTTCCGGTACACCGATGCCGTAATTAAGGATGGCCCCCTGACTCAGCTCCATCGCAGCCCGGCGGGCAATGATTTTCTTGGCATCAAGCGGACGAGGCCGGGACACCCGACTTACGGCTTCACCACGACCGCAATAGGCCGGGTTCATCGGCTCGGCAAATGTCTGCATGTGACTATCGTCATCGGCAACGACAACGGCATTCACAAAAATACCAGGGATACGTACCTGCTGCGGATCCAGCTCTCCAACTTTGACGAGTTTCTTAACCTGGACAATCACCGTTCCCCCCATGTTGGTAACCAACTGGGCCGCAGCCAGATTTTCCAGAAACAGACACTCATCTTCCATGGTGATATTGCCGTTCTCGTCTGCCGTGGTCCCTCTGAGCAGCGCGACATTAGCATCAATGCGCTTATAAAAAAGGTAATCCTGTCCATCAATATCAATCAACGATACCCGATCATCGCCTGTCACTTCATTGATCTTGCCGCCGCCTCCGCGAGGATCAATATAGGTTCCCAACCCGACATGGGATAACGTTCCCGGCTTACCGGCAGCCGAGTCACGAAGCAGTTGGGCAATCACACCCTGTGGGAAGTTATAGCCGGCGATTAGATTCTCGTTTGCCAGTTTCTGCAGCCGGGGGATCAAGCCCCAATGCCCGCCGCACGCCATGCTAACCATCCCGGGATGTGACAAATGATTGACCGCCCGGTCAATGCCATCCCCTTGTCCGGCAGTAAAATACAACTCCAGGCGGCTGGGGTGTCCACTAGACAGAAAGCGCTCCCCAACCGCCTTCTCAATGGCTTCGGGCACTACCGCACCAATAAACCCACCTAAAATCACTTTATCTCCATCATTGATCAAAGATGCCGCTTGCTGGGCCGATAACACTTTTGCCTTCATCGCATTTTCCTTCAGAACCAGAATCAAGGAAGCAATATCGCCTCTTTGCAAGACGATATTGATATGATGGATAGAGTGTATGGGCTCAAAATTAATGAAAAAATAGGCAATACGCGGAAAGATAATTGCAATATCGGGCTAATTAATGCGTCACTTATGAACTAAATAACAAGCCTTTCTGGCTTGCCAGAATAATAGTGATGCAATTTACACAATGGAGAGATTACATCTGCTCTTCGCTAATTTCTCGCACGCGCTTAATCAGATAATCTTTAAAATTAGCGCAACGAACAGGCATCTGCTTGCGCGGGCGAAAATACAAACTGAACTCAAAATCACTATTAATATAATCATCAAGAACTGGCACCAACCTTCCATCCTCAAGCTCTTCCTTGATCAAGGTAACTGGAAGATAGGCAATACCGCCCCCCGTTAAGGCAACCGTTTTTAAAAACTGACTATCTTCAACTTCGACCGTCTGAGCAATATCAACAGTAGTAAATTCGCCGTCTCGCTCAAAGACCCACTTATTGCCCCCAACCAGCGTCGAGGCATACAGACAATTATGTCTTTTCAAGTCTTCTGGCACTTCAGGCTTAGAAAACATATCTATATAACTGGGCGCGCAACACGCTGTGAGCGGATAGCGCAGCAAAGAACGCTTGACCAACAGGCTATCTTTTTCCTGAAACCCCTGATAAACAGCAATGGCACGAATGGCAAAGTCAATTTCGTCAATATGATCCATATCGAATGCGGTTTCGATAACCCGAAAGGTAACATGAGGATGATCAAGCAGATATTCTCCGACAATTCGACTAAGAAAATTCTTCGCAAACAGCGGCGTACTCGCAATACGTATCACCCCGCGATCATCATTTCCCAGGTTTTGGATTTCTGTAAAGATATCTTCAATTTCACTATTTACGTTATCAAAGCGCTCAAATAGACGCAGTCCCGCCTGAGTAGGCACAACCTTGCGGGTAGAGCGTTTAAGCAGACTGACCCCCATATTGTCTTCCAGCTCTATAATCCAGCGACTGCCAGCTGATGCCGAAATACCATATTGGCGAGCAGCTACACTGAACGAGCCGGTGCGAACAACATAGAGAAAGTAGACAATTTTATCTAACATAGAGGCACCGTGATTATTGCGCAAACAGGATAGACTATTTTATATACGGATTAATTTTAAATTTCGACAAAGAGTTATCAAAACTCATACTTCTGATCGCATAAAATGAAAACTAAAGAAATATACACATCACTAAAAAGAAATTAATCACTAGTTATCTTTCGTCATCTCAATAATATTCACCGAACAATTCATTTTAATTATCGCTTTCTAAGCAATATAGTTTTTCGAAATTTACGATAAACACTTCTATGCATTCCCTAAATTTAAATACCCAGCAGAAAGGACACCTGTTTATCCCAAATCCTCATAATTGAAATGCGAAAATGAAGGTAAAATATCCCCTTACTATCGCTTAGCATAACGTTTTGAACACATTAGATTAACAAGCAATCTATCAAGAAAAGGACTTCTTTTCTTGCCGCGAACATGTCGAGGGAAATAATGACATTAAGTATTTTGGGTATCTTTGCATCATTGATAATACTGATGGTATTAGCCTATCGCGGTGTGTCTGTAATAGTTCTCGCCCCGCTAACGGCAATGCTCGCCACCATTTTTTCCGGTGATTTTCCGGCCATTGTGGCCTATACAGAAATATTCATGAAAGCGATGGCTGGTTTTATCGCGCTATATTTTCCGGTGTTTCTGGTGGGTGCAATTTTCGGTCATGTAATGGGCGTATCCGGGGCTTCAACCGCTATTGCCAACTTCATCTCAGCCAAATTTGGTAATGACAGGGCAATACTGGCCGTAGTCTGCGCGACGGCTCTGTTGGTATACGGCGGAGTATCCCTGTTTGTTGTCGTCTTCGCGATTTACCCCATTGGCGTTTCTATCTACAAAAAAGCAGACGTGCCCAAGCGCTTGCTGCCTGCCTCGATTGCTCTCGGTGCCTTTACTTTCACAATGACAGCCTTACCCGGCTCACCGCAATATATCAATACGATGCCAATCCCCTACTTCGGGACAACAATTTATGCGGCCCCGCTCCTTGGCATTATCAGCTCTGTGATCATGATGACACTAGGCTTATTATGGCTCACTCGACGAGCTCAAAAACTTAATGCAGCCGGTGAAGGTTATGGGGTTCACGACGCCGATAAAGAGATCCAATATAACGACAATACCAAACTACCGGGCTTTGTATTAGCCATTGTCCCTATTTTGCTCATCTTTATCCTTAACTTCGCGCTCACCAATTGGTATTTCATCGAATTTGCCGCCAACTACCTTCCAGCCATGAAAGCATTAGGGAAAAGCCAGATCAACGGAATATGGCCGGTAGTGATTTCACTGGCTGTTGCTATCGTAGCTAGCTTTATTTTGTTTCGGGCCTATATCTCCAGCCCAAAAAAACAACTGGAAAAAGGTGCACTAGGTTCCTTACTACCAATTATGAATACCGCTTCAGAAGTCGGTTATGGCGGCGTTATCAAGGCACTGGCTGCATTTTCTGTTTTGCAGGCAGGCATTGTCTCAATGGATATCTCGCCGATTATCAAGGTAGCTATCTCCACCACCTTACTGGCCGGCGTAGTCGGCTCTTCTTCAGGCGGAACAGCTCTGGCACTGGAAGCACTCGGGGAGTCGTTTAAGACCATGGCATTAGAGCACGGGATCAGCCTCGAAGCCTTTCACCGTATTGCCATTATGGCAGCAGGCGGGCTCGACACATTACCCCACAGCGGGGCGGTGATCACCTTGCTGGCGGTAACAGGCCTCTCACACCGCCAGTCATACAAAGATATCGCAATGTGCACGATCGCTATCCCCCTCTTTGCCGTCGCAATCGCCATAGCCCTTGCCATGTCTGGGATCACCTAATCGGCACTTCCGGCAACAACAGTTCAGGTTGTGGTCTCCGCAACTAAAAATGCCAGTCTTGATGACTGGCATTTTTTTATGTCGTTCTATATTCAGACGATCTTACTTTTCATATGGGTAGAGATAACCACGTGTAATCACTCGTCCGTAAGGATCATAGGAAGAATGGTAAACATCACCCACATCAGGAAGCTTGGAACGAGACACTTCCGTCTTACCATCTTCAATTGACGCCCTAAACCCTGCCCCTACATGGTTAACACGGGCATAAATCCACAGATCAGCATCAGTGACCAAGTCCGAATCACGACGCCAAGCATACTTAAACTCTCCGGCATCAAGGGATAATTCAGTCTTACGAGCCATAAACGGCATCATTTCACTCATCGGGCTGATACCTTTACCGGCATTGATTTTTCTCTCAAAGAACGGTGTAGATTCGCTATTACGGTAATAGGAAATGGTATATTCCGAATTATCCGGGATAGGTGCTTTTGCCTCAGACATTGGATCATAATCAAAGGTGTAACCAGTTAACACCGGGCTAAACTGATATTCACTTGATGCCAAATGACAACTGGCAAGCGCACCTTCAGCTTTATTTTCCATCTTGAAGACTTTGTCCAGCTTGAATGGCTTGTCAAAACCCGGGCCGCTGATCGTCACATAGTCCAAGTTAATATGTTTGTTTATATTCTCTAGCTTCGATGAGAAGTCCGGGTTGCCCCACTCCCAGCCGTTTGGCGAGGCTGTAAACATGTCACATGCTGCTTGACTCGGAAATGCATCGATTTCCATCCGCCATACATTATCTGCGAACTCTTTATCTGCCTTATCATATGACTCCAGCTTCAAGAAAAGTGAGGCATGGATTGGCAACTGGGTTTCTTCACCAAGAAACTTAAACTTACCGTCCGAATCTTTTTCGAACCACGCATGCATTCGGCTACCGCTGGCAAACTGTGAATCTTCAAGTCGCTGGGTAAAGCTGATCTCGAAACGTTGGTTTGTACTATCGACGCTCACTAGGGAAAGATCACGATACCGATCCATCCCCGTGTCGATCTCGTTGCCCATAGTGCGCTCTTTATATTCCCAAAGCCCGGTATCTGATTCACCAAACCAAGACGCGTCCGGGTGCACATAAGCCATATAATCTTGCTGGTCTTGCTCAAGTATCATTGATTCAAGAATCGAGTCAGCCGTAACGAGAAAACCTAATGACTCCGCAGCTTCTTCAACAGTCACGCTATCTGGCAACAAGCTGTCAGTCCATTTTTGGCCATACACCAAAGTCACTGAGTACTCAGGTTTTGCCCGATAAGTCACTGTGGCCTGAAGTTGATCGTCTGAAAATTGAATATCAAGCAAGTCCAATACGGCATCAGCTTTGGTGTAGTTAGCCTGAAACTTACTGCTAAGCAAATCAAAGTCAACTTCCACCCCAGCGGCTACAAATAGCTTTGCCAGTACCTGCTTTAACTCTGTCTGGGCCAAAGCAAGTTTTTCTTTGGTAAGGCTATCGGAATAATTTTCCGGAGCATCAAAGACTTTCGATGCCGCCGCTCCAGTCGCATGAGAAATCAGTAGCTGAGTGAGGGGAGTAACATTTACCACACCGGCAGCCAACTGCTCCTTAACTACAACCGAATACAACTCATGGGCTTGCCCTCCTGAGCCACCGACCATTTTTAACAAAGCCGGTGTTTTAAGATCCGCTACAGAATCAAATGCAAACGCACCCTGCTCCTGAACGGTATACTCTGTGCTTGCCCCATCAGCTGCGCGCAAAGTCAGCTTGCCCTTTATAGGCGCACCTGTTGCAGCCGTACCAACTAACTGTCCCTCTTCAGCTGGAGCCACAGGGATCACTGGTAGTGGTTTTGCTACTGGCGTCGGAGAGGAACTCCCACCACATCCACCTAATAACAGTGATGAAATAGCTACAGCTAACGTTGTTCTTTTTATCATTGTTTTACTCTGCTTGTTGCCTATACAACTTATAAATCAGCCACGTAACACATAGCCTGAAGTTGCGTATTCTCACACTTACAATGTCTAGCGTGTAGAAACTTATGGGGCAAGTTTGACTCAGCTATCATTATTAGTGTTTTAACACTAATTCAGCAGATAAATAGAATAAAAACCCGTCAACTCGCTTACTTCCTTTCATGCCAGTCTTGGCAAATTTGATGAAAACTCGCGCATTCCATCGTATACATTACACTTTGCAGTAAGCTCGCCATTGTTGATCCAGTAACGGCCAGAGAGGTTGGTTATGTTTAGCAAGATTATGGTGCCTGTAGACTTAAGGCATGAAGAACAGCTCACTAAATCACTGGATGTGGTCACCAAACTGGCAAAAATCTATAGCGCCAAGGTTGTCTTTGTCGGTGTTTCATTGGCCGCTCCGACGGAGATATCTCGTAACCCCGAAGAATACAAAGCTAAGCTCGAACTTTTCACTCAGGAGCAATCTGATCTCCACGACATTGATGCCGAGAGCCACCCGATCTTCAGCGTCGACCCTACTGCCGACCTCAACAAGAAGCTCCTTGATGCCATCGATGAAATTGGCGCAGATCTCATTCTCATGGCAACCCATATCCCCAATGTCAGCGATTATATTTTTGCCAACCACGGAAACTACATTTCGGATCATGCCGATATCTCGGTGTTCCTGATTCGTGGCTAGCGTTATGAGAATTTAGCGACGATTATCGACGCTGACACGAGGTACAGCCTCGACAGGCGGATCGGGTATGTGGGTCCAGGCGACTTCGCTGTACCTTGCAATAGGCATTTTTGAGTGCGCGGCGGGCCGAAAACCAATCGTCCGGTTTTGAAATCAACAGGTATCCGTTAAAACGCTTCACCAACTGTGTACGGTACTCATTGATAAAACGACTATCAAAGTCGATTTCGAAATACTCAAGCGCCTGTTCTATAGAGGTAAAACTGGCTATTTTTTGATGAATGTCGGTCTGGCTCATGCTCTAAACAAGTGGAATGGTTTCCGCCAGTTTAGAAGAGCAGCCCAGTTCAATCATTGATGTAACACGGATTTTGCGCAGCTTTATCATCTGATGGGTTAAAAGAAATGTGGAGCAGACTCAGCACCTGCCACCACAGTAACAATGTCAGAAGAAGCGATTAAATACTGACAAACCTCTATAACTCATTGTAAATCAACAATACAAGCTGCAATACTACGTCACGCCATATACACCAAAAGGACTCTTCACAATGGACGTCAATGAATGTGTTTCATTCTTACTGGTTGACAGCAATAAGGTATTGCTGGAAAAGCGGGCAATGAACAAGGCCACAGATCCGGGGCTAATCACCATTCCCGGGGGCCATATTGAAAATAACGAAACCAGAGAACAGGCGCTGTTGCGGGAGATGAAAGAAGAATTGGACATCACTCCGGCCAGTTACACCTTCCTATGTACTTTGTACCATCCAACCGAAGAGCTACAGCTCATTCATTATTATGTTGTGGACGAGTGGACAGGTAACATCCAGAGCCAGGAGGCCGAGCAACTCCTGTGGTGCGACCTTGATGGTGAGCTTCCTGTCGGTATCGAGGCCGACAACGTGGCAATAGGTGAATATGCTCGATTATTAAATAGATTAAAGTGAAGGGCTGATTAATCGATTTGTTTTGCTATTCGCTCAAGGTTATTTCAAACACAGGTGCAAGCAGAAATGAGGGCATACCCTCTGAGCTCCTGCTTGCAAACCTGTTAATTGACTCAAAAGATTTCTTTTAGATACATTTCTTTCGCAATATCAATAAGCTGAGTGTCTTTGCTTATAGGTAGTGTCGCTATCAACCCACTGAAAATGAGTTCAGCTTTCGTTGCTTTCTGTTGAGCATCATCAACATCATGTCGAGCGAGCATTTCTACTATCAACTCAACCCGATCATGACTGTATTGAGTACATATCGACGTTATATCTTCATCCTTGTTACAAAATTCACTATAGGCAAGCTGGAAATAACACCCATAGAACTGGTTCTCTGTCACCAGCTGGCGAAGTTTTTCAAACCTCACATCGATTTTTTCTCTCAACGATAATTCCTTATCATTGATAAGCTCTATTAAAGCCTTCGTATGCATCTTCGAGTAATGTTCAAGAGTTGCAGCGATCAAGCACTCTTTTGACTTGAAATAGCGGTAAATCGTCGCTTTCGAGAAACCTGTTTTTGCCGTAAGTTCATCAACGCTCGTACCCTGGTAGCCATTTCGAATACAGAGATCAGCTGTTACTTCAAGTATCTTCTGTATCTTCTCGTCTTTCTTGCTCATGTTCAGTCTCCCGGTAACTCTATACCTAAAAATAAACTAAACCGTTTCGTATTAAAAGTGTTGACATATTATTTTTGTGAGCTAATCTTAACAACAAATGAAACGAAACAGTTTAGTTTAGAAGACAAAGGGGAAACATCATGACTATTAAAACTATCGCTCTATCTACATTGCTATTAGCTTCTGCCTCAACAGCTATTGCAGCACCTGGCAATGATCATGATCGCATTACTGACCGCTCGGCCAAAGAGCTACGTCTGCAAGCTTTAGACAATGCACCGGCTATTCACTCACAGGTCGCTCCGCTGAAATATATCGATCGAGACGAACCGACCTCAACACGACATGCGACTGAATTACGTATACAAGCCTTGTCGTCACCATCGCGCAATGCTGAACCATTTGTGCAACGTGATCGCGACGAGCCAGTATCCACCCAGCACGCAACCAAGCTACGCTTAAAAGCTTTGGAACAAAGCAGCTAAACACTAACAAACAATAGTTAAGTTAATTGAAGATAGACTTCTTCAAATACGGGCTTGGGGGATAGCAAGATCAGTGTCAATATTCATAGGACGAATTAAAAGGTCGCTTTTGGGCGGCCTTTTTATATTCAGCAACTTACAGTACTTAATCAGTCAACAATAGTGTTTCATTCTTGCTGAGCGACAACCTCGTTGATCCCTTGCCAGAACTGCTCTACTGCAGGGCGATTCGCCCCTTTTGAGCGGTAGCAGACAATATCCAGTGAAATAGCCAACTCAGGTCTTTCCGCAAAGGCTTGGACCAACAGGCCTTGCTCCAACTCTTCCTCAATCGCATGTAACGGCGCCCACGCGATCCCCATACCACTGACAGCCATTTTAATCAGCGACTCGCTCAAAGTCGTTTCAAAAACAGGCTCAAGCGGCAGCCCTACGCTTTCGGTTAGGGGTGCGACGACGTTAAACAAGAAAGTATGCTCGGAATAAGCCAGATAAGGGTAGCGACTCTCTTTGGGATGATTTTCCAGCAGCTCAGGAGAGATCACCGGAATGATCTTTTCCTTAAACACCAGGCACCGTTCAACCTTGTCTTCAAGCAAAAAGGAAGGGCGCATTCCCTTGGTGTTATAGGCAAATAAAATATCGTTTGAATTATCTAGCAGCGCCTGAAAGTGGTTATCAATTCCCTGCACCGAGGGATTGAGCGCGAGATTGAGCCCTTCTAATAACGAACCGGCCTGGCGAAACAATCGCGGCATCAAGTTCACGGCGAAGGAATGCAGACAAACGATACGCACCGTATTGTCTGTTTTAAGGGATTCGCGGGAGAAATCTTCCTTGGTAACTTTAACCATTTCGAGCAGATTTTCGACATAGGGAACAAACTTTTCACCCTGCTCGGTTAGCGTTATTGGATATGAGGTGCGGTCGAATAACGGTACTCCAACCCACAATTCCAATGCCTGGATCCGGCGGCTAAATGCTGACTGGGTAACATGCCTTGCTTTTGCCGCGGCAGAAAAGTTACCCAATTCCATCAGGCTCATAAAGTCATCTAACCACTTGAATTCCATGAAAATACCCTCAAACATCCCTATCTATGATCTGAGCGAATACTATCATTCAAAATCAGCAATGGAAATCAAAATACTCATAGGAAAAGTAGGGGTATGCTCATTTTCGTTGATTGACGCAATGTTAGGCAATGCTGTTTTACGACGTATTTCGACACCTTTTCAATGCGTATTACCAGTAACGATTATCCAATAAAATACCAAGAGGAAATCATGTTTACCCTACTGAAAAATACCGATCTCTATAGCCCGCACCATATTGGCAAAGCCGATATCTTAATTGGACAAGGAAAAATCCTCACCATTGAGCCTGAGCTGAATCTTAGCGGTTTAAATGATGTCACGATAATTGACTGCCAGGGAAAAATCGTAGCACCAGGACTGATAGACCAACACATCCACCTGACCGGCGGCGGTGGCGAAGCCGGGTTTGCCAGCCGGACGCCGCAAGTTACGCTGAAAAAACTGATCCAGGCCGGAACAACCACAGTTGTCGGTGTGCTAGGTACTGACGGGATCTCCCGCTCACCCAAAGATCTCTATGCCAAAGCCGCGGCCCTCACGGAAGAAGGCATCAGCGCATTTATGCACACAGGATCTTATGAGGTGCCGACCAAAACCATTACCGGGTCGATCCGCGATGATCTTGCTTTCATTCCTGCCGTGCTCGGAGTGAAAATCGCATTGGCCGATCACCGTTGTTCGTTCCCTACCCTCGAAGAACTGGCACGGATCGTCTCTGACATCCGTATCGCCAGCATGCTCTCAGGAAAGCGAGGGTTACTGCATGTTCATATGGGCGGTCTGCCTCAACCATTTAGCCTAGTCAACGAGTTACTCGATATGGGGCTGCCTATCCACCACTTCTCCCCGACCCATGTCGCCCGGACAGAAGCCCTGTTTGACGAAGCCATTGGTTTTGGCCTGCGTGGCGGGTGTATCGACATCACCTCCGGCGGCAGCCGATTTACGCCACCAGAGCAGGCAGCCAAAATGGCGCTCGAATCAGGGGTTGCAGCCAATCTAATCACCATCAGCTCCGACGGTAACGGTAGTTTGCCTAAGTTCAACTCACACGGGGAACTTACAGGCCTGACGGCAGCTAATGTTGACAGCAACCTGTTGTTGCTACCCAAACTGATCGATCAAGGAATAGCCCTGGAGCTGGCAATCGCCATGATGACCGCCAATGTTGCCGATTCTCTCGGGATCAACAAAGGACGCATCCAGCCTGGCAAAGATGCCGATATCTGTATCTTCAACGACGATTTCAGCCTGCATGGCGTGATTGCCAAGGGGCAGAGATTACAGCTGGACAACGAGCTTCTGGTCACCGGTAACTTCGAATAAAGGATTAATTATGAGTTTACTAATCGCCTTGATCGGGCTGGTGTTTGCCGGTCGCCTGATCCTCAAAAACTATAACCCCCAGGCAGTGCTGTTTCTGACCGGTATTGCCATGATGGCCATCGCCATCTTTACCAACAACGCGGTCTTTGTCGAAAAATCAACTGGCTGGGTCGGCTTTGATATCTTCGAATACATCCGCAATACCTTCAGCAACCGCGCCGGTGGGCTTGGTCTCAAAATTATGCTGATCGGTGGCTTTGCCATGTTCATGTCGGCCATCGGTGCCAGTCAAGTGATGGTTAAAGTCGCCGCCAAACCGTTAATGAAACTTAACTCGCCTTACCTGATGCTGGCCATGGCTTTCATCCTGGGACAAGCACTGTCACTGTTTATCTCCAGTGCAACCGGACTGGGGCTACTGCTGATGGCAACACTTTACCCGGTATTGATCCGCCTTGGTTGCAGTAAAGCCGCTGTTGCCGCGGTGCTCGCCAGCACATGTGCCATTGAATTCGGACCGGGATCCGGTAACTCGATTCTTGCTGCACAGACTGCCGGAATAGACATTACCGAATTCTTCATCCATGAACAGCTGCCGGTGATCAGTATTCTGATTGTTGCTGTTGCCGCCATCCATGCGTTGGTACAGCGTTATTTTGACCGTAAAGAAGATCAGGCCGAACAATCAGTTTCGCTTCAGGATGAAGTACAAGATACTGAGGCTGATGCACCACTTTACTACTTGCTGCTACCTATGCTGCCGCTGTTCTTTATGCTGACATTCAGCAAAATGGGCGTGGGTACCATCAAGGTGGGCATGGCCACAGCCATTTTATTGAGTATCTTTATCGGCCTTGTTTGCGAATACGCCCGCCATAAGCAAGCCAAGCCGGTTTTCGAAAAGCTACAGGGGATCTTCAATGATATGGGCAAAGTGTTCGCCACTGTCGTTACCCTGATCATCGCCGGTCAAACCTTCGCCATGGGACTTAAATCCATCGGTGCTATCGACGCCCTGCTACACATGGCCAGCAGCGCCGGCTTTACCGCCAGTGTGATCGTGCTCTTTATGGCAGTGCTGACCTTTTCCATCTCGGCCCTGATGGGTTCGGGCAATGCTGCCTTTTTCTCCTTTGCGCCTATGGTGCCACAGATAGCAGAGAAAATTGGCACCAATGTGGCTGACATGATCCTCCCTATCCAGCTATCAGCAGGCTTTGGCCGTACGATTTCCCCGATTGCCGGGGTGATCATCGCCGTGGCGGGTATCTCGGGCTTGTCACCTTTTGACATTGTTCGCCGAACCCTTATCCCAATGCTAAGCGGCTGGCTCATCATGCTGGTTATCACCTTTACTCGCAGCGGTCAGATCATGCAGCTGTTACCGTTCCTGGCCGGGATTATCGCGCTAATCGCCGTAATCACTGTTCTCATTAAAAAGAGAGCACAGCAGCAAATTGCTCGCGAGGCATAAACACAAGCAGTAACATTCAGTAAGCCAACTATCAATGAGTTGGCTTACTGTCTATTGACGCCAACTACTGCCAAAACAGCCAGGCGAAAATAGCCAGGGCAATGATACAGGCAATATTGACAATCACCCCCACTCGCATCATCTCACGCTGCTTTATGTAACCCGAGCCGAATACGATCGCATTGGGCGGGGTTGCCACCGGCAACATAAAGGCACAGGAAGCCGCAACACCAATCAATGCTGCCAGAATGACAGGTGGTATTCCCAATACCTCTGCGATAGAGGCAAATATCGGCACCAGCAGGGCTGCGCTTGCAGTATTACTGGCAAACTCTGTCAGGAATACGACGAAAGCAACCACAATAAGAAAGACGAAGAACAACCCAGCCTGTTCAAGTAGCCCACTCAAGCTGTGAGCCAGAAAGACACTGGTCCCGGTCTCCTTGAGAATATTACTCAAACAGATCCCACCGCCGAACAGCAGCAAGACGCCCCAATCGGTGGTTTTATCGATATCTTTCCATTCGACAACCCGGGCAACTCCCAGCATCACAATCGCCGACATTGCAACCAAACTATCAAACTTGCTGAAGCCACCCAAAAAAGCATTAAGCGGCTTACTGAAAATCCACAAGGAAACGGTAATTGCGAAAATAACCAGGGTAGTCAGCTTGGCATTATCCCACTTGACCGGCTCATGGGTGATCTCAAACGTATACTTCAGGTTTGGCTTTAACATCAGATAGAGCAGTGCCACCACCATCGGCAACAGCATCAATGTGATTGGCAAACCCAGCGCCATCCACTCGGTAAAGCTCAATCCGACCTCAGTAGCGGCAATCGCATTGGGCGGACTGCCGACAATCGTCGCGATACCGCCGATGCTCGCGCAGTAGGCAATCCCGAGCAGAATAAACACATAGGTATTATGCTCTCGCTTAGCATCCACCTTGTTCAGTATTCCCAGCACCAGAGGCAGCATCATGGCCGTCGTTGCCGTGTTGCTGATCCACATCGACAGCACTGCCGTAACCCCGAATAACATCAGGGCGGCAATGGCCATATGTCCGTTGGCCAGCAACAGAACCTTGTCGGCAATCGCCTTGTCCAGCTCTTGCCGATGCATGGCGGCTGCCAGCGCAAAGCCACCAAGGAAAAGAAAGATGATCGGATTGGCGAAATTGCTAAGGGCTTGCGGGGTCTCGAAAATCCCCAGCCCAACAGCCAAAAGAGGCACAAACAGAGCTGTAATGCTGATATGAATTGCTTCTGTCAGCCACAAAATAGCAATGAAGATTAATAAGCTGAGCCCAAGTACGACATCAGGCTCAAATGGCAGGGTATTTAGCATCAGCACCAACAAAGCCACATCGGCAAGAAAAATGATGCTGTTACGGTCAAACAACCATTTTTTAATGGCGAGGCTTAAGGTTGTCATACGCCTTCCTTACTGGTAGTCCTTAATCCACGGCGCAACCATAAAGAAACAACCGGATATTTTGCCGGTACAGACTTTCCAAATACCCAATGGTCTCTTCTTCCGATTGGCCTTCCCTTTTTAGCGGATAGAAGAAAAAAGGCATCATCACCAGCGCATTGAAGCTGTCTTTTAACAAGGAGACATCCAGGCTGGGATCAATAAAGCCTTTTTCCTGCAAAGTCGTAAATATCTTGATATGAAAAGCATCGGTATAGGACAGGATAGATTCATCAATATAGCTCCGGCGCGGTCCTTCATTAAGCACCAGCGTTTTATAGATGATACCCAGCAGCTCCGGATACTCGATATCCAGATAAAAGATTGTCATAAACAGCTCTTCAATCGTATTTCGGTTTGAAGAGGCTTTCTTGAGCTGGTCCAGTTTTTCAAAAAACGGGGCGTAAATATCGTCAAACACCGCTTTGTACAGTCCGGCCTTATTCTCAAAATAATAGCTGATTAAGGCGACATCGACCCCAGCTTCCTCTGCGATTCTCCGGGTAGTGACCTTGTTATAAGAATGCTTCATAAACAAACGCCTGGCTACATCAAGAATAACCTGCTGGCTACTGGGCAGCTCGGTTTCTTGCTTCGGACGACCACGGGATTTGGTTAAGGCATTCATGTTGTTACGTTTCCACTCAAATTTCAGGCACTACTATAATTAGACCTTAACTAACAATCCTAAAACTAAGGGGCTGTTCAAACTTCCAGTATTAAGTACCCAATTCTTCTAGAGAATTTGACACACATCAATGTTGCTATTTTCGTATTCATCAAAAGCCAGCCTTTGCGGAATAATTTACCCGGCCTAATGAGACCTGCATCAACCCCATCTCCCCACTTGCTTCCTTAGAATAAAACTGATCAAAAAACATACAACCCAAAAATCATAAGTCGTCCGCGCCTTGGAATCAGTCCCTTAGGGCTGTGAACTCCCTACAGAACAAAAGAAAGGCAGCACAATCGATTAGCAACACCTCGGGACAAGATGGTTACAACAGGCGCTCATCTACTGGATGGAAGACGGAAAAGGAATCATTTATGACTACACCGAGCAATGAAAACAGTGCCCCCATCAGCGATCTCCCCAAAGACTCGCTGACTCAATCTCAGCCCGTGCCCCAGCAGGGTTTCCTCGAGCGTTATTTTAAACTTGCCGCCCATAACACAACGGCGTCAACCGAGGTTATTGCAGGTATCACTACCTTTATGACCATGGTGTACATTGTGTTTGTTAACCCGCAGATACTGTCTGCCGCAGGGATGGATCCCAGCGGGGTCTTTGTCGTAACCTGCATGATCAGTGCCATTGGCTGTATTGCCATGGGCCTGATTGCCAACCTCCCCATTGCCCTGGCTCCCGCCATGGGGCTCAATGCCTTCTTCGCCTTCTCGGTCGTCGTCGGCATGGGCATCAGCTGGCAGGTCGGGATGGGAACCATCTTCTGGGGCGCGGTCTGCTTCACCCTGATGTCTGCACTTGGTATCCGCTCCTGGATCCTCAGCAACATTCCCACCTGCCTGCGCATAGGGATCCCCAGCGGTATCGGCCTGCTGATAGCACTCGTCGGCCTGAGCAATGCCGGTATTGTCGTTGCCAGCCCGGCTACCATGATCACTGTCGGCGATCTGAGCTCAATGCAGTGCGTGCTGGGTGCCCTCGGTTTCTTTATCATTGTGATCTTATCTTCACGTAACATTCATGCCGCAGTACTGATCTCTATTGTGGTCGTCACCTCCATTGCCGCCCTGATGGGAGATGTCGAATACACAGGTATCATCTCTATGCCGCCAAGCATTGAGAGCACTTTCGGCCAACTCGACCTAGCAGGCTCGTTTGATATCGCCTTGGCTGGCGTCATTTTCTCCTTCGCTCTGGTCAGCCTGTTCGACAGCTCGGGCACTATGATTGGCGTCACCGAAAAGTGCGGTATTACCGACGAACGTGGCCGTTTCCCGCGCATGAAACAAGCCTTGATGACAGATTCCATCACCTCTGTCACCGGCGCTTATATGGGCACCTCCACCGTGACAGCCTATATCGAAAGCTCCGCCGGGGTTGCCGTTGGCGGCCGCACCGGGCTCACCGCCATTGTGGCCGGGTTGCTCTTTATTGTAGTGATCTTCTTCTCCCCGCTGGCTGCAATGGTACCAGGCTACGCCGTGGCCGGTGCACTCATTTATGTCGGGATCCTGATGTCCTCCGGACTGGCCAAAGTTAACTGGACTGATATGACCGAAGCCGCCCCGGCCTTTATCACCACCGTCATGATGCCGTTTAGTTTTTCGATCACAGAAGGGATCGCGACCGGCTTTATCACCTACTGCGTTATGAAAGCAGGTACCAACCGCTGGCGTGAAATCCATCCCGGCGTCGCTATTGTCGCCCTGCTATTCATCATCAAATTTGTCTTTGTCGACGGTCATTAATCAGGAATAAAAGGATGTCAAACCTCCAACACAAACATACCCAGCAACTTGACCGGGAACAGCTTGTTCACCTGCTGGCCGTCTTACGGAAAGAGCAAACCGCCGATCTCAAGCTGACCAATATCTCGGTACTTGATCTCGTCAACGGTGAGTTATCTCCCGGCCCCATTGTGATCGATCAGGGCTATATTGCCGCTATCGGTCCTGAGGCTGAGGAGCTAACGGCTACACGAACCGTCGACTGCAAGGGTCAAATTGCCGTACCGGGATTTATCGACGGCCACATGCATGTCGAAACCTCTACCATGACGCCATTCGAGTTTGAGCGCACCACCTTGCCGCTCGGCACAACCAGTATCGTCTGCGATCCCCATGAACTCGTTAACGTAATGGGAAAACCGGGGATCGAGTGGTTCCTTCGCTGCAGCGAGATGATGCGACAGAACATGTTCGTTCAGGTGAGCTCCTGTGTACCGGCCGTTGCCGGACTGGATATCAACGGCAGCGACTTCACAGTGGAAGAAATGCGCGCCTACCTCGACCACCCGCATGTATTGGGGCTGGCCGAAGTCATGGACTACCCGGCGGTTCTTAATGGTAGTCCTATCATGCTAGATAAGCTTGAAGCATTTAGCTCGTTGAATATCGACGGGCATTGCCCCTTGCTCAGCGGACGGGAACTCTCGGCCTATGTCGCCAGCGGGATCCAGAACTGCCATGAAACCACCAACTTCCAGGAAGGAAAAGAAAAGCTGGCCAAAGGCATGGCGGTGATCATGCGCGAAGGATCGGTAGCCAAAAACCTTGATGCACTGGCCCCACTGATCACTGAGTTCAGCTCTCCACTGTGTCTGCTTTGTACCGATGATCGTAATCCTCACGAAATTGCCAAAGAAGGTCATATCGACTACATGGTCAGACGGCTTATCCAGCACCATAAGATCAAGCCTCATTTGGCCTACCGAGTCGCGTCATGGTCAGCAGCCCGGCATTTTGGTTTACAACGATTGGGACTGCTGGCACCGGGTTACAAAGCTGATATCAATTTGGTCAACACACTTGAGCAGGTTGATATTCAGCGGGTACTGATCGGCGGACAGTTTGTCAACGAGCTGCACCTGGCCGAGTCGGTGGCGGCCAAGCTTGATGCCTCCGCGCCCCCTTTGCAACCTACCCTGAAACATAAAGCGGTAGCGGATGACGAACTGGCAATTCCCCTGACAGAGGGTGACTACCATGTGATTGAGATCATCAAGAATGAGCTGCTGACCAATCACCTCGTTTGTCACTTTGACGGTCAGCAGTTTGATTATGAAGGCGTTAACAAGCTGGCTGTCGTCGAACGCTATGGCCACCAGCTACCACCCGCCAAGGGATTGGTAACAGGATTTGGCCTCAACCAGGGAGCGATTGCAACCAGCGTTGGCCATGACTCGCACAACATCGTTGCTATTGGTGCCGATGAGCGCAGTATGGCAATTGCTATCAATCACTTGATCGCAATCGGTGGAGGCTATTGTGTGGTGCAAGGCGGGAAAATCTCTGCCGATCTCAAGCTTCCGCTGGGGGGGATAATGAGCCTCGACAGCTCAGAGGTCATAACAACGCAGATTGTTGCCCTCAAGCAAGCCGCGCAAGCAATCGGCGTCGAGGTTGCCGAGCCGTTTGTTCAAATGAGCTTCCTCGCCCTGCCGGTGATCCCGTCGTTGAAGATTACAGTAAAAGGTCTGGTAGATGTCGATAAGTTCGAGCTCATCGACCTTCGACTGGAAGCACCGCAAACCGCTGCCACTCACTAGAAACATAAATCAGTGACATGCATTAATAACCTTCATAGAAGGTCGGAGAACAAGAAGCAGTAAAAGAAAACAGGTCAGCCAATATCATTGGCTGACCTGTTTAATACAGACTTCTAATTTTAGATTAGCTTAGTTTGTCTCAGTTCCTTTCGAGAAAGCCAATCCCTTCTCGCCTTCTTTGCTGAAATCCTTGATTTCACCCGACTGTACACGAGCAATGAATGACTGCAGCTCTTTCTTCACAACCGGCATCAGGAAGTACAGACCGATGATGTTGAAGATAGACATAGCGAAGATAGCCGCATCCGAGAAGTCGATTACCGCACCGAAGCTAACGCTGGCACCGACAACCACAAAGCAGCAGAACATTACTTTGTAAGCCAGCTCAGTACCTTTGCCTTCACCGAACAGGTAAGTCCAGGCTTTCAGACCATAGTAAGACCAGGAAATCATGGTTGAGAAGGCAAACATCACGACCGCTACAGCCAGAACATACTGGAAGATATCAGCCGTTTGGGTAAATGCCGCCGCTGTCAGGTTAACACCACTCAGCTCACCGTTATTCATACCCGAAATAGTGATAACCAGTGCTGTCATTGTACAAATCACAACCGTATCAATGAATGGTTCCAGTACCGATACCAGACCTTCAGTTACAGGCTCTTTAGTTTTAACCGCCGCGTGCGCAATTGCTGCCGAACCCACACCCGCTTCGTTAGAGAAAGTTGCACGTTTCATACCCTGGATAAGCGCACCGATGAAACCACCTGCTACACCTGCTCCTGTAAACGCACCTTCAATAATTTGACCGAAAGCATCGCCAATCAGTGAAGCATTGGCCACAAGAACAATCAGCGACATACCAACATAAATCAGGGCCATCGCTGGAACCAGCTTACCGGTTACTCGAGCAATCGACGGCATACCACCAATGATTACTGATGCCACCATACCCGCCATAATCAGACCTGTTACCCAGCCATAACCTTCCGGCACACCAAGCGTCTGGACAATCATGGCATTGGCCTGGTTACCCTGGAACATGTTACCGCCGCCCAGTGCGCCCAGAATGGTCATAATCGCAAAGCCAACAGCCAGGCCTTTACCCAGACCACCAAAGCCACGCTCTTTCAGACCTCGGCTCAGGTAGTACATTGGACCACCCGACACATCGCCATTTGGCAATTCATTACGGTATTTAACACCCAGGGTACACTCACAGAACTTCGAAGCCATACCCAATAGGCCACACAGGATCATCCAGAAAGTCGCACCCGGACCACCAATCGCCAGTGCCGCACCTACACCGGCAATGTTACCCAGACCGACCGTACCAGACAGTGCCGTTGCCAGCGCCTGGAAATGCGAAACCTGACCCGGCTCCTTGTTGTTCGGATCAGTAAAGTCTCCTTTGACGATTTTCACCGCCAAGCCAAAACGCTTGAACTGCACAAAACCGAAATACAGCGTGAAGATAATCGCAGCTACGAACAGCCAGCCAACGATGACCGGAAAGTTAGCCCCATTAACAGGCACCGATGTAAAAATTGTGTTCGCGAACCAACCGAGGTATTCGCTAAAAAAGTGATCGATTGCCTTATCAATTCCAACTTGCTCCCCCGCTGCGTACGCCGAAGAAGTAAACATGGTTAACGCTACAGCAAGATAACAACTAATTTTTGATATCATATTCCGTTCCACCTGTGTATTTATATTTTGTTGGCGGAACACAGCAGAATTTTTCACCATTCAGCACTGTGTTTACCTAATCACCAACATTTCCCTGTGGCGAAAAAAATTAGCAATAAGGAAACACGAACTCAACATACCGAGCACTTAGGAAACAGGTTTTCCTACTTCATAATGGAAAGCTTTGGAGATATATGACTGGTTTTAAGTAACCAGCCAGCCCACATTGTTATCTATTTGACTACAAGTAGTGATTACCGATCTAATTACAAAGCGTTAACATTTCGTTAACCCAGTCACCTTTTGATACAATTATCACTACTTCAACGTCGATGTAGTCAGTCACAAACACCAAAATATCCCTACTTTTTGGCAGACTTTTGTCCTCAGTCACCGCACTTTTCATGCTCCAGTAACCAGACTTTCAAATCCAGCCCGCCGGCATAACCGGTTAGCTTACCGGAACTACCAATAACCCTATGACAGGGAACAATGATCGGGATCGGGTTTCTACCGTTTGCGGCTCCGACCGCCCTCACCGCCTTGGGGTTACCGATGCGGTTGGCGATATCGCCATACGAACACGTTTCGCCATATGGGATATGGTTAAGCGCCTGCCAAACCTGACGTTGAAAATCAGTACCATTCATTTTAAGCGGCACGTCAAAATCTTGTATTTCACCGTTAAAATATGCCACTAACTGCTCGCAACATTGGCGAGAAACAGCATTGGGTGTTTCGCTGCTATCCGGATTGGCATCAAATTCAATGGCCACCACCGCCGATTCATCGGCAACGATATTCAGCCAGCCGATTGGTGTCTGCAACAGTTGGTTGTTCATGACAAAGTGCTCCATAAATACAAAGTTAAATAACTACGCCACGGGGCGGCGAGTGAATCGTCAATAGGGTTGGGTAATACGGCCAGCGCTTTCTTTATGCCCAAATCACTGACCAGATAGATATCAGGCTCGCTGAGTCCTCGCATCCTCATATAATCCACCGTCCACGGTCCGATACCCGGCAAGGCCAGCAAGCTTTTGGCGTCATCTAGCGGATTGCTTTCGGCAAAGGCCGAGAAATTCCTCAACGTATCCCGCCTGCGTTGTGGCATACCAAGCTGTTCCAAATCAAACTGGCTCACCTGGGCCGGTTCGGGAAAATAACGATAATCGCCATCATTGCGAGGATTAAAGTCCACGAACCGACTCACCAGATTACGTGCCGCCTTGACTGACACCTGCTGGCCGAGTATCGCCCGAATCCCTGCCTCATACGAACTCCAGATCCCCGGCAGGCGAACCCCAGTCATCTCAAGCTGTTCGCAATCCAGAGCCTGTAGCAACTGCTGCTCTATCAACAACGAGTCCGCATCCAAATCGAGGCAGCGGCGAATCGTCTTGATCACCCGGGGAAGGTATTTCAAATCGCTAAGGTGTATCTCGACATGAAATACCGATTTCCCTTCATCATGCGTTGCGGTGAAGCGACCGGTACAGTCATCGTATTGAAAGGTCCGGCCGTAGCTTTTCTCATCCAGCCACTCCAGACCGGGGATCAGACGTGATGCGTAAAACTGCTGCAGATAGTCCCAGTTATACGGCGGGCGGTAGGCAAGCGACAGGCAGATCCCTTTCCCCGCCTCAAGCGTCGACTTTTGCTGCTTGCGGATCTGGGACGGAGTCAGGGAAAACTGCTGCTTGAAGCAATCATTGAATCGACGAATGCTGTTAAAACCGCACGCCAACGCGACATCCGTTACCGGCATACGGGTATCATGCAACAGCTTTTTTGCCAGCAGGCATTGCTGATACAAACTGTAGGATTTGGGGGACAGGCCAACTTGCTCAACAAACAACTGGCGAAGATACCGCTCGGTGATCCCCAACCTGTCTGCAAGATGAGTCAGCGGTTGCTCCGTCAGCGCCCCTTCATCTATCAGGCGTAGTGCCCGGTTTAAGGTCGCATTCTTGCCCAGCCAGGCCGGCGAGCCTGGCGCACTGTCTGGTCGACAGCGCAAGCACGGCCGGTATCCCGCATTGGCCGCAGCAACCGCTGTCGGAAAATATTCGACATTCTTTTCTTTGGGTGCAGGAGCCGGGCAAATTGAACGGCAATAGATACCTGTGGTTTTCACGGCGGTAAAAAACAAACCATCATAACGGGTATCTCTTGCTAATCTGGCCTGCTGACATTGAAGTGGGGTCATATCCATGACTGAACTCTCGACGACTTATCTACTGCTAAGTCTAAAGACTTTCGAGAGCAAGACTAGCCAGAATCGGAACTGAACCCTGATTTAGTGCCTACGATGAAACACCAGCAAAATATACAACCAAACTCCTTTTTGAACATAAGCGCGTTATAGCTATTGCTCTATTTCGTTTCGCCCCCACTGTTATTTTCCCTTTGTCAGAGAATAGTGAAAAAGCTTATCAGGCAGCAGAACCACCTAGTTTGGCCAATTAGGTAGGGGAAGGGGCCATTTCGCCCTGCAGCTAAATAAATTTCACAAATTTGGTTATTAAATAACAGGTGATAATTTCCTCGCTGAACCTTAGCTAAACAGCATATGAAATCCGTTGAAAACTTCTAAAATCCGCAATAAAACAAATCGAACTACCTCAAACTTTCAACCTGCACAATTAGCAAAACAAGACATCAATCACATTGAGCGAAATAAATTAAATTCCCAGTAATTTGATCAACTTCTAATTTCACCTATTGATTTGTAACTCAGATAAAAAATGAAAATTAATTTCCTTGTCAATTTGAGATCAGACAAATAAAAGCCCTATTGACACCAAAATTAATTAGATCTGAGTCACAAAAATCGGCCATTTGCTTCTTTAATCCGCTTGTATTGATAATAACCCCAACAACGAAAAACAGGGTTAAAGACATGCTATACGATTTAATTGATCACGAATTAGTGGATGTCATCAATGACGGAACATACCAATGGCAAGAAGCTGTAAGGAAAACAACTGACTACCTTGAGCAACGTGGCTACGTATCTAATCAGTATGCCGATGCCATTATCCAATCGACAAAAGAAAATGGTCCTTACTACGTTTTATGCCCAGGCCTAGCAATGCCTCATGCCCGACCTGAAACAGGGGTATTGAAAACAGGCCTTGGTATTCATGTTTTCCCGTCCCCTGTTGATTTTGGCTCTGACCTCGGTCCTGCCAATGTCCTTATCACTTTAGCAGCAAAAGACTCTGATACCCACATTGAAGTGATTCAAGCCTTGAGCGAGATGTTTGTGGATGAAGAGAACATTGAAAAACTAGCCCAAGCTTCTTCCAAAGAACAAGTGCTGGACATAATAAAAGCGTACTAAGAAGGAACATAACGTGAAAGCAAACATGCGAGCTAATGTGCAAGCCTTTGGGGGTCACTTGACCGCCATGGTATTGCCAAACATCGGGGCCTTTATTGCCTGGGGCTTTATTACCGCACTTTTTATCCCGACAGGTTGGATGCCGAACGAAGCCTTTGGTGAACTTGTTGGCCCAATGATCACCTACTTGCTTCCCCTACTGATTGGTTACACCGGTGGTCAGATTATCGGTGACAAGCGCGGTGCGGTAGCCGGTGCCATTGGTACCATGGGTGTTATCGTCGGTGCAGACATCCCAATGTTTGTCGGTGCGATGATCATGGGTCCACTGAGCGCATGGGTCGTGGTGCAAATGGATAAGCGTATCCAGCATCGCATTCCTTCGGGCTTCGAGATGGTGGTCAACAACTTCTCACTAGGTATTGTCGGCATGATCCTGTGCTTGTTCGCCTACGAGATTGTGGGCCCTGCAGTCACAGCCGCTAACCTTTTTGTTAAATCAGGCATCGAAGCGCTAGTTGCAACCGGCTTCCTACCACTACTGGCGATTATCAACGAACCCGCCAAGGTACTGTTCCTGAACAACGCGATTGACCAAGGGATCTATTACCCACTGGGTCTACAAGCAGCAGCAGAAACCGGCAAATCTATTTTCTTCATGGTGGCATCTAACCCAGGCCCAGGTCTCGGTATGTTGCTGGCTTACGCGAAATTCGGCCAAGGCCTAAGTAAGCGCTCAGCACCAAGTGCCATCATCATCCACTTCTTCGGCGGTATCCACGAGCTTTACTTCCCATACGTGCTGATGAAGCCAATCATGATTGTGGCAATGATTGCAGGTGCTGCAACCGGTATCGCAACCTTCAACCTACTAGATGCAGGTCTGGTAGCGGGACCTAGCCCAGGCTCTATCTTCTCTTACTTGGCACTGACACCAAAAGGCAGCTTCATCGCAACCATTGCCGGTGTGGTATCTGCAACAGTGGTTTCCTTCCTAGTCGCCAGTGCGATTCTGAAGATGAGCAAGTCAGAAGATAAAGAGAGCGAGTTCGAACAATCTGTCACTGACATGAAAGACATGAAAGCTGAAGGTGCGGTAAAACCAGCGGCAACAGCAACAACAGCTCAAGCAGAAGCTAAGCCAATCCAGTTCGTCGCCTTCGCTTGTGATGCGGGAATGGGCTCCAGTGCGATGGGTGCCTCAACCTTCAAACGCAAACTAACCAAAGCGGGAATTGATATTGAGGTGAAGAACTTCGCTATCGAAAAAGTCCCAAGTGACGCTGATATCGTGGTGACCCACGAGAGCCTTGAGAACCGAGCGGTCAACGCAACAGGGCTACCAGTCATCACTATCAAAAACTTCCTGAACGACCCTGCTCTTGATGAGCTGATGGTAACTATCGAACAACAAGCTTAACAATTGCATTATAGGGCGGTCCGCCGCCCTACTTTGGAGAGAAATCATGGTACAAACAACGGCAGCGGTTATCTGTGGCGAAAAAGATGTTCAACTAAGAACGTTTGAATTACCAACCATTTCACCAGACGAACTACTGGTAAAGAACATTTCCAACAGCATCTGTCTATCGACTTACAAAGCGGCTCTACTAGGTACTAAGCACAAGCGTGTACCAGAAAATATCGCTGAAGTACCAGTGATGACAGGCCACGAATACGCAGGCATCATTGTTGAAGTGGGTGAGAACCTAAAAGACAAGTTCACTGCTGGTGACTCCTTTGTTCTTCAGCCTGCGATGGGCCTGCCATCTGGCTACTCTGCCGGTTACAGCTACGAGACCTTCGGCGGCAATGCCACCTACTCTATCATTCCGAAAATCGCTATCGACCTAGGCTGTGTCCTGCCATACAAAGGCGAGTACTTTGCTGATGCTTCACTGGCTGAGCCGATGTCTTGCATCATCGGGGCTTACCACGCCAGCTACCACACTACGCCGTATGTTTACGAGCACGAGATGGGTATCAAAGAAGGCGGTTCACTTGCCCTACTTGCCTGTGCTGGCCCTATGGGTATCGGTGCGATTGATTACGCCATCAATGGCCCGGTTAAACCAAGAATCATTGTAGTGACCGACATTGATCAAGCCCGTCTTGATCGCGCTGAAAGCCTGATCCCTGTAAGCAAAGCGCAAGAAAAAGGCATCGCGCTGCACTATGTGAATACCGCGAAAGTGGACGATCCTGTTGAGTATCTGAAATCGCTCAACGACGGTCAGGGCTACGATGATGTGATGGTATACGCCGCCGTTTCGCAGGTATTGGAACAAGCCGATGAGCTCCTAGGCAACGATGGCTGCCTAAACTTCTTTGCCGGCCCAACAGACAAGAAATTCAAAGTCCCGTTCAACTTCTACAACGTGCACTACGAAGCAACTCATATTGTGGGTACCTCGGGCGGTTCGACAGGCGATATGATTGAATCAATCGACTTGTCTTCTGACCACTTAATCAACCCATCATATATGATCACTCATGTTGGTGGCCTACAAGCGGCACCGCATACGATTTTGAACCAACTGGAGATCCCTGGCGGCAAAAAGCTTATTTACCCGCACATTGATCTTCCGCTGACTGCTATTGACGACTTTATGTCACTTGCTGATCAAGACCCATTCTTCGCTGAATTGGACGCTATTCTAAAAGCCAACAACTATGTGTGGAACGAACACGCAGAAAAAGCGTTACTAGAGTTTTATGACGTGAGCTTAGCGGTTTAGTTACAACGAATTTGTGTGGTAGCCTTTGCGCTGCCACATAATGAAGAGGTCACAAACGTTGTCACGTGAACATGAATTACTAAAGAAACTGGAAAAGTGCGATAACGCTACTTCGTTTCTTCAGATTTCGAACAAAATAATAAACCTCAAGTTAAAAGCATTGCTCCCTAAAGTCTTCGTCCAGGACGAATTAGTGATGGAGTATGCTGTGGAGCCATTACTACGGGAAGACGGCCCGTTGGTAACCACTGATGTCGTCTCTAAACTAATGTTCGCTATGGGTAAAATTTCTTTAGAAACCTATGCCGATATTGGTTTGTATAACCAAACCTTGGAGTATGCCTCGTCTGTTTCAGACAAAATCTCTTACGGTGATGATGTTATTTACGACTTCATAAAAAGCCAATCGGTGATCTCGACACAGCAAGACGGCTTTTATCTTGAGTCCATTAACAAATTAAAGTTTTCTTCTTTCGAAGCCTTTTCGCAGATGAGATATGAATCTCTGATCAAAACAGTGCTTAACCTTTCTTGTGAGCTGTTAATTGAAAATATCGAAAGAGAGATAAAACAGTGAGGCTTCACAATGAAAGTAAATTTAAACATCAGTGGATTCGACACCGAAGCCGTATTTCCCGATAAAGATATCGAAACCATCCACCAGCCACTAGTTGAAAAATTCACTCGCCTTTATAAAGAAACGCAACAACGCGTTGTTATTTTTCTCAGTGCGCCTCCAGGAAGTGGAAAATCAACACTTGCCGCCTTTTGGGAATATTTATCAGAACAGGATGAACACCTGGAACCCTTGCAAGTATTGCCTTTTGATGGCTTTCATTACCCCAATGAAATTCTCGACAACAACAGTATTGAGCGAAACGGAGAACGTGTTTCCCTACGCAGTATTAAAGGCTCATACGAAACCTTCAATTTGACCGAGCTTATCGACAAGCTGAAACAACTTAAAATCAACGACCCCAAGTGGCCCTACTACGACCGGAACCTGCATGATCCGGTTGATGATGCCATTGAGGTCACGCGTAATATCATTGTGGTGGAAGGTAACTGGTTGTTGCTGGATGAGCCAGTTTGGCAAGGACTGCATAAGTTCGCCGACTTCTCTGTATTCCTCGACACCAAAGCGGAATTCCTGCAAGAGCGCTTGGTCAACAGGAAGGTTCGAGGCGGCAGTTCGCCAGAAGATGCCTTGGCATTTTACCACCAATCAGATGCGGTCAATGTCGAAAAAGTTCTCAACCATTCCATCAAAGCCGATTTGAATTTGTTTATGAACCGCGACGGTTCATTTGAAATTCAATAAGCAGTCCACCTCTGAAAGCCCCGAACTAGGAGATCACTATGGATATCGTGATTGATAGCCACACCCATACCATTGCCAGTGGACATGCTTACAGCACCATTATTGAAAATGCCCAAGCCGCGAAAAATAAAAACCTGAAATTGCTTTGCACCACCGACCATGCCCCGGAAATGCCTGGCGCTCCCCACTATTGGCATTTCAATAACCAACGGATTTTGCCCCGCTTCTTGCATGGTATCGGGATCTTGCGTGGTGTCGAAGCAAATACTCTCAATATGAAAGGTGAAATCGACCTGCCACCATCGACAGACCAGCACCTTGATTGGGTTATCACCAGCTTCCATGAACCCGTATTCAAGCCAGCGACAGAGGCTGAGCATACGGCAGCACTAGTCAATGTAATCAAAAGTGGCCGAGTCGATGTACTGGGACACTTAGGCAATCCCAATTACCCATTCGACATTGAGCAGGTGCTAAGTTGTGCCAAGGAGCATAACGTGGCGGTTGAGGTCAACAACACGTCACTGACCGGCAAGAGCCGCAAAGGCAGCGACGTTCGTTGCAGCAACATTGTCGAGATCGGCAAAGAGATCGGCGTATATTTCACGACTGGCTCCGATGCCCACTTCAACGAAGAAATTGCCCGGCTCGATCTCGCCATCGCCTTGTTGGAAAAGCACGGTGTTAATGAAGAACAGATCCTGACGACATCGACCAGCCGCTTCCTGAACTTCCTTCTACTTCGCGGCAAACCAGAAATCACAGAATTCGCAGCTTTATACTAATTTAGATTGATCGATTGAGACCTAGAAATGAATAACACAAACAAACGTCTGGCTAATGCAGTTCGTGCCCTGAGCATGGATGGGGTACAACAAGCTAACTCTGGCCACCCGGGTGCGCCTATGGGTATGGCTGATATTGCCGAAGTACTGTGGCGTGGCCACATGAACCACAACCCGCAAAATCCTGAGTGGGCTGACCGCGACCGTTTCATACTATCTAACGGCCATGGTTCAATGCTGATCTACTCTCTGCTTCACCTTACTGGCTACGATCTGTCTATCGACGATCTGAAAAACTTCCGCCAGCTTCATTCGAAAACACCGGGTCACCCTGAATACGGTTATGCTCCGGGTGTTGAGACCACCACTGGGCCTCTAGGTCAGGGCATCACCAATGCAGTAGGTATGGCAATGGCTGAAAAAGCCATGACAGCCCAGTTCAACCGCGAAGGCCACGACATCGTCGACCACCACACTTACGTGTTTATGGGCGATGGCTGTCTGATGGAAGGTATCTCTCACGAGGCATGTTCGCTTGCCGGTACCCTAGGTCTTGACAAACTGATCGCGTTCTGGGATGACAACGGCATCTCTATCGACGGTGAGGTTGAAGGTTGGTTCTCTGACGATACGCCTAAGCGTTTCGAAGCATACGGCTGGCATGTGATCCCAGCAGTAGACGGGCACGATGCAGGCGCTATCAACGCGGCGATCATCGCTGCCAAAGCGGATCCTCGTCCAACACTTATCTGTACCAAGACCATCATCGGCTTTGGCTCGCCAAACAAAGCAGGCTCGCACGACTGCCACGGTGCACCACTAGGCCATGATGAAATCGCAGCGGCACGCGAGTTCCTCGGCTGGAACCACGGCCCATTTGAGATCCCATCTGATGTGTATGACCAGTGGGATGCCAAAGAAGCAGGTGCAGCCAAAGAAACAGAGTGGAATGCAAAGCTAGCAGCTTATGAAGCAGCTTACCCAGAGCTAGCGGCTGAGTTCAAACGCCGTATAAACGGTGAACTACCAGCGCAGTGGGAAGAGAAAGCGAACGCAATCATCGCAGATCTACAGGCAAATCCTGCCAACATCGCTTCACGTAAGGCTTCTCAAAACGCTCTAGAAGCTTTCGGTCAGATGCTTCCTGAGTTCATGGGCGGCTCTGCTGACCTTGCGCCTTCTAACCTGACGATGTGGTCTGCTTCTAAGTCGCTGGAAGCGAACGACTTCTCGGGTAACTACATCCACTACGGTGTCCGTGAGTTCGGCATGACCGCAATCATGAACGGTATTGCGCTGCACGGTGGTTTCGTACCATACGGCGCGACTTTCCTAATGTTCATGGAATATGCCCGTAACGCCATGCGTATGGCGGCACTGATGAAGGTGCAGAACATCCAGGTTTACACCCACGATTCTATCGGTCTGGGTGAAGATGGCCCGACTCACCAGCCGGTTGAGCAGATGGCATCTCTACGCCTAACGCCTAACATGAGCACATGGCGTCCATGTGACCAAGTTGAATCTGCCGTAGCATGGAAACTGGCTATCGAGCGTAAAGACGGCCCAACGTCTCTGATCTTCTCGCGCCAAAACCTAGCGCAGCAAGAACGTGATAAAGAGCAATTGGCGAACATCGCCAAGGGTGGTTACATCCTGAAAGACTGCGAAGGCAAACCAGAGCTTATCCTTATTGCTACTGGCTCTGAAGTGGAGCTAGCGGTAGAAGCGGCTGCGCAGCTAACCGCAGAAGGTAAGAAAGTACGCGTTGTTTCAATGCCATCTACCGATTTGTTCGACAAGCAAGATGCGGCTTACCGTGAAGCAGTTCTACCATCAGACGTCACTGCTCGTATTGCTATCGAAGCAGGTATTGCAGACTTCTGGTACAAGTACGTTGGCTTTGGCGGCAAGATCATCGGTATGACAACCTTCGGTGAATCAGCACCTGCAGATGAACTTTTAGAGATGTATGGTTTTACAAAGAGTAATGTACTAGACACCGCTAAACGGCTATTAGGCTTAAACCCCTAATTTAAAATATAAATATTACCTCGCATGAAGATGGCTAACTGATATACCGCCTTAGCCTCCCCTCGTCCAGTGCAACCAAAGCCCCCGGTTACCGGAGGCTTTGAAACGTAGTCTTTGCGTTATAACCGTGCGTGATTATTTCTTACGGCCTGCCCGGCAGGTCTTATTTCAGTGGTTGTGATGCGTGCAATAAAACATCAACATACTCCAATCAAACTATCAATAAGTTATGTCTAAAATTGCAGCAATAGTTAGCATAAGATTGCAGTAATAATTAGCAAAATGTTCATTCTACAAATAGAACTGTTGTAAATTTACCACTTTTAGAATTCATGCCTGAAGCTGTGATAATTTCCCTCAAGACTCCTCACATCTCAATTTGAATGAAGTAATTTAAATTAGAGCGATCATTGTCAACACTGCTCGCTTAACACACTTCTGGACATTTCTGCGCTGAACGAAGCCGCTGCGCGGCAGAATCAATGATCGCTGAAAGAACCTTACTCTTCAGTAACACCGCTATTCCAGCGGTGATTAACTGGAGACAGCATTATGACCCCTTCCGAAAGACAACGATTCGATGACTTATACCAACAACACCTCAACCAACTAAAACTGCAGAGCAAACGCCCAAAAACTATCGTAGCCTATTCCCTGGCTGTCCGGCGCATCACTGAGTATTTTGATCGCAGGCCCGACAAACTGACCATCGATGATCTGAGGCGCTACTTCAGCCAGCTCATCGGTACTGTATCCTGGAGCACTATCAAGCTCGACCGTTGCGGGCTGCAGTTTTTCTATAAACACACTCTGCATAAACAGTGGGAATGGATAGGTATTACCCCCCCCCCCAAAGTCACTCGGCTACCCAACATCATATCCCCAGAGCAAGTCGCCAGTGTGATTAACCACACGCGAGAGCCACGCTACCGGGTGTTATTCCTGGCCATCTACACCATGGGGCTACGGATCAACGAAGCGCTCAATATCACCATCCCAGATATTGATAGCCACACAATGCAAGTTCATATCCGCCATGCCAAGGGTGGAAAAGATCGGCTGGTGCCGCTGCCCACACGAACTCTTCATGCACTTCGCCGTTATTGGTGCACCCACCGCCACCCGACACTCATCTTCCCCAGCAAAGGGAAGTGCTGCGATAACGTCATGAACGACATGGGCCCCCAGAAAGCCCTAAAGCAAGTCCTCAAAGAATGCAGGATTTATAAGAGAATCACCCCACATTCGCTGCGACATTGTTTTGCCACCCACCTGCTTGAACAGGGGCTTGATCTCCGCTCCCTGCAAATCTTGCTTGGGCATAGCAGCCTGAATACCACAGCCCGCTACACACAAATGACCCAGCTTAAAGTGAACGATGCCAGGCAGGCCCTCAACCTGTTGGCTGACAGGCTCCATCTGGACTGGAAGCTGACACTATGAGCACCTTCATTGATTTACTCCGCCAATACCGCCATGAGCTCGAAGAGCAATACGGCAGTCGCTTCAGTAATGATATCCGCCGGGCTATCACCGCCATGCTGCAGTGTAAAACAGAGAAGCAGGGACTCTCCCAGTGGTATTGTTCACACTGCAATCATCATGACAGGCTGGCCTTATCCTGCGGCAACCGGCACTGTCCCCAGTGCCAGCACCGCACTACATCCGACTGGCTGGACAGGCAACAGCAGAAACTCCTGCCCGTTCAATATTACATGGTGACTTTCACCCTGCCTTATGAACTGAGGAGTCTTGCCCGATCTCACCCCAAGCCCCCTGTACCAGGCCATGTTCTCCGTTGCCTCAAACGTTTTAAAAGACTTCGCAAAAAGGCAGCGCAAAGGGGAGCTGGGGTTTACCATGGTTCTCCATACCCATAGCCGGCAACGCAACCTTCATCCTCATCTCCATGTTATCGTTGTAGGAGGACAATACGACTCAAAAAGATATCAATGGCATAAAGAGCAGAAGCGTTACCTGTTCAATGCCTTCGCACTGGCCAAGGTCTGGCGGGCCAGGTTGTTGGAAGTGATCAATCAAAATACACAAATGGCGTTGCCCCGGAACTTACCTGAAAAGTGGGTGGTTGACTGCCGGTGTGTCGGGTACGGTCTCCATGCGCTTCAGTACCTGTCCCGTTATCTCTACCGTGGCGTCCTACCAGACAAGGATATCAGCCGGATCAGCGATAGTGATGTCACCTTCCGTTACCTTGACGGTCGAACCAATGAAAGAAAGACACGGACACTGCCGGTACTGAAGTTCCTGTGGCTTATCCTGCAACATGTCCTCCCTAAAGGCATGCAGCGCGTGAGGGACTATGGCTTCCTGAGAGGAAACGCCAGGCAACTGCGCATCCAGATCCAGTTGCTCTTTTTACCTGGGCTATATCTCACCCCATCAATGGGGAAAACGGTGAAACAAAAAACAATGCGGCCGTGCCCTTGCTGCCAACATGATATGGCTTGCGTGGGGATCAGCCGACCGAGTTAGCCGAAAGGCAGGCATAATAAGAATAATGGCTTCAATATGAAACCTAGGAGGTGTACCAAATATGCTTAAAAGTCATAGCATTACGGGCGTGATACTACTCTGAATCACGCCAGGACTCTGTTCGTCCTTAAAAAACGGTTAATCCCGTCCCCACCCAGCAATCAAAACTGGAATTTACTATAAAGAAGCTGCTCGGGCTTGTTCAACTCTGAATAAAGCTGTCGGCTACGCGACAGCTATTCTTATTTGTTAGTGCTTTTGATCTAACTTGTCCACTACCGATGAGAAAAAGTATCTTGAAACCTAGCAACTCCCTTTTTCGATCAGTAAAGTGATAGGAAAATCGGGAATTGCAACTCTATAAGTCAAACATCGCATACCCCTCACCCTTGATGGGTTGACTACCAGCTGTGGCACTATTCGACTTAATTGGTTGTTTTTCGAACGAACACTTCTCTTCTCATTCGTGGTGCAATGTGGCAACGAAACCCTAAAGCACCATTTTTCCAAAATGATCGCGGAGAGCCTTACGGGCTATCTCCGAGAGTGAAGGGAAGTAGTGATTTTCTACCGCGCCCTATGAACGATAAATTTAAAAAATGGTCGCAAAAACATCGTTACATCAGTCGACTCTGATTAAGCAGAAGATATCTATCTAGAGCTAATTTCTGTTCTAAATCAATTAAATTGAATTCAGCTATGATAGTGTTTATTGCATAATTCGCTTTAGATGACGCTGTTACTTAACCATTCTGATTAAATTATATAAACGACAGATATAAAGTCTGTCAACATGGTTTCAGCGTTTAAAACAAAAAAGCCAGTTCGCTAGTTTTCTTATCTGTGAATAACCGGAAAGGAATAACGATGTATATCCTTCTGTCGAGCCTTAAGACAGTTTACCAGGTTACCACTCGCGGCCAGCGCCCATCAGGTAACGATGTTTCAACTCCAGCCCAAGCCAGCTTCTATCCACAACTGACAAAAGTATTGGCGCAGCAGCGGCAATTCGAATCACAGCAAACACACCTTAATGCTGCAGCTCAGGCCGCCTTCGCTGCACTGAATCCGCTGGATCGGTTAGTTCGTAAATTTAAAATCAGTCTGGACCTTACGTCATCCAATGATTCCGGTATTAGCTTTGAAGGATCAAGCAGTAGTGCTGGTCTGGGTTATGCCCTAGCTCTGGCTTTGGCTTATCGCGAACAGTTGGGTAAGACACATGATGTAAACCCTTTTGTGTTCGCCACTGGGGAGGTTTATGGCTCCGGTGAAGTTCATGCCATTGGTCATCTTGAAACTAAGGTGAAAGCGGCCTGCCACTTTATGGCTCAGCTTGAACACTTCGGAGAGACTTTTGTCATTACTTATCCTAAAGCTAATGATGCCGAACTTTCAGACGATCTCAGACAAATGGTAGAAGCACAAGGCGGTAAGTTACTTCCTATTACTCGTATACAGGAAGTGCTTACTTTCTTGCTAGGAGATGAATACGATGGTGAACCGGAAGGGCACTGTGAACCCTTTAAAGGTTTAGCCAGCTTTGAGTTTCGTGATCAGTTCCGATTCTTTGGCCGTGACCGGGCTATTGAAAAACTCAAAGGTGATTATGATACCAGTGAGGGGTTACTTATTGTCACTGGTGTATCTGGATCCGGTAAATCCAGTCTGGTTAAAGCCGGTCTGCTCCCTGCGCTGAAAAAAGAAGCCTCTAATACTAACTGGTTGATCACTGAACCTAAATTGCACAGCTCTAGAGTAGGTTTGCTCTCTTATCTGCTGGAAAGAACTCCTAAACTTGTATTGGAGCAAAAGCCAATGGAGTTAGCAGGGACTCTTCTGGAGCAACCAGAAAAAGCTCAAACGTTAGTAACATATAAAGACGTGGAAGAAAAAGCAGTTTCTCCCCTACTCTGGTACATCGACCAATATGAAGATACCCTGAATCTCTATCAGGATACATCCATTGATTTCACTATCTTCAGTTCAGTGTTAGATTCGCTGGCAAAAGCAGTTCCATGGTTAAGAGTAGTGGTTTCTATTCGTTCTGAATATTTTGAGCCTTTGGAGCAAGCAGGTAGTTATGCTTCCAGCTTGGTATCTAAAACCATAGCTGCAGAAGATTGGAGGGCTATTGTACATAAACAGGCCGCCTATTTTGGACTGAAATATGACGATGGCTTAGAAGAGCAAATTATTAATGAAGCGCTGAATGTTAATCACGCACTGCCAGCAGTGGAATACCTGCTGACCAGCATGTATGAGCTCGCAAAAGAGCAAGATCCTCACGCAAGAAAGCTCACATACGCACATTATGAACATTACACCATCAACTGTCTGCGAGGAGTTATTGCCGCTCAAGCTGAAAAAGTAATGGAGCGTCACGGCGGTTTATCCGATGAATTTTTTGAGTACTTCATTGGCAGTAATACTGAGGGCCAAGTATACGCACGGAGTGTACCATTGAATGAAATCAGGGAAAACCGACCTGAGTTATATAAGCTTGTCCAGGAGATGATTCAGGCTCAGTTAGTCATTGAAAGTCAGTATCAAGACCAGCAAAGCCAACCAAAATATACCACTTTCGTTAAATTGGCTCACGACTGTCTGTTTAACAATGAGTCCCAAAGTATAGAGAATTACAACGGATACTGGAAACGTCTGCAAGGCTGGCTTCAAAGCAGAAAAAAGTATCTGCTCTGGCTGGCGAATAATGAAAGTCGCTTCAATGAGTGGCAAAAAGAACGTAGATTTCAGAAAAATCCAGGTAGGGATTTAGACAGGATAGATTCGGATTACCTGCTCGATAACTTCGCTCTTGATGAGGGTAACAGCTACTTAAGTGACGACCTAATAGCCCGAAAAGAACTACGGCAATACATTACGCTCTCACAGCAGAATCATGCTCAGTTAGAAAAACTGGAATCTAAAAAGCAAAGGCGGCGTTTCAATATTGCATTATTTTTAATCATAATAGCTTCTGGTTTTGCAGTGCTTGCTAGGGTAAAGTGGATAGAAGCAGCAACACAGACACAGTTAGTTATAGAGGCGAAGAATCAAGAACAGAAAGAGAAAGAACGTGCTGAGCAACAAACACTGTTAGCAATAAAAGCAAGAGATCAAGCAGAAGCAGAAAGGAAGCGTACAGAAGTTCAAAAGCTGAAAGCTGAAGAGCAGACAAGGATTGCAAAGAAGCAGAAAAAAATAGCAGAACAACAAACTAGAGTCGCTGAGAAACAGAAAGAACGGGCTGAAGATTTACTAAGTAAAGTTAAAAATAATCTTGATTTTATGAACTTTAGTTTAAGAAATACACTCATTAAATATGCGCCTGTTACAGAAAGAAATAAAGTCATAAAACAAGTCGATACACTGCTTGACGCACTTAATGGTTACGGTGCATCTATTAAACCAGAAGATTACAACAGAAGTCGTGCAATAGCCTTGACTAATAAAGTAGAGCTAATGCTTAAGAATGGCAGCACAGATTTTAAGTCAGCTTTGCCATTAATTTTAGAATCACGTAAACTTATGAGAGAGAACGCGAGCAATTCTCCTGAAAATATAGGTTACCAAGCGGATCTTGCAATATCATGCGAAAAGGTAGGAGATATTTACCTTCTCTTCGGACAAGCTGATAATGCATTAAAATCTTACAGAGAGAGCTTAATTATACGTAAAAAAATCAATTCATCGCACCCAAATAATCGCAATTACTTGTATAGTTTGGCAATGTCGCATCAGAAGATGGGGGATGCTTATAATGAAAAAAAAATGCTAAACCAAGCACTATCCGAGTTTCGAAACAATTTAAGCATACGACAGAGCTTGGCTAAAGTTCATCCAGAAGACGTTATTTATCAACGTAGTCTAGTTGTAGCAAATGGTAGATTAGGTAAAACATATCTGAAACTAGGGCAAAATAATTTAGCGTTGGAAGTTTACAAAACAAATCTTGATACAATCAGTAATTTTGTCCAGTTATTCCCGAGCAATGTGCAGTACCTACGAGATCAGGCAGTAGCCAATATGGACATGGGTAAAGTATATGACATTTTTGGGGAAACAGAATTAGCATTAGCAAGCTATCAGCAGGCTTCTCATATTCAGAAGAAACTCTTAAAATCAGACCCTAATAACACTATGTATCAAAGAGACTTATCTGTTACAGAATATGCAATTGGTGATTTGCATACCAAACTAGGGCAAATAAATATAGCATTTTCTTATTATAAGAATAGTTTTCGTATTAGGGAAATGCTTGTTAATACACATCCAAATATTCTGAAGTACAAATATGACTTAGTAAACATTACTAAACGCATGCAAGAGTTGAGGCTAAAGTAAGTTACCAGCTTGATGATTACCCCTATAAACACTCTGAATCGATTAGCCTTCTCTAGACACGAATTTGCTTTACAATTCTGTGTCCTGAGGAGGAACAATGAACAAGCGATTTACCGAAGAATTTAAGATCCAAGCCGTCAATCAAATTACCGAGCAAGGCTACTCTGTCTCAAGCGTCTCTAAGCGCCTTGGTGTTTCCACTCATAGCTTATACGCTTGGATAAAGAGCTACAGGCAACCGGCTATATTCAAGGAAGAATCGAATCAACAATCTGAGATCAGTCGCCTAAAGGCTGAACTTAAGCGAGTCACTGAAGAGAGGGATATTCTAAAAAAGCCGCCGCGTACTTTGCCAGGGAGTCAGGCTAAGATACGCATTTATTCGAGAGCACTCAGATCATTACCCTGTTTGACGCTTATGCCAGATGCTCAAAGTCCACCATAGTGGTTACTATGCTTAGCTTAAAGAATCGGTATCAGCTCGTTCAAAAGAAGATCAGAGGATAACGGGACTTATTAAACAGGCATGGCTTGAAAGTGGCTGCGTATACGGTTACCGCAAAATTCATGATGACTTACGTGTGACCTAAGAGGTTCGATGCCTACTCATACCGGTTCTACTTGTTCTAAGGTGTCTCATGTCTTTTAAGGCACTTCAGACATCGACTCGAATGCTGTAAGAGGTCCCCTGCTATTTTCATTAGTATTTTTATTTTTTATCACCCTCTGTTCGTTTTTCAATAAAAAGAGCGTTTATCTAAGTAAGGGGGTACCAACCTCCCTTGCATACCTAAATCACCATTCAAGAATAAGCCACACTGCCCAAGTACTAAGTGGTGCATGTGAGCTTACTCGAGTCTACTTAATAAGGAAGAAACTATGTCTTACTTTGACAAAGTAACCAACGCTGCCACGCGTTGGTGGTTCGCTTACAGTGAACCGTATCAGAGGCTTCTAGCACAGGTCAAAATTATCTGGCAGTTTTCATCGTTGCTAGCTATTTATATTAGTGTTGTAGGGATACTACTTACATTACTTTGCTTAGGAACAGCCATCATTCTTGCCGGTGACCTTAGCTACTTTTTGTATTCTGCAGCAGAAGATCGCAACCTGATTGATGTAGTACAGGCTCTCGGTATTGCATGGATCGCTCTCGATTTTCTCATCAACATATCACTTATCACCTTGCTCGTGTTTATCGTGTACTCACTAAGAATCGGTATTTCACCTATGTGCTTAGTGATTGACGATTGCATCTACCGAATGAAGCAATCTATTTATATGCCCTTTATGTACTTTGCACCTCTGTTCGCTTTCTTGCTGCTCCTCTACACAGCAGGGGATGGCCCCATGTTCACCTTTTCTGATTACTGGTATGGCGTAGTAACCATTGCCCTTCTAACTACAACCATCGGTTATGTCGTAGGCATCACCGCTTTAGTTCAAAAAGTTTGGAGATAACACTATGAAAGGAATAAACAACGAGATCGCAAGTGAACTTGAAATTGTGAAGCTAAACCACAATCGCAATCTGTTGCTCGATGAACAAAATCTGAGTGCAGAAGCCGATCATACTGCAAAAGATCTCTTTGGTTGCAACACAGTGAAATCCGTACATGCAACCATTGAACTAGTAGAAGCTGAGATTATTAGCAGTGTGCATGTACAAGCGCACCAAAGTCAGAGAGAGCTACTTAGTCAAAAAGCGGAAATGAAGAAAAGTAATAGCGCTGGAATTCATGATTTGAAGCGAGAAATAGCTAAGTGTAAGCACACTATGAATGACGAGCTCTTTAAAGTAGGACGGCAACACGAAGATGGTTATGAGAAATGTCAGCAAAAAGAGCGCCAAACTGGAGACGTATTTTCCAATATGAAAGAGCTCTACGAAAAAGAACTACCTAGGGAAAACGGAATGATCCAGTGGATTTATGTACTACTGGCGGCGGTCATGATTGGCGACTGGTTTATTGGCTCACGACTCTTAGTAAAGTACAACGCAATGGGTAAAGAAGGCAGCGTTATTATTGCTGCAGCCGTTACTGTGCTAATTATGGGCTCCGGAATCCTGTTTGGGCTGAGTATGAGGCGATTCCACACACGGAATAAAAATGCGCAGAGAAAGAGAAGCGTTAGAAGAATATGCGTTGACTGCTTCTTAGCTCTAGTTACGCTCACCATTGTCTACGCAATCATAATGATTCCTTCATGCTATGTGTATTTCTCTTGGGCTATGGAGCAAATAGTATATGAGAATGCAGCCTTGCCCCTTGGAGAATCATCTTGGTTTCTTTGGCCATTTCATTGGATCAATGGTGATGCACATATACCCTTCGAACATATTCCAGAATTGTATTTAATTGTAGGGTTCGGCGCTACTGAAGCGGTACTGAGCGCTATGAAAGCCTACTACTGGTCTGGTGACCCTATCTTTGGCTTTAATCGAGCTTACAAAGAGTGGCTTACCGCACAAGATGAACTCGGAGAAACTCGTTGCAAATTTCTGAGTGACTTGGAAGTGGTTGTCGACAAGCATGAGGATGCAATTAGTCGTTTCGCGAATGTGCTCAGGGAAGGTAGAGACAATGCCATTGACTACGATGAAACTTTAGTCACGTTTAATCGTAGAGAACAAGAGATTGAGCTCGACTATGTCGACACCTGCCGCTCATTACTTTTGAAATATCGAAAGAAAGTCCATCAAAAAGTTGGGAAAGATTTTAAGTTGAGAAATGAAATCTTAGCCCGACCGTTTCCCACGTCATTTCCATATCACCAAATTAGCGATCTAAGCAGCGAGATTACGAATAATTGCAAGCTACTCGATGAAATTGAGCAGGTTGAGAAGCAGTTATATGACGAGATCAAAGAGTTTGGCCAACAGAAAGAACAAGTGTTTCACAACCACAGTAATGGCTATTAATACTAACTAGGGAGTTTCAATATGAGTAAGTTAAATAAAGTCGCGTTAACGTTGGGTTGGGGGGCTGTAGTCTTTGCTGGTTGTGGCATCTTATATTTTGGCTTTAGTGGCAGTATTGAGGGTAAGCTTGACTCTCAAGGTTGCCTACCTCCCGAGCTGGTCAGCAATAGTATGGCATTTGTCATCGATAAAACTGATCCGTTTTCGCTCCGTTATGGGATGTCTATTAAGAAAAACATCCTACGTGAAGTGGAACGTCTTCAACGAGGGGAACCCATCAGCGTTTATGTCCTTACAAACAAAGTTGATAGTAACGTATCTCCCATATACAAATTTTGCTATCCAGGTAAGCCATCAGACAATATTGCTTCACAAAGTATTACGAAGGCCAAGTATGAGTACAAAGAAAAAATGGCTCCGTTTGAGGTATATCTAGAGTCACTGGCTAAGGCAGAGTCTTATCACGGCTCTCCAATTCTCGAATCGATGAAAGGCATTTCTTACTCGAAAGAATTGAATGAAGGCCATCACACAACCCTCCACATCTATAGTGATTTTAGACAGTACAGTCACGAGCTTGGGATCAAGCTAGTCCGCAAAGCTAACTCTGCACAGATACACAGATTTAAAGTTCATGCTACCGAGCGTTTGGATAACTTCAGTGGTAGAGACGTTCACATGCACTTTATCCCGATAAAAATCACAAATGGGACGTCTCCTAACGTTCTACGCGAGTTATGGATGGATGCTTTTACTGACGCTGGCGCAAATGCAGATTGGTCTCACTTAAGTAGTTATTAGGGAGCAACGATATGAAAAAAATACGATTTGTTATCCTGGTTTGTCTTAACCTGGCTCTGGTAGGGTGTAAAGGTGGCATGGGGCTTAACTGGCAAATTGGTGCGGGGGCGAAACTAAGCAGTTTAAACACTCACTTAAAGGTTGCTCCAAGAGTGGGGATGATCCGCCTTGGGGGCATGGTCTCAAGTGTAGGCAGCAAGCTTCGCATCGGCACTCTGGTATCCAAAATCAGAACGTCCAAGGTGAAAATCCGAAAACCTAAAGCGGTTGAAACCTATTTAGCGAGAAAGCAGGACATCCGAAAAAACGGTATCAAGAGTCAGTCCGGTCGAAAGTTGGTTAACAGCCACTACTCAGGTAAGTGGTTTAAGTCAGGTGTGACTTTTAAGAAAAGCGGACATCCAGACTTCTCTCCCTATGCTTACAAAACCTATGTTGCCCCCAAAAACATCAAATTATCCGGTGACAAGAAGGATTTCGTTAAAGCAAATAGAGCAGTTTTTGGTAAAGATGTGAAGCCAGAAGGCTTTACCTGGCATCATGTCGAAGGCAGTCGAAAACTACAACTTATCCCAAGGTGGCTACATAACTCGACACGTCATACCGGTGGAAGTTTCGATATACGATTTCAGGCTGCTCCTGCTAAATAGTACTACGTGCGTATTTCGATGATTCCATTCGGGGAAATAAGTGATCGGATAATCCAGAAATGAGTAATCGGAATACTATGAAATACGCATTATTCCCCCATTAAGTCAAAATTTTAACTTAGTCTCTGAGGGAACTTGAATTGCTCCCTTTTTACGATGGTGAGATATATTGTTCACGAATCTTAAACGTTAATATGTAAACCTCAGACTCAGTTCGTAATATTCACATCAATAGTTGAGACAAAAAAGCCTAAGGCTATTTCTATAGAGGAAATTGATCAATTCTATGACAAGAGTAACTACTACACTGAACTTTATTACTTCTAAGTGAGTCTAACGGTTGTTCTGAGATGATTAAAAACTGTGGCCAGTTTTCGTTAACTATATACGCCCCCTCCAACGGTGTCAATGAACCAGAACTATGTTGTTACCGCTTAATACAAAAAAAGGAGCGTTCATTGCCTCACTACAGTGTGTGGAAATTACCTACCATCTAGGATAGATTACTTTATAGTCATCAACAGTTGGGATGATGAGTTCGCCAAAAATAACCCTCTTGGTTTGCCTAGCTATGTATTAATTGCAAGCGAATTTATTGCCAAGCTAGGATTAGTCGGAGAGCTGATTATGCCCATACAATAACAAGGGACAATGGATGTGGTTTAAAAACAGAGAACAAGTTGAAGAGGCAATCCGACGGTTAACATGTCTTGCAAAATATTCAGGTATGTCAAAAAAGGATGTTAGAGAAGATTTGGTACATCAGGCTTTAATAAGGCTACTTGAAGTGAAGAAGTTCTCGAAAAATGAGACGTTTACTGCTGATATGTATGCGTATTGCAACTTGGTAATCCAAAGAGCAAAGAGAGATATTCTTGAAAAAAGCGAAACAGCAAAACTAAAATCCAGGAGTAGGTATAAAAAAGAAACTTCAAACTGGGAAAAAGATAACAAAAAAGATAAAGACAAGCCAACAAGATACTTTCAAAGACGTTCAAACCAAGATGTCTTGACTGTAAAAGCTAAGCAACAACCTGATTTAAAACCTGATGAGCTAACGGAAACTGAGCTAATTGTTTATGCTAAGCAAGTGTTCCCTGTTTTGCTTAAAGTGATTGAGGAATTAATTGCCGAAGAACGTGTGGTTGACCCTATCAAGGCAGAATTTTTATACCTCCTCATAACAAACAATACCACACTGACCATTCCAAAGCTTAATGAATCTATTGGGTTGAACTACTCAAGCCCACAAACACTTTTTACCCGTTTCTGTAAGAAGGTAGAAAAAATAATGGCTAACGAAGGCTATTCGCTTGAAATAGGGGTCAATCGCCACACGCTAGAGGTCCTCGAAACAGAAGCGGAAGGATAAAGATGATGAAAGATAAGATAGATATTACAAATGAAATAACCGCTCTATTTGAAGAAGAGTTGTTCCAGAAGGTCTGTATTCGAGGTGAGCTTTTAGAAGAGTCGGATGAGCAGCTTGTAGAAGACATTTTCAGTATGTTTAAAGAGCATGTTGCTCAGCATGAGAATCAAGTTAACCCAGTAAGCTTCACCACTCCGGCCGCCAACGACAGCTTTTTAGAAGCCTTTGAACTTAAAGCCGCTGGCAGCAAGGATGATGAAACACTTTGGTATAATCAGTGCATTTCTGTTTCTGAAACATATAACCTCATTCTCACGCCCTTTGAAGACTGTGATGATGAAGTAGATATTGAGATTGAGCCTTTTGAAGGAAAAGAAGCTGAGCTTCAAAAACTTCTCAAACCCTTTGAGAACCAAACCATTCAAGTTTGGTTGATCTGGAATGAGGAGGCCGTGCTTAAAGCCGAAATCTACGTTCACCCAGAGGGCTATCGAGCCAGTGGTGAGGGTGTTGTGCTCAGACAAGAAAGACCCGGTGAAGGCCCCTTGTCGTTTAAAATTGATAAGAAATGACATTCACTTCTGAGGCCCCTTAAAGAGGGGCCTTACTTATAAGCGATTCAGAAACTCTAGGGGGCATCCATCACATCACACCCTAGGCATTCCAATGTAGATTTCTACTAAGTCTCTACTAGTAGTGGAGATAGCCTAACTATCGAAAATACGTTTCAGTGTATGATTGGCGAAATCACCTGTAGGACGAAATTACTTTGATCTGAACCAGCAGAACTGGACACAGTATTAAGCGACATTTTATTTTTCGAAGTTAACAGGGCTTAACTCGAAAAGGGGCAAAGGTGTGTTACGCCTACAAGTGCCACAGTCCCTCGCTGGTATTCAACAACAATGATTTTAAAGGAATGACATTGGTTCCACTGAGCCAGCGCGAAGATAAAAGAGGCGGCGAGCAGTCCCTGGACGGTCAGAAAATAATGCTGCAGCCAACGATAGAAGCTGCAGGCTTATACAAAAGGCGAAAATATGGCCAAGTGCACCTAAGCCACTGGCGCCACGGGATTCATGATCTGAGAAGGAAAGAAAGTCAAATATTTTGTCATTGTCCCCGATAAGAAAAGAATTACTGAGCTTCGTGTTATCTATCATCGAAAATACAGAGGGCCGTACCATCGTACGATGGCAATTTCGCGGCTCAAGCTCTTCAAGTCAACCCTGTCATTTAATCCCTCGCCTGAGGCTCTTTCTTTTTCTTAATCTCAGCCCTTTTATCGAACATTAAATCCCTGGTCTCATCTAGCGCTTTGCAATAAAAAAGTGCCAATAGGAAGCCCGCAAAAAACAAGATCCATCCAAAGCCACCTATTAACTCAAAACCCAACGTGTCACTTATTGCAAGTGCTATGAGTGGTAATATACTGGCTACAACAGTTATCGCTGCCGTGACTTTAAAGCTGATATGGTTATCGTTCAAAATCGCCGCGGGATAATAGAGATCTTCAACTTCCTTAGCCATAGGCACGACTTTTCTAAAATTGTCCAAGTGCACATAAGCATAATAAACCAAAGCTATGAAAATGGCTGGAAAGTAAATGAACAAATTAGCAATGGACAGTTTAATACCAAAAGGCAATGCGGCTTGATCAAGCGAAGATGGCTTTAATCCGTTTTGATTTTGAATAAATTCATTCATCGTGAGATCAGCGTTAGCTTTGTCCTCTAGCAAGGCATTGATGGCATACAACCTTGTTAGATACATTTGACTTTCACTAATAATACCAGTCTCTTTAACAACCTTCTCAAGCAGTGACAGGTGGGAATTGAATTTGGACTCAATGCTGTCGTAGTCATACCGTCGCTCAACCAGTTCAAACTCACTTTTGTCACCACCGCCAATATGGTATCGATAAGTCGTATTATACAAGGGGAACGTTTCTGATACTGGGAAGGACTGCTCTGGTCCCATAACAGATACTAGGCACATAGAGAGGTAAAAACCATCATTCACCTTAAAACGCCCTTCGGCCTTACATTCAGAAACTTCAACATCATAACTCTGACGAGTCATTTCACCCGTCAGTATAAATGACTCATTATCGCCTAGATCTTCAAATGCGGCGTTTAACCCCGAATCAGACAGTGTGCCATACAAACCTGCTAATTCATGCCGGATGGAATTGACATAAACATCCAGATAAAAGTAGTTTGAATAATCGGCTACAGCCGACACTTTACTGTGATAGAAGTTTGGCCTTACAACTACAATAGGAAACTCAATTTCGCTACTACCAACCCAGCTTTTACTCACGGCTTGAATGCGCTCATTGAGCCTTTTCGTAGCCTCTTCTGCATCGTTTTTAATAACAACCGAAACATGCTCAGAAAGTACCTGCAGCAGCTCCTTGCCATGTTCCTGATAAACTTTATCAAGTACATAAAGCTCTCGGTTAACATTGTTGGAAGTTGCACTAACAGAGAGAATAATTACTGAAACCAAACAAGATGCGAGAATAAACAACCTATGTGATTCCCGAATAAACTTCACAGACTGCTCAAATATCATTTTCTAACCCCTTAATTTGGAAAATAGAAAACCGCTCAAGTTAATGAGCGGCAATCCAATCACAGCGTTGCCGGAGTCAAAAACATTACAGGTCGGCCTTCATGCACTTCTTTCTCTTGGTATTCAACAAAGTCAATGCGCTCACTATCTGGTGTATACAGCTCAATAGCATCACCATCATTATTCAGCCTGATCGTACTCAAACTGTGTACATAAGCTTCTCCGGGCTTTAGCTTTGTTGCCTTCTTAATTGCTTCCTTCGCACCTGAGCGGTCAATGAGCTCCCAACCCTTGAGATCGATTTCCTCAACACCAAAATTGGTGATACTGACCCATTCGTTACCAGCATCCTGACCTACGGGATTGACCAATGCGGCAGTCAGGTAAACATCAACATCATCATCAAGCACGACCTTGCGAACTTCGTTTTTTTTAACAATATCCTCTTTACGTACAATCTCGACTCGTTCAGGGGTATTGGTTACTTTTAGGGTGTTATCAGGCTGCTCGTTAAAATATAAAGGGTTTGCATCGTACAGTTGTTGGTCAAATATCAACCCTGTCAGTTCCTCTACTTCCATGACACTAACTTGATAGATAACGTTGTCATAGCCCTGACGTTGACTACCACGCTTATCCCTAAGCTCTTCTTTATCTTGGTATTGAATGAATGCCTGAACCTCAAGCTCTTCATCTTTGTTGAGAAAGGCCAAAACCTTGAAAAACCCCGCAGGCACCTTCGCCATCGGTTCACCTTCCGGAGTTACTGAGCGATCGAACTTACCGTAGATACAGCCGTTAAAACTCAATACACGCCCATCGTGTGTATCAAGATCTCTCGCATCGTCTTCCAGAGATAGCCACTCATCCTGGTTTAGGTTTTCATGCTGTAGCGCCGCATTCGTATAATAAAAGGTTTCATCAGAATTCCTCTGAGCCTCTTGCTGGGTATGGCCATAAGCTGCGGTGTGCCTCCTTGCCATATGGCCACGGTTCCATGTCTGAGAGTAATAGGATGAACCAAGCACATCTTCCCTTCGATATCGCCTATCATTACGCCAATTGTTTTTTCGTTTTGTTTTCTTAAATAAGTCTTGGTCAAACATGAATGCAACAAGGGCAGGGGATCGCTTATCCTCATCGCCATTTATCATGACACTATAATTTGGATAATCAGCGATATATCCTTCCCTCAACTTATCAGAGCGTGCCAATGCTACATCAAGGTTAGTTTTTGGTCTTGGTAGTTCGATATTGAAACCACTCAAAAATTCGGGATCATAACCAGCCATAATCTTTGCCTCCTCATTTTGCACAACTATTAAGACCCGGATGCCCAGATAAACTATAGACAATGCAAATTCAGTTGATGACTGTGATATGAGAAAGTCTGATAACCGCTTGCAAGTATTCGATTCCCCCACTCCTTGTCCATCAACCCTGTGAAGATTTAGCTTAAGCTGGTGAGGTAAAAGGAGCGAAATATGCAGGGCTGTTGAGTTAGCATTAAGCGCAGTCACGGCACTAATAACCAGTTGTCGCCTGTAGAGTAAGAAAAGCGGTTTATTAAAAAGGTTAACTAGTGCCTATTGAACCAGTGGCAATTTATACTGTTGATTTCCTTGGTGATAGTTTACCAAGGAAGCTCAGCATACATTGATATGTCATGTACGCTGAGCTTTGAGTCTATAATGGTAGCTCTAGGGTGATAGGGCAATGGTCGGAAGGTCTGACTTTATCTCTGCCAAAGTCTGGGTAATTTGTCCCAATGGCTTCCAGTCCCAACGCCGGAGTTTTCCACATGAGTGTTTCAGCGAAAGTTCGATTCAGGAAAAATCTATCTATCTTTTCATAACAGTTCCAGTCGGAGTGCTTTCTGACGAAAACATTTGGGGCATAGTAAATCGCTACACTTTCTGGCTTGCCATCGTTTATTTCATGCAGAAATGATCGTGTTTGCGATTCGTCTGTCGGTTTATCCTTTGCGTTTCCGCCGTCGGAGCGAGCTTCAAATGACCAATCTAAGTCAAAGACACGATTAAAGTCGCCGAGTAAGACGAAGTCTTTTTCATTTTTAACCATTCCTTCAATCCACTCTTCTAATACATAAACCTGATTAGCGAAGGTTTTACAATCTATTTTGCTATTATCTAGCTTCAGTTCGTGACAGGACGATTTCATATGTAGGTTCAAGAACGTGAGCTCTTTTCCGTTGATTGACCCATTCAACTCTATCCCGGGGCGAACCGGTCTCTCTTTTCCATCCATATTTTTGTGTAAAACCATTACATCTTTATTGACTGTAATGAAAGGCTCCTCATCGAATAAGTCTTTCCTGTAAGCGATGCCAACATTTTGTGGCATGATTGTATCTTCCAATAGTTCATAAGAACTTATCGAAACGTAACTGCTATTGTTTAGGAGTTCATCAATTGCTTTAGCGTCAGAAACCTCTTGAAAAAAGTAGATATCAGATTGCAAGTCATCGGCTAAAGCTCGAAGAGAGATTATTTTCTTTCTATGGTCATCTAGAGTTCTAACAGCCTTGGGCCAGCTAAGTGCGTTGCAGTAAGTGAGTCTAGGGGGTTTTTCTTCATTTTTATTTTGTGTATTAACAGAAGACTTTTTGTCACTCCAATCTAGTGGTTCACAATATGCTTTCCATTCCTTGAACCTATCTTCTGACATTAGGTGTTCAGCATTCCAAGTTGTGATTTTAAGTGGTTTGGCTGCTACTACTGATGCAAAACCATAAAACGCTAGCGCTGTAAGCACTATTCTGATGCATTTAGTCTTCATTTTTGTTCCCATACCAATTAGTTAGTGGGTTCTTATATGATTTCTATGAATTAATTATAGGAAACAGTATTTACATACTGTCGGCAAAATAGATTTATTTTTGAATAAATATAGTGCCAGTGAATTTACTCCGGCTTTCACAATTAGCATGGTCAATTCATGACAGTAACATTGAGGTTCAAGCTGGAGAATACGCCTTATATTTTATAAAAACGCTATTAATTGAAAGTAATAATTAATAGCATTTAACTCAATCACAGTACAGACTGGAACGAAGTATAAAGTGGGCTCGAGTGATAGGAGTTTTGCTCTTCTTGAGAATCATATAATTACAAGTGAATTCAATAAAACGGTGATACTGAAAGGTGGATAGTATTAATGAGAGAAAGGTTTTTGCTTTAGCATATGACAAACTATGACTATTCCCCGAAGAGAAGACGCACACTACCCATACCAATAATGCTGGAAGGTAGTGCATTCGACTAAAAGACGAATATACGGAAGCATCTAAACTTTTCGATTTGTCACTTTGTAAAGCCATGGTTCCCGTATCAGAAATAGAGCAGAAAACAACGACTGAAGACTACGCTTAGTTAAAAAATATGCTCAGTTAAGAGTAAAAAGCTACCAAACGGTAGCTTTTATCAGTCGCCTATCTTATTTTTTTGAGGATTTACTTGGCTTTAACGACGGAGTATTTCCCGGAGTGTTTTTATTGTCACGTCGGCGTTGATCTGGTTTCCCTGTTGATTTAGCAATTGGTTTTGGACCAGGCTTAAGACTCATAAGTATCCGCCCCATGATCCCACGGGGCGACTATCAACGAGAGAAGTTCCAGGGGAGTAGAGAGTCGATATCAGGTTCGGGCTGGGCTAGCTCTTCCATGCACTTAACCAGATAGTCGTACAGGATTAGCCCGTTAGCTTTAGCAGATTCGATAATACTGTAAAGCATAGCACTGGCATCAGCGCCCTTCTGCGTATCGGCGAAGAGCCAGTTCTTCCGGCCTATGACCAGTGATTTGATTGCGCGTTCCGCTCGGTTGTTGTCGATTGATAAGTGGCCGTCCTCCGCATACCGCTCGAGCTTGGGCCATTGGCCCACTGTGTATTTGATAGCTTTGCCCAACTGGCTGGACGCCACGACCTTCTGTGATATCAGCCACTGGTACAAGTCATCCAGCATAGGCTTCGCCAGTTTCTGCCGTTCGGCCAGCCGCTCTGCTGCGGGCAACCCTTTCAACCGGGTTTCCAACGCATAGAGCTTTTGGATTTTCGCCAGGGCCACATCGGCTTTCCCGGCCTTGCCTTTACCCTGCAGCTTTTTGGCATCCATGAACTTGCGGCGGGCGTGAGCCAGGCAACCGAGGTGTTTTACCTGCGTTAGCCCATCATAGGCCTGGTAGCCGTCGGTCTGCAGATAGCCGCCATACTCACCAAGGAAGGCAGCAGGACAAGCCCTCGCACGACTATTTTGATAGTCGAACAACACGATATTTTTCATACCTTCCAATGCGGCTTCTGGTGAGTCAGCGCCAGAGCAGTACACCCACATATAACATTGCTTGTCTTCCTTGAGGACATTGAGCGGCGTTTCATCGGCCTGGATAACCACCTGTTCATACAAGTGCTTCTGTAATGCTAGGTAAAGTGGTGTGAAGTGTGTACTGGCCTGCATGACCCAGCGCGCCATCGTCGTTCGGGATAACTCTATACCCGACTGCTTGAACAGGGTCTCCTGACGGTAAAGTGGCAGTGCATACTGGTACTTACCAAGAATAATGTTGGCCAGTAGACTTGGGGTCGCGAAGCTCTTGGGGATAAGGCTTGCAGGAGCTGGCTTCTGACTGATACTGACGTTATCCGCTTCCTTCTCGCATTGGCGGCAACTGTACTTGGGACGGACATATTCCAGCACCTTCAGTACTGCCGGGGTGAACTCGAGCTTTTCACTGCAGTCTTCACCTATTTTATGCAAAGGGTGCTGGCAACACGCGCAGTGTTTTTCTTCTTCATCCAAGTCCAGGACTATGCGCTCGCGCGGCAGCTCTCTGGGAAGCGGCTTGCGTTTCCCCCGTGCCTTCTTGGTGGTTGTCGTTGCAGCAATGTCTTCCTGTTCAGCAGCATGAACTTCACACTCTACTTCATTGAACAGGTCACCCTGTGCCTCGTCATATGGCTTGAGTGCTTCGGCACGCTTAGCGAACTGGCGGTCGATGGCCAGTTTGAACTGCTCGAGCAGCGAAGCTTTTTCAGCCATCAGGGCTTTAACCATCGCTTGAAGCGCGGCAACATCTTGACTGTCAGGGTTGATTTCAGGCGTCGTTTTCATGGTATCCATTATATCAAAACGGTTACATAACCACCTGACACATCTGACTTTTATCGGAATTAACACATTGTAAAATCGTGTATTTCAACAGGCTTGTGGCCAATAATTGTGAAGCCCGCAAGTAGCCTATCCAGCTCAGATTGACTGAGGGTAAACACCTGTTTTTTCTCCCTGGCGGGCCATTTGAACTTTGCTTTTTCTAACCGCTTGTACCAGAGAGCGAAGCCTGTGGTGTCCCAGTAAAGGATCTTTATTTTGTCACGCTGCTTGTTGGTGAACAGGAACAGCGCGCCGGAGTTCAGAGGTAGGTCGGTCTCGGATTCAACCAGCGCCGCCAGGCCATTGATGGATTTCCTGAAGTCGACAAACTCCCGGTAGAGGTAGATAGCCGGAGGATGCACTAACCCTCTCATGATGACAAGGCACCAATAAGCTCGGCGACATACGAAGCCGGTGTCCCCAGGGGAATACTCAGTTCGACATCGTTGACGCTGAGTGTCATGTTGGATGCAATAGGCTTGGCGACTTGGTAATGGGTAGTCTGCTCAACCACTTCCGCCCGGACAAACCCGCCAGCTTGATTTTCACCAGTACATTCTAACAAGCGCCGTTTTGCAAAGAAGGTTGAAGTGCTTATGTCATGCCGACGGCAAAATTCCCTCTGGGTCAAGGTGCTGTTTTCAAATTGCTGGAAGATCGCCAGCCATTCTTGGTTGCTACGTCGTTGATGGGCCATGGTGTTGTCTCCATTTGGATGAAAACAACATCATATGTCTGATGTCAACTTAACTGAATGTGGGGTTCATGGGGCGCTTACACTCATAATAGTTATCCTTAGATATTTAAGTGTGGGTAATAGGGTTATAAAGTACTCTCCTACATTAAGAGGAAAGCCCTCACACATAGACATATGGACAGCGATGCATACTTTCAAGAGTTACATAGAATTTGAGGCATTGTATTGAAGAGAGAACTTGCGTTAACGGCTGATGAAAGAACTTTTATTCAAAATTACCTTAGGGAAAAACCGTACCAGTTAGATCCTGTTGGACAATTGAAGATCGACATCTAACCCATTAGCCCGCTTTATCGCAAAGAAGACGCACACTAAAGCAGTTTAGGGAAAAATCCAGATTAGAACCGCCACCCAGGGCCCTTAATCGGCAAACAAGCAGAAGATACTAAAACAAAGCCCCTGATTAACGGAGGCTTTGATTCATACTGATTTTCGATATAACTGCCAGTACGGCAGGTTTCATATCTGATGCGCCTTGCATCATAGCACTCGTTTCACTAACTGCCAGTACGGCAGGTTTTATATCGGATACGCCTTGCATAATTGCACTGGTATTACTAACTGCCTATACGGCAGGTCACGTAGCTGTAACCAAACATTGCATTGGGATTAAATCACTAACTGCCTATGCGGCAGGCCACGCAGGACTCTTTAAGGGCGATAATCTTGAACTATTTTTAGCTACCTATACGGCAGGTCACTGGCAACCTTATACGGCAAACAATTCATTTATGTTTTTAGCTACCTACTCGGCAGGTCACTGTTAAAGATAGTTTGAATGTACTTATTTATCAATGCTATTGCTTAACAACATTTCAAATATCCTTTTAGTTTAACTATTCGTAATACACTGATTTTAAAGACCAAAAAATCGTCCCATTAAAAAAAGTTACAACGATATGTCTGGCACTGTGCCACGTTTTTCTTTGTTCGTCGCAAATCCATAACTATTAAAGACAGGCTCATCCCTACTTTCTACAGCCTCCTTCTGAAGGTGTAAAATAAAATCTTGCTCCGATGAATCACTTGAAATCGGCACTCGATGAAAGTGGTCTAAAACTCGATTCTCTTCTGCCACGGGTATGTGATCTGAACCAGATGCATCAGCTCTTACCAAACTGCGTTTTATTCTACGCTTTTTAGAACCCAAAAAGCTTTTACCGATCGTCTGGTTCCGAACAAACCGTACTTCAGGCAAAGAATCAGGAACATCTGTTACGTCTGATATCTCAAATAACCCTTCACTTTTCATCACGGTTAAATAGGGCTGAAAGGACAAGCCGATTAAGAGCTCTTTTTCTTCACTAATAAATGCTATGCCGCCCCCAATTGACTCCAATGACCACTTTGGAAAGCTGATAGCAATGCTTCCCTTTACCTTATTACGGCTCGTGAAACCATGCATTGTTGATATACAGCGACCAGCCAATAAACTACAATCTGCATGCTTTGGAATAAAGCGTATCGAGAAAAAATACCGTTGTTTCATCTGCTAACCTTTAGAACGGTTGAACAAGCCGCCTTTGATAAGCACGGACATCATGTAGTGAACTTGGTTAGGAATCGTTTGAGATTGATTCATCTCTTCAATCCACTGTTCTGTATCTCTAATCAACTGGTAAAAATCATTACCAAATTTAGTGTGTCGTCTGGCAATAACGTATTCTCTGTCTGCACCATACTCATTTACTCGAAGCGGCTTATCGGCATCTTCATGCCACCAGTCATCAATCATTTGCAGTGCTGCACCTACTTTCTGAGCATGAAATGCTACCGTTTCTTGACTATTGCTCATTTCAACAGTGGCTAACTGTTTCGTCGGACGCCCTTCCTCTTTTTTATCTAAAAACTCCTGGCTTGGATAGATTTCATCCCCCCAACCAACTTTCAACTGAGCCTTCACATCCATGTAAAAATATTCCGTTGGCTCAGCTAGAGCTCGGGTTAGATATGCCGTCAATCTTTCAAGACTCTCTGTAGAATCCGCATCCCAATGACCGTACCAAGAAAGCTTCTGAGCACTTTTGACCGCTATGGATTCATCGTCATGCGTCTGCACTTCAATAGAGAGCCCTCGACATTCTTTATTCCGCCAGAGCCATGTCCCTAATAAGATATTCTTAGCAAAACGCTGAGCAAGCTCCTGGTAACCATTTAAGCGCTTATAAGTATCAGCTAACAACGTTAGCTGATTGCGTACAGAACCATCTGAACAGACATCAGGGCTTAATGAATTAGCATGGATACGTAAAGAGAAAGCGCAGTAGATTTCACTAATACCTGGTGGGACATAACACTCCTCAATAAATTGAAGGTTGGCATAAGCTAAATATTGTGGCTCCAGATTCTTTCGTTTAAAACTGTTCCCTTTGTATGCTTCTGCGTAGCCACCTTTCGGGGCCCTCAGATGAGTTCGATCGACCCTCAGCGGGCACATTTCTCCATTAACATCCAGATGGTAAAAGTAAGCTTTACCGGCAGAAAGAGAACGAATGTAGTTCAGTTGATTACAGAGTTCCATAAGCACCTAATTCTTATCTTTTTTTTATAAGAATAGTTTCGCTAGTGCATTCTAGCGACCAAAAAGCATGACCAAAAAAGTGATCTCTTCCACTAAAACGTATTTCTATTGGATTAACTCGCTTTGCCAATCCCAATGTATTTTCGGCATATGCATGTAATCCCGTTATCGAACTTTTCCGTGAAAGGGGAACTTCTAATAAATGGTACCCATTTGACACTGGCATTAACGACTCGTCTTCTTTTAAAACAGATTCCAATTCACCCAATGTTATTGGTTGTTGTTCTACAGGAGTTAACCATTCACCATAGCAGGGTAGCCCTTTCACAACCTGAAAGAGATCTGTTCGATTGCTGAAAGTTCGTAGCCAATTTTTGTTTGAAGATAACAACGGTTGAAAAACAGAACCGCCAGCAAATGATACAGGCAATGCGGCTTGTAATTTAGAGTGATAGTCTGAAAGACGCCCTCCACCACAGACCCTAATTACCAGATCAATTTCTAGATCAGAAAGCATTTCACTGCGTATTGTTGACCGTTTGGCTTTAGATACTTGAGTCTTATGAACTAATGAATTGAACTCAGTGAGCTTTGCCGTCTTTCGAATATTCTCGTCTCTTACGTAAAAGGCAAAGCTTGAAAACTCGAATCTTTCAGTATCACCAAGTAACTCATTAAACTCTCTCTGATACCGATGAACAAAGCCCCATATGGCAGTTAAAGAAGGTACACCACACAAATAGGGGCTGCTCATTGCCACAGCATCTTGGATACGCAAAGAAGAAAGGGAAACATACTGCTCATCGCCAATATTATCGACTTCTTGTTGAGGGCAACTGAGACGATTCAGGATCCACACAATTTGCGCTTTGAGTACTTGTATAAGCTTTGGATGGTAAGCAAATTTTCGAGTGTATCGATTGTTTTGGAGCGTAAAGTGTAGATGCTGGTTCAACGATGCCGCCAATAACGGAAAATCCACTTCAGGTGTACTCAAAAAAGCCTCAACCAGAGAATCATCATATTCAATTTGAAAAACCTCATGCTCGGAATCTGCTAGGTCTCTCAACTCTATTAACGGCAACATCCATCGTGCAATTTGCTTACATATTATCTTTGTTTGGTCCAGACGTGCTTTCTGTCTCTGTTTCTCTGTTTTAAGTGGTGATGCCCCGGTCAAGTGTTTTAGTATCTGACAGGTTTTAGCGTTGGTTAACTGATAATCATCAAAGTAGCAGCGGCTACGTTTTCGGCTCGAAGGTAAAGTCTGTCCTACCTTCGGCTTAACTCCAACCGGGTAGTTCAAAGCCTTCATATTGCCACCTAAACTACCGCATAAGTTACCGATGCTTGCAGAATTTGGAAATTTTAAATTCACAAACTTCAACTGACAGCTTTTATCTCTCGATTTGAGCTCTAGCATTTGTTGTAAAGCATGATTAACAACAGGTGTGATTGATAAATAATCGTCCAGCCACGGGAATCGAAGTTGCTTGCTATAAGGGCTGACGACATCAGGAAAGACTAGTTCTGGTATAGCTGAATCTATAGTATTTTTCAGGCGCTCTAGAGCTCGCGAGCTTAAACCAAAATCTTGAAGCAACGCTTGCCAGAATTCTGAACCATGTTGTAGAAGACTAAGTAAATTAACACTCTTACCTTGCCAATTGAACTGATTCAATAACCAAACAGTATGACCATAAGCCGCAGAATTATGAGCCCAACCCAATACCGGTTCAGATGAATGACTTGAAATAACAGACTCAGTAGTCGATAACGGCTTTGCGATAATACGTTGATCCTTTACGCGGCAATCAGGAAACTTCAGGTTATGGGTATGAAACCACTTCACTTCAGCCAGAACCTTCGTAACATTTTTATCATCTTGAAAATATGATGAAGCTCTTCCTTCATCTAGCCAGTTTTTACATTTTGGTTTAGTGAACGATAAATTAAGTAATATCGTGAGTGCTTCTTTTTCGATACCATCAACATCAACGTTTGCAGTATATGGCATAAATACTTTTTTCAAAGCTGCCTGCTTTTCTTCTTTGGATGCGATATCTAATATGTCACTGAGCCTACTCATAATCACCACTCTGGCAGATAAATACTAAGCCCATCACTTTCAGAGCTCATTCTGGTTAACTTAATCTCAATGATGCTTCTTAGGGTAAAAGCCGATTGATGACTAGCAATCTTTGTATGCATCCGAGGGTGAATTGCCGCCTTTATTTCACCAAATTCATACAGTCGGTAAACTTCATCCGTAGTACACGAAAGCAGTGTCGATACCTCTAAAGGGCTTAGGAGAATATCGCCAATGTTCCCTTTCACATTTGAAGGGTTATTCGCCACCAGTTTTGTAAAGAAAGATAATGCTGCCCTGAGAACAATATTTTTATCCAGTTGCCGACTTGGTAAATATCGACAGTCATTAAGTAAGCTTCCAAAAGCTTCGTTAAAAAATGTTCGACGCCAGGTTTTAAGCCGAACTACATCACCATGTTCTGCAATACAATCTAAGTCACGATGGAAAACCTCTGGCCATGAAGCGCAAGATTCGACAAAAGCATCAAAACTAATGTTTTCACTCTCACCGTACCGATTGACATACCACAATAAAAAACCATAGCGAGCTGAGCGCGTCATATCTTGCGCCATCACACCACGGTGCTCAAACTTTTCTCCCATCAACCATCGCGCCGTGAGCCGCTCTGCTTCCGAAGCACTGTTCGCTACACTCTCTGTTAGCCTATAACCGCACTCACAGTGCTCAATGCTTTCTGTTGTTTGGTACTCAAGCCTTGATGCACACTCAGGACAATGATGGATAAGCCTACAACCGTGAATGTGGCAAGCTTGATGAGGAATAAAGTGCCATTGCTGACGAATATAAGGCTTTTCATCAAGGCACTGCGGACAAATAGGTGTGAATCGTTGTCTGATAAACGCATGAGGATAGTCAACCCCGCTGCGGTTAAGTGCTTTATAGTTAGGGGAGAATTGTGATTTGGAATGCGCTAACGGAAGCCTAAGCACTCCAAAGTTGTTGAGCTTAAGCTGTTTTTCCAAATGGATAAGAACGCGCACGCGCATCTGGCTTGTTGTCTGTGCGTGATACAAATTAACGCGGTTGAGCTCCAGAGGGAAAGCACCAGCCATCGCTTCATGCTGATCTAGCGTTTGATGCCATATATCTTCCGCAAAATGAGAGTAGCGCTCGTAACCTTGATAAAGGCTCAAGCGCAGCAAGAAGCTTTCTAGCGACTCATCTTCATATAGTTCAATTTCAGGATTCACAACTCACCACTAAAACTTAGAATATCTAAGTTTTAGTGTTACCCAAAACCCTACCAATTCAAATAAAGAACATTAAAATGCGACAGAACTCACTGTAAAGGCTGGATAAAAGTTGTCCAAAAGTATTCCGCGGCTCCTTGTTGGGTTAGCTGAGTCTCATTACTTTCTTGTCGATAAAAGTTCATGCCGCTACCCTTTAAGTACAGTGACAGACCATCATCTTCTACACTCAACCAATCATTCATGCTATTGCTGTTGTCGGTTTCAGAGCTTAAATAACAGATACTATTGGTACCAAAATTTCCGCCACCATACCAAATAGTACAAACACTTTGTTGAGTCCCATTTTCATAAACATAGGCACAAAAACGTGTTGTGTTTATCGGCTTATATCTTACCTGAATGTGAGCATTGCGGTTTTGTAGCTCTTGTAAAGAGCCCTCAAAGAATCTTGCTATATAATTAAAACTCTCTTCTAGGAAGCAATCTTTATCATGATCGCTATATGTCTGTTTCAATCTCATATTGCTCGAACGTGGTAAAGCCGTATGAGACGGATTTGATACCGAAGAAACTGTACTCGCCCGTACTAGTGAAGGTGAGGAAATAGGGCTAGGCATGGTATCAATTGCGCATCTAACATCTTTTGCAACAATAGAAAGCGCTTCTTGTTGATTAGCAAACATTGTAACTGCTTTGCCATCAGTTGGTGTTGCCAATAGCTTACCAAAAGGAGCTGAATGCCAATCGCAAGGTTGAAGGATCACCGGTATCACCTTTGCCTCACCAGCATTATGCTTTTCGATAGCTCTAGCCATTTCTTTTTCATAGCAATAGTTAGACGCTAAAAAGTGGGCACTTATCAATAGCAAGATGATATCGGCATTTTCTAAGTTTTGACTTATCTCTTGATCTATTTCAGAACCAACAACGATTCTTCTATCATGCCATGCAGAGATGAGCCCTTGTCGCTTCAGCATTGATAAATGAACTTCTAGTTCATTACGTAAACCTTCATCTGTATGACAGTATGAAAAAAATACACTAGCCACTTAATACTCCAATTTGTAAATTAGTTAACCTTTTCTACTACAAAATCATCTCTCTTCACTCGCTCAATGAGATTGAGAGTATTACCAATACTCCATTGATTTGAAATTGCAATCAGCTCACCTGAAGGCAATTCAACTAAGTCGCCTTCCTTAGAGTGGAAACGCTTAAGATTATTCTCAGGAATATCATCAAACCGTTTGGCAATCCGACGACGGATAGAATTATCAAAAATACTCAATAACACATCTAATGACTCAGGCTGATACTGATCAATCCAGTCAGTCAGTCATCAGGACCAAAGCCAAGTTTCGCTTGTTGTACACCACACCTTTGTATTCAAACTTAGAATAGTCTTTAGAACCAACTTGGCCTTTACGCTGCTCCGCACGCTTTTCACGGAACTTCACTTGGTACTCTTCCAACTCTTGGGTTGGGATGATTTGTTCCGCGTTAATCAATACGTCTTCTTTGTAGCGATAAGGCGTTAAGCGAACACAACTGATATCAATGCCTTTATCACGCAACCAAATAACAGAAGTCGTTAACTCCTTACCGAAATCAGCAGATGCCAGTACGACACGGACGTCATTGCCAAAGTCATCGAGATTGCTTTCATCGAGTTCGACGAAGTCCAAAATGGCTTCTCTGGCGTTCAAGTCTAAGCCTTCTTTCTAGATGTATTGCTCAAAATAGTCACAAGCCTTATCAAACGTCATGGTCGAGATCATCGCCGCATAGCGCAACGCTTGAAGCTCCATATGCGCACCAACTTCATCACGCTTTAGCTCAATAACCACCAGATTAGCGCTTTTATCAATAGCCAGAAGATCGATACGGCGGCGGCTACTATCTTCCCAATCAGTGAATTCCTCAGAAATCACCAAACAATCAGGAGCAATGGCATCAATACAGCCTTTTAATGCTAGCTGAAGGTGTTAGCCCTCTTGCAGCCCTTCGGCTGCAAAAGTGGTTAACGTCAGAGCTGTCAGGTTCTTATTAGCAGCGATATTGTATAGACTCATTCTAATTCTCGATTAGCGAATTGTGCTTTTGGACTATCCACTCCTTGGCGCATTCACTTTTCAAAATTGAAAATACAAATATTGACTCCCAGTTATTAGGGGTCGTTTTTTGTCTGTCATGCCTTCGTAACACACTTTCTAAAGCCAAATTTAACCCCTCTATATCAATCAACTTATCTTCAGGTAATGTATGGATTTTATCCAAAGGGTACTCAACTAAGCTCGTCCACATATCTTCCATTTCGTTTACAATACCTGAAGGAATCACGACTTTTTCAACATGAAATTTAATAGATGAATACTCATTACTCGCTTGATTAATATAAACGATATTAAAAGATGCCAATGGGTAATTTGGATTAGGCCGTATTGAAAAATATATTTGCCTCTCTGAAAGACAGTTATCAAAGTACGGATGTAAAACACGCACTTCTTCTTGCGTGTCTTCATCAACACCACAAACAACATCTTTACGTTTACTGTTACAGTCACATGCAGGAACCAAATTCTTAGAGAATACAGAAAATTCTGGAAATTTCGCCTGCGGTAACAGGTGATCCAGTGTTCCTGTTCCTAAAGAACCACACATAGGGCAAACACGTCTAGAGGAAGCTCGCAACTCAGGGATAAAAGAAAAACAATCTGGCTCACTCTTGTAGTGAACTTTTAGTGCAGAGGACAACGCTTCATTGATCTGAATAGCTCTAATATTTAGAACATTTCCTGACATTATTTCATATTCTTGATAAGCATGAATCACATCTTCTAACTGGTTTTTGAGCAAAGGGTAGCTCCCCATGCTCTTATTTTCAGATGCTTGCCTTGTCTTCTCTATATCTTCATAGTCAGGGGCCGGAAGCTTTTTCATTTATATTTTTTCCATCTTACGGCGTAGTTTCATCAACGCAGCTATAGAAATATCGTCGCCAAGCTCTTCAACAACTTCGTTGAAAGACTTTTTACTTTCAACAACACGTCTATAAAGCTTGTCGGAAAGTTTATTTTCCGCGTCATCATCAAATACAAATCTAGAAATTGAATCAACAGGAGATCCAAATGTAGTTAATCGAGGTTGAACAATAGCGATCTGATTTTCATTTTCTTTAAAAACATGAACTTGCTCTTGAGTTACCTCTCGAACAAAGTATGCGGAGTGAGTAGCAATCAACGCTTGTGAACCTGTTAACTCTAGTAAAGAATCCAACAACCCAACAAAGTCAGAAATCATATTTGGGTGCATATGTGTTTCAGGCTCATCCAATAATACAAACGAACCGTTTTCTATATACAAACAACACAGAAGAGCAAACTTAAAGAAAGTAAGCTGACCGCTACTCATCGAATACAGCTCATCAGCATACTTAATTTTGGGTTCAACATTCGTGTCTATCTTAGACCAACGTGTTAGATATTCTTGCTCCCCACCTCCATAAAAAATCCTCTTTAGAGGTATTGTTGTTTTATCCTTTAGCTGAACAACAATGGTTTGAGTACGCATAACGTTCTGAAGAGAATCAAAAAACAGTGACCATCTTGACAGATCACCTATCTTCTCCTCGCTTCGAGCTAGTTGAATAAGTAACTCACTAATTGATTTAGTCGTTTTCGTCCGAGTATTTCTTGTTAGTGACAACCTACGATAGTAGAGTTTCTGAGTTTTTCTTCGCTCTGCTGGAAAGGTATTTTGTGTTTCACCAGGGGTAGCGATAGCCAATAACCTATTGATCATTGGTCTATCACCAGAGATATCATCCGACAAAGAAATCGATTTATCTTGATATCTCAAAGCTGCTCGACAAAAAGCTTTTAGGGCTTGACTTTTCCCCAAGCCATTCTTACCGATTAATATATTAATTCTTTTGGGAATATAGCTTGCAGAATCATAATTCAGCTTAATCTCATGATCATTAGTTACCCCTTCAAGGGAGTACTTCAATGTCAGTTTCTGAGATATACCATCAAACACCTCTTCTTCGACACCACCCAAAATACTTTCTGCATTGCTGAATGCGAAGAATGGCTCAGAATTACGCATAAAACCTAAGCTAAATACATCTGAACTAATTGCTTCTTCAAACCAACTCGCCTTTTTGTCTTTGTAATAGACCAGATCATTTATTGCTTCGAGCACCTTAGCTAGCACATCAGGGCTAAGTTCTTCAACTGCCTCCCTGTAATCCCCCATGCTAGGAAGCATTGTAAAGAAACGGAAGTAGTGAATCGAATCATTAACCTCAAGATGTTCTATGTACCCCATGATTTCAGCCAGAGATGTTCCATTTTTACTAAAGTATTTTAAATAATCCTCATAGATTTCGCTTTCTTCTCCCTTCTCAGGGGGGAGAAAACCGATAAAACTATCAAAATAAAAAGGCTGCTTAGATAAAGGATTTAAAAGCTTACATCGACAACGAATCTTATAGCCAAAATCGTTCCAACTATCGAACGAAGCAATCAGTTGAATTTCATTAGGAACAAGCTCTTGCTCAGTTTCTGTAAATCTTACTCTGAAGTTAATGCTCTCTTCCATCATTTAACGGCCTTATCAATAGTTGCGTCAGCAAGTTGAAGTTGAGTTTGTTTACTGTTCCCTACACGAACTCTAAGTTGTTCACAAATATCGAAGAGTTCTTCAACTACACTAACAATTTTCTTTTGTTCGTTCAGAGGAGGGATCGCCACAACAACACCCCAGAGTTTTTCAGAAATTAGTTTACAAGTACCATGAGAAGAGCGGTCAACCAAATTCACCATCTGTTCTTTTAAGCCTTGCATCATTATGAGGACATAATTCGATTCCATTTTACTAAAAACAAGAGCCTTCATATCCTGATTTATAACTACTGGTTTCTGAGTAAGAGCAACAGGGAAAGAGTGCGCGAGAATCATTCCTCTAACAACCATTAAGAGGCTGTTCACAGGTATGAGCTTAACCGTAGTTTCCTCAACGGCTTTTGATGTAACACTATCAATCGCAGAATCTATGTAACTTCGTTTCATGTCCTTTGGAGAAACCCATGGGATATCACCTTCCCAATATTCTGGATTAGCCTTAGATGGTGTACCCCCACCTAAGTCATATCCGAGTTCACCCAAACGACACCACTCCCACCCATTCGGTAGTTCAAACGGCTTTTCTTCATCCATTATTGGCGGCAAAGCTTTCTGCTTTTTGATTTTCTTCTCTTTGATAAGCTGCGCTTTTTCTTCTGCAATACGCTCTAACAGTACAGAAGCAGGCTCATCATTCGGGTCTTGCGGTACCAATTTACCCATCACAGCTAATTGCAGAATCGTCTGTTTTAGCTGGTCGATGCTCTCTTCTGTGGTAAACAGGGTATCGAAATGCTCACTAATACGTGTCCAGTTTTGCATTAACTCGTCGGCATCCGCACTATTGGTTAAGGTGCCCAATAGGGTTGTGACGAGTACCTGATGCGCCTCAATACTCGCTTCGGTTTGTTGCTCTAGTTGGTCGCAGAGTGCCATTAGCTGGTCGATTTTAACAGCAATACGCTCTTGCTCTTTTTTAGGTGGTAGGGCAACAACTATTGGATATACTTTTTTACCAGAAATTACTGGTTGGGCTGTTGCACTATCATTCTCACTCAAGTTAGTCGCTTTAAGTAACCAAACTAAAAAGCTTTCATCTATGTTTGCATGAGAATATTTAGTAATAAACGCATTATCTGTAACCCAGGCACTATTTGGGGTTAAGTGTACAGAACCACAGTAAAAACCAACACGACCGATAACAATTGTTTTATTTGATACATTGCTCTCACTGTGAAAGCCTGTGATACCATTTCCACCATATACTGGTATTTTTCCTGAAGTATCCATTTTCTTGGCAGTTAAGTTCTTACCTGATGAAATTTGAATAATTTCTTCCAAGCGAACAAAAGTCCAATTGATTGGCAATTGACATGGAAACTCAGAGTCAGAAATCGGTTTTATTGCCTTTAGTTTTTTATTTTTTGCTTCTGCCCGCCTTTCCTCTCTAATACGCCCTAGTAATACAGAAGCAGGCTCATCATTGGGATCTTGAGGTACTAACTTACCGCGCACAGCTAATTCCAAAATTAGCTCACGCAGCTTTTTAACACCATATAGTTCAAGCTTTTTGCTGCTACCACGACCTGATGCTGATTTAGTTTTGACTGCCGAGGTCCAAATATCAATGTTGTCGGTAATTAGCTTTTCTACAGACATGATTACACCTCTGCCTCACATTCTGGTTGAGAGACTGATGATTTCAGGGCATCACCCAGAATGTTTTTCAGCTGGTTGCGCAGTGCTGTAATCTCTTCCTGCTGCTGTTGGTAGCTTGCGAGCAATTCTTCCGGATCATGGCTAATCACTTCACCCTGATACGGGTTCTTAATATCCAGGTTGAAATTACGCTCGATGATCTCGTCAATCGATACTTTCCATGCGTGGTTGTTCTCTACACGGCTGGCAAAACCATCGTCCTCATTACCCCACCAATCGATCTCTTGCTGGAACTCTTCAAACTTCATCGGTTTGGTTTTGCTGTAGTTCTTCACACCCTCTGGGTATGGGTGCTCGTAAAACCAAACATCTTTGGTTGGCTTGCCTTTGGTGAAGAACAGAATGTTGGTTTTAATGCCTGTGTACGGGTTGAACACACCATTAGGTAAGCGGACGATAGTGTGCAAGTTACACTCTTCAGTCAGCATCTTTTTGATTTTGGTTTTAACGCCTTCACCAAACAAAGTACCGTCAGGTAGTACAACGCCTGCGCGGCCCCCGCTCTTGGTAGCAGAGCCTTCATCAAGCACTTCAATAATCAGCTGTAGGAACAAATCCGCCGTTTCACGGGTTTGCATTTCCGCAGGGAAGTTCTTTTCAATACCGTCTTCTTCTGTACCACCAAACGGAGGGTTGGTCGCAATCACGTTGATGTTGCTGTCCCAGCTTGAAAGCGGTTTGTTCAGCGTGTTGCCGTGCTTGATTTGCACTGGCACCTCAATACCATGCAACATCATGTTGGTGATACAGAGCAAATGCGGCAACTGCTTCTTCTCGACACCGTGTATCTGCTTTTGCAAAGTCTGGTGATCAGTTGCGTTCTTCACATAGTTGTTTTTCACATGATCAAACGAACAAGCTAAAAAGCCACCCGTACCGGTTGCAGGATCCATAATAGACTCACCCAGTTGTGGGTCTAAACGGTTAACGATAAAACGAGTAACCGCACGTGGTGTATAGAATTCACCTGCGTTACCGGCACTTTGTAAGTCTTTTAAGATCTGCTCGTAGATGTCACCAAACAAGTGACGTTCGTTGGAGTTGGTAAAGTCGATTTCATTGAGCTTGTTAATCACCTGGCGCAACAGTGTGCCGTTTTTCATGTAGTTAAAGGCATCGCTAAATGCTTCTTTCACCACAAAACCACGCGGGTTCAAATCTACGGGAGCTGTCAGGTTTTTCAGTTTGTAGAACAAGTCGTCGTTAACGAATTCAAGTAGCTCGTCACCCGTAATGCCCTCGGCATCTTGTGCCCAGTTACGCCAAAGATATTTTTCAGGAATCGGCGCTTTGTAATCGTCCAGTTCTAACTCTAACTCTTCTTCCTGCGCATCAAACACTTTAAGGAATAACAGCCAAGACATTTGACCAAGACGCTGCGCGTCACCATCGACTCCGGCATCTTTACGCATGATGTCTTGAATGGATTTGATAACAGAACTGATAGACATACTTTTCTACTATTAAATAACAAATAATTAGAGCGGATTATACCGCAGTTAAACAACGGGTTCAGTGAACATATTCCACTACAATCTAGCTTCCGAAAGGCTCTTGGGAGTATCGGAACAAAAGCTCATCATTATCAGATAATGTGATTGCCAAGTGACCGAGAAAACTTGGCCATCGTGATATTGAAAGAGGAGTAGGCATCACTCTGGAAGCCAATGTTGCCAACATAACGTCATGAGTTACCCATACATGGTAACCCACGTCTGCACTACTAAGTGAAACGCGTACTTGCTGGAGAAATGATTGCACGGCTGGTCCAAATTCAGCGAAACCCGGCATAGGTGAAGATGCAGAAAGCAGATGTTCATTCACCGTGGCATGCCCTTTCGTTTGCCACTGCTGCCAGGCCGCTTTGCCGTTTTCGATGATAAACCCGGGATCACCAAGCAAGCGGCTATGCTCAATATCATCCACTGGGTATCCATGCACCTTGGCAATAATTTCTGCCATTTCCAGGCATCGACCTATCGGGCTACTCTTTACCGACACAACAGGGCCTGCAATTTGCGAGGCAAACTCCGCTGTGTCTTGCTTGCCTTTTTCTGTCAGCAAAACATGGTTACCGACTTCTGTCGGTTTAATTTCTGGCCGCTCTGCGTGCCTGACAACAATCAGTGTTTTCATCGCGTATTCCCCTTTAATCATGACAGGCTCTGCGAACATTCAAGTTTCGAGGCTGAGGGCTGTGCGCTTTTCCTGAGCATGATATACAAGCCCCAAGTAATTAACGCATCGAAGGTAATGCCCAAACCGAACATCACAGCAACTCTGGTGAGCGTTGGCTCAAACCAACCGATTTGATAAAGAACAAATGTCGTGCCATAGAACAGGCTGTTGACTATCAGTGATTGATACAACATAAGATCTGTGCGACCAATCCCATAGAAATAACTATCTATGACATTGTTCAGGGCAAACACGACGTAAAAACCGATCATGATAAACACAAGCTTCGCCACTTGCTCTGCATCGTCTATCCCCATTACTGAGCGGATAAATTCTTCCCACTGTGGGGCTGTAACAAGCCAAGCGAGCACAATGCCAGCAGTAAGCCATAAGTAGCTGTTAACTCGCTGGCTAGTTAATCCCCCATTGGTTGCGGCATCTTGCTTTACCAGCTGGCCTAAAGCGAGCACAGGAAGTAACAACCATCCCCAGATAAACTGGTTGGCAACCCAGAATGTACCTGCGTGCTGTAGCTGGTTCATCAGTTGCAGTATCATCACGATAAACGCAGTATTACGCACCAGCGATTCAAGCCCCGACTTCCAGCCAATCTTAAACCACTCCATCAGCCAACTTTGGTTTCTGAACTGAATATCTCCCAATAGTATTCGGATACCATTATTGCTCATAAACTGAAATGCAATGACAACCAATACCAAGTTAACAATGATATTGGTGATGGCGATGCCGCTAACGCCTAGCTGGAGTGAAAAAGGCAGTTGGCTGACCAGCAAACTATCACAAGCTACCGTCAAGATAGTTTGTGTTATCAGTAGTCCATACAGCGCCTTTTGTTTGTTTTTCAACACTAAAACCAAGTTGAAAAACGCGTAACCGCTGGAGACAAAGATGGCGATAGATTCCAGTCTTATATATTGAATAGTCTGCCCTAGCAAAGCTACTTGCTGTTGCATGGCTCGAACCATTTCTGGTGTAAACAGCAAGACTACAAGCGTCACTGCCGCATAACACATCACAAGAAAGCTGAGCGATGTTGCTGCCCGGAGCCGAAACGCTGCCGACTGGCTAATCGCTTGCCCCAGGATAAACGCCAGTGGGATTAATAACGCTTCACTGATCACTTCATAGCCTACATTTAGCCACGCAACCTGAGCCGCAATACTAAACGCCCAGGAGTCAGGCATACTACCGAGAAAATGTATCCTGGTTGTGGAATACAACAGAGGAATAAAACTGGTAAGGATCAATACCATCCATAGTTTATAGTTGATGGCTTTGAAGTTCTTCTGCAACACAATTTCTTCCTTTACTCGATAAAATGCAGTTTTATGGTTTCGCTGGTGAAGTATTTCCCTTGTTCAATTAAACCTTGTGACTCTAACCGTTCGAACAACGTTTGCAGGTAGTCATACAGGGAAAAATACTGCGCTTTGTCTATTGCGGAGCCTGATGCAGAAAAGCAGTGCCAAGGGAAATCTGGCAGCGTCTTACCCGCTTGTTTTGGCAGGTAATTATGCTCAGTTACCCCAAGCAGAAGGTGCTCCAGCTGCACACAGTAATGTTGAATAATCATGGTATGAAAGGTGTACTTGTAGGTATCACACGCTCTTATCAGCCTGGGTAGCGAGCAGAACAAGAAAAAGGTTTGGGCAGCGATTTTCTGTGTGCTTACCGTACAATCTGGCGACTTAGAGATGATGGTTTGCAGCTCTTCTGCCAGCCCCTCTCTGTCTTTTAACACGGTAAAGACCGGGTTATAGATCTGCGATTCCCGATAGTAGAGAGCGTTATCAGAGACGGTTTGCCCAACTGACACTTCAATGAGAATACAGTCTGTCGTCCTTAAGGTGATCTTTTCGTCCAGCAAATCCACATGAAGCAAAGTACTTGAGAATTTAAGAGAAAACACCTGGTACCAATATGACGCAGGGAGAGCCGATTCGATAAAGAGATCAATATCTGAATCAAGACAAATCCAATTTGCGCCCATAGAGCCATACAACACCGCAGCACCAATCGCACTCTCACCCAAGATCAAACGGTAGAGTTTTTCCACCCATAGGTGATGTTGCAGCGCAAATGCTTGCCAGAACTCATCGAAGTCCTGACCATACTGAAACGAATATGACTGCCAGATCTGCTGTTGCCATTTTTGCTCTAAAGATGAAAGCTGTACCTGATCAAACAAATTACAAATAGTCTCTTCGACAGACTGCAGTTGCTTGTACTCCTCTGGATAAGGAATAGCGGTATACTTTTCTTCATCAATAGCTGCAATGGCACCGCTCATGTCTCGTTCGCAGCAAATCAACACCCCGCGTTTTTCTGGTAGCAAAGCTTGCAAGAGGTTTGCCGCCTTACCGCAGCCAGTAAAATCCACGATTGCATCGGGGCTCTTTGCCACGGCATGAACAAAGTGATGGCAAGCCAGTTCTTCTCCAGCCAGGCTACCATCGCCATATTCACAGCGAAAACTGTCTATCGATAGGTATTGAAATGAAGGTAACTTATCAGCTAACTTGCGGCAAAGGTGCGTCTTACCGCCATTAAGATTACCAAAAACGTATATGTGCACTTACTAACCCTAAGAAACTAGGAAAAACAAGGAACCGGGGGGGAACGAGGAACCGCCAGGAGCAGGCGCTTCATGCGCCTCAATGAAATAGCACTAAGCTGACTCGTAAATGGCAGCTTCCAATTCGTTTACCGCTTCTAAGTATTGAGGTTTACCACCAAAGCCTTTCTTGATGATTTCAGCCATGCTGCCAATTTCGTTAAACGGTGCAACTTTTAATACCGTGATATTTTCAACTTCAGTTACACCTTCATCGGCATACTTATCAAGTAGGTTATTCAGTACTTGCTGCGCCGTTTCGCCATATTTAGTGAAGTAATTACGTTTTTTAACGTTATCAGCACGCTCTTTACGCGTTAAAGGCGGCATGTCATAAACGACATGACAAATCATATCGAATGGGTCAAGCTCTTTGCCTACTTCTACCTCAAGGGCTTCCCAAAGGATGCCCGCTTCCGCCAATTCATCAATAATGGCTTGCTTACGCTCTGACTCATTCCAGCGCTTAGTAAACTCGTCTAAAGACACAAACTGCTTCACCATGGTCTTACGGGTGTAATCTTTGAATGACTCCGTCACCAATTTGCCATCAGAGTCGTAGTATTGAACACGCTCAGCGAGCGCTTTAACTGCAACACCATTTACGTGAAACTTGCGAACTTTGTTTTCGTCATCCCAATTGTCACCACTTTCGCTACCTGACGGTGATTCTGAACCAGCGTCATAAGGTATTTCTGGCTCCTGAATTGACCCTGGGTCGATATCTTCATCATCAAATGGGTTTCCATTCTCGATATCATCAACCCCATCAATGATGTCATCTAAGCCCTCTTCAGTACTAAAGTCTTCTGGGGTAGATTCTTTCACTCGCTCTGGTTCACCATCAAAGCGTTCATCAGCAAATAGCTCTGTGGCTTTTTTAAAGTCAAGGATGGTAAACCATAGCTTGCCGTAGCGGTCATCAATACGCGTACCCCGACCAATGATCTGTTTGAACTTGGTCATCGATTGAATACCCTGATCTAGTACTACGAGCTTACAGGTTTTGGCATCGACACCAGTTGTCATCAGTTCAGAAGTCGTTGCGATGACAGGATATTTCTTTTTCGGGTTGATGAAATTATCAAGCTGGGCTTTACCAATTTCATCATCACCCGTTATTTTCATCACGTACTTTTCATTCTTCGCCACTTGCTCAGGGTTTAAATTCACCAAAGCACGGCGCATACGTTCAGCATGGTCAATGTCGTTACAGAAAACGATCGTTTTCGCCAGCGGATCGGTACGCTTTAGGTAGTTAGTAATGGTTTGAGCAACCAAGTCGGTACGCTCATCTATCACCATAGTGCGATCAAAATCTTTCTGGTTATAGATACGATCTTCAATCACTTCACCGTTTTTATCGACTTGCCCCTTGGTAGGACGCCAGCCCTGAACATCGACATCAATATCAACACGCACCACTTTGTAAGGGGCTAAGAAGCCGTCTTCAATGCCTTGCTTCAACGAGTAGGTATAAACAGGATCGCCAAAGTATTCGGTATTAGACACGACATCCGTTTCTTTTGGGGTCGCGGTTAAACCTACTTGAGAAGCCGAACTAAAGTACTCCAGGATTTCACGCCATGCGCTATCTTCTGACGCACTGCCACGGTGGCACTCATCGATAATGATTAAGTCAAAGAAGTCAGGATCGACCTGCTTGTAGGCTTTCTGATACTCTTCAGGCCCAGTCAGGGCTTGGTAGAGTGCTAAATGGATTTCATAAGCAGGGTCAACATTACGCCCTGTAATTTTGGTCATCGCTGGGCCAAAAGGCTGGAAGTCATTGGTTTTGGTTTGATCGACCAGAATGTTCCTATCGGCAAGAAAGAGAATCCGCTTTTTAGCTTTCGACTTCCATAAACGCCAGATGATCTGAAAGGCAGTATAGGTTTTACCCGTCCCCGTCGCCATGACAAGGAGTACCCTATCTTGTCCAGCAGCTATCGCTTCAACCGTTTTATTAATAGCTTGTAGCTGATAATAACGCGGAGACTTTCCACTGCTATCGTCGTGATAGTCTTGGGTAATCACGGGCAAATGTTCAGCTTTATAACCTTTCCAAAGACAATACTTGTCCCACAGCTGTTGTGGTGTTGGAAAGTCTTCTAAACGGATTTCAGTCTCTAGCTGGGTCGGGTTAGTTTTGTCATGAAAAACAAAACCATCACCATTAGAGGCAAAGATAAAAGGCACCTCTAGTAGGCTGGCATAATCTAAGCCTTGCTGCATCCCTTTACCGACTTCGTGCTTATTGGCTTTCGCCTCAATCACCGCCAATGGCATGCTGGGCTTATGGTAAAGCACGATATCTGCAGATTTCACCTTCTTACGAGCAGCTGCCTGACCACGAACAATGACTTTGCCATCACGCAACTTCACCTCTTGGCGAATTTGCGTCATATCATCCCATCCAGCGTCTTTGATAGCAGGAAGGATGAACTTCGTGATGATGTCTGTTTCAGATAGCTTTGCTTTATTGATATTCGTGACCATACCACTGACTCAAAGAACTATTTAGCTGGTCATTATATAACAATGTTCATATTAAGCCGAGCACATTGCCTTTACTATCATAGGGTTGTTTTCTATTAATCATCACATTTTAACGTTAATGATTGGCGATCTTTACGGATAACTATTCTGACTAAATACTGAAATCACTCTTTGTCTAAATCGCCCTAACCGCAGCTCATCTAAGGCAAAAAAGGTGTCTGATATATGATCAACTGAGTTCGTTCCGCTCTCACCCCACTCTATACTGCCCATAGATTGATTCGAGAAACTACCGATACTCGAACCTGATAGTTTTATCGTTGTTTCTAATTGAAGTGGGCCAAACTCTTCATCCATTTTTGAGTTGATGAACATGCAAGTTTCTGGAATATCTTGCTCTATCCGCTCGGCAAAACCGACTAAGCTTTCCTCTGCAAAAGTGAATAACCACGCTTCCTGGTTCGGAGAATCATTGATTCTGAGTATCCTTCCTAGTACTTGTCTGAAGTACAGCTCTGTTTTCACAGCACTCATATGACAACATACTTGAAGCCGAGGAATATCCGTCCCCTCACTTATCATTCCCACACTCACTATCCACTGTGTGTCAGACTGTCGAAAAGACTCAATCTGCTCCAATGGATTTTCATGACGGTAAGTCACAATACATGCAGATTGACCAAAGCTATTGATGAGCAAAGACTGGATAGTTTTGGCATGCTGGACAGAGGCTGCAACGACCAAGCCACCTGCTTTTGGGGACTCCGCTCGGATCATTCCCAATTTTCGACAAGCGAGTCCGAGTAAATAGTTCATCGCATTTTCGTTATGAATAACGCTTTGATAGGACACATCAGATTGCTTTAACAACTCTAAAATTGATGTAAAAGATTTTGTTTCATTTCCCTCAGAGACAGAAAGATGCTCATTATCAACAAGTACAATCTTGGGGGAGCGGCAAACATCTTCCTCAATAGCCTGTTTTAATCCGTAACTATAGTCACACAGCACTCTCCCTTCAGGATCGGTGTATGTTGCCATCGCGATCGGTACTGAGTCCGAACGCCAAGGCGTACCTGATAGCGCTAAGGTGTATTTGGCTACATTTTGCAGTTTAGTAACTATTTGCTCTCCCCAAACATTAGAATGTCCCTCCTCATCTGCAGAACAGTGGTGAACTTCATCAAATACAACTAAAAAACGATGTTTCTTCACCGTATTCCAGAAGCTCTCATCAAAAAAACGAATCATCTGATATGTATATGAAGCTCCTACGGAACCCAAACCGCCATTAAAAGAACATTCTAACTTCCAAGAAAAAGTACTCTTTATTCCTTGCGCGACTGTCAACGAGGGTGAAAAACAAAGCACTAAATCAATCTCTTCTTGCTCAAAAAGACGCTTGGCAAGTTCAGCTGCCATTATCGTTTTTCCCGCGCCAGGTGTTGCTTGGCAGAAAAAATGTGTTTGCCCGGAGAGATACTTAGTTATTGCCGCTTCAACACATTCAGATTGCCACTCCCTTAGCATGACACAGCCACCTGCGTTCTCAACATTTGTATAGCGTTGGATAGTGCGTTCATTTTCCCCAAAAGCTTTGCAGAACGCTCTTTCGCCTCACTAAACAAAGGAAAAAGAGCATCTCGATTCTTAGGAAATCGTTCCATCAAAGACTGATATTCTTCAACTTCACCAAGTGTTATTGCCAGCTCACCTTCATACTGTTTCTTCTCTTTGGCCAATGCCGTCAAAGAACAATGTTGGGTACTGTAATCACTATCTCGAGGTAAAGAGACTTGCTTCCTTGATGCCTTTGGCTCCACGGATAACTGTTTAAACAACTCGGTTTGTGAATACCTTTTATCTCTGCCATTTCCGCAATGCACAAGCCAACCCTTACGTAGAAATGAAAGGATCTGTCGATATATTACTCGGCGTGCCTCATCCAAATCAGTCATGTGCTCAGTTGTAGATACCAACTCATCACGAGCCTCTAACACAGAAAAGTCATCCATCTCTTTCTCTATCAATAGCTTATACATATATGGATTTATGGCTTTAGTTTGTTTCATTGAGACATTATTACACTTAAAAACTTAGGATTGCTAAGTATACAAAAATCAGTAAAACTTAGACAATCTAAGTTATCAATAGGTTTGTTAGAATGAATCAGTGCAAAACTACAACCCAATCCCAGAAAGGCTCAAAGCTGCGCGTAAAAAAGCCAAAATCACCCAGAAGGATCTGGGCGTGAAGATAGGCATGGAACCCAGTTCTGCCAGTGGCCGAATGAATCATTATGAGAAAGGCCGACATACGCCTGACATAGGCACGCTTCGTCGTATGGCAGAAGAGCTTGATGTCCCGTTAAACTATTTTTTCTGTGATAGTGAGCTAAGTGCTGAGTTGGCGTGTTTAATTGACAAGATGAGTGATGAAGAGAAAGAGCGATTATTGGCTTCATTGGAAGGCAATAAATCATCCCTTTAACGGTCTTTTGCTTAGAAGCATATGCACGGGCAGTAGGTCAGTGAATGTTCTATCCACAAGTTTGTCTTCTTTGTACTGCGCATCCTTGTCATATTTACTTTCCGTCGCCAACTCCCTAATCTCAAGTTGTTCCAGTGAACAATTAAAAGGGTTTACGTCAGCGTACGGATACTTGTTACGAAATGTCTTTTCTAGGATAGCCTTATTAACTGTGTTGCTTGAATCGCAAAGTGCATTCAGTAGTGCATCCGAGAGAAAGTGCTTCAAAGGCCGGCATTCACCACAACAAAGTGAAAATAAAGGCAGCAAAATATCGTCAGAAGTTAAGTTTGGGCGCTCATTGAACCCCATTCGCACGGCAAGTCCAGACACAAATTTCGCAAAGTGAGTTTTTCCTTGTTTATCAGGGACTAACTTTTCACTATTGCCATCTTTTTTGTACAGGCGAAAATAATCAAGATGCCTGCGCCAGCCCAAACGAGAATTCCATTGGGGCTCATCAGCGAGTAAATTCGAATACGGCATCCCAACTAAAACGAAAGAGACTTTTCCCTCTTCGCTTATCATCTTGAAAGTATTGGCTATTGTCTGCCTTTCTTCTGCATCTTTAAATTCTATAAGCTCTTGAATTTCATTAACAATGATGAGTTTGACGTTTTTTCTAATCAAGGTTTTAATTACGCCCTCTGTTAATGCTCCTTCAGCTTTTCGTCTTCTCGATCTGTTGGAACCTTCACTATCAAGGTCTAATAAAAATCGTTCAAGGGTGTTTTGCTCTCGAACCTTGCTAGGAATACGCGTTTTAAGTATTGGCATATCAGCCCATCTTTGTCTTTTTGACGCATATCTTCCAACATAATTATCTATCAAAGCGGACTTTCCACATCCAGCATCCCCTGTTAGTAACAGGGATTCTTGTTCTCCTCCAACGGAACCATTGAACATTAACCTATCAAAAGTACTATAGATTTCCGTAAGCTGAGGGTATTCAACAAAACACTCTCTAAACGCACTATATTGTTTTAATTGGGAGTCTGTTAGATCAAACATATTAATACCCATCGATATCACTCAGATCAATATCCTCCCCAGTATCATGAGCTTTAGGACTATTAACCAAAGAGTTATTTCTTTTCTTCTTGTCCACTATTGAGCCTGGGCCGTTACTACCTACATTACTGTATTTTGCAACCTTTGAAACACTACTTGTCTTAGGTATAGCTGTGTTGTTACGGTTTTTCTTGGTTATGCGTTCAACCTCATCATCAATCTTTCTGTCGATGTAGAGATATGTATCCGAAAGCGACTCTTCATTTTTTTGCAAACGAGTGTTTAATGCTCGCACGGAACAGATACGTTTGTGCTGATACAACGACAACCCGTTTGTATACCCTGAATTGTCGACTGCAGGGACTTTTAAGTACTTTTTATCGTCTTCTAGGTAGACATATATGTGGCTAATATCATCAGGATCTGTCTTTACTTTTAGCCTAGCTCCCTTTTTAATCGCCGATGCAGAGCGCTTTTTGTAATCTACAAGCTCGTCTGACTGATATCGAAGATTATGTAGTCGGATCCCGTCCCTTCCCAGTGTTCGCGAATTAACTATACCGAGTTCAATTTTAAGCTGCTCAGCTTCAATACCTTCATAAAAGTTAGGGCGCCATTTTAATTCAAACCATTTGTGATAAGGAATACGCCGCTCGTTTGAATCGGGCTTCATGTGATAGTAGTCGATAAGCCATTTGTAAAGTAGCTCAAGGAACACTGACATACGAACAACTGCATCTTTTTTGGGGTTGTAATCTTTGAGCTGAGTAATATTACTGAACGTTTTCCCTGGCAAGCGGCTAAAAAGCATTTTGTAAAAGGAGTCAAAAGCTTTCTCAACGTGCGGTTTCTCCCACGGTTTTGCAGCTTTACTATATAGAATATCAGAAACTAATGGCTTGAGAGCTGATTCCAAACTATCACTCCAAAATTCAGCTCCATTGTCTACTACGAGATAAGTAATTTTACCAAAGCAAGGCCAATCATTTTTGATTGAAGGGTAGGACTCTTTCACCCAACTCTTTTCTAGAGTGGCGTTTAAAAAGGCAGACCGAACAGATTCAAAGCTAGGATCACGAAATGCCACATACAGCCCTACGATACAATCACTAAAGCGATCATATAGAATTGTTAGGTACGGACGACCGAGTGGTAGATCTAACTGGTCATCAAGTAGGATTATAGGGGCTGGGGTATGATCGATTTCAACATACTCCATTGGACAAGTAGCGGGAATAATTTGCCCCACCATGCGAAATTCACGATCAGCATACCTTTTTCCAAAGCGCGCGACAGCGACATCATATGGCGGCAGTTCATTAACTCGGTTATAAAAAGTTCTTATGCTGATCGGTTTTAACTTGTCTCCAGCAATAGAACGATTTTCTTCAATAACTCTTGCTCTGTAATAATCATAAGCAGAAGATACGGATGGCCTTTCTTTTACTAAATACTTTTTATTGATAGCTTCTTCAACCAGTCCCATCGGATCAGAACACTGCTCTCTGTTTCCTTTTTTTGAGTGCTTTGGTGCTAATGAGAATATACTTTTTCCTGACTTCAGATACTTTGATTTCCATTCAGCCAAAGAGCGCCAACTAGGTACCGAATGACCCACCTCATCTTTATATGCCTCAAGCAATGGTACCAAGTTACGTTCGGTCCACCCGCCATCAAGGCGTTTTTCAACATAATTCAATATGTCTAACCGTCTAAGTGCTTCTTTTTGAGTTTTTTCAGGAAGACTGTCAAAAGAAGGGGCAAAATTGCTTTCGATGACATCGAATACTTTGGAATAATCATCACTTGGTAACTCGGCTTCTCCAGATATGAATTCATCTATATAACCGAATAGATCAATTTCGGATTCAAACTCACCATCAGCACCAGACATAATTATCCAACCCAAAATCTGAATTTTTCATGTCAGTGTTGATATTGCCAGACGCTAACCAACACAAAGAGCTAATCAATGTTTCATGTTCACACAAACCTAAGGCACCTGATACTTCACGAAGTTGTACTTTTTTCTTGCGCTGAATGAAATTCAGTACAAGCTTTTCGGCTTCCGTTACTGTGTGTAGACCTGAGTAACGATGCAGCAGCTTCAGATTATTTAGTATTGGATTGATGCGTATTTGTTTTTCCGTTATCAAACGCAACTCAAGGCCATATTGCTCATTTGCCACTTCTCGCTTCTTGGCAAACCTTGATCTAAAGTAAGGCTTTAATATTTGACTGGAATGCTTTACTTCTATTAAAGACGAACGCCTGTTGACTCCTGTTACCAAAAAATCTGGAGTATAACGGCAATTGCGACCGTTAAACGTATAATAAAGGCTCTCTGGTTGAGAAATAAATGACTGTACGCCTGGGTTGTACTCTAGGTGAAAGCAAAAGTCGAATTCGAGCACTGACATGGTTCTAACAACAGCATCATTCTTTAAGCTCATAAACTTGCGAATGTTGTGTACATAAGATGATTTTTTGGTTTGATCATACATAGCAATGCAACTTTGTTGTAAACCTACAACAAAAAATAGGCTATGCAGACTTATTTTTCAAACATGCAAAGTTTTCTGCATTTTATGCAGACTAACTTTGCACATATCAGGTTTTTGAGAATAAACTACTTCAACTTCACCGCAGTGCCATAAACCAAGATTTCAGAGGCGCCCTGCATAATCGCGCTGGTTGTAAAGCGCATATTTACGATGGCATCGGCGCCCATGGCTTCGGCTTCTCCGATTGCCCTGCTCAATGCCTGTTCGCGCGCTTCGGTAAGCATTTCAGTGTAGCCGCGGATCTCGCCGCCAAAGATGGTTTTGAAGCCCGCCATGATGTCACGACCGACATGCTTGGACTGGACCACGTTCCCTGTGACGGTACCTAAAACTTCCTTAATCTCTCGATGGGCGACATCCGGTGTAGTAACACACAGCATAAATCCATTCCTTTTAATAAAAACAGTGTTTAAATTTTTTGACTAGCAGCAAACAGAAAGGTTCAGCCTCTTATTGGCCCCGGATCTGTTCCATCACCCAGCTCGTATGGGTTGCGGTCTTGCCAGTTGACGGGTGACAACTCTGCTCTCGCAAATCCCTGTCGATGGCAGCCACATGGTATTGCTGAATATGTTTAGGATTGTCGATAAACCGGCTCTGTTCACCATCTTGGTTGGCAAGACACACTGGCGCTTCGTCGAAGACAGAAAACATGATTTTTCCTTGGCTGCCAATGATCTCTACCCGATCTTCTCGCTTCGCCGAGCCAAAGTTCCAGCTTCCCGATCCCGTGATGCCATTTTGATGCACCCAGCACCCCGTTACGGCATCACTGGCGGAATACAGCCCCTGCTGATTGACGGCAAATCCGGAGGCGTGTTGTATCTCTCCCAGCAGATAGATCAGGAGATCAAGCCCATGGCTGGCCAGATCATCGAAATAGCCGCCGGCAGCAATAGCGGCATCGGTGCGCCAGTTATAGTCTCCGGATAAATCAAGAGGGTTGGCCGGCTTGCTCAGGTGCCAGCTGACATGGCGGATATCCCCGATTTTCCTGGCCTCTAGCCATGCCTTCACTTGCTGAAAGCGCGGCAGTGAACGACGATAATAAGCCACAAACAAGGGAAGCTGTTGCTGCTCAAAAGCGGCAACAATGGCCTGGCAATCCTCATGTCTCGGTGCCAACGGCTTTTCGATACAGCACGGCTTGCCTGCCGCGGCAACCTTCTGGGCATAGTACCGATGGCTGTCCGGTGGAGTGGCAATATACACGGCATCGACCTCGTTATCGGCGATAAGCTGTTCGGCGTCTGTGTAGTATTTTTTTACACCATGGCGCACGGCGTAGTCCCGGGCCTTTACTTCATCACGGCGCATAACAGCAACCAGTTCGAACCCTTCGGCTTGCTGATAGGCCGGGCCACTTTTTACCTCGGTCACGTTACCGCAGCCAATGATCCCCCAACGTATCGTTTTGTCTTGGTACTTGTTCATCTTACGCTCCTTCTATGACATACAGCATGCAGAACAAGTACCTATAAATCAATTAATTACTGTGTCAAGGTAGGTCAGAAAACGCTGCCACGACTTATAGTCGGCCTTCTCGCGGTAGTTATCCGAGCCGTAGACGGTGAAGGCATGGGGTGCGCCACTATAGACAATCATCTCATTATCGAGCGAGGTCTTTTCCAGCTCTTGGGACAAGGCGGCAAAATCACTCATCGGAATCGCCTGATCGGCTCCACCATGCATGATCAACAGGCTGCCTTTGGTGTTCGAGTAATCCTGCCCCTTGGGCGTTTTCAATCCTCCGTGAAAGGTAACGAACCCTTTCATTTCGGCACCAGAGCGGGCCATTTCCAGCACAGCTGCCCCGCCAAAACAGTAGCCCATGGCAACGGCATTATCAGTATTGCCCCCGAGCGAGTCGGCCATTGTCATGGCACCAATGAGTAATTTCCGCATTTTATTCCTGTCTTTATACAGTTCACCGGTATGTTGACGCTTATCCTCAACCTTGGTCGGCCTCACCCCGGCACCAAACAAATCAGCGGCAAATACCGCATAGCCTTCTTCGGCCAGCATCTGGGCCCGCTTGACCTCGTAATCGGTCAGGCCGTCCCAATCATGTATCAGCAGTACCAGAGGGGCCTTGGCATCAGGTGAAATATAATACCCTTCGTAATCCTCACCATTGACCTTGTAGCTAACGGCACGCCCTTCCGCCCAGGCAGGAAGAGAAAACAACAAGGTCATCACTATTGTCACAAGTTTGAGATTCATCGGCTCACCTTCTGTCAGTCCTAAATTCAGCACAGTTCTTTCAGTGTAGATGATTGGCAGCAGACGAATTGAAGTTGCCGAAGCGGATATCCCCCACTTCCACCTTAGACAGAACTTACTGATATCACTTTCAAAACCTGCACCTTGGCGGTGTTTGGGTATACTATTATTCGAATAACTCAAAAAATCAGGGATTGAAATGCCAGCCTTTTCAGAATTTATCAAACATGTCGGTCGCGGTGAGAAGGGCCGTCGACCGCTCACCCAGGAAGAAGCGCGCGAAGCGCTGTCTATGTACATTGACGGGAAAGCAGATCTGTTGCAGCTAGCCGTTCTGCTGATGCTGCAACGTGTTCGCTGTGAAACCGGCGAAGAAGCCGCCGGCTATATACAGGCACTACGTGAGCATATTGATGACGACTGGCAAGATCTCGATATCGACCTCGACTGGCCGTGTTTTGCCGGTAAACGACGCCAGCCGCCATGGCTACTGCTAGCTGCCAAACTGCTGGCTCAAAACGGTGTCCGGGTGTTGTTGCACGGTCACGCCTCAGTCGACGCGATTAAGTACCAAATAGAATCAGCCTGCCCGGCATTAGGGATCCGGCAAGCCAATACCCCCGAAGAAGCCAAAGTCATCCTTGCCCACGATGATATCTGCTATGTCCCGTTGTCGGCCTATTGCGAGCCACTGGTCGATCTCCTGGCGCTACGGAACAAAGTTGGCCTGCGAACCCCGCTCAATACGGTGGCCCGCGCCCTGAACCCATCAGCAGCAACCTTTGCTATTCACGGTATTTTTCATCAGGGTTATGAAAAACTCCACGCCCAGGCAGCAGCATTGGTCGGCGATGCCAATATGGTGGCCTTCAAAGGCGAGGGCGGGGAGAGTGAACGCAGCCCACGTACTGCCTGCCGGATAGCCGGTGTCTCAAGCGGGCAGATTTATGAGGAGGAATGGCCGACATTTCTTGAAGGCGCCTCGGGCAAACACGGGGAAATCAGCGGCGAGTACCTGCAGAAAGTCTGGAGTGGCGAGGTGGAGAACAACTACGGAACCCATGCCGTCGTATCGACCATGGCCATTGTGCTGAAAATGATGCAGGTCTGCCCTAATCAACAATCGGCCCTCATTCAGGCACAGCAATGGTGGGATACCCGCCACCAATAATTTGCCTTTCTATTACCCGCCCTACCTTTAGCAAGAATAGGGCGGGTTCACTTTATTCCCCGTAAAATGCCAACCAAATCAACAAACAAACAGTGAGGTGACTCATAATATAACCAGCATCACTGGGAACGCGCCCACATCATATGCAACTATAGCCATAATTTTATAACCAACGGCTATATTGTCATGAACACCATCTCTTTTAAGCTAATTGACTGGGAAGCTCTATCGCCCGGTCTAACCGATCTCGATAAATGGAAAACCTGGGCCGAACTCGATATGACCTGGCCTGAAGATCCGCCTGCCGCCCCGGCCAATCTGATCCCGCCGATGATGCGGCGACGCACCAGCAGCCTGAGCAAACTGGCGTTGCAAACCGCTCTCAGCCTTACCCAGGACAAGGACATCGACTACATCATTTTCGCCAGCCGTCACGGAGAACTCACGCGCTCAATTCCATTGATTGAGGAAACGTTGCAGGGAGAAAGCCCGTCACCAACCATTTTTTCCCAGTCAGTACATAACACGGCTTCCGGGTTATTCACCATTGCCGCCAAACGTCCGGTTCCGGCCGTTTCGCTGGCATCCGGCGCGAACACGCTGCATAGTGCCCTGATTGAAGCAGCTGCCTACCTGGCTGAATTTCCGAGCCATACCGTACTGGTCGTTGATTTTGACGAGCCGCTCCCCGAGCCATTCCGCGATTTTGACCATGGCAAGTACCATGGCTATGCCTTAGGGCTACTGTTGACTGGCGGTAACGACTACCAGCTAAGCTGGGAGCCCCAGAAAGCGCCAATGTCCCCTATCCATCCGCAAACACTCACAGTGATCAACCAGCTGGTCGGTAATGACTCAGCCTGGACGATAGCGACCGGATCACAGCTGTGGCACTGGCAGCGATCCATTGCATAAATCACGATATACAACAATGACTATCAACATTGTTAATTGACTCGAATTTATTGCCTCTAGCGGTTTTGAATTTAAGTCGTTATGGCACAATTTGAATGCGATACACATTAAATCAACAACTTAAATATATAATCAGGAATCAGCTGGCTATGGAACAACTACATACCGAACTCAAGAAACTCATCATCAACTCACTCAACCTTGAAGACATTACCGTCGATGATATCGGCACCAACGACCCTCTGTTTAATGACGGCCTGGGGCTGGATTCTATTGATGCGCTGGAACTCGGGCTGGCTATCAAGAAGCGCTACGGCATTGCCATCAATGCCGATGATAATGATGCGCGACAGCATTTTGCCTCGGTCGCCACTCTGGCAGAATTTATCTCTGCAGCCAAGGTAGCTTAATAAGCTTTGCAGCAGGAATGCCGTTAGGTAGTCACTCTCCCTGGCGGTATTCCTCATCGTTATTCTTTTTTTTCCAGAACTTCCCCCAAAACATCCTGTTGATTACTTAAACAACCAAACTTCTCCGTGACAAGACTCGAAAAACACTCCCCAACCAATACGCAACCTAACGCATAACATATACGATGTTCGAACCGTTAATATCGCTATAAGCGCTTAATATTCTTACACTTAGGTGGAAAATCAACATGACTGTACATACTCAAGACTCTATCCTCTTTGGAGCCGATCGTCTGACTATCGAAGATGTTATCGACATTGCCAACGGGGCACCGGCAGCATTAAACAGCTCGCCAGAATTTACGAGCAAAATTGACCGGGGAGCGGCTTTTCTTGAGCGCCTACTAAAAGAAGAAGGAGTGATCTACGGTGTCACGACAGGTTACGGAGACTCCTGTACCGTCGCGATCCCGCCCGAGCTGGTAGACGAACTGCCGCTCCACTTAACACGTTTCCATGGCTGCGGACTGGGTGAACACCTTGACCACCAGCAGGCCCGTGCCGTACTGGCAACCCGTCTGTGCTCACTCTCGCAAGGCGTTTCGGGCGTCAGCCGTGATCTGCTGAATCAGATCGTGGCTTTGGTCAATCATGACATCTCACCCCGTATTCCGCAGGAAGGCTCGGTCGGCGCCAGCGGCGATCTGACTCCGCTGTCCTACCTTGCCGCTGCCCTAATCGGCGAGCGTGAAGTACTCTATAAAGATGAAGTCCGCCCGACGGCAGAAGTCTATGCCGAACTCGGTTTGAGCCCAATCAAGCTCAAACCCAAAGAAGGGCTGGCATTAATGAACGGCACATCGGTCATGACTGCACTGGCCTGCCTGGCTTACAAGCGTGCCGAGTATTTGGCCCAGCTAGCCACCCGTATCACCTCTATGGTTACAGTTGGTATCCAGGGGAATGATTTCCACTTTGACGAAGCATTATTTGACGTCAAACCTCACCCTGGACAGCAACAGATTGCCAGCTGGTTACGTGCCGATTTGCAAGCAGCCAAGCCACCGCGCAACAGCGACCGCCTGCAGGATCGCTACTCGCTGCGCTGTGCACCTCATGTCATCGGTGCCCTGCAAGACAGCCTGCCATGGATCCGCCAGCTGATTGAAAATGAACTCAACAGTGCAAACGACAACCCGATCATCGACGGTGATAACGAGCGCGTCCTGCACGGTGGTCATTTCTATGGCGGTCACATAGCGATGGCGATGGACACACTCAAGACAGCCATAGCCAACATTGCCGATCTGCTCGATCGCCAAATGGCTCAGCTGATGGACTACAAGTTCAACAATGGCCTGCCATTCAACCTGACGGGCGCGACCGGCAGCCGCAAGCCAATCAACCATGGCTTTAAGGCCGTACAAATCGGTATCTCGGCGTGGACGGCCGAAGCGCTTAAACACACCATGCCTGCCAGCGTGTTCTCGCGCTCGACAGAGTGCCACAACCAGGACAAGGTCAGTATGGGCACAATTGCCTCCCGTGACTGCCTGCGAGTGCTTGAACTGACTGAACAAGTTGCATCGGCCTCTCTGCTAGCCGCTACCCAGGCACTGGAGATCCGCAAGCAACAGGGTGAGCTGGATGACAGCCATCTAAGCCCTGCACTACAGGCAATGCAGAGCGCTATCCTCAAGGACTTCGAAGTGGTTAACGAAGACCGTCCGCTAGAAGGCGATCTACGCTTGTTCATCACCAAGATCCAGCAGCAGTCATGGAAAATGTTTGACTAAGTAACTACCCACTCACTTTGTAGTTAATGTCGATGCGGCCTTTCAGGTTGCCAGACATAAGAAAACACCGGGCAAATGCCCGGTGTTGGTTTACTCAAAATATGCCTTGTTCAAGCAAGTAACAAGGTTACCTTCTAATCTCGACACTCGGATCGTCGATCGTAAACTTGTTCACTTCATCCACCAGCTCGGTCATCCGCAATTTCACCAGCTCCATCTCCTGCTGAATATCTACAATCGTCTTCTTGGTGTTGTCGGCCATCTCCAGCAGATCATCGACATCGGTATCGACACTTTTCGCCGTCTGCGATTGCTCGTTGGAAGCGGTGGCAATGCTAGCGTTAAATTCTGCTATCTCGTTCACCGTCACTATCAGGTTTTCAACCAACGACTTGGTATCAGACACCACTTCCTGAGTCTCGTAGCTGGCCTCACGGCTCTGCTGCATATTATCAAAAGAGTCCTTGGCATTTTGTCCGATACCGCTCAGCAACTGGCGAATGTCCTCAGTCGACTGCTTACTGCGCTGGGCCAGGGTACGTACCTCGTCTGCCACAACCGCAAAACCACGACCCTGCTCACCCGCACGTGCCGCCTCAATGGCCGCATTCAATGCCAGCAAGTTGGTCTGCTCAGAGATAGCATTAATGGTATCGAGAATTTCCGACACATTGCCCATCTGCTTCTCCAGTGTCTCGATACAATCGAAGGTCTGGTTGACACTCTCAAGCAATGTGGTCGTCGACGTAAATGATTGCTCACTATGTTTATGGCATGCCTCTGCATTGTTTTTCACCGAGTCCGTTCCGCGTTGAGCGTCAACAGTGATCTCGGCAACCTGCTCGCTGGTCTGGGCCATTTCTGTCATTGCGGTTGCGATGTTATCGCAGCGCAAGTGAGTCTGCTCGCTGGCATTGTGGGCTTGGTTGACCAGCTTCACCATCGCCACCATTTCTTTCTCTGTCTGGCTGGCCACCTGGTGGGCCTTATTCAGCGTCTCACCCAAGCTTACCGCCAGATGGTCAAAGTGCTGGGCAATTTCACCAAATTCATCCCGGTTTCCATCCGACAGACGGATAGTCAAATCTTTGTTGGACGCCATCTTGTCTAGCTGTGCCGTAAAGCTCTCGACCCTACGGCGCACATTGTTCACCACCCGAATCGTCAGCAAGATTAGCGGCAATACAATCAGCAACGTCACGGCGATATATACCATCCGCATCATGTTAGCATCGGCACTGTCCTGAACCGCTTTATCATTGATGGCCGCTGCTAAACTGTCACGTACCTTTTTCACCATACCGATACGCTCTGTCGCCAGCGCAAACCAGGCTGATGCCTCCGGGCCCTTAATTGCCGACAGGTTGCCTTTCTGAGCCAGATACTGCTGCTGAATATCCATAACCTGTTGCCAGGTTGAATTACGAGTACTTTCCTGCAACTGCTTAAGATGCTCTCCGGACAGCAACATCTCCGCCTGTCTTAGCGCATAGCTTTCCGCTTTAATGTAGGTTGAGATTTGCGCATATTTGTCTAGTGTTGATTTTTTCCCTGCGAAAGTACCATTTAGCGCACCTCGCGCCATACCGGCCTGCTCTTTGATAACCAGCAAGGACAGCAAACCTTGTAGCTCTTGCTTGAGCTCACGGTTACTCACCAGCGACATCACAATCGCTAAATTATCCAGCGATAAACGGTTCACATTCGAGTAATACGCGAAGGGAGAATCAACTAGGTTAAGGCTATCTACCTGAGAGCGAATATTTTGCCGCTTGTCCAGCTGTGCCTTGACCTCGCTTAGCAAAGTCGATACCACAGCAGGATCCAGACTTTCAGGGCGAAACGCCAGCAGGCTATTGTAGGCATCATCTGCGACACCACGCTGTTTTTGCAGAGCGTCACGCTGCTTGCCTTGTCCTTTTGCCGCAATCACACCGGCAGTGAGTCCACGTTCGACCGCAAACTGGTGTGCGACATTATCGTAGAGATTAAACAGCTCAACCGTTTCTTGGGAAAGCTCAGCATTGACTAGCTGTTCATTGGCATTTTTAATTTGTATCCCAATAAAAATGAGTAGCAAAAGTGTAGGAATAGCGAAGACAGTAATCAGCGTCGTCCGAATATTCAGAGCACGAGTAGGGTTAAACATGATGCAACCTTAACGTTATAATTATTTTCATTTCTTATACAAAATAGCAAAGGCAACAACTATGCCAAAATGCTTTTAGCGCATACTATAAGGAATTATGACCCAGCTCAAACCATACCTCTTGGCTTTAGCAATCCTTTTCAGCAAAGTTCTGTAAACCACTTATAAAACAGATCATTAGATGCAATGAATATGCATATTTAAGCTTATGTGGCACATAGTTTATCAATACAGGCGAGTATGCAATTTAAGTCAGTGCCCTGTGTCTAGGATTTGCATGTTAACACCGAGATAAATCAGTGTTAAAACACCCTAAGAAAAAACCATATAAATCATCAATACTATTATCGCCTGCCAATACTGCGCTACCTGCAACAAGCTAGCTATAGTTTGCCGCTGTTTTAAACGCTCAATAAACCATCAACACGCTGTGACATTTACCATAAAGTTACCCACTGTTTTTGTGGATAAACTTATTTATCATATAAAAAACATGAGCTTATCAATTGCAATGTTAATAATGGGATTTTTTTACCCTTTGTCATGGAATGAAATCATGCCACTCGCAGGGCACAATCTACCGCTTCAACCACCGAGTCGACACAGAGAAACGGCGCTTTGACCAATTGCTCATCATTGGGCTGATACTTGCCTGTTTTCACCAAACACGCTTGCAGCCCGGCCTTCAGCGCTCCTTCGACATCGCCGAAGACGTCATCACCTACCATCAGCATCTTATCTGCCGGTGCTGCTACTGACCTCACAACCTGGGCAAAGAAGTCAGCCGATGGTTTGCCTACAATAATCGCCTCGGTAGCAGCGGCATATTCTATCGCCCGGATAAACGGCCCGGCATCAAGGTGTAGCTTTCCTTCTGACTTGAAATAACGGTTCAGACCGATACCGATGAGCGGCGCTCCCGCATGACACAACTGGAAGGCCTTATCCAAGGCATGATAGTTAAAGCCTGCTTCGGCATCACTGATAAACACAGCATTAGGATCGGACTGATCGAGTTCGGCAAATTCAGATCGAATGTTGTCATGAAGCAAGCAATACGGTCGCCAGTGATGTTGCTTGAGCAATGCTTTGGCTGCCACTGACGCAGTAAAAATCTGTTCCAACTCCAACGAAAAGCCAAAGCGGATAAGGTCACGATAGATTTGCGTACAGGTTTTGCGGGAGGTATTGGTAACAAAGCGCACCTCGAGATCACTGTCTTGCGCTCGGGCGATCGCTTCTACAGCGCCGGGAATCTCTTGCTCCCCGTCATACAACACACCACTGATATCAAAAAACAGTGCCTTGTACATCCGTCGCTCCCTTTGCTTTAGGGTAATTATAGCCACGGCGCGATTCGACTACACTTAAGCAATCCCAATCTGTGGAATAGCACCTGCGAGTAGAAACACCACTCAGGAGGATTCCGCTATGCTATCCGATCAACAAGGTAATCATTTATCAGGCGCAACACCGGAAACGGTTGAGCTCTATAATCAGGCTGTCACCACCTTCAATCTTTATCGAGGCGACCCTTTTGCCCTGTTAGACAGTGCCACTGAACAGGCCCCGGGGTTCGGGATGGCTTTTATTCTCAATGCGTATCTGTATGCTATGGCGACAGAGCCAGCCGCTAATGCTGTGGCTCAACAATACCTTGAGAAGGCAAAAGCGCTCTCACTCAACAAAAGAGAGCACTCCCATATTGCTACCCTAAACCAATTACTCAGCGGTAACTGGACCGCCGCGGCCATTGCTCTGGATCACCATAATGCCGCTTACCCGCAGGATCTTGTTGGCTTACAGGTTGGCCATTTAATCGACTTCTACCGGGCTAATGCCAGGAACCTGCGCGATCGTATGGCCCGGGTATTAAAGCACTGGTCTCCAGATATTCCTGGCTACTCTATCGTACTTGGCATGTATTCGTTTGGCCTGGAAGAGTGCGGCCATTATGCAAAAGCAGAAGAGACCGGACGACAGGCTATTGCGCTGGAGCCCCTCGACTGCTGGGCACACCATGCTGTTACCCACGTGATGGAGATGCAGGGGCGGGTTCAGGACGGTATTGGCTGGATGACAACCAGAGAGCCTTACTGGTCTGGAGATGATAACTTTTTCAAGGTCCACAATTGGTGGCATCTGGCTCTCTATCACCTGGATCTGGGCCAACCCGAGGCCGCACTTGCACTCTATGACGGGCCGGTTCGCAAAGATCGCAGCAGTGTTGCCCTGGATATGGTTGACGCCTCAGCACTGCTATGGCGACTGGAATTGTCAGGCTGCGAAGTGGCAGACCGTTGGCAGGAACTGGCAACAATGTGGGATAAACACGCCGACGGCAAACTCTACCCCTTTAACGACTGGCATGCCGTAATGGCCTATCTGGGTGCCGATCGGCATGACGAAGTCGAACGGCTCCTGACAACCTTCCGGCAAGAAAACACCCCACGAAACGAAGTGGAGCTATGGGCACGACAAACTGGATTACCATTGATTGAGGGATTCAAGGCATTCTGGCATGGCGATTATAAAACCGCGACAGATCACCTCTACAAAGCCCGTTATATTGCCAATAGCTTCGGGGGTAGCCATGCCCAGCGAGATATCATCGACTGGACGCTGACCGAGGCTGCTCTGCGAGGTGGCTTAACGGATCTTGCAGAAGCACTCGCTAACGAGCGTTTGGCACTAAAACCCCACAGCGTTATGAACCTAAGCTTTCTTTCCAGGGCTTTATCCGCTCAGGAAAACTAGCGCACATTGGTTCAGTCACAGCCCGAGAAACCTCTCCAGGAAAACGAACAATGCCGCCCACTACTGGGCGGCATTGGATATGATTCATTTAATGTAGATGCTCAGTCGATTACCAAATATTGGTTTGAATCAAAACACTACCTATCACTCAGCTTAGTCAAACAACCAAGCAGCTCTTCTTCCTGAAGCTTGAGCAAACTCTGGGCAATCCGGGCTCGTACCTCCTCAGCATTATGGATTATCTCCAACATATGCTGGTCCCGTTTTTCTAGCAGCTCGATAGCCTGGCTTCTCAACATTTCTCCTCCGACAAATGCATCCAGTAATGGCCTGATCTCTTTGAGAGAGAGTCCAAGCAGCTTTGCTTTTTTAATGAGCCTCAGCCGTTCGACCGTTTCCTCTGAAAACTGCCTGTAGACTCTTGAGCCAGCCTGTTCCTCGCAGGAAGAGATCAAACCTATGGCTTCGTAATGTCTCACCAGTTCCTTTGAAACATCTGCCCTTTTACATAGCTCACTTACCCGCATTGATGAAAAAGCCCTTGACTGTGTTGTATACCACACAGTTTATCCTACCCATCCCACAACTTCACTTACTTCCAAGGGGACTCTCGTGACAAAATGTTGGTCTACGTCAGATATTTCTAAGCTCACAGATAAAATAGCTATTGTAACTGGTGGGAACACAGGATTAGGGTTTCAGAGCGCTTTAGAGCTAGCAAGAGCAGGTTGCCATGTCATTATCACTGGCCGAGATGAAAAAAAAGGCCAAGATGCCGTAAAGAGGCTGATAGAGCAGGTACCTCATTCACGAATAGAGTTTGCTATATTGGACCTAACGAGCCCGGATTCAATTGACCAATTTGCCTGTGATTATATCGAACGATATCGCCGTCTTGATATTCTGTTAAATAACGCGGGCGTGGTTAATCTTGAAAAACTACAGCGAACTCCCGCTGGTTATGAAATGCACTTCGCGACTAATCACTTAGGCCACTTTTCTTTAACTGGCCGACTACTCCCAGTTATAAAAAACACACCAAAAGCCCGAGTGGTTACAGTCAGTAGCGGTGGTCATAAAGTTGGTGAAATTAACATTGAAGACATTCATTGGCAAACACGCTCGTACAACAGAATAAAAGCTTACGGCGATAGTAAATTAGCCAATCTCCTATTTTCCCAGCAACTTCAAAGATACTTCTCGAAATATAATATTGATGCTTTATCACTGTCTGCCCATCCAGGACTCACTGGCACCGAGAGACAACAAAGTATTGGAGTGGGAGGGGTTATCTCGAAATATTTGGCATCCTCTGTTGAAACGGGCGTGTTGCCTCAACTTCGAGCGTGCTGTGACGACGAATGCCGCGGAGGTGACTATTTAGGACCGCGATTTGGCATCAGAGGTGCGCCAGTAAAAGCCAATCCAGATCCAAAAGTCAGCTCAATCGAACTGGCCGAAAAGTTATGGGCGCTCTCTTCTGATTTAACGGGAATACAGTACGACTTTGATTGATTCTGGTTTCGCGTATCAATTGCCGCCCTCTGATGGACGGCATTTGATTCGGCTCAGCCCTGAATTCATCCCATCTTGGCATAGGGAAATATTGAAACAAAGTCATGCTTCAGTGTTATGGTTTCGCTAAAATGCACGCATGTAATCCTGACAAGGGAAAAATCGTGAGTTCCAATAAGTCTTTCTCCGTAATGTTTTCTCAAGCCGTTGGCAGTTCCTATTTTCGTATTGGTCATGATCATTGGCACATTGAGGAATTACTTTCCCTGCAACACCTCTTGCTGTTAACAGCCCCAACAATCAAAGAAGGATTACTTTGGTGGAGCAAGTCGGTGTCATTGTACGACCGTTCAATCTATGTTGAACCAACCTCGCGATTCGACTGCCTATCGCTACACTTTCAATCACGAACAAACACTGAATTGCCTTTGTGGGTTCACTACCTGACCCAAGATTTACTCGAGCACATCTCCTCATTTACTAACTTAACGCATACTTGGCAGCAAACCCCCAGCAAACGCAACTCTTTAATTCGCAGCGAATACGGAGAGTCGCTGCTACTGCATTTTGACCATCAAGAAATTCAGGTTGGTGCGACCCCCGATCCCAAATTATATTCTCTCGCCAAACAGTTTTTCTTACTGCTACAGCACGTCCGTATTGAGAAAGAAGATCTGGTCTGTCGATTGAAAAAACATATCCATGATGACATCCGTTCACCTTTACGTTTATCCGACTTAGCGGTTCATCTCGGCTTATCACCCAGAACACTGCAACGGCGCCTACAGGAAAAACAGATCAACTTCACCACACTGGTTGATAACGAGAAAAAATCTATCGCTTTACGCCTGCTTGCCGATACACAAATAAGCGTTTCCAGTATCGCAAACCAGCTCGGTTATGATGACCCTTCGAACTTCCACCGCGCATTTCGAAAATGGTATCCATTTTCGCCCCAAGTGTACCGTGAGCAATGCCGAACCAATCGAGTCATCCAACAAAAGAATCCCATCAGGTTGCACTATGCGACAGCCGTGGTCGAATCGAGTACAGGCAAACAAGGCCAAAGTGGTCGAGTCTGGATTGAAGTTGATAACATCGCATTTGAAAAAAAAGTTGCGGTAGAATGTGAAGACAGAGATGGTGTCTGGCGCCGATACCCGGCCTTTTTTGATTACTTTCTGGCTGATGGCATAGAACTTTGGTCAACGGCAAATCTACCTGTCGCCCATCCATTGCGTTTTCGCTTATGTTACGAAGTCGACGGCAATCAATTCATCGATGATAACCTTCAACGCAACTTTCTTGTCGACGAGCCTATGTTGTTAGGTCATCCTATTATTGTCGTTCCAGTCCTTGTCGTGGTTCCCGAAATGAACGGTTTTCGTGTTGTTATACAGCTCGCATGCCGCCTGCCAGATATTGAGACCATCCATTGCCATATTGATACTCAAGAAAACAACCGCTGGGCAATGACAAAATCGGCCCAAAACCGTCACTTTTCATCGTGGTCTCTATCTACCTTTCTGACCGCCCCCCCTCAGAAATGTCATTTTGAATTCATTTCACAGCAAGGCGAACATCTACGCTGTGATAATTATCAACAAGGCTACCTATTCAACTCACCGCTGTCATAGCCACATTAATGATAACAAGCTCAAAATTATCGTCAGATGACACGCCACAACCAATAACTTGGCGCGAAGTGACACTCTCATCGTATTAAATTTCCATTACTGTTTACGCAGATTTGTAGACGGGAAATTTAAACGTGAAACATAACAAACATAATTCATTGAATAGTATTAAGTTTTTGTCATTATCGATAGCACTTGCTCTTACCGGTTGTCACTCAGACAGTAAGGCCATCGAAAAAGACAATAACACTGTGGCGCCAGTTGATAGTCATATTGCATCACCTGACTGGCAAGACCAGATCATCTACTTCTTGATGATCGATCGATTTAACGATGGTAATAGCCAGAATAATGACCAAGGCCAGAATGAATATGATCCGGCATCAGACAAGAAGTTCAGCGGTGGCGATCTACAAGGCGTAACCGAGCAACTTAGCTACATCCAAGATTTAGGAGCGACCTCTATCTGGATCACTCCCCCGGTGGCGAATCAATGGTGGGATTCTGAACAAAACTACGGCGGTTATCATGGCTACTGGGCGCGTGATTTTCAAAAAGTGGATGAGCATTTCGGGGTCCTAGAAGACTATCAAGCGCTTTCTCGTGAAATACACAGCCGAAATATGTACCTCATTCAAGACATTGTAACCAATCATGTTGGTAACTTTTTTACCTACGATAACCCGTACAATTATGATGCTTCAAACCCTTGTACCGGTTTCCGTCTCATTGATAGTGCATTGGCTGCGAACCAATCCCTACCATACCCATTGAATCAGAATCAGTGCAAAGAAGACGGTACAGGTAGTTATCATTGGACACCAAGCATTACCGATCACAATAATCCGATACAAGAAAAAACATGGCAACTCTCTGATTTGGATGATCTCAACACCTCGGATCCAGAAGTCAGAAAATACCTAAAAGAAAGCTACCGCAAATGGATCAAAGACGTCGGTGTAGATGCATATCGAGTGGATACCGCAAAGTTTGTCGATCACGATTTCTGGAATGATTTTTTCCACAGTGAAGACGGCGTCTTATCGCAAGCCAAAGAAACAGGTCGTGATAATTTCCTGACCTTTGGTGAAGTCTTTGAAGCCTCGACACCGTACCAGACAGAAGGAGAAGAAAAAATGCTCACCTATATTGGTGAAAGTGGCTCTCCGGCTCAGTTAACATCTGTTTTAAACTTCCCTCTGCAGACCACCATGACCCGTGTTTTTGCCTCAGGCCAACCAACGGATTATTTACGCTTTCGTCTAGAGCGCATGATGGAAATGTTCCCTAACCCTTACATCATGCCTAACTTCATCGATAACCATGATATGCCGCGCTTCTTGTCCCAGGCTAGCCCGGAAGATATGAAGCAGGCTTTGATTACCATGATGACAGTACCCGGTATCCCGGTTATCTATCAGGGTACTGAGCAAGCCATCGTCAACAGCCGCGACAGTATGTTTAACGGCGGCTACCGTACAGACGGTCAACTTACCGATTCTTTCGATTCAGACAATGAAATGTACCGATTTATACAATCATTGGCCCAGCTTCGTACTGACAACAAAGTCTTAACGCGAGGTGAATTGAAAGTCATCGCCAGTGATAAAGCGGGAGCCGGTATATTCAGTTTCACTCGCCGTCTAAATGATGATGAAGCGTTCGTTGTCATGAACACCTCTTCATCCCCAATGTTGTTAAACCAGCTAGATCTAGATCAAGGTGCAGGAGCGGTTTTTGAACGGAGAATTCAATCTAACTGGCAAGCCGCACCAGAAACACTCACAACCAATAGTCATGGTGAAGTCAGCCTTGAACTTGCACCAAAATCTGCAGCGATTTATTTCAAAACAGCCAGAGCAGGTAATGCCGACACCCCGAAGGCAACCGTCGAGCTAAATGACGACTGGAAAGATACGGTAATAACACAAAACACCGAAATTACCGGGACAGCCACACCCAATGCGATGTTGAAACTGGTCGTCGATGGTAACCTGGCCGTGGCAAAAGACATACCTGTTGATGCTAACGGAGATTGGAAAACGACAATTTCAATCCGTCATTTTGCCATCGGAGAGCAACAGCACCGCTTTGCGATTTACTACCCAGAAGCGAAAACTGGAACAAAAGATATTGCGTTTACTTCTGATCTGTCATGGGCAGACACACCCAAGAAAATCATTGATGATGCAGGCGATGCCCAAGATGGAAGTGGCGGACCATACGGTTCATATTCTCTACCCACAGACCCCTCTTTCAATAAAGACAAGAACCAACTCTCGATTGAAAAGGCAGAGGTTTATACCGTAGGCAGCAACGTTCGCTTAAAAATGACCATGGATAACGTCACCAACAGCTGGTTACCGCCCAATGGCTTTGATCATGTCGGCTTTTCTGTTTTTCTTGGCTTGCCTGATGAAAGTGAGAAGGGCTTAACCACTCTGCCTAAGCTTAATGCCGAAATACCCACTGGCACTTGGAACCGAAACGCCGTGATATTTGGCTGGCAAAGCTCAATTTATAATTCAACCGGAGCAGACTCACTAACATGGGGAGAAGCAGTCTCACCCGCCCCTGTTGTCACGGTCGATAAGGCTAACAGAGCCATTTATCTCGATTTTGCCAGTGATGCGCTTGGCCGCCCCGATTCGCTAGACGGTATCACCATCTATGTCACGACCTGGGATATCGACGGATTATCGGCCGTCTACCGTCCGCTGGATACCCAAAAAGGACCGTGGAATTTCACTGGTAACGATAGTTCAGAACCCAAGATTTGGGATGACCTCCCCATCATCACTTTAAGTGAGTAAAAACTAGAACCTTTGCTATCAAATAAGAAATGCCGCCCCTGACGGGCGGCATTTGATAGTGCTTCTTTGGCAATAGAAGCTTGGTTGTTTACCAGATCTTAGAGACGTTAATCGTCACTGTATCACCGTTTTCAGACTGATCGGCCACCTGGAACAGGATGCCGTAATGCGGCGTCAAACGACCTGTCGCAGGACGAAGCGGGTTGGAGTAATCTTCCCAGTCAACGAACATCGGATTAGCAACAACGTATGGGTCGGTCAGTGTTCTGCCTTCCCTGTCGACAAGATCGATTTGCTGCCCCGGCTTGCTGTTAAAGGCCGCATCACGCACCTGGTAGCGCGACGTTGCAGGTGTGCCGTCACTCCAGATCTGCGGATTACGGTCAGCATCAACCACGCCTAACCAGCCTTCGCCCGGATGCGAGGCAACGCCGTTGTCAGTGTGCGACGTATCGACATACCAAACCATCATACCGGCATCAAACGTCATGATGTGATTATTACGGTTGATCCGGCTCAGCCCTAAATCGACACCTTTGTGCTGGCGCCACTCGACAAGATAATAGTGCTCATAATCAAAATTACCGTCATTAAGTTCGACACCGGCATAGGTCACTTCCGGGTGCACGCTTTCAGCATCTAGCAATAGGGTATTCTGATCGTCCGCTGCGACAGTGATGTTATCAACCCAGAAACCGTTCTTGATCAAACCGCCATCCGTCATGTACTGAACGCTGATCTCAATCTGCTGTCCGGCAAAAGCGCTCAAATCGAAGGTTGCATCAGTCCAGCCATCGGACTTGCCGGTAAAACCAATTCCGAATCCGATTTCATTCGGATCATTGGTGGTTGTGATCGAGCCGGCTATAGGCTGGCCATTAACCAGGATCCGGCCATAATCGAAATCATCTTCGATATCGTAGTGGATCTTGAACGACAACGCCGCCTCTGCCGCTGCAGTCAGATCAACAGCAAAAGACATCACATTGTTCAGGTTATTGCCTCGGCCCGAGTAGAACGAATTAGTGCCGATCGGCGCTATCAGGTTAATACGCTTCGGAGGCAGATTGACCCGCAGGTAATCATTGTTAGGTCCTTTCATTGCAGCCTGATCTAGCACATATGGCTTCGGTGTTGCCGCCAGATCCGCAAACTCAATGGTTTCACCGTGTAGCCAGTTACCCCCAAGGGAATTTTGCAGGAACTGACGCGCCCACGGGCTAAACCCTGTCGGTTCTGTACCCGGGATCAGGCCAGCCCATGAACCGGATGACATAATAGACCAGTAGGAAACCGGCTCTCCTGGCGGCGTGCCATACTCATCCTTGCCATAGACAGTATCATATTCATCAGGCAAACCCAGATCATGGCCATATTCATGCGCGGCAACTCCCGCCGCGGCATCGATTGGCTGGATGGTGTAATCGTAAGCTGCCATTAACCCGCCCCAGTTTGGTACACTGGCTTGGGTACCTTCAATCGCAAACACGCCCCCCAGATTCCAACGATGCGACCAGATTGCATCAGATCCCAGGTTACCGCCGCCGGCTTCCTGTCCGACACCAGAATGGAAGATCATGATGTGATCCACCAGGCCATCCGCTTCGCGATAATTACCGTCTCCGTCGAGATCATAACGGTCTTCAAGGTCATAGTCAGCCAGGTTAACCGACGGATCAGCTGCTGCGGCAACCAATGCCTCACGTACCAGTGCCCGTGCATTAACATCATTATTGGAACCCTGCTGCGCACCATAGAATGCCGCCGGATGCTGTGCCTTGTACCAGCCAGCCACATCTCCAATCTGGGTATAGGAACCACCACTTTGCTGGTTATAGAACTGCACCATGGAAATCAGGTTCTTGCCGTTACTGCCGGTATAACCATCCGGGCCAAACAACATGTTCTGATAATGGCTTGGGGTATAGTCTTGGTAATAATTCGACGTTTCTTCCGGCGTCACCTTATTCGCCGGGTAATCAGGAAACTCAATCAAGATAGCTAAGATTTTGTCCTGAACCACAGGGCCGTTCCAGGCACTATCCGGGCTAAACGCAGACTCTCCGGCGGTCTGAGCCTGGCCCGATACCTGCTGATGCCCGCTGCTCATCAACTGAAGCAAGCGATCTTTGCGCTTTTGCTCAAACTGAGCCAGCTCACCCGGTTCACCACTATGGGTATGGTTCGCTTCAAGATACAGGTGAAGGGCTTTTACCGCCTCCGTTTCATTGGCATCCGCCGGAATTTGCCCACCCGCTTTGAGCATGCTAATGAGCTTATCCTGATTGACGATACCCAGGTCAACAGAGTGGTGATGCTTATGTGGCGCGCCGATAGCAGTAGCAGAAACGCCTGCCAGCAGTACACCGAGCGCTACTTTATTTAGCGCACTGCGAAAAACGCTGAATTGAGTGATCATTATCTAGTCCTTTATGTAATGAAGACAATCGTAAGCAGCTTCTTGCCAACCAGGCTGGAATACGCTGACTGCGAACGAATGCTTTTTCGAAAGTACTTGATATTGATCTTTTTTTTCAAAGCCTTACACAGAGTTTGCGATGAGTCAGAGAGTTTTAATGAACTAGAATGTATCTTAAAATCAAGGTGTTAACGAAACAATACTTTACTGTGAAGCAATATCGCAGCATTTATTTCCAAACATACATGCAATCAATGAAATTAGAGAAAGATAAAACAATGGAAACTTAGTCGATAAAACTGAATAGGCATTCCTTTCCCAACAATCACTCCGATAAAAAACAATCTATAAGCAATTGATTTAAAATAAGTAAAAATTAAATCACGAGTAAGCATCGTATCATAAGTTCATTCTTCACCTTGTAACTTTAGACATTAGGTAAGCTTAAGTATTATGCAGTCCATTATTCTGGTTTTGAATGTATTCACAGTCAAATCTCATCAACACAATTTTTAGAGGCATTCTACATTTTGAGTTGTCATTTGATATTCTTGATCATTTACTGAAATACCTAAATACAATCCGTACTCACGCAGACTATCAATACTTAACGCAGTAAAGTTTAATACCTGCTTAGTGTTAGCTGCTTTCTCGCAATATTCCTGAAAAACAACACCTGAAATTTTAAGTTGATGTGCTAAATCTCGATCCGATTTAATAAGTAAAGGATCATGCTGAGGACTCACCGAAGCATATTGCTGGTGTAGCATTTTTTCGACCCTGCAAGAATAAGATACCATGCTAAATCATCTTACCGTTATCACTGTTCTGGACAAAACTAAGATAGACTAATTACCTAAGCTTGGCTGATTTAGATAAGAAAAACCATCTCAAAGCACTTTAAGCTTAATGTACATACCTTAATCCCCTTCCTCTCAAAAACGTTCCTAGCTATCAGGATGTTTTATACAATAAGTGTATTTCGATTTGTTAAGAGTGAGATCGGGTAGAGTCTAATTTTCAGCATTCACTACGTATGCAGCCCATAAAATGAAATACTATTTCAGCCAAGTTTCGTCTTATATCACCTAAAGACATGCAGTGCAGGAGGCATATTCTCCAAGCGACAAAATGGTTACTTTGAGCACGAATAGATCTATTTATTGTATAGGGCACAATGACTACTACTGTCATTCAAGCTGTCGATACGGTTGATACTAATGAAAGAACTTAGAGTTCAATAAGCATCTTATTGAGTTGGCTAAGAATATGGAGTTCAGCCAACCATCTATTGCGGAGATAAAACAGCGAGGTAGTGAAGATTTCTACTATCAAGCGCTATGTTGAAGCTATGGGGGGAAGAATGAGTGTCGGTATCAAACTTCCAGCGGTAAAGCATGTTGGCTGTACGTTTTAGGGAGATCACGATAGCATTCTTTTCTTAAGAGGAAATAGAGAATGAGCCAATTACATCATCTTGATTATTGGTAATTGCCCCTTCCCTTGTTTCTTCGCAGAAAGAGAAACTGACACCAACATTATCGACATTGCCTTTCATAAGGACATGCCTTGTTAAAATATCACTGTTTAATTGATGGATAACAGAGGTCCATGAATAATTGCTTTTGAATATGCTGAAGTTAACTATCACTATATTATGCCTACCTATTATTTGTCTAAAGTTAATTTATTTCTATTTTGTCGAAACCAAAAACGTTTGCGACCAGTTGAACGAGACATTGCTACCCTTAAGATGTTTATCTGCCAATTAAATTAGTAGGAAGTAAAATATTACAAATCTGGTTGATTGGCTTTATACATGGAGGTTACTTATCGAGGTTTATATAGTATTAGGAGAAGTTACCAATAAATATTGGGAATACTTAATACTTTCTAATCGATGAATAAATGAAATTTATGGTGTTTAGTTGGCGCAAACCTAAAACCATTTGCGCAAACCTTTTAAATTACAGTGCTACTACATTAGCTGCTTGCAGACCTTTCTGGCCTTGCTCAACTTCGAAAGATACTTTCTGGCCTTCAGCCAGTGTCTTGAAACCTTCAGAAGCAATAGCGCGGAAGTGAACGAATACGTCAGCACCGCCGTTGTCTTGAGTGATAAAACCAAAACCTTTCTCTTCGTTAAACCACTTTACTAGGCCAGTTGTTTTATTAGACATTATGTGTCCCTTATATATTATTTCATTAAGTTATCGCCACATGCGATAGGCTGAAATGAAGATTTTTAATTATCAATAAAGCAAAGGGAAACACGGATAAAACAACACAGAATGCAGCGATAAACAGTTTTCTTTTACGAAACGGATGACAAATAACATTTTCAGCAGGATAAGATATTTAACTAAAGTATCTTTTAGTTAAACACCCTAAAGAGGTGCTTAGGCAGCGGCATACCGCTACCTAACTGTCGGCCTTATAGACTAACTACATTCGCAGCTTGAGGGCCTTTTTGGCCTTGCTCGACATCGAAAGATACTCGCTGGCCTTCAGCCAGTGTCTTGAAGCCTTCAGAAGCAATAGCGCGGAAGTGAACGAATACGTCAGCACCGCCGTTGTCTTGAGTAATAAAACCAAAACCTTTCTCTTCGTTAAACCACTTTACTAGACCAGTTGTTTTATTAGACATTATGCGTCCCTTAATTAATCATTATAAAATTTATCGCAGTTAAATTGCGATGCGCTGAAAGCTTGAATTATTGAATGTGACGATAAAGCTAAGGGAAACACTGAGGATTGCAACAATTACGAAGATATTCTGAGGGTTTTACTTTTACTTGATGTTTCATTAATAACTCTGAACAACAGAGCGACGCCATTATTATGTGTAAACACAACAATGTAAAGTTATTTTTTAGAACAAACACAGCTAACAACACTTAAGCAACTGATAATTAAGGCTTATTCTTTACTTGGTGATTTTTGCCCCGTTAAACCTGAATCCGTCCTAATTCATTCTGAGCTATCCACAATCTGTAATCGGAAGCTCCCTAATTTCCCTACTCTAGAATCAGCATTAACAGGCTGTGAATGAGCTTTAGCACTAACATAAAGGTGCAAAACCTTGATAGCGGTTCGCTCTCCGACACCGGGACATTTCCGAGTTAGACTATTCACTTACCAATTTCCCCCCTAGGTGCTCAACTTGAGCCCTTTTAAAGTTCGACCAAGTCTTAATGCACTAGAGTCCTGTCGTTGTTTTATTCAAGGTTTACAGAGTATGCAAAATTACAGCTGTTTGTAGAAATACACTGTAGTTTCTAGCTCTCCAGATGAACTCCTTGCAAACTTTGGAATTTGGCCTGCTTCAATGTAGCCAATTTTCCGATACAACTCAGCAGCAACATCACCTAAACGAGTATCGAGCACCAACAATGACAGACCTAACTCTTTGCTAACACTTTCCATAAATGACATCAGTTTTTTGCTGATGCCACGCCCTCTAGCCGTTGTTCTCACCATAAGCTTTTCCACTTCACCACGGTGCGAGCCATTTGCTTTGTGGCAAAGAGATAACTGCACAGAGCCAAGAACTTGTCCATTTTCCATTGCGACAAATAGTTTGCGAGAAGATGATGTTAAATCGCTAGTAACAGCACTCCAATAACTAACAATCTCATCTGTCTTGACCGGGTTTAAAAAACCAACTGACGCTCCACTTTCTACGCTATCAATAAGCAATGATTGCAACTCATATTCAATATTCGTAACTGATGCTATTTCTGTTATTTCCACTGTAACGCCTCACTCTTGAGAACCTTGTTATGAGCTGCTCGATGCGGCTACTTACCCGTTACAAGCCTCAATTATCATATATCTACTTATGCCAACATCTTCCTCAGCTCCTGAGCTTTATTTCGCGATTCTTCAAGTACGTTGTTGGCCGTATTGACGACTTCAACCATCCCTTCTTGCGTTCTTTGTGCCGCGTCAGAAACAAGGCTAACATTTTCAGCAACTTCATTGCTGACTTGTGACTGCTGCTCAGTAGTTACCGCTATCGTCTGGATATTCCGATCAATATCAACGGCACTGGCAATAATGCTTTTCAGCACGACTGCGGTTTCTTCCGTTAATCTTCCGTTCGTGACGACCTCTTGTTGGCCTTCGGTCATAACAGTTACGGCCTGCTGAGTACTAGTCTTAATAGCCAGAACAGACTGTGTCACTTCCTCCGTCGCTTCGGCGGTACGTTTTGCAAGCTGACGAACTTCGTCTGCAACCACAGAAAAACCGCGTCCCTGCTCACCGGCCCTTGCAGCTTCAATCGCTGCGTTCAAGGCCAGTAAATTTGTTTGATCAGCAATTCCCTTGATCACCTGGATAATACTTTGGACCTCCTCGCCACGTACACCTAGGGCATTGACCGCATCAGCGCCTTCTGTAAAGGCCCGATGTACACCCTGCATGCTGGTTTGGAGTTGTTCTACTGTTTCTCCTCCGGCCCTAGCCTCTTTGAGCGCGCTAGTCGTACTTAGTGATGACTCTTGTATATTACGAGCCACATCCTGTATCGAGGTGGTTAGCTCTTCCACTGCCGTTACAACCGCAACAATCTGCTCACTCTGCTCGTGAATATTGCTCTTCATTCCTTCATTCACAGTATATATTTCTTGTACCCCCTCAGACACATCATCGATTGTATGGGTTGTGTTAGTGACAACTTGGCGCAGAGAGCCAGACATTCCGTTGATGGCCAGAGTCAACTGCGCCAATTCATCATGCCCCTGTACCTCAATCGTCTTGGCGCTAATATCTCCACTGGCAATGGCATTGGCGCGAGTGAGTATTAGATAAAGACGGCGGCTAATGTTCCGGGCAAGTGAAAGAGAAATAGCCACGCCCAAAATCACTGATATGATGCAGCTAAGCAACGCAACTTTTTGTACATCGGTCAGGCTTCCCTCCAACAGCGCTTGGTCTTCCAACATTAATCGCCGCTGTGAAGCCGCCATTTCTGCCTGAATATCTTTGATTTCTGCAGCTTTCGGGGCTGCACGGGTAGCTAGCCAATAATTAGCCGTATTCCAATCCTTAGCACTACGAGCAAGAAACATACGATTCGGCAGTTCTGCAAATAAACCATGATCTTTAGTAAATTGCTGCCAATATCGAGTTTGTTCTGTACTCAACAGGTATTGCATCTCATTAATCTGCCTAATGCGCTGGCTGTTAAGCTGCCATGATGATTCAAACTTCAGTTGAAACTGGCTATCACCAGAAAGGAGGTAAGCACGGATGTTGGCAAGTCCAATCGCAAAGCTACCACGGGTATCTGCTAAATATTTGAGCAATTGTTTACGTTCAGGAGTAGCCGGCAGAGATTCTTCCTTATCAATGATGGTGTTTAATGCCGTCATCATCTTTTCAGCCAAAGGCGCAGCCTCCGTCAGTAAGATATTGTAGGAAAGTATATTTTCATTGGTATGGGATATCGCTTCGACCTGCTGCTGCGCTTGTCGAAACCCTGCTACCAGCACCTTAAGTTTATTGAAGCGCTCGATATTCTCAGGATCGGTCCAGCTTCCTGAAATTGCTTCATACTCGACCATAGCCGTTTCAATCTGTTGCCAGGCCTGTGCTCTATCTTGTTTCATTTGTTCAGCTTTGACTGGATCGGCTCCCAAAATCATATAACCACGAAGTGCAGCCAAGGAGGAGTTAATACCATTTACCAGATCTTTCCCGCTTATAACTGTCGGCACTCGCAACTGTACTAAGCTATTTACACGTTGCTGGGACTTTTCAATAGACCAGTTAATGATTACAGTATTAATGATGAACAATAGTAAAACTACCGTAAATCCTGCCAATAACTTATGACTCAGGCTCCATCGCATATTTCACTCCATTGCTTTTCTCATCCATTATATTTTTCAGAGTCTAACAACTCATACATAAAACCTAGCACATAATTAGAGCAAATATCCCACAATAATTGTGGGTCAAATTCCCCTTAATAGAAATTGAATGATTCCATTAGACTTAATAAGTTATCAACAATCAATTGCAGCTCGATAAATACGACATATTCATCTGCCAGGCTCTATATTTTACCTACAACAGTTAGGATATCGACTAGAAAATGATATTAATCAGCTATAAAAAAGTAAATGATAAGCTAGTCATGACAGCAAAGTGTCGGCGAGTAACCATAGAAAAACACCAAAAAAAATACCTATAAAACAACAACATAAAATCAATAGCAAGATAGCTTTACTTTCTTACCAGTCTAATATCCAGATAAATCATCACTTATAAATGAGATCCGTAATTCTATTTACAACATATATACCTATAGATATATTTAATTTATTTTTTGTTTTAGTGACATTGATCATGATTTATATTTATAAAAATAGGTCTCATGAAGAAAAACAATTCTGTATGACTTTTTTGTACAACACAACCAATATGAACACAATTGCATTTGTGTTGAGTATGAAAATTTCCCTTTTATAAAGGTTGATTTGTTTATATCTGTATTAGTGTTAAGTATATCAAAGAGTCATATTTAATCTCTACAACATCATAAATGACCTCACATTCATTAATGTTTACAAAAACTAGATGTTTCTTCTCCTAGACCCAATCACTTCAAGAATCATACAGCCACAACCTATTGATCGAATTAATAGCTATCACATTCAACTAATAGGCTGGCAGCTCATCAAGAGTGATTCTGCATACTGCTTGCTGAGACAACAAAAGCATTTACCTCATCGCGGGTAGACAAATAGATTTTATCCCCCGTAAATCCTGCGAACAGATGACTATGATATTGATGTGAACTCTTAGATGATCGCAAACCGTATTCCGACGCCCACTTTAGCAACTCCTGGAAATTCTTTTCCGCTAATTCGCTATCCAGCTGTTTTGAACTCTCCGAGCCTCTCAATAACAGCGATTGCTTGCACACAGACCATTCAATATCCAAAAAGATTAGCGTATCGGCTACAGGGACTAATTGATCAGCTAATGCGCCAAATACACCTTCGACAACCCAGCTCGATTGCGCGGAAATCTTATCTAGCTCAAGGTCTATCGACGCTTGGGAACGTTTTTGGTTATACCCTCCCGGCTCCCACACAACGCTATCGAGATTCACTTCTTTGACTTGCAATAATGATGACAAACGGGACGACAACCAACTCTTCCCCGAACCAGAATTACCAATAACTAATACTCTTTTCATGCTTATACCCAACGATTCACTCAACCAAACAGGCGGCTCAACTGCCGTCTGCTTAACCCTATTATTGTGTTTACCAACTTTGGTTTTTCAGGCTCAATTTTTGTTCCAGAAAATCCAGGAAGACCTTTAGCTTGGCTGGCATAAATGCCTTTTGCGGGTAAACCGCATAAATACCGTGCTCAGGCAGATGGTACTGTTCCAGAATCGGTACCAGCTTACCGCTGGCTAATTCAGATTCAACCAGAAAAAGCGGCATTTGGCAGATCCCCACATCATCGAGCATCAGCTGCTTGAGCACCTCGCTGTTGTTAACCTGGATATTGCCCTCTGGCTTGATACGCTCTAAGCCATTTGGGCCATCAAAGACCCACTCCATGCCAGCCCTGAAGTAGGAGTAATATAAACAGTTATGCTGTTTGAGCTCGGCCAGGGTTTCGGGCGTACCATTTATTTCCAGGTATCCCGGTGACGCGCAGACCACACTGCGGCACGGCGACAGCTTGCGGGCTATCAGGTTCGAATCCGACAAGGCCCCAATCCGCAGTACCATGTCCAGTCCCTCTTCCACCAAATCAACCAGCCTGTCATCCAGCGACAAGCTTAATTTAATGTCCGGGTATCGGCGCAAGAACTCACCGAGCAGAGGCGCAATATGGCGTTGGCCGAATACCATGGGAATACTGACCTTCAAATGCCCTTTCGGCGATCCCTGCAGGCTGCTGATCGCATCCTCTCCTTCATTGACCAGTACCTTGGCCTTTTGGATATAGCTGTAGTATTGCTCTCCGGCTTCGGTCAGGCTGAGCTTGCGCGTTGTCCGTTGGATAAGCTTAACGCCAAGATAGGCCTCCAGCGTGCTAATCCGCTTACTCACTGCCGACTTGGTGATCCCTAACTGACGGCTTGCCTCGGAAAAGCTGCCCAATTCAACCACTGCCGTAAAAACAGGTATTGTAGAAAAAGTATCCATTACCACCGTCAACTTGAGAGAAACAAAGAGTTCAAAATATAGCGGGTTATCAACAACAGGGAAACTAAATATATTACTCGCCAACAAACATTCGTTGGAAAAAACATGAAGGCTCATCCACTTAACTTATCTCTGGCGCTTGCAGGCGGGGTAACACTCGCCAGCATGATAGCTATCAACAGTGAACTTGCAGCGTACAGTTCCCCTGTACTAGCCTCATGGTTTGCTCATGGCATAGGCGCGATAACGTCCTTGCTCGTATTAATAACAGCCTCTTTATTAGCTGGAAAAAAGCTAACTATATTGCCAAAAGTCGGGACGCCTTTCTGGGCCTATCTGGGCGGCATACCGGGTGCATTTACTGTGGTTCTGGCAGCAATCACAGTCAACAGTCCGCTCGGGCTATCAGGCTCACTGGCACTCATTATGGCGGGTCAGGTGTTGTTCGGTCTTGTCTGTGACGGCTTTGGCCTGTTTGGGTTAACCAAGCGTCCATTTACGCTCACTGACGGCATAACACTGGGGCTCATGGCGACTGGCTGCCTTTTGACGTTATTCGGTAGGGGATAATAATGACAACAATAATTGTTCTCGCACTATTAAACGGCTGTTGCATCAGCTTCTGCAGGATCTTGAATGGGAGGCTCAGCCAAGACGCCAATGCCTTTACCGCCTCGCTCTGGAACCATGCGGTGGGCTTTATTTTTCTCAGCTTTGTGGTTTATTTCACCGCCTCCGAACCGGTTGGGTCGTTAGCAAATGCAGCTGCAGCCACCTGGCTTGGCGGTGTGATCGGCGCTTTGTTCGTCGCGCTCAACAGCTATGTATTAACAAGGGTAGGAGCCACACTGACCGCGTTGCTGGTCATCGGAGGGCAATTAATCACAGGTGTTATCTGGGAGGCTGTCAGCCATGGTGCCGATCTCACACAGGTGGCTGGCGTCATGTTTATATTGGCCGGGGTTGTCGTAGCCAAGTTCGGTAACATTCCGGGCATTAAGAGCAAGGCGATCTAACCAATACAAAGCGAGGAGTTATGCCAATCATAATCTCCCCCGCTTTATTTCACGCGCGATTACAATACCCATATTGAGTGCGTCATAATTGATTATCGCCCCCGCTATAGATTATTTTTTCACTCGAACTACATATGGAAATGCCTTCGGATGACGATCGAAAGTATTAGCATTGTCGGTAATTTCCCTGCCAACAAACAGGCTTAATACGGCATCCATTGCATCATCGTTTGGCTTACGACCATTGATCGATTTGAAGGTGTAAGCCGCTTCACTACCCACTTTATAAGGGATCATATCCGGTAATAACTTAGCTGCGACAGAGTCTGCGTAAGCAACCGGCGCTGGCAACTTATTATCCAGCACAACAGCACGCAGCACTGTACCTGAGATAGCGTAAGCGCGCGTTAAATCAGAATCCGGACGATGCTGAATATGCTCAGACACTTCCATTTTATTGTTAGCCATAAACATATGGGTAACCAGAGGATGAGCAAGTCTGTTTACCTGCACCCATTGATCGGTGTTGTACATGGCACTACTGGCGTAAACATAGATAGTCTCTGGCAGCATCTTGTTTGGAACTTCGACAACAATCACACTGCTTTGGAAGTCTTTGAATAAATCGACACCCTTACTAAACGTCGACAAATCGAACTTGCCTTCACCAAGCAGTTTGGTCATAAATCCGATAATACCTTCAGAGTTTCCGACAAAAGTATCACGCGCAGTTCCCGACCAGACACGCATTCCATTATCAAACCTTGATTCCTTTCCGACACCAGCCGCTCCAATCGTCTGACCTTTGGTTCCAATGGCCTGGTTAGCTCCCTCAGCAAGACCAAAAATCAATTTGCCACTCTCAAGATAGGCAGTAATTGTCAATCCGCCGGATTTAAGATCTTTGCTGCTCGCAATATGAAAGCTATATATCCCATTCTCGCCAAAAGCCGCTTTGCCATCTTTAGCCGTTGTCGGATTGATATTCATCATAAAAGCGGTATAGCCACTTTGTTCAGCGTTAAAGACAAACATATCGGTGAGATCGAACTGGGGATACTCTCTTGACAGATCAGTCTCAAAGTGGTGGCTGGCGATTACAGGGGCAGATAGGACGGCAAAACCTGATAATAAAACAAGCACACTCGTGAATACTACGGCTTTGAATTTGTTTATATAAACGGACATATTATCTTCCTCTTCTTACTGTTTGAGCAAACAGATAAACAATTCAACTTGGCGCGAAAACACCGGCTCACAACGACAGTGTTTTTCTGATGACATAAAATAAAGTATTGAGGATTTATCAGTCCTAACCATGATATTTAATTCGACTTTTATGTCAGATCGTACATTTCGAATGAACTTTTAATACAAATAATGAGGTTAGGATGTCCCACAATAATCCCGGCCACAAAGACGAAAACAGTCTCAGTGTCAGTGTCAGTGTAGAAGAAGGGCCATGTATTGATGTGTTGTCCGATGTCCTGCGGGCTATACGGCTCTTTGCCGGCAGCTACTACTGCGTAGATTTTTCTTCGCCCTGGGGAATTGATGAACCCCAGGCTGATTGCGGGATCTTCCATGCCGTGATTCGCGGAAGTGCCTGGCTGACAATACCGGAACAAAACGACCCCATTTTTCTGTCTGCTGGCGATATTATTGCCTTCCCCACAGGAACACCGCACCAAATAAGCGAGCAGCCAGACAGCCGTACGACTTCCGGCCGGGATCTGTTAGAGATGATTCGTCACAATACAAACCCGTATTCTGACGGACAAAGTGTTGTGACCCTGCTTTGTGGCTATTTTCAATACAGAAAGCAAACGTATCTGCCTTTATTGCGGGATATGCCATCCATGCTTCATGTTAAATCCGGTGACGATCCTAAGCTCGATTGGCTCAATAGCCTGGTAAAAACACTCGCCTATGAATCCCGTACCCTGCAGCCCGGAAGCGAGGTAATGGTGGATCGCCTTACTGAAGTCCTCATTATCCAACTGCTTCGATGGCAAATGCGTAACCAATCCAGCCCCCCCGGATACTTACAGGCGCTGGCCGATGATCGCCTCAGCCGTGCTCTGAGCCTGATCCACAAACAGCCATCAAAACCCTGGACAGTTGAAGCGCTGGGACGGGCTGTATCTATGTCTCGTACGGCTTTCGCCAATCATTTTCAGGCCACCGTAGGAATGACGCCATTGGCATATCTAAGCCAATGGCGAATGCACATTGCTTATGCACTTCTTACCGAAAATAACGAATCAATGCTTAGCATAGCCGAGCAAGTAGGCTATAAATCCGAGGCTTCGTTTGGCAAGGCATTCAAGAAAATTATGGGCACCAGCCCCGGACAAGTGCGCAAAAAACACTCAAGTCGCCCCCACCCTATTTAAAAATAATTAATTAAAATATAGCGTTTTTATCTCTTCATTTTCTATCAACAATAACATGAAAAACCCGTTATATAATTTATAAAACTACGTTCACTTAAATGATTTCTTGGGATTTCTGATCGTTTAGCACGTATGAGTGAGCCGAGATAAACCAGCTATCAAAGTGCAGCTCTTCTTTTTTTGTCACACCTCAAAATTCCACTTTCAAACCAAATTAAACCACTGATATTTATGTTAAAGTGTGCCAGTCACAGCAAGTCTAATGAGACGAGATAATGAAACTCATCAGGAAGTCACAATTGTATTTCCAAGAAGGAAACTCAGATAAGGTCTATGAAGTCGATTTGGTTAAAACAACCAGTCTCACTGAAGACAAATACCTGGTTAACTTCAGATATGGCCGCAGAGGAAACAACCTCAGAGAAGGTACTAAGACCCCTCAGCCAGTAAATAAAGAACGTGCAATCAAGCTATTTAACTCTGTTGTCGTTTCCAAAATCAATAAAGGTTATAAAGAGTCAGGAACATCCAAGGCTCCTGTAAGCCTGTCGACAACCTCCACCCATGAGTCAGCTATCAGCCTGATTAATCGCATAAAAATCGAGAAAAACGAAAGCGATCGCGCCCGGCAGATTTGGCGGCTACCACCGGAAAAAAATCCTGATGCAGCAGCTCTGATTTCCGGTTATCTTGGTCACAATATTTGGCAATATGACTACAGTATTTTGTGGGTTCTGGGGCGTATTGGCTCCGATAAGAATATTCCTGATGTAGCTCCCTTTCTGAGCGACGCTAATCAGGTAATAGTCAACCTTGCCAGAGAAGTGATTCTTGCGCTAGCTGAGCCGATTCAGCGTAGAAATATATATTTAAAACTCTTCGGCTGTGACTGCCTTTTAACTCCCGAACTCATCAAAGAAGAAATCGCTAAATTCCGCATTTCTCATCGCCGTTCAAAAGGGAAGCATCAAATTAACTCTTTACTAAAAGATGCTTATCTTCAGTCTCTTTTTGAACCGTCAATCAGAGAAACACTCATTAGTGTACTTCCTGATATCCCTTTTGCTCCAGGAGCATTTAAAGGCCTGCGCTATTTGATAAAAATGAGTGAATTCCGTTTAGATACCGAAATTTACACTTTACTAAACATTCACTTTGAAGCCAGCCGCCCTCATTTCTTCAGAGATTGGGACCACATTTATGCCCCGGGAGTAGGCAGGCTTGATGTTCAGAAAGAGCTAACATCGGACAATGCCCGCCTGGCTCATTCTCATAATACACACCGCTATTTTATCGCACGATTCTGGCGCACACTAAAACAGCTTGGTGTTACGGAAAGCGATCGGTACATTCAGATGGCAGAGCAAACCCTGCTTAAATATTCCGAACAAGATGCCAAAAAGCCCGGTGTTTTCCACGATTATGAGTATGATGATCAATGGCGACAGCAGCTCAGTCGTATTCGCCATTATGACGAATATGCCCATTGTTCGGCACTAAACAGCATTATCCGTTCTAATCACCCGGGGTACTGCAAAAACCGTCGTGGCATCTGGAATTACAGTCCCGATGTGGAATTTAATGGCCGCGGCGAAGCCTTCTCGCACCTTTGGGACAATGAACCTCAATCTCTGCTGAGAATCGCAGTTGCAACAAATTGCGCTCCTGTCTCAGATTTCGCTATTCGTGCGCTGGAAGACAATTCGGACTTCTGTGATGCCCTACCAACGGACAGCCTCATACAGCTTCTGCTCAAACCGTTCGAAATGTCTCAGCATCTTGCGCTTCAGCAACTAAAATCGAAGCAGTCTGTACTAACCGCAGACCATATCATCAAGCTGCTCTCCAGCACAGTTATTGAAGTCATCGAATTTGCCATTGAGCAGTTAAATAAAATTAATGACTTACACTCTTCGACCTGGTTACTCGCTCAATTGTTGTGTATTGACAACGAAAAACTGCGTAACTGGCTAAACAGTTCAGAGGCCACAACCAAACTGCATTTGTTAGATCAACCGAAACTACTGGCTGATGCGATTGAAGCTTTCCAAACACATGAACTGGACAACCACAAAGAATTAAACTGGGTTTACAAATGGTTAATCAAACACTGCGGCACTTCGATGCATCGACTTGCTTTAGAGCCGGTAGAACAATTAATCCAATCCCCATCTCAGGTAAAAGTATTACTGGGTTGCAAACTATTGGATGCAATGCCGATAAGTTACAACCATATTTCAAATGATACACTTGATGCTATTAACTCATCACCATCCAAAGAGATTCAGTCTTACAGTATTTTGTTGTTCAAGAAATTGAAACCTGAAGATCTGACAACCAAACTGGATTATCTACTGAAGATCCTGATCAAATGCTCAGCTCAAAAACAGGCTGCAATCATTGGTGTGCTGACCGAAGCCGTAATATCACATGCACAGAATCGCGAAAAAGTATTTAACCATATAATTAACCTTCTCCATTCAAAAGAGCTGGAACAGTCTCTTCAGCAAAAACTGATAACATTACTGACACAATGTTTTGAAAGGGAAATCTCTGACAATGACTCTGAAGCAATATGGCGACTGGCATCAGCACGTTCAGAAATAGCGCACTCACTGGCTGCAGAATATCTTAACTCCCATACCTCGGGAGCCGTATTAAACTCAGGTGCACAGTTCTTACCTGCACAATGGCTTTTGCTGCTATCAAGCCCTACTGTACGATTACGTGAATCAGCAAGAAGCTATTTCAACCAAAATCCTGCTGAACTGATCGCTCAGATGGATAGAATTCTTTCTGTAATGGAGAGTCCATGGCCCGATACTCAAACCTATGCTTTTGAATTTTGCCACCGGTATATGGACAAGGACAACTGGCAAGCAGATCAAATTGTCGCAATATGTGACAGTGTCCTTGAACCGGTTCAGCGATTTGGCCGTGAGCTAATCCAAACCTACTTCAATGACGGAGACGGGAAACAGTACCTGTTGTGGCTCAGTCAACACCCTTCGCCAGACGTTGAACTGTTTGTCAGCCAGTTTCTGCCGCAATATGCAGCCGGTGACGAAGCTGTGATTCTGGCTCTAAAGCCTTATTGCCTCTCTGTACTCTCCCGTGTCAACAGTGGAAGAACAGCCAAAGATCGAGTGATCCGCTTCCTTCAAGAACAGGCTCATACCAGCAAGAAAACGCTCGATATGGTCTGTGACCTCCTTACCCGAATGTCTCTGACATCTGTAAAAAAAGACAAAGCAGCATACATCAAGCTCATGTTGAACCTGAAAAGCCATCATCAAAACCTTTTCCTGCCGATCACAAAGAAATCGGTGAAATGTAAATCAAGACAGAGAAAAACACTGACCGGGGTTGAGGAATAAACATGGAAGTCACCTATCGTTACGCTAACAAGTCCCAGGTTAATTCAGGCAGCAAGCAAACCGATATGTCTTTCGCTCCGGATATGTCGCGCTCGCCAACCTACTTTATCGGCGAACTAAAAGACAAACGACGTTTTCGTGAAGCAATGTCATGCCTGCATAATGTCGTAATTTCTGACTTGCGATTTCAGCCCAGAAACCGTGATGATTACGAACGCTGGTTAGAAGCTGAAGAGCAAAGACTACTGGCAGAATTTGTCAGCCAGTCCGGTCACGTACAAAAAGAACTGGAAGAGGTCAAAGCTGAACTGGCCAGCATGGGCAAAATCGCCAATGACGTCATGGGCCCTTACTACAAAGCACAGGCCCAATACTTCAAATACCTTTACAAAAACGACATTGATGCCTGGTATGTACTGGATCCTGTTATTACCGTTCACCCGGATCAGGTCTTTTTTGAGTGCTTCTCGGAGGATGAATCGAGCTATGGCAAACTAAGCTGCCAATATGACGTTTTTGAAAACATCTCAGAACAGGCCTACGGTACAACCAACATTGATTATTCTGCAGGTCTTTACAATGAATTCCAAAAAATTCGTGACTATCGCACTACCTTCCTGAAAATTGATCCGGAGGGCTTTAATGTCCAGACTTCTGGTCACGAGGTGTTCGACGAAAAGAAAATTGACCTGCCGGAAAGCTGGGTTAGAGGATTCCTTCAGGTCAGCTCAGCCATGACATTACCTATGGTTAAACTGCGTTTACAACCCATGGATATCCATAACCTCTGCCTACATCTGAAATGCAATAAGGAACGAGTAGGACCGCGGTCTATGCGTTTTGAGCTCATCCCCGGGCAACCGATCCGGGTTGTGATGGAGCCATGGAATGAAATTATTCGTTTCGACCGCTCCATCTATCAGGGAGAAACAGAGCGCTCAATCCGAGTATGGGGACGCCGCAGGCTGCTGATTCTGGAACGACTACTTCCTATTGCAAATTCTTTTGATGTATTTCTGATGGGTGACGGCCTGCCGTCGTTCTACACTGCCAACATGGATACCATGTCCTTCACTCTCGGATTGTCCGGCTGGAGTGCTAATGACTGGTCTCAAGCGGGTAATTTCGACCTTCTGGCACCAAGAGAAAGTGTTGACCAGAGCACCTGCCAACAAGTTCTCTCCGCTCTTGAAGAAAACCACTACGAGAGTGCACTCAGCCTATCGACTCGGCTGAGCTTAGACATCAGCACGGTAAAGTCTGCCCTTGCGCTATACAGTCAGTCAGGACAGGTCCTGTACGACATGGAACTGGACGTCTACCGCCTTCGTCATTTGTACAATGAGCCCATCAGTATTGATGACATTCGATTCGATAATGAACGGGAAAAGAAAGCAGCCAATTTTGTTCAGGCCGACCTGGTATCAGTCAACAACGTAGAAACAAATAAAAACGGAACTCAAATGTCCGGTGAGATAATAGACAACGGCCATGAACATCAGGTCATTCTGTCTATCGACCAGGATCAACGATTAATTGCCGGAGAGTGTCAATGCCATTTCTGGCACCAAAATAAGCTCCGCCAAGGTCCATGCGAACACATGCTGGCCTTGAGGTTAAAAGTATCCGGGGAGCGACTAAAATGAGACAAATTACTGGTTTGAGTTCACTGACCAAGAATATTTTCCTTGAACTACAGATACTTAAGTGTACAATTCGGTCTCATGGTAGCGCGGCTATAGAACCTTGCATCGCGAATGGTGGATCACCATTCTGGTTTAAAGGCTACCCACGCGTCACTGATGCAATCTTAACTGGGCCGCACAGTCACCCATATCGCTATTTCGGTATGACTTCGAAGAAGTCAATGAGCGATATGGGTAACGTGCGGCATCGAGTTGATTGCCCCAGTACTGAGAACTCTTCGAAGGATTATGCCGCGCTACCAGCTTTTCCTCAGTTCTGCTTCCAACGCCCTTTCCAACTGAACACTTTATTCCTGCTACAGGCGGGGCTTAACTATGTTTAATTCAAATTCAACCAATCAGAACAACAACGACGATTTGATTCAGGAACCATCGCCGAAATTAACTCGCCAACAAATATATGATCGTATTCGTAAATCGAGTAAAGACGAATATATTCTGAGTGAAATGATACGTCTCGGATTCTGGAAAAAAGATGAGTCTAAACCCGGCTTAACCGAACAGTTCATTGATAAACGCGCCAAACTTCACGCTAGACTAAGGGAACTGACTCAACTTAACCAACTCTACAGCAACCCGCTGGAAGCTCTTAAAGCCATGCATAAAGAGCGCAAAAAAGTCGCTCTTGATAAACGGGAACAGACCCGTATTCATCGCAACAAGAATAAATATGAAAAAGCGTTGGCCTGGCATGAAAGGCAAAAACAAGAGTTTACTTTTCTGGGTGATGCGGTTTCTGGCGGACTACAAAACAAAGCATCTGAAACGACTCAACTGAAATCACGTAATCTGCCTGTTTTTCAGTCTATCGGTGCAGTAGCCGAATCCATGGGGATCACTGCTGGCGAACTACGTTTCCTCTGCTACCAAAAAGATGTATCGACTGTGAGCCATTATCAGGATTTTACCATCAGTAAGAAAACCGGTGGTGAACGGCTGATTTCAGCTCCGATGCCTCGAATGAAAAGGGCACAGTACTGGCTACTCGACAATATTTTAAACCAGCTTCCAACCCACACAGCCGCACACGGTTTTGTTAGCGGGCGCAGCATCGTCACTAATGCTCAACCTCATACAAAAAAAGAGGTCGTCATCAACCTGGATTTAAAGGACTTCTTTCCAACTATCACATATAAACGAGTCAAAGGCCTGTTCAAACAACTCGGATATAGTGAAGAGCTGGCTGTTACTTTTGCGCTGATTGCAACTAAAGCAGAAACGCAGGCACTGGATATGGATGGGAATACCTGGCACGTTGAACAAAGTGAACGCGTACTTCCCCAAGGATCACCTTGCAGCCCGGCTATAACAAACCTTCTGTGTCGACGCCTAGACGCTCGACTCCAGGGCATGGCTGATAAGCTTGGCTTCACATATACCCGGTATGCAGATGACCTGACTTTCTCCGCCAACGAAACCGATAAAGTCCAGTCTCTATTATGGCGATGCCGGCAGATCGTCTCGGATGAAGGTTTTGAGCTTCACCCAAATAAAACCCGGGTAATGCGCCGGCACCAAAAACAAGAGGTAACCGGTGTCGTCGTCAACGATGGATTATCTGTTGATCGGAAAACACTTAAACGCTTCAGAGCAGTCATTCGCCAAATTGAATTGGACGGCCCTGAAGGCAAGCAATGGGGTGTCGGTGAACTATTTCAAAGCCTGGCAGGCTATGCGAATTTCGTGGCTATGGTTAATCCCGAAAAAGGAATACCACTGCAGAAAAAGCTGATTCACCTCAAGCGCCAATACAATATTTCCGTCCCTCGAGGAAAAGTAACCGAGCTAAATAAACGATTGTTCAGGCTAAAGGCCGCCAAAGGTGAAGCCCCACGAGAAGACTGGTGGCAACCGACGGAAAAACCGGCTCCGGTTCTTGAACTGACTAAAAAACAGCTAGAGGAACAGAAAAAACAACTGGCTGGCAACTCTAACAATACAAGTAACCAAATATCAGAACTCAGCCAACACACTGATAGCAATGAGCCCCAAAACCTAACTACAACCTTTTGGGTTAAGCTGGTATTACTATCTCCATTACTACTTATTGGGTTGCTACTAAGAGCCCCACTAAAAATAAAAGTGAGTATAGGGCTTGGTGTTTTGCTGGGTTATTTATTCTACCTAGCCTAATTATTGTCAAATACTTTCAGATAACCAGCACCAACAGGCTTATCCTAAAAAGGTAAGCCTGTTAGTTGTTTTTGCAGTAACAGCCATTACTGACGAACTAAACCTCAACAACTACCTTACCGGTTGCCAGGCCGCTTGAAAGGCGAGCATGAGCCTTTCCGACGTCAGTCAGCGAATAAGCATTGTCATCCAACACAGGACGCAGTTCTCCGGCCTCTGCAATTTCAGCCAGCTTAGCGAGTATTTGACCGTGCTCCTCACGCTTATAGTTGTGAAGCATTGGAATAAGCATAAAGACGACATGCAAAGATAATCCCTTGAAGTGAGCAACCGACAAGTCCAACTCCACCATAGAGACAGTTGTTGCGACCTGCCCATTCAAACTTGCCGCCTCAAACGAGTTAGCCATATTGGCACCGCCCACGGAATCGAAAACAACATCAAAGCCGGCACCTTGCGTATACTTGGCAACGTAATCAGCAACCGCCTCCGTTTTATAATCGATCCCCTGTGCGCCTAGCTCTTCGATTAAAGCCAGGTGCTTTTCACTTCCGGCTGTCGCGTAGACATCAGCCCCAAAGTGCTTTGCCAATTGCAGAGCAACATGACCCACACCGCCAGCACCACCGTGAACAAGCACTTTCTGGCCTTCGCTGATCCCTGAACGGATCAAACCTTCGTAGGCAGTAATACCAACAAGAGGCAGTGCAGCCGCTTCGCGCATTGACAGGTTCTTCGGCTTACGGGCGATCAGTTTGGCATCGGCCAGCATGTATTCCGCCAGGCTACCCTGGAGATCGGCCAAGCCACCAGCACAACCATACACTTCGTCCCCGGCCGCATACTCGGTCACTCCCTCACCGACGGCTTCCACGGTTCCGGCAAAGTCCATACCCAGTACAGCCGGCAGTTCGGGTGAAAGCGGCAGTTCCTTACCCATTTGGCGGATCATCGTATCGACGGTATTGACGCTGGTAGCAGCAACACGCACCAACACATGACCAGGTTTGACTTCTGGTGTAGGAAGCTCGGCTGGCTCAAAAACTTCCGGACCGCCAAAACTGTTAATAACCATTGCTTTCATGAATAAACCCTCTGCTTGATTGACGGGTTAAGTATAATTACCGAACCAAGAGTTGATAATCAGGCAAAAGGTATAATAAGTTTATAGCTTTCATTGATAATCAAAGATAGAAAAGATGAATATTGAGCACCTAAGGCTATTTGTCCGGCTATCCTCAACCCACAACATCAGTTTGGCCGGCCAGGAGCTCGGGTTATCTCCCGCGGTCGCAAGTTCGCATATCAATAAGCTTGAGCAGGCACTCGGGGTACGCCTGGTGCATCGCACTACCCGAAAAGTCTCGCTGACCGAAGAAGGAGAGGCTTTTCTTCCTCACGCCGAGGAAGTGCTTTCAAGTGTCGAGGCTGCAAGAGCATCGGTAGGAGTGGGAAGCGCATCGCCAACAGGTACCCTGAGAGTGTCTGCTCCCGCATCGTTTGGCCGGATGCACCTGATCCCAGCCTTGAAAGGCTTTTTGTCCCTCTATCCGGGATTGACGGTCGATTTTCGCTTTTCGGATTCGATTGTTGATCTGGTCGAAGGCGGGTTTGATATTGCGATTCGTAATTCCGAACTGAAAGACTCCACCTTAATTGCGCGCAAGCTGGCTCCCGATCACCGGATCATCTGCGCCTCGCCAGACTATCTCACCCAATTTGGCCAGCCAGACTCGCCGCAGGAATTAGGCAATCACCAATGCCTCAACCTAATTGGTCTTGAAAACTGGGGCTTTGATACCCCTCAGGGGCGCATCAATGTCAAAACAAAAGGGTGTTTTCGGTCAGATAACGGTGATGCGATCCGGGATGCCTGTGTCGACGGACTGGGGATCGCAATGAATTCTACATGGAGTGTGTATAAGCACTTACAACGAGGCGAGCTTGTTCAGGTACTCAAAGAGTACCCGTTTGTGTCTGATACCGCGCTCTGGGCGGTGTATCCCAGTTCACGACTGTTGGCCCCCAAAGTCAGAGCTTTTATCGACTATTTCGCCGACTATTTTGGCAATCCAACCTATTGGGACCAGCAACTAGGCAACTCTGTCGAGTACTGACTCAATCGCAGAGACAACATCCTGTGACTTCTGATCATTCAGCGCATCAGGATGTGGCGAGCTAAAACGGCCGATATCATTATCGAAATACAGCCCGGATGCAGTCGCGAACTCGTCTGACAAAGCGGCACGGCAGAGGATATCGGCACCGATCTTGATGTCTCCACCCGCCACGCCGAAAGCATCTTTGACCATTTTACTGCCAAGCATAGAAGCTGGATTGACGGCAACAATCACCGGGCCGTCGCCATTAAGCGATTGCGCCATGCTGCGCGTCCACATAGTCAGCGCCAGCTTGCTTTGCGCGTAGGCTTCACCGTCTGTGAGCTGTGCTTTACCAATCAAGGCCTCTGTATTCACCGGTGCCTGGGCGGCTGACGAGAGGTTGATAACCCGGCCCGATGACCCGAGCAAAGGAGCAAGTTGCTGTGTCAGCAAGTAAGGCGCAATGGTATTGACCGCAAAGCGCACATCCAGCCCATCCTGGGTAACGGTGTTGGCAGTGCTATACACGCCCGCATTGTTAATAACAACATCTAGGTTCGGATGATGCAGGGCAATGGTCTTGGCAAAAGCGCTAACATCGGCGAGGGAAGAGAGATCACACGCATAGCTGTCAATCTTGCCGCTGCCCGGTAACGCCTTTAGCTTGTCTTCGGCATCTTTCAGTTTGCCCGGATTACGCCCGTGCAACAGCACATGATGCCCCTGCTCAACCAGCATTTTGACGGTTTCAAACCCGATGCCATCGGTCGATCCTGTCACTAGGATAGTTTTCTGCATGCTATATTCCTCCCTATTCCTCAATTGACGACAATAACTAGCTGTTTTTAGAAAATCCGCCATAAGGCTTCATATAGGCAGGGTTAAAGCAAGCCATTGCCAACTGAGATATAGATTAGCAGTACTTGTTTATGTTGATAATCAAGGGCAATAAAGAAACAGTTTAAAGGTTTTATATATAATTAGACGTTCAATAACATAACAGTACAAATTGCTAACTGACAGATTCAGTAAAGAGAATCCGTACCGTCACGCCTGCTTCATCAGTGTTATTCTGCAGGCTCAGGCAAGCATGGTGGGCTTCCAGTACCTGCCTGCATAAAAGCAACCCGATGCCGGAACCTTGCTTTTTCGTTGAATAAAAAGGAACAAATAGGTTATCGGGATTACTGATCCCACAACCATTATCGACAATCAACAGTTCCGTACCGTTTGTCACCTTGTTCCACGATACAGTAACCACGCCCTGCTGCTTGCAGACCGCTTCGAGGGCATTCTTGAGCAAATTGATAATAACCTGCTCAATCTGCACTCTATCTAGCATCAAGACAACCGAGGGGGATGTGATCAACCGAATTCGATTATCCGCCATCAGCACCATACATCCTCTCACCAGTTTTTCTAACTGAACGTCAGCCTTATTAGGAGCAGGCAAATGAGTTACATGACGATAGCTTTTGATAAAGGCTTCCAAACCCTTAGCTCGTTGGGAGATCAATGTCAGCCCCTCTTGCAAGTCCTCATCTCCCAACGGCGCCGTTTCGGTTCGCAAAAAGTCGCTGATGGTCGCAATAGGTGTCAGGCTGTTATTAATTTCATGGCTCAGCACCCTGAGTAAATTCTTCCACGCCTTAAGCTCCTCCTCCCGCAGCAACAGGCTGACATCGGTGATAAAAAAGAGCTGCTGGCGTTTTCCCTGATCGTAATAGTACTCATCAACCAGCTGCCAGCGACCTCTTTTGGCCGGAAAGGCATAGTCAACCGGCGAACGGCGATTCTGCTTAAACAGGGTATCCAGTCCAAGCTGCACACTGGACTCACCCACCAGCCCTTCTGGCAGCGAAAACAAGTGTTCAGCCTGCGGGTTCGCCCAGGTAATTTGCTGCTTGCCATCAACAGCAATGATTGCCACATTGATATTTTTCACCACCTTTCGCAGCAATAAAGGCGTGGATTGCTCGACCATTTGCTGATGGTGAATACGGTCTGCCAGCTCATTAATCGCCTCAGCAAAATGTCCCATTTCATCGTCATACTGATATCGGGCTCTGTGGGTACAGTCCCCTCTTGCCATCGAGTACAAAAGATTGCTGTACGAATTCAGCCTTTTGCTCAGCGTCTGATAGACAGAGCGGCTCAGTAACAAGGCAATCCCAACACCGAGCAGCGTCGCAATAACGATGAGCGGCGCGGGGATTGCGTAGCTCCACAACAACCAGGGCAGCATGATTAGCCCGGGAGCAGCTAGAAGAGTTTGCACCAAGACAAATTGAAAGAAAAAGCTTTTATTTTCTTTCACTTACAGACCAAACTTATCCAAACGACGATAGAATGCGCTGCGACTCAATCCCAACGAGCGACAGGCCGCCATCACATTGCCCTTGTTGGACTTCAAGCGCTGGGCAATCACATCTTTTTCGATCTCACTCAGTGTCATCTCTTCAAAACCCGGGGAACCGCTATCGGCCTCAGGGGCAATATCCCCCATCAGCATCAGGTGCTCTGGCTCAATCACACTACCGGCAATCAGCACGGCCCTTTCGATGGTATGGCTAAGCTCCCGCACATTGCCGGGCCATGAATAATCCAGCAATGCCCGCAAGGCCTGAGGACTGAGTTCAGCATTGGGCTTTTTGTACTTTTTCGCCGTTTGGGCAATAAACTGACGACAAAGCTCGGGGATATCTTCCACACGTTCTCTGAGACTTGGCAGCCTCAAAATAAGCGTATTGATCCGATACAGCAAATCTTGTCTGAAGGTACCATTGACAACCATGCCATTGAGATCGGCATTTGACGCGCAGATCAGTCTGAAATCAGCTTGCTGCGTCTTGCTCGCCCCAAGCTTTTCAAACTGTCGTTCCTCTAACACGCGTAGTAATTTCGCCTGCTGCGAGAGCGGTACATTGGCGATTTCATCTAAAAACAGTGTTCCTTTATCTGCGAGTTCAAAACGGCCAATTCTCTCTTCCCTGGCATCGGTAAAAGCACCTTTTTTATGGCCGAACATTTCGCTCTCGAACAGCCCCTCGTTAATGGCGCCCATATTAACGGAAACAAGCAAGCCATTCCGGCGTGACGATAGCTGATGAATATAATTAACCAGCAGACTTTTTCCGGTGCCGTTTTCCCCCAACAACAATATACTGGCATCCGTCGCTGACAACTGATGGATCTGAGATAGCAATGCCTGCATCGCGGCAGAATGGGCCACAGGCTGCGTCGGGTAATTTAGCCCTAACTCTTGCTTTAGTAGCTCATTCTCTTCGGCAAGGGTACGCGACTTGCGCTTTTGATCCATCAGCTGGCACTGGTGCTGCAGTACTGACACTAATCGCTCATTGTTCCACGGTTTTTCAATAAAGTCGCCAGCCCCTTTTTGCAAGGCGGCAACAGCCAGCTCAATACTGGCCCACCCCGTCATGACGACAATAGCAAGGTTTTCATCAACCGATTTAAGCCAGGGGATCAAGCTCAGTCCTTCCTCCCCCGACGTGGTATCTTTATCATAATTCAGATCCATCAAAATAAGATCGAATTGCTCTGTTTTTACGAAATATTCAATTTCCTGAATATTATTTGCAAATGTTAACTGATAATCCTGATGCTTTAATAGCATACGTAAGCCAGCAAGTATTCCGGCATCATCATCAGCTATTAATAACTTTTTTTCAGTCATAGCTTTTCCTCGGAAAAATACTTCCACTCTTATTCTTCACGTAATGCAATTGCTGGCTCTAGCCTTAATGCACGTTTAACCGGAATTACTGTTGCTATCATAATCACAACTGCGATCAGACTGGGTATAAGAATAAAAATCAGTGACATCGTCGTCATAGAGCCGACAAATAAATACAGCACTTGATAACAAATAAACAGGGCCAAGCCTAACCCTAACGTGACACCTATCAGTAGTTGAATAAAGCTTTTTCGAATAAAGAACAAAATTACCTGCCCTTCACTCGCCCCCAATGCACGCCGAATACCTATTTCCCTGACCCGCTGAGAAATGCTATTTGCCATCACACCATAGATACCCGTAGCAGCCAATAACAAAGCAACAGCACCTAATATCACAAATAACCTAGCACCAAAAACCATTCCGGCAATCTGCTTATCAAGCAAGCGTTCATATTGCATGACCATTGCCAGGGAAACATTCGCATCAAGCTCACGCATTATTGTATCAATGCTATTAAGCAGCTCTCGGCTGCTCCCATCATAGTCAATCACTGCATAATTAAATAGGGTAGAAAATTGTGAATTAGGTACGTAAATAGAACCGAGCTGTGAACTTGGCAAATACGGTGACCCATAGTCGACATGCGAAATCACGCCTATTACTGTTGCTACATAATCATCGGCAATGTCCATTAGATGGATTTGTTTACCGAGAGGAGATTGTTTTGGCCACAGCTGTTTTGCCAATGAATCACTGATCACCGTAACACGCTGGCTCTCTTGAGTGTCCCGATGATCAAATAACCGCCCGTATAATGTCCGAATACCAAATGACTCAAAGAAGTTGTTATTGGTGCTCACGGTATTTGCCAGCACTTTTTCCAGCTCATGCCGGGTATCCATTGCTTTGATAGTGCTCGCCCACGAAAAAATACCGGGCGCCGACGAGCCCAACGCAATATTCCTCACTTGCGGCAACGCTATTATCTCTCGTTCGACACTGCTCAGGAAACGGTATCGCTTACCAGGATCTACGTAACCTTCCCACGGCATATAAATGTTAAAGCTCAACATCTTATCTTGATCGAAGCGCGCGCTGGTTTCAGCCGCATTCTTGCTGTAACTGATCAACATAGAGGCAACAATCAATATAAACACCGACAGGATAACTTCGATACTCACCAGTATCCGGCTAAATCGCCCGGTATAATGATTGGTCGCCCCCCGGGAGCCATCACGCAGAATTTGATTGAAATCACGGCTGGTTGCTTTCCAGGCCGGCAAGAACCCCGATATAAAAATAGTCACAATCACGACCACCACTGTCGCAATGACGGTATCGCTATCAAGTTTGAAATCCCACCAGTAAATGGGTTTAGTAAAGCTGGCATTTGCCATTATTGAGGTTGTCAGATCCAGCGCCCAGGCAGCAATAAAGAGCGCGAAAACAGCACTGATCACACAGATGATAATGCTCTCCCACAACATCTGGCCGATTAACCTGAAGCGTGGTGCCCCCAATGCCATTCGAGTCGCAATTTCTTTGGCTCTTTCTGCCGATTTCGACAGCAGCATACTACCGACATTGATGCTCGCAAGGAGCAAGACCAATACGCTGACCCCGAGCAAGGCCCATACCGTCGGCATCATCTGCGGCGTAATGGCCTGCACCTGAAAAGTATCGACATAAGCACTGGTGCCATGGTTAGTTTCCGGGTATTTTATCGCCAGTGACGCCATGATACGTTGCACATCCTGATTGGCAGCCTCTATCGACACACCGTCTTTCAGACGGGCAACCCCGGCTAACGTAAAGCCGCTATCACGCTTGATATATTTGACACTAACAGGCAACCATAGATCGGCCGTCCCCGGAAATTCATACCCCTCAGGCATCACACCGACGACTTTCTTTCGATGGCCGTCGACATACAATACTTCCCCGATAGCATCAGCCCGCCGGGCAAAGCGTTCCTGCCACATGGTATAGCTGATTACAGCAACCGGTTCTGCTCCCTGCGCCATATCCTGAGTGTTGAACACCCGCCCGAGCACCGGTTTAACCCCGGTGAACGAAAAGCTATCTGCCTCTATCGCGATAACATGATTTCGCCGGGCCTTGGCGTCCACATCCACATTCGCCAGGTAGTAGGCATACAGGACAAAGTCCTCGAACGCATTATTTCGTTGCTTGATTTCCAAGGCATCGGCTTCCGGGATCCGCCCACCTATATGCCGCATCCCGTTTTGTAGCTGATCTATCACCACGACCTGGTCACTATCAGGAAAAGGCAGTGCCTTCAAGGCCAGTGTATTGATGAAGGAATACATATATATACTAAGTGCCAGCCCGGCGGTCATGACCAGTAAAGTAAACAGCGAAAACGCCGGCGCTTTCATCAACAACCGCAGCGCATACTTAAAATCAGTCCACATCTTCTATGGCTCCTACGCTACTTTTTCTGATTGTTGGTATTTGATATCAACCAATTTGCCATCGAACAGTTCAATCACACGATCAGTTAACAGCGCACTGGCCGGATCATGGGTCACCATACAAATCGTCGAGCCATCACGGTGAAGTGCCTTGAGCAGCTCCATCACGATGGCGGCATTTTTCGAATCCAGATTACCGGTTGGCTCATCGGCAAACACAATCGATGGCGAGGCGACGATGGCACGGGCAACAGCCACCCGCTGCTGTTGGCCACCAGAAAGCTGACCGGGAAAATGCTGCGAGCGATGGGCCATATCAACCTTAAGCAAGGCATCGTCAACTTTTTTCTTAATCTCGCCACGCTTGATGTCACTACGATAGGTAAGCGGCAAGGCAACGTTTTCCTCAACGGTTAAATCGCTGATCAGGTTGAATGACTGAAATATAAATCCCATCTTCTGATTTCGAATAACGGCTCGCTGCGAAGGTGATACTTTGGATATATCTTTCTCTTTTAATAAATACTTCCCTTCCGTATTGCTATCAAGCAAACCAAGAATAGAGAGTAGTGTCGATTTGCCGCAACCAGAAGGCCCGGTAATTGCCACGAATTCCCCGACATTAATACTGAGGCTAATATCGGATAATGCATGGGTTTCTAGCTCCTCGGTATAAAACACCTTGGTCACGTTATTAAGTTCAATAAGAACATTATTTCCCTTCATTTCTGTTCCTTAATAAATATTAATTTCCGCATAGCTTTGCCAAGGTGTGGAGTCAGACAAAATAACCTGATCACCGGGGTTTAACCCTTCTTTAATTAGGATTTGTGAGAGGGAGCCTGTTCCGAAATAAACATCATGGCGAAATGCGCTTTTTCCGTCCTCACTGAGCTTATAGACATTGTTCAATTGATCGGCCTTGGCATAAGTCGGACGCCTTACAAATAGCGCCCGATCAATTTGTTCGATGGCTATCTTTGCATCAATAGACAAATCGGGCCGGGCATCGGCAGGAAGAGGTTGGGCGAACATTACGTCTACTTTGACGATACCGTCATTCACCGACGGGGCAATCCGGCTAACCTTTCCCTTGATTAAATTGTTGCGGGTATCGACAGTCACAGCCTGATCCAGGCTAACTTGCCTGACTTGTGTTTCTGCAATATTCACTTGCGCGTAGAGCTGATCTTGCTGACCAATCAACGCCAGATTAGTACCGACACTGACCCGCTGCCCCAATTCCACAGGAATGTCTTGCACCACACCGTCAATAGACGCCGTAATTGTCAATGCCTCGACATCCTTGACCGCCCGTTGATGCTGCTGATGCAGACGTTGGAAATTAGCATTGGCGGCATGTACCTGCGCCTCAAAATTCTGACGCATCTTCTCAAGTCGACGGACTTCTATCTGCCACGCCAGCTGTTGCTGGGCAACATCCAGCTTAGATTGCTGGTAATCGATACGGGAAACGGTGCTATTGCCAATAGTCACCAGTTCGGTTTCAGCATCCAGCTTGAGGGCATTCTTGTCATAGCGCATCTTGGCAGCCAAAATCACGGTTTCCTGATCCAATAGCTTAGATTCAAGCAACACCTTATCCGCCAGATGTTTTGCCTCCATGGCTTTCAGCTCCCAGCCCAACTCTTCAACCCGCTGTGTTAATTGTGGATTGACCATGACAACTAACGTCTCGCCTTGCTTCACGAACGTGCCCGGCTTAACGTTTAACTGATCAACACGCCCAGCCACACGGGACGCCACCCAACGCTCATGAAGCGGTAACAGCACACCAGGTCCGCGCACGCTGACATTGAATGAACCATATTGGACTTCACCAATGATCAGGCTATCGCGATCAACATTAAAGCCTGCATATTGCTTGTTTATCTGCCGATAGCCCCACAGCGCCATCGCACAAAGCAGACCCGCAACCGGCAGTAACATCCAACGTTTAAACCGGCTTCGCTTCTTTCGTACTCTGTCCATCATCATCCCTCCTAAGCGATATAGAGCACAAAACAGGCCAATTTTTAAACTGTTGTATTTAAAATGATTTTTTGAGTTCAGTAGCTATAAGAAGAAAGTAAGCATCCCGCTAATGGGACGAGGTTTTCCCGATATTGGGACGATTTGCTGTAGGTGGCTGTGGCGAGAGTAATAAAAAGCCGCACCATTGCAGTGCGGCTTGGATTATATTTCTTTTCACCTTAGTCTACCTACTCAGCACACATAAGGTGTAACGATGGTCATGTAGCCATCATGAGGCTTCGCCACTCATTACGTTGAGTATGCCGTGTCCGATGCAGTCACTTCTTTAAATCGGACATCTTTGTCATTTGGCGAAGAAGTATAAATATCTTTTTTGTCACTTAACCAAATTGTAAGTCACTAAGCAATAAAGCACTTAGCTTTTCGCTTTGCCAATGTTGATTCACATCAACACCGACACGAAACTTGCACCCTTGAGCCATATGAATACAGCTTAATCCTCCAGAAGCTAAGCAAGAAACAGCTCATCACAAGCTTCATATTAAATATGGTATGAAAATCTGCTTTTCGCAAATTCAATTTCCATGAAAAGCTGTTTAAAACGTGACCTGCAGCACTTATTGACTGATTTCAAAATGGCGCTTTTTACCGCCAACCTGGTGTAAGATCCACCGTTACATCACAATCTCTTGAAAGTAGGAATAGAGGCTTAATGGTCGCAATAGGGAATGCGCTGAGACATGTGCCAACAGCACAGGCCGCACTGGCACTGGCAACAACAGGAACAGGCCTTGCGTGGTCTCTGTTTTTACCGGGCAGCGGAGAGGTGATCCGCGGTTTTTGTGCGTTTATCGGAGCATGCCTGCTGATGCCCGTACTCCTGAAATACCTGTTAAGCCCGCAGCGATTTATCCAGGATCTTCGTCATCCTCTCTATGGTAGCCTGATGGCGCCGATGACCATGACCATGCTGGTACTGGCTGATTATCTGTCGTCCATTCATATCGAAAGTGCCCGCTTGCTCTGGTATCCGGCCTTAATACTCCATTTTGCCATGCTGACCTACTTTTTCAGTTTCCAGATCCGCCGATTCCGCCTGACCAACCTGTACCCGAGCTGGTTCCTGTACCCAGTCGGCGCCATCAGCGGCACCCTTGCCGGCCCGCAGCTCGGACATACCGAGTTTGCGATCACCATGACCAATACCTGTGTCGGTATCTACTTTGTCATGTTGCCTCTGGTACTATATCGCCTCTGTTTTGCCGGACGCCTGCCCCGCCCGGCTAGGCCAACGCTGGCGATTATGGCGGCGCCTGTTAACCTGTCACTTACCGCCTACCTGCTCAACGTCGAACAGCCGGATCCGGTACTGACCGGCGCATTAGCCGGGGTCGGCATTACCATGACCATTTTGGTCTACCTGTGCTACTTCAATTTGCTTAAGCAACGCTTTCAGCCTTCGCTGGCTGCGGTCACCTTCCCTTCAGTCATTAGTGCGGTGGCTATTGAGCGACTGACCCAGTGGCTGGTCATTGATTTTCCTCACTGGGCCTGGCTTGGCAAACTGGGACTGTTTGAACTGACGGTCGCAACCGGGCTGGTCATGTGGGTGGGATGGAACTACATCGGGTACTACTGGCCGAAGGCAAGACTCACCAAGCAGCCTTCGACCTAAATCTTTGCTCTTTCCGGAGACTGGCTACACCAGCATCACCCCTGATTCATAACCTGATGCATCATCTCGATGCTGGTCTGGTAATAGGGGTTCCACGTCAGGCGGGCATGGTTCTTACCTGCCTCTGTATATCCCCAGCCAGAAAACCAGGTTTCAGCCCCCTGCAGACAGTCCAGGGTTTGCGCCTCAGTCTGACCGTTGTTACACACCCTCAGGCTACCCTCGGTACCGTAAAGTACATTATCGGGCGAGAACAACAATCCCATATGGGAGCCGTTACTGATCCGCTGCTGCGGCAGGTTCATGGTAAAGCTTGCCACCCGCTCACCGGTCGGTGGATTATCGCCATACCACACGAGCTGGCTTTTCGGGTGGGTAAAGTTTTGGCTGAAGATAGCCGACACTTTATCGGTATCAATCACACTATCGCCTTCGCTGACAGCCATAAAGACCGGCTTGGTATATTGCTTATTCTGCAATGCCTCTCTGACAACTTCTGAGGTTTGATAATAGACGGCTGCGCCATTTATCGGCAACGAATCATAGCGCGTCATGTTTGTCTCTTCATCGATATCAGCCCAATCGACGAACCAGGAGGCAATCGATGCAAAGCGAACTGTCTCACTCCTGGGTTTAAAGGCAGGCGAGAACAACAATAGCCCGGCAACATCGTCATTGCCAAGCGCTTCATGGGTTACCAAATTGGCACCAGTTGAATAGCCACCGAGCCAAACCTCACCCACTTCATCCGCGAGCAACTGCGTATGATGGCTGACAATCGACTGCCAGTCTTCGTAATCCGGCAGCATTAAGTCGGCTGGTTTACTACCATGGCCGGGCAACAAGACAGTGCGAACCAGATAGCCCTGAGCAACCAAATCCTTGGCAATATCGACATAAGAAAACGGTGAGTCACCCAAACCGTGGACCAGCAGCACCCCGCCTTTCAGAGGGGTATCCGGCTTGAGCTCAAATGGCATAACCAGTTCCAGCTCCTGCTGATGCTGATGCTGCTCGGTAATAAAAACCCGGTTACGCTCTAGCCAGTCGCGAGTTTGATCCAGGTATTCCTGAAAAGAGCTCTGCTTATAGTCGGCAAGCGCAGCCGACGGCTTCAGCATCGGATCGGCCGTCTGACCAATACAGCCCGTAAGGGTTAGCAATACAATACTGGTTGCTGCAAGTTTTCTAACAGCCATGATGGAAATACCTGACACTGAATGAGATTAATGACAATCATATTCATTACAAGATGAATACAATGTGAATATACCTCAAGTCAATAAAGGCGAAAAATAGGACTAGACGACTGGTCTAGTTTGCTTTACTCTTACCGCCATGAACGCACAAACGAATGAAACTCGCCAACATATTCTGGACACCGGCTACGCACTTATCGTCGCCAAAGGGTTTTCGAATGTTGGTCTGTCACAGCTGTTAAAACACGCCGAAGTACCAAAAGGCTCGTTTTATCACTACTTCAAATCCAAAGAGCAGTTTGGTGAGGCCTTGATCCAGGACTACTTTGCCAACTACCTTAAACGGCTTGATACCTTGCTGTTCAGTGATCATAACGGCACCCCTTACGATCGCCTAATCAGTTACTGGCAGCGTTGGGTCGATGTTGAAGATGGTGTCTGTGGTGCGCAGAAATGCCTGGTAGTCAAACTAACAGCCGAAGTCTCTGATCTGTCCGAGCCCATGCGTCTGGCGCTATTAGAAGGTGCCACGAGTATTATCTCGGCTATCCGCCAGTGTATTGATGACGGTGTGAAAGACGGCTCCATCACCGTCAGCGATAGCCAGGAGACCGCCCAGCTACTCTATAACCTATGGATTGGTGCTAGCTTGATGAGAAAGCTCACACAAGATCAATCAGGCCTGGAGCTGGCGATGAGAACGACCCAAAACCTATTGGTCGATAAAGCAACCCGCTAAACGACGAACGAAATCAAAACCCCGTCAGTATGATGACGGGGATTTTTTTAAACCATTACTAGACGACCGGTCTAATTAGGTAGTTATAGACCAGTCAAAAAGCTGAAATTCAAAAGGAATGTACGATGACAAATGCGCAAAAGACCAACTCACGTATTGTGTTAGCCTCCCGACCAGTCGGTGCCCCTACTCCGGCAAACTTCCGTTTGGAAGACATTGAAAGACCCGTTCCGGCAGAGGGCGAAGTATTGCTACGCAGTGTATACCTCTCACTGGATCCCTACATGCGCGGGCGCATGAACGATGCCAAATCCTATGCCGATCCTGTTGCCGTTGATGATGTCATGGTCGGTGCAACGGTGTGTCAGGTTGTCGAGTCAAACAACCCTGAGTTTGAAATCGGCGAGTGGGTACTTGCCTACACCGGTTGGCAGAGTTATGGCATCTCTGATGGCGAAGGCCTGCTTAAACTAGGGAAACAACCCACAGCTCCATCCTACGCATTAGGCGTATTGGGCATGCCCGGTTTTACTGCCTATATGGGCTTGCTTGATATCGGCCAGCCGAAGCCAGGTGACACACTGGTAGTCGCTGCGGCAACCGGCCCGGTGGGTGCGACAGTAGGACAAATTGGTAAAATTAAAGGATGCCGGGTGATCGGGGTAGCCGGTGGCGAAGAGAAATGCCGCTACGCCAAAGAGGTATTGGGCTTCGACGAGTGTATCGATCACAAGGCGACGGATTTCGAACAACAGCTGCAGGCAGCCTGTGACAAGGGCATCGATGTCTATTTCGAAAATGTCGGCGGCAAGGTATTTGATGCGGTGCTGCCATTGCTCAACACTGGTGCCCGCGTGCCGGTCTGTGGCTTGATCTCCCAGTACAACGCAACTTCCCTGCCAGATGGCCCGGACCGTATCTCGATGCTGATGGCCACACTGCTGATCAAGCGGATCAAGATGCAAGGATTCATCATTTTTGATGACTACGCACACCGCTACAACGAGTTCGCTCAGGACATGACCCAGTGGCTTGCCGAAGGCAAAATCCAGTACCGGGAGCATTTGGTAGAAGGGCTTGATAAGGCACCGGAAGCCTTTATCGGCCTGCTGGAAGGCAAGAACTTCGGCAAACTGGTGATCCAGGTTAACCAGCCACTATAAGCACGCAAGGAAGCCAACCATGATTACACTGCATCACCTTAATCAATCGCGCTCTAAGCGTATTATCTGGCTACTGGAAGAGCTAGGGCTTGACTACAAAGTAGTCCCATATCAGCGCGATAGCGTGACGTTTCTGGCACCGCCGGAGCTGAAATCCATTCACCCTCTGGGCAAATCGCCGGTCATTGAAGATGACGATATGGTGATTGCCGAGTCCGGGGCTATCACTGAATACCTCATCGACAGGCATGCCGCCGGACAATTGTCGCCACAAAAGGGAACGAAGGAATATATCGAATACTCGCAATGGATGCACTTTGCCGAGAGCTCTGCGATCCTCCCTTTGTTGCTAAAACTGTTCGTCGACAAAGATGGTTGTGAAACTAACTTCCTCGCCGGTTATGCCGATGCCGAGATCGCCAAGGTCATCAGCTATTTTGACCAGTCACTCGAGGGAAAACGCTACCTGGTGGCCGACAAGCTCACCGGGGCAGACATTATGATGTCCTTTATTGTCGAGATATTAGCGAACAACAACACACTGAGCAGCTTCCCCAACATTGCCGCTTACGCCAAACAGCTCAGCACCCATGCCGCTTTTCGCAAAGCCGATGACATAGAGGCCAGTCACTAAACAGCAGAGCGGCCCCGAGTAATCTCGGGGCCGCTTATTTATTTGAGCTAGTTTAACGTTCCTTGCAAATCCCCAGCGCCTATCACTCTACAATCCTGTCTCACTCGCAAATCTTCCTGTTTCAGGCATAAGCCAAAACGTAAATATTCTTATGTGTGCATATTATTTCTTCAGCTTATAGCCCAGCATTCTATAAACAAATCAATCACTAACCTTTTGTTAATATTCTAATTTATCAGGAGACAAACATGATAAAGGAACTTAAACTCACCCTTGCTCTGTTGTCTGTTTTATTCAGTGCTTTATTCAGTACTACTTACAGTAGCTATGCCCTTGCGGCAAAAACAGAACTACCGGCCCTGAACGCGCTCCCCGACGCGACCTCTATCTCCGGACTGTCTTCCGGTGCCTTCATGGCAGCCCAGTTTCACGTCGCCTTTTCCGATGAACTGGTCGGGGCCGGAATAGTTGCCGGGGGGCCATGGAACTGTGCCGGTAACAATCCGTTTAGCAACCCGTTCATCACGCCGATCCTGACCGCTACCACGACCTGTATGAATCCCTGCAAAGGCAGTATTGTCGGCTGTCCGTCCATGATGTATCCGAACAGTGGTTTTCTGGTCGATCTTGCTAAGCAAACCGCCCGTATCGGCAAAATCGATCCTGTCGACAACCTGAAAGATGACAAAGTTTATATCTTCTCGGGCGCCAGTGACGAAACCGTCGTCACCGGTGTGGTCGATACCACGGCGGAGTTTTACCAGAAACTCGGCGTCGGTGATGACCAGATCCTCTACAACAACCGCGTGGATGCAGGCCATGCCTTTATCACCACAGATCAAAACGATACCCCGTGTAGCAAAACGAAAGCGCCGTTTATCAACGACTGCGACATTCCACAGGCCCAGCGTATTCTCAAGCATATCTATGGTGATCAGAAACCTGCGGCCAAAACACTCACAGGTGAACTGATTGAATTTGATCAGAGTGCCTTCTTTGACGATCCGCTGACCAGCATGAACGAGACAGCCTTTGTCTATGTGCCGGAAAACTGCCAGACAGAGCAATGTAAAGTCCACGTTGCCGTGCATGGTTGTGAGCAGGGAGTGTCAGTGATCGGGACCACCTATGTAAAAGAAACCGGGTATCTGGAAGCGGCCGATACCAACAGTACGATTGTGCTCTTCCCACAGGTAAAAAAATCATCGCTAAATCCCATGAACCCGAAAGGGTGCTGGGATTTCTGGGGCTACAGTACCAATAACTTGCCACCGTATAACTATTACAGCAAAGAAGCACCACAGATGGTTGCCATCAATAAAATGATTGCCCGCCTGATCAGTCAGCCGGTGAAACTGACGCAAAACTAACCTTCCTTTATTGAAGCGTGGAACACTAAAAAAGCAGTATCGGGCAATCGCGCGGTACTGCTTTTATGCCAGAGTTTTCGACATCCCTTCCCCGCAATGACCTGATATGAACAGCCGCTCGAGAAACGGGTTGAAACCTAGCTGCAACCTCTAACAATCGCCACAAGCAATTGAATCAATTGATATATTGGCGCTTTCAGTAGGCTATTCACTATCAGGAAAATATAATGAAGCATATTGTTAAACCCCTCATCATTGCCGCCGCGGCATCCACCTTCTCCATGTCTGCTCTCTCGGCAGAAATCAAAAACGTTATCTTTATGATTGGAGACGGTATGGGGCCGCAGCAGGTCGGACTGTTGGAAACCTATGCCAACAATGCCCCCAACTCCATCTATCAGGGCGATAGCACCGCCCTGTACCAGCTCGCCCTGGAAGGTGTGGTCGGCTCCTCATTAACCCACCCGGATGAAGCCATTGTGGTCGATTCAGCGTGCTCGGCCACAATGCTGGCAACCGGCCTTGCTACCGCCTCGGAAGTCATTGGTATCAACGCCAACGGCGACCATGTCGAAACCGTACTGCAGAAAGCCAAACGGCTTGGTAAGGCAACCGGACTAGTGTCGGATACTCGCCTGACACACGCCACCCCGGCTTCGTTTGCCGCGCACCAACCGCATCGTTCGCTCGAGAACGATATTGCTGCCGATATGCTGGAAACCGGTGCCGACGTGATGCTCTCCGGTGGCCTGCGTCACTGGATCCCACAATCAACCAATGACAAAGGATCGGTTTACAAAAAACTGGCTACCCTTACCCGGGGAGACGTCAAACTCAAATCCAAACGCAAAGATGACCGAAACCTGTTAACGGAAGCACAAGCCGACGGCTATAGCCTGGCCTTTAACAGGAAGATGCTTGATAACTCACAGGGGGATAAATTACTGGGACTATTTGCCTACTCGGGCATGAATGACGGCATAGCCCATAGCAACTCGAAAAACGATCCCGCCCGCACGCAGCCGACGCTCAAAGAGATGACAGAAAAAGCCCTGGCCGTGCTGTCGAAAGACGAAGACGGTTTCTTTCTGATGGTCGAAGGCGGCCAGATTGACTGGGCAGGACACAGAAACGATGCCGGACGCATGCTGCACGAAATGATCAAATTCGACGAAGCCATCGATTCAGTCTATGAGTGGGCCAAGGGTCGGAATGATACCCTGATCATCGTCACAGCCGATCACGAGACAGGCTCCTTTGGGTTCAGTTATTCGTCAAAAGACATTCCTGCACCTGAACAGCGAAGCGGAGAAGCTTTCCGGAAGCTCGACTATGCTCCGAACTATAATTTTGGCTCGTTTGATATTCTCGACAAACTATACAACCAGAAGCAAAGCTACTCAGCGATGATAAAGGCGTTTGATGCGCTGGAAGGCAGCCATAAAACACCTGAAAAGCTCGCAGAGATCGTCAATGCCAATAGTGACTTCCCTATCACTGTCGCCCAGGCCTCCAACGTCTTGCAGATAAAGCCGAATCCGTATTACCGCAAAGGCCACAAGCACCTTGCTGCCAAGCAGGTTCCTAAGATCAACGACTTTGATGCTTTCTTCCCATACAACTACCGCGAAAACCTGCTCGCCCGTGAACAGGCAACAGCACAACACACCGTATGGGGCACAGGCACACACACCCATACACCGGTGAATGTATTTGCCTGGGGGCCACTGGAAGAAATTATTCCAGTATCAAAAATCATGCACCACTCAGAACTGGGCGAATACGTGATGAGCAAGGTGAAATAGGCTGCTGACAACACTGGTTAAAAGTCAGTGGAAACAAAAAGGCTCTGAGCCAATACTCAGAGCCTTATTGATATCGGGAGCGCTAGATAAATGTTACCGGCGCTGGATTAAGCCGATGTCAACTGTACATCGAGCATCTCAACTGGGAATGTCTCACTTGGCTCGACAAGCTCATCCTGCGCCAGAACGGTTTGCAGCTCCCATTCATTTTGTTGCTGCGTGCGTTTAAGCACCCCGTAGCAGGCATCATGGCAATGCTGGAAGGCCTCGCTTGGCGAATTGCCCTTAAGCAAACCGGCGGTAAAGACGGCAGAAATCAGATCACCGACGCCGACAGGTTGCAGCTCAAACGGCAGGTGGGGACGCTGAGCAAGAAAACAGCCTTCGCGGGTAGCCAGCATCATGCTGAATTTGTTGTCAGAAATGCAATACAGGTGCTTAACAAGCACAGCCTTAGGCCCTTTTTCCAATGCAATATGGCAAGCTGCTACAGCATCAGAAAGGGTGTTGATTTCCATCTGCGCGAACTGGCTGAGCTCGAACTGATTTGGCACGATGACATCAGCGATGGGCATAAGGTCATTGACCAGGTGTTCCGCAATACCGGGAGCCACAATACACCCTTTATCCGGCGCGCCCATTACAGGATCGCAAACATAAATCGCAGACGGGTTTTGAGCCTTCACTTTTTCGACAGTTCGGATCACCGCCTCGCACTGCTCTGCACTGCCTTGATAACCGGTAAGAATCGCCTCACAACGCGATAATGCATCAATATTATCGAGGCCTTGAACCAGCTCATCTATATCTGATGCCGAAAAGGCACGTCCAGTCCAACCTTGTTTATATTGAGTATGGTTGGAAAACTGAACAGTATGAATTGGCCATACTTCAAATCCCATTCTTTGCATCGGAAAAACCGCCGAGCTATTGCCTGCATGCCCGTATGCCACATGAGATTGAATAGATAAAATGCCGCGCATAATGTTTTCCTTTCTAAATACCGAAGTGCCTCAAGAAACTCGTCGCGGCGAGCGTAGAGATAGCTCAGGTATTACTTATTTTAGAAACAATCCAAACTGTATTTCTCAGGAAGAGAGAATGAACAACACAATTTGGCAGTATTTTTATTTTTGTTAATGGCAGTTAAAGGTAATTGTCATTAGATTTCAGCTCGCAATTCATATCGAAATTACATATTGAGTCGCGCTGATACGGCCTAGAATTTATCATACATTTAAACATCATGATAGCGGCCAGAAAGAGTGGTTTGTGGGTATAAAGTAGGTTTATAAACTATAGGTTAATAATGGATATTTCCGATAAAGATTGGCTACCTTTCTCTGCACAGGCAACATTCAAATAAGATAGCCAATCCCAAGGAGGTAATAACGACTAATGTTTTTAGCCAGTAAACGCCGGAAGAATACCCAGCATCGCCATAAAGTGGAATACCGCAGTTAATATCCCGAAGCCTATCACCAAGGCAATCATTACCTGGCCCCCCGGAGCCCTAAATCCTTCGCGACCATTTGCCAATGTTCTCGACTTTCTGACCAGAAGAGCCGGAATAATACAGGTCCACACCGTAGCGGCAGCGCCGGCATAACCGATGGCTATCACAAAACCAAACGGGAACAGCAGTGACATAACCAATGGCGGCAGAAAGGTCACCGCCCAGGTTTTGGCACGACCTTGTCTGGTGTCTTCGAACTTGAACAGATCAGCCAGGTAATCAAACACCCCGAGCCCAACCCCGATAAATGAAGACAGAATGGCCGCCATCGAGAAAGCATTGATCGCATTCGCTACTTTTTCGGACTCAATCACAGAGCCCAGCGCGGTCAACAAGGCATCGACATTACCGCCCTGCTCAATCACCGGGCCAAACTGGTTTCTCGGCAAGTTGCCAAAAATGCTGAATAGCCACAGGAAGTACAGGCCAAGTGCAATCGTGGTGCCGCCCAAAATCGCTTTTTTGGCTTTGCTCTCATCCCCGTAATAGGCACGCATTGACGAAACCGAATGGTGATAACCAAACGACGTCAGCGCAACGGGCAGCATCGCCATTGCGTAAGGTGCATAGTTTGCTTTTTCATTGATGGAATCAAACAGTATAGACATGTCAACTTTGACGGCCAGCCCTGACACACCGAACGCGAAGCTTAAGACCATAAAGATAATGAGTAAAACAGAGATGCGGTCTACTGCTCGTGTTGAATGCCACACGAAAGCCGAAAATACCAAAACAAACAATACTGAACTGATTTTACTGTCGATGCCCAACACATCCTGAAGGATAAGACCGGAAGAGGTGATATAGGCATAGAGCAATATCCCACCGACAAAATACACCATCAGGTTATTGAACATGTTGGCTTTATCGCCAAGCATGTCTTTCGTTACCGTATTGAACGACACCTTTAAGTCGTAATGTTTAAAGGCCTCCAGTAACATCCACCCCGACACCGTCATGACGACCATTGTCAATGTGATCGCCAGCACCGACCAGATTGTCCATGCCCCTGCACCGGCACTGGGCAAACCGAGCATTCCGGCCCCGACGCAAACACTGGCGATAATGCATGCCCCGCCAATTAACGACGGATGCTTTTCCTTCACTGTATCATTTACCACTAACGACGGACTTTTATCCATAATTCAGTCACTCTTCTAATTTCACGTTATTGGAACCATGAACCTAAACTGTTTTTTTGAGTATGTGTTTAGGAAAAGAGCGCCCATCGGGGCGCTCTTTTAAGGTTGCTATGCTTCTTCAAGTACCTTGACTTCCGGCGTCTTCACTGCCGGCTTCACAGGCTCAACTTCTTTAAGCCGAGCCGTAAAGTGGCGAAGTACCGGAGGCTCGTAGGTAAACTCCAGTCCTTTCACGTTCGTCGCGTTCTTCTTCACTTCTTCAAAGGCCTCAATGATGAAATCCATGTGCGTCTGGGTGTAAGTCGCACGGGGGATAGTCAGACGAAGCAACTCAGCCGGACACGGGTGTTGCTTCCCTGTCGCAGGATCACGACCCAGCAGTAATGAGCCGATTTCAACCGCACGGATCCCCGCCACTTTATAGAGCTCGCAAGCCAGCGCATGTGCCGGGAACTGCTCGGCAGGGATATGCGGCAACAGCTTGCCCGCATCGACAAACGCAGCGTGACCGCCAGCTTGCTGACAAACAATACCCAGTTCCTCCAGGCCGTCGACAAGATACTGAACCTGACCGATACGGTAGGCCAGCCACTCCTGGCGCATACCGTCATACAGGCCAACAGCAAGGCGTTCCATCGCACCACCTTCCAGGCCGCCGTAGGTAGGGAAGCCTTCCTGCACCACACACAAGGTCCGGCACTCGGTGTACACGTCCATCATGGATTCATCTTTAAAGCAAAGCAGGCCGCCCATCTGGACCATGGCATCTTTCTTGGCCGACATCGCAAGGCCATCTGCGTACTTATAGCTCTCGCGGGTGATCTCTTCGATCGTCCAGTCCTGATAGCCTTCTTCACGCTGCTGAATAAAGTAGGCATTCTCTGCATAGCGGGCAGAATCCATGATCACCGGAATGTCATATTTACGGGCAATTTCATACACGGCTTTCAGGTTCGCGATAGAAACCGGCTGACCACCTGCGGAGTTACAGGTAATGGTGCTGACGATATAAGGCACGTTGGCCGGACCTGCTTCGATGATCGCTTCCTCAAGCTTGACCAGATCAAAGTTACCCTTGAAGTCTGCATTGACCGCGGTATCAAACGCTTCTTCGGTGTAGACATTTTTCGCCACGCAGCAGTTCACCTGGGTGTGACCCTGAGTGGTATCAAAGAAGTAGTTTGACAAGGCAACCATCTTGCTGCGATCAAGCCCTTTTTCGGCCTCGCGTTTTTTGATCAGAACCGGAATGTAGATCTGCTCGGCACCACGGCCCTGGTGGGTCGGGATCGTTAGCTCATAGCCAAAGATGTCTTTCACCGCATCTGCCAATGCGTGGTAGCTGCGACTGCCGCTATAGGCTTCATCACCACGCAACATAGCTGCCTGCATATCTTGGGTGATGGCACCTGTCCCGCTGTCGGTCAACAGATCAATAAACACATCTTCACTATCTAGCAAAAACGGGTTCATACCCGCTTTTAATACAGCCTCTTCACGATAGGCACGGGTGGTACGTTTAACCGGCTCAATAACACGAATACGGAATGGTTCAGGTAGGTGTTTAAAGTTTTCCATAATAATGCCTTTAATCATATCAGGTGCTTAACCGCACCTTTTAGAAATGGGTAATAATATCGCCAGATGTTTTAAAATCTATCTAACGTGCTAATTTCAAGACGAACGCAGACACGTTAAATAAATAACGAACATCAAAATAATCATTTAGCTTGAATTAATAGAAACAACAGCGTTCTATTATTTACGATATAGATATTGACTGTATCGGGAAGAAGTCAGAAAGCTTACAGTCTTCAACATACCATGGCGTCAGTAATGGCTGTGATGATACTTTCAATTTAGGGCACATATTCATATTATGCTCTCAGATGAAAATACAATTTAATTATCAGACAAATAAATTAAATGCATTAACACTATTAATTCAAATCACCCTTATTCACCACAAAGTGACATGGGTACAAAATATTAAGTGCTAATGTTCGGCGTAATAACGCCGGAAGGACTTACTCAGAAGAAAGACGGAAAGAGAGCTTATGATCTACGTTATACCAAGCCGATAATATCGGCTGTGAGGGAGATTGCAATTTGAGGTACACGTCCATCTTATGTTCCTATCTGAAAAGCAATATTCGAAATTGATGAAGTCATCATCCTATAGTTAAATTAATAAATATATATTGATGATCAATAAGTGTGATCAGGGCAAATAAAAATTCACCGGTTTTATTCACAACACAGATGCACAATAAAAAAGATAATTGCACCACAATTCATATCAAATACTTATTACTGCAATAAAACCGTCATAAGTCCTTGATTTACTATCGCCGTATTTTAATATCAGGATTTTAAAATGAAACACATTGTTAAACCTCTCATTTTTGCCGCGGTAACCTCTACGTTCTCCTTCTCAGCACACTCGGCAGAAATCAAAAACGTCATCCTAATGATTGGTGACGGCATGGGGCCGCAACAGGTCGGCTTATTGGAAACCTACGCCAGCAATGCACCTCACTCTATTTACAAGGGCGACACAACGGCCCTCTTTAAACTTGCCCAAGAGGGCGTTATCGGCTCGTCACTGACCCATCCGGAAGACGCGATCGTGGTCGACTCTGCATGTTCGGCAACGATGCTGGCCACCGGCATCTACACAGGATCGGAAGTGATAGGCATCGATGCCAACGGCAACTATGTCGAAACCGTGCTTGAAAAAGCCAAGCGCGCCGGAAAGGCCACGGGGCTCATTTCCGATACCCGCCTGACCCATGCAACCCCCGCCGCCTTTGCCGCCCACCAGCCACACCGTTCGCTGGAAAATGATATCGCCTCTGATATGCTGGAAACCAATGTCGATGTCATGTTGTCTGGCGGTTTGCGTCACTGGATCCCTAAATCGACCAACGATAAAGGTGCCGTCTATAAAGAGCTGGAAGTCCTTACCCAGGGAGACGTCAAGCTGAAATCCAAACGCAAAGACGATCGTAACCTGCTTACCGAAGCCAAAAATGACGGTTACAGCCTCGCCTTCAACAAGGAGATGCTCGAAGCCGCCCAGGGCGACAAACTACTGGGGCTCTTCGCCTACTCAGGCATGAATGACGGCGTTGCCTACACCAACTCGAAAAATGATCCGGACCGTACCCAGCCAACCCTGAAAGAGATGACGGAAAAGGCCCTTGCCTTACTATCTAAAGACAAGGACGGTTTCTTCCTCATGGTTGAAGGCGGGCAGATAGACTGGGCAGGCCACAGCAACGATGCCGGCACCATGCTGCATGAAATGATCAAGTTTGACGAGGCCGTGGGCTCCGTTTACGAATGGGCCAAAGATCGTGACGATACACTCATCATCGTCACCGCCGACCACGAAACCGGATCATTCGGCTTTAGTTACTCATCGAACGAGCTCCCGACACCAGAGAAGCGTTCAGGCGAGGCCTTCCAGAAACGCGACTACGCCCCTAATTTCAACTTTGGCCAATTCGAAATTCTGGATGGCCTGTACAACCAGAAGCTGAGTTACGCCGCCATGTTAGGCGAGTTTGACAAGCTAGAGCCATCGCAGCAAACGGCGGAAAAACTGGCTAATATCGTCAACACCAACAGCAGCTTCCCGATCACCACGGCACAGGCAGCTAACGTCTTGGAAACCAAGCCAAACCCGTACTTTAAAGGTAACCATAAGTACCTCAAGCTGAAAGACATCCCGACAATCAAAGACTTTGATGCCTTCTTCCCGTACAACGACCGTGGCAACCTGCTGGCTCGCGAGCAGGCAACTGCCCAAAATACCGTTTGGGGCACAGGTACCCATACCCATACGCCAGTCAACGTCTTTGCCTGGGGACCGCTGAAAGAGATTGTCCCGGTGTCAAAAATCATGCACCACTCGGAGCTGGGCGAGTACATTAAAAGCCTGGTGAATTAAGCGCACAGAAACACCATGCCAGCTTTGTACAAACAGCCTTGGGCAACTGTGCCCGAGGCTGTTTTCTATTCAGCACCTGCCGACTTCAGGCTAGATAGTCGCCCAATAAGTTAATGTGAAGCAAAGAAACATCACCACTTTCTTCCCTAATTTCTGCATATTTCCTGCACATTGTCCTCATAGACTATCCAACATTCCGATACGTTCAACATGGATATCATGCCATCTCACTGACATAGGGAAGCCATTATGATATTTCACTCTGCAACTCAGCAGCCAGCCATTACCCCTGCTATAGGCCCTTTCATAATAAGACAGTTATTCGCCTTCGTGGCAGTGAGCTCAATGCTTGCCTTAACAGGTTGTGACGGCTCCTCATCCGAAAGCGCTGCAACAGCGACCAGCTCGACTGCCAGCGGCTATAAAATCGTAGATACCAATCAAACGGATTGCTACAGCTCATCAACTGGCCTCGTCACCCCCTGCAGTGGCCAGGGACATGACGGAGATTACGCCGGTAATCAGCCGAGTTACACCGTCAGCTCAGACGGGGTGACCGTCACAGACAACGTCACAGGCCTTATCTGGCAACAAAGCTCCGATTTAAACAACGACGGGGCAGTGAACTATGCCGATAAGCTAGAGCAGAGTGAAGCCGTCACTTACTGTGACGATCTCAGCCTTGCGGGGCGACAAGACTGGCGCCTGCCTAGTATCAAAGAAGCCTATTCCCTGATCTTGTTCAGTGGAAAGGATCCCAGTTCATATACGGGCTCAGACACCTCGAGCCTTGTTCCTTTCATTGATAGTGCCTTCGACTGGGCTTTCGGTGACACCACCACCGCCGATGGGATTAACGCCGGAGACCGGATTATCGATGCCCAGTATGCCTCCTCCACACTCTATCTGAGCACGACAATGAACGGCGATCCGACGATGTTCGGAGTTAACTATGTTGACGGCCGTATCAAAGGTTACCCGACGCATATCAAGGAATTTTATGTGCGCTGCGTAACAGGCAACACCGAGTACGGGGTAAACGCATTTGTCGACAACGGCGACGACACCGTGAGCGACAACGCGACGGGCTTAATGTGGCAACAAAATGACAGCAAATCTAGCAATTGGGACGATGCAATCTCTCAGTGCGAGACGGCAACAACCGCCTCGCATTCAGACTGGCGTTTACCCAATGCCAAAGAGCTACAGAGTATCCTGGACTACACACGCACACCGGATACCGACGGTGAGGCCGCAATAGATCCAATATTCAACGCCACCTCATTCACGAACGAAGAAAGCATCACCGACTGGGGCTATTACTGGAGCTCAACCACACATGTAGACAATGATAATAATGGCAGCAATGCCGCTTATGTCTCTTTTGGGCGAGCACTTGGTTACATAAGCGGCAATATTCTTGATGTTCATGGCGCGGGAGCACAGCGCAGCAACGACAAGCTCGACGTATCTACCGAGCCCGGCGCACAATCGGTGACCGATTCAAATGGCACCTTTTATTACAAAGGACCGCAGGGAGATATCTTACGGGCGAGCAACAAGGTAAGGTGCATTCGAAATTTTTCCTAACGCCATCGCAACAAGGGCAACCAGGGCTGAACGAAGTCAATAAACGCCGAGATCCGCCGGCAACCAACAAAAACGGCCCCGAGCATTTGCTCGGGGCCGTTTCCGTTCCGTATTTCCCTGTGTTCCAGGCAGGGAGCCAACCAAGCCCTTGGGAAACTTGGCTGGCTATAGTCTATTACGCGTGCAGTAACGCCATAGATTCTTTTGCGATAACCCACTCTTCGTTGGTAGGGATTACCATTGCAACTGGTGTATTTGGCTGGGTAATAATACCACTGTTACCGAAGCGAGCAGCCGCATTGGCTTCTTCGTCTTCGCGGTAACCGAAGATCTTCAGGTTCTCTAGGATCTTGCTGCGGATTGGCTGAGAGTTCTCACCAATACCGGCGGTGAAGATGATGCCGTCCAGCTCATCCAGTGCCACCATGTAAGAACCGATGTACTTAGCAACACGGTAAGTGAAGATTTCAAAAGCCAGGGTTGCGCCCTCGTGGCCATTTTCCATCGCCTCGATAATACCGCGGCAATCGCTTGTCAGGCCAGATACACCTAGCAGACCCGATTTCGAGTTCAGCTCTTTGAAAACATCTTCCTGAGCCCAGCCTTTCTTCAGCAGGAACTCAATGATACTTGGGTCAAGGTCACCACAACGTGTGCCCATCATCAGACCGGCCAGCGGAGTAAAGCCCATGCTGGTATCAACACTCTTGCCGTCTTTGATTGCACAAACCGATGCACCGTTACCCAGGTGAACAGAGATAAAATTGCTCTCTTCGATTGGCTTGTTGATCATCTTGGCAGCTTCACGGCTGACGAAGTAGTGGCTCGTACCGTGGAAACCGTAACGACGGATGCCGTATTCATTGTATAGCTTCTGAGAGATAGCACCTGTGTACGCACGGGCAGGCATTGTCTGGTGGAACGCCGTATCAAATACCGCGTACTGAGCCAGAGCCGGGAAAGCCTTAATTGCAGCTCGCATACCGATAACATGAGCAGGGTTATGAAGTGGTGCCAGATCGCTTAGCTTCTCGATTTCTTCCAGCACGCTATCGTCAATTTTTACTGTTTTGGTAAACTTCTCACCGCCATGGACAACTCGGTGACCGACAGCAACGATATCTTGCTTGATACCTTGCTCTTCAAGCAGGGTTACGATGCGATCGACTGCCTGCTGGTGGTGGTTACCTGAATCGTTCAGTTTGTATTCGTGCTTCTCACCGTTGATCTTCCAGCTAACATTGGCTTCAGGCAGGCCGAAGCACTCACCCAAGCCACTCAGGGTTGCCTCACCGCTAACGGTATCGATTAGGGCAAATTTTAGCGAAGAACTACCGGAGTTGATTACAAGAACTAGAGAATTGCTCATGGTTATCTCATCAGAAAAATTAGGGCCTAAGGACAAATTGTTGTCCCGTCACACGTCTTTTTTAGACTGCAGAGGAAAATGTGTGGAGCAGCATTTTCTCGGCATTATATGTTTTAATTACATTATTCAATTTTTTTTGAATAACTCAACTTTTGTTTTCAAAAAAATCAAAATAAGTTAGAAATCGCTGGTCCAGATCAAGTTTATAGCAACGAAAACGTTTAACCTTGGGCGAAAATCGCCCATCAACTAAATTTTTGTTGAATATTTCTCGAATATTTTTCAACTATTGAATAGTGCCCCCCAATCAAAATTAATATGCATTGTGATGAAATCCCTTCAACTTACATCACAGCAAGGTGTTTCTGTCTTCCCTCAGCGGGCTGCTGCTGTCGCCATTTATTCTGCTGAAACCACTGGCTCAGAAACGTCATCAGATTATGAATACGCGGATTGACATTCACGTCACGATGGCAGATCAGCCACCAGTTAAAGGGGCGCAAGGCAGCTTCCGGAAAAAGCTGCACCAGGTCCGGATACTTTTCTGCTATCGCCAACAGGGTAACCGCGACACCGGCCCTGGCGTTGAGCAGTTCAACCTGCATTTTCTGGCTATCGGTACGAAAGCTGAAATGTGACTTACTCAGGGGACGACCAATCCGAACAGCCTCTCGGAGATAAAAGTTATTGCAGTCATCGCCGATTATTTGATGGAAGCCGGCATGTAGATCCTGAAGTGAATCAGGCTTGCCATACTCTTTCAGATAATCACGATGGGCAAAAAATCCCAGTTTTCCTTCAAAGAGATGGCTGACCACAAAATCCGGTTGCTCCGGCTTTTCGACAGACACCAATAAATCGGCATCACGCTTGTTTAGGTTCACCCCTTGATCGGAAATCAGTATCTCGACTTCGATAGATGGAAACTGGCGGTTAAATGCTGTTATCGCATCCGGCAAAAAGTAGTATGCGACCACTTCACTCACAGCCAGCCGGACATGACCATCAATATGCTCTGAAGTAGCGTTAACCTGCCTGGCAAAGCTCTCGGCCCCAAGGGCGGTCGCCTTGGCGGAATCCAACAAGCTCGCCCCGACCTCGGTCACTTTGAGCCCGCTGCAGGAACGATCAAAGAGATTGACGCCGACCTTCTCTTCCAGTGCCAAAATATAGCGGCTCACTGTTGGCTGAGACACCCCGAGTACCTGCGCCGCCGCCGACATACTCCCCTCTTCGACCACAGCCAAAAATATCCGAATACTGTCCCACTCCGTGTTATTCATATTCGTATACCTACTATTCCTATCTGTGTATTTACTATAGCCACAATAAGAACCAAACTGCATAACAGTATATTGATATGAATCGCATGATTGAGGTTAACAATGAGAAAAGCCTTAGTTTTTGGAGCTTGTCAGGAGATGGGCAATAACCTCTGCCGAACGCTGATCAATAATGACTGGGACGTCATCGGTATTATTCGTGACGACTCTGCCCACGTACCGATACTCAGTCAGCTGACTTTGGCCGAGATGAATAGCAATGATATTGACTTCCTGTACCAGGTTGCAAAAGACGTTGATACCGTCTTTGTTCACCTGCCTGAATCAGCGGCTGCCAGAAAAGAGCTCATTTTCTCGATAGAACACATTATTTCGCTTTCCGAGCAGCTCAAACTCCGCTTGGTGATCACCACCAATAAATATGACGTCCAACAACCCTGGTTCCCTTCTCTTGCTGTCTGGAAAAAAAATCAACCCATAACAGTCCGCCTGCCCAAACGACTGAAAAACCGCTTACGGCAAGCGAGCTTTAACGGAGCCAAAGTTCTGGTGATCTGCTGCGGGCACAGCCTGAGCTGCGCACTGCATCATGGCTATCTGGGGATGCTGATAAAAGAAACGCAGCAAAAAGTGATCATCCAATCCCCCAGCAATCAAAGACTCTGCCACTATTGGACATTCTTACCCGATCTTGCAGACAATATTGCCCATCTCCTCTCTCACGAGCAGTGCGAGCAACCCGATTTGAATATTGTCTACTACCCCGGGCACAAAGCCAGTATCAATGATATTGCCCGCTGCCTGGCACTCAGCAGCGGTAAGCCGGTATCGATCATTCAACTATCCTGGACAATCCTTGAGTTCATAGCCTTTTTCTCACCACTATTTCGCCGGTTCCTCAAAACCCGGGAGCTTTGGCAACACGGAGGCAAGCCACCAGCCTACTCGATACCGCTCCATACACCATCAAGCTTTATCCATACGCCACTGGAGCTGGCTCTACAAAGAAGTTGGCGAAGCGTCTCTAACTATGCCTAGTGTCTAACTGTCTTCGCCTAATGTTGCTTCAATTAAGTATCTATAAACTGACAGGGGCCCTCACGGGGCCCCACTTAACATAGACATTTAAACTAGAGAAGTAATAAACACTCACCGTTCAAACTGACGGTAACGGTCGAACAAACCTTCAATATCATTACTGCACATCAAATCCATATTCTGTTTCAGAAGATCGAGCGGCCAGTCCCACCATTTCATCTCCCGCAGCATGATAATCTGTTCCTCGTTAAAGCGTTTCTTAACAACCTGCCCGGGGTTGCCGACCACTACGCCATAGGGTTCAACATCTTTGGTTACCACGGCCCGGGCACCAATCACCGCCCCGTCGCCAATGTTAACTCCAGGCATAATGACGCACTCGGATCCTATCCACACATCATTTCCGATCACCGTGTCTCCGGCCCGCTCGAAGCCTGACTTGACCTTGTCACCAAACTGGCTGACATCAAAAGGAAACGAAGACACCCAGTCATGGCGATGTCCTTGATTACCGGCCAGCATAAAGGTCGCCCCCGAGGCTATCGAACAGTATTTGCCGATAATGAGCCGGTCAACCTCACCGAAAATACCGGACTCCCAGACGGCCCGGCTGGAATGATCCCCCAACAGGTAACGTACGCACTGATCCTCAAAATGTTTATCGTGATAATAACCAGAATAGTAGGTATGCGCCCCGACAGAAATATTCGGATTATCGATATGTTCTCGAACCTCATAGCCGCCAAGCCATGAAGGAAATATGGATGATGACATAGCCACCCCTTTTTATTATGTATAGCCGTCTAATCACACTACGAAAAATGGCGTAAAATGCTGTCCTTCTTTTATCAACCATTATCGAGCCCTGCAAAATGCTAACAGAACAACTTTTTTCAGCTTACCTCGGTGAACTGTACGGCATTGCCTTTTTTTCTGCTTTCGCTGAAAAGTATAGCGATGATAGGCATATCAACAAATGGCAAAAGCTGATCCTTGTCGAACAGGTCACTGCCCGCCACCTTAAAACCGGGCTGGAAAAACTCGGCATCAACTGCCCCGACAGCCACCCGGCAATGGAAGGCAAGGGGCGTCATGATGCTGAAAAATGGCTATCACTGGAATGGCCTGCTCTAGTCGATACCATGGCATCCTGGGTCGAACCCTATGCGCTGAAATATCGTCATCAGGCCCAACAGGCACGACAGCATTCTGAATTATTCCAGCTAGTACAAGAACATGAAGATGCCATCTTGGCATTTCTACGAGGTGAGCAAAGTGAAATAATCAACAGTCAGACCGCGCTGGATAGCTTCCTTTCCCGCTATCACCGCCCCGGCAATCAATAGCGAATTTCTGCCTGATGCTGTCGAGGTATAGGTATATCTGCATTTCTAGACAGAATAAGGGACAAATCTCATAACTTACAAAAAAACGCCATTAACCGCGATTAAGATAGCAAAACGTTAATATGCGCATTGTAGAACTACAGACGGTGTATTAACAATGAGGTGTCAGCTGCATAAGAGTGGAGTGCGTTTTATGGATAAAACCAGCAACACGGTAATAAAAAAAGCATCGGGAGTACGCTGCGTCATTTTTGATTGCGACGGCACCCTGGTAGACAGCGAGATACTCTGCAACCAGGCCTTGGTCAATATATTCAACCGACTAGGTGCCAATCTCTGTCTCGAAGAGTGCCTTCGCCATTTTCAAGGCGGCAAAATGGTCGATATTCTCACCGAAACAAGGGAGCGCGCCGGCATCAAGGCCCGCATCGATGATCTCGAGCCCATGTATAGGAAAGAGTGCCGGCAGCTTTTCGAACAGGGGCTGATGCCAATCAAAGGCGTGCCTGAGCTGCTAGATGCCTTGTCGAGCATGGGGTGCGATATGTGTATTGCCTCCAATGCGCCTATCAGCAAAATCGAACACACTTTAAGCCTGACCGGACTACTGCCCTATTTTGAAGGTAAGCTATTTAGCGGCTTTCAGGCTAACAGCTGGAAGCCTGAACCGGATATTCTCCACTTCGCCGCCATGCACATGGGTGTGATGCTACAAGAGTGCGTATTCGTTGATGATACCCCGAAGGGGGTGCAGGCCGGGATCAATGCCGATATCCGTACCTTTCACTTTGCCGCGACGCCCCACTCGGTCAAGATTAACCATCCGAGAGTGACCACCATTACGGCGATGCCGCAGCTGCTTGATCACCTTGAGGTGGATTCAGTACCGGTATCATGATGACGACTTCTTCGATTCTGCCGTAAAACTGTCCCAGGAAGTGGCCCAGTTTTGCTGCTGGTACTCCTTGGTCGCTGTTTCATTCTTGGTCTCGGATGCCAAGCTGCTGTCGTCTGATCCTTCGCTTTTCTCTGCGTTTGCGCTAACGCCGTTTTCTATGTCGCAAAATTCGCTGTCCCGCTCCGGTGAGGCGACCGAAGACAAATCCATCTCCACCTCGCCATCCCGGCTGGCAATCGCCTCAGCCTGTGCCGTATCTCCTGCCAGCTCTCCGCTGGCCAGCGATGCCAGTACATCCTCGTCAGGTCGGTAGCTACTTCGAGCATATACCCGATCCATCAGATCAATTACCCGGTGGCGTGCAACTGGCTGGCGTTTAAGCAACCGAAAGACAGAGTTGGCAACACTCTGTGCCGCCAGGATAGACTCAATTCCAACATACTGCGCCGCTTCATCACGTTCGGTCTTAGCCGTTTTATGGCCAAAGGCGTTGGCAATAGAAAACCACACATAAGCGATAGCCGCATCATTGGCATCTGATCCCAAGTGCATCTTCGCGGCCAAAAACTGTGCTTCACTGCTACCCATTTCGGCCGCTCTTTCCAACCAGTAAATAGCCCGAGCGCGATCCTTGGCCACTCCGACCCCACTCTGATAACAAAATGCGGTTTTGATACAGCCCTTAACCTCATCGGTCAGCGCCGCCCGCACCCGCCAGCCGAAAGCGACTAGAGGGTCTTTGTGCTGGTTGATTTCTGCTACATACCAGTCACCGAGAAAAAGCTGCGCCTCCACATGCCCCTGCTCAGCCGCCGCGATAATTTTTTCAACCCCCGACTCTGTATCAATCTCGGTGCCGTAGCCGGATACCAGATAATACCCCAGCTGGTACAAAGCTTCCGGCTCTTTGCGCTTGGCCAGCACGACTTGCTGCCAGTATTTCGATTTCGCCTCGCCATCAGAGTCGGACCGATCTAACCGACATAGGCGGGCCAGGGCATTCTGGGCAATATCGTTGTCTAAAGCCGCAGCCTTCTGGTACCAGAAGATCGCCTGACTGATACTGGTCAGCTCAAACTCCTTTGCCAGCGACAGCTGGCTTGATACGTGCCCGGTCTGCGCCTTGAAGACTTTTTCCTCGTGCTCAGCCACTTTGGCCTTTTCCAGGACCCGCTGATACTTTTGATCTTTGAGCACTTTCTCCTGCACTTTAACGCGCTGAGATTTCATCGCGGAAAAATAGCGGACAATCACCCAAACCAGCACCACGCCGATCAAACTCAGACCGATTACCAGGTTTGACATAACCCCTCATGCAACAATTTTCTACACTCTATGTAACGGCACAATACCGCAAAACTAGAGCTATTATGCCAGAGTAATTAACCACACAAAAAACACTGTTTAAAAATAGAGAGATAAAGAAGAACTGCAAACTCAGATAGTGCCGTTATTCGATGCTATTTTTTACTTATACCATTGCCAATAACACATTAAGGATCATGGATGTTTCTCGATTACTTTGCTCTGGGGGTCTTGGTGTTTGTTGCCGTTTTTTTATTCTACGGCGTGATCGCAATCCATGATATCCCCTATGAAATATCGAAAAAACGCAATCACCCTCACCAGGATGCCATTCATTATGCCGGCTGGGTCAGCCTGTTTACCCTTCACGCCATCTGGCCGTTTCTGTGGATCTGGGCCACGCTATGGCGGGAAGATCGTGGCTGGGGGTTCACCAAAATACAAAACGAACAACACGAGCTTCACCACGAAGTCCTCCAGCTGACAGAGCAGGTAGAGCGACTGACCGAAAAAGTGGCACAGCTAGAAGTCACTCAGGCCCGGCAGTCTACCACCTCCCATCGAAACGACACAGTTGACCAGAAAGAGGAGGACTAATGGATTTATTGCTGGTTCTTACCTATACCGCACTGTGCATTGCCGTCTTTAAGATTTTCCGGATCCCGCTCAACAAATGGACAGTACCAACCGCGGTTCTGGGGGGCATTGTGCTAGTTGGCACCCTGATACTACTGATGAACTACAACCATCCACATACCAACTACGGCGGCCAGTTTTTTGTCACCACTCCTATTGTTCCCGGCGTAAGGGGAAAAGTGATCGATGTACCGGTCTCGCCCAACCAGCCGATCAATAAAGGCGAGGTATTGTTTAAAATCGATCCCACTCCCTTTGAAGCAGAAGTCAGGTTGCAGCAAGCCTCCCTGGCCGAGGCAAAACAATATGTTCTCGGTCTTGAGGCCGACTATAAATCGTCCCAGGCCACCACGGCAAAAGCCATCGCCGAACGTGACCGAACCCTGCAGCAGTTCAAACGTTACGAAAAAGGCTACAAACGCGGAGCATTTACCCAGTCAGAAGTCGATAACCGACGCCAGTTCTATCTCAGTGCCGAAGCCTCTCTGGCTGCAGCCAGGGCCGAGGAGCGCCGTTCCAAGCTTGCCTTTGAATCCGAGATCATGGGTGAAAACACCACTGTCGCCAAAATACGCGCCCAGCTCACCCAAGCAGAGTTCAATCTCAATGAAACCGTTGTCTATGCGCCTACCGATGGCTACGTCACCCAGGTTACACTGCGCCCGGGCATGATGGCCGTGCCACTGCCGCTAAAGCCTGTCATGACATTCGTTCACCAGGAAGAGCAACTCTATATCGGCGCCTTTCGCCAAAACTCCCTGCTGCGTCTTGAAACCGGGTTCAAGGCTGATTTTGTCTTTCGGGCCCTACCGGGTAAAACCTTCAAAGGTGAAGTGATCGAGGTCCTGCCAGCCATCGGTGAAAGCCAGGTACAGGCATCAGGCATGCTCTACGGCAGCGACTTGCTGCTAAAACAGGGGCGACCGTTGGTTAAACTTCGGGTAACCGATGATCTATCACCTTTTCATCTCCCACAGGGAACCAATGTCGAGATTGCCGTCTATTCCGACAGCTTCGAACATGTATCTGTCATGCGAAAAGTATTGATCCGCATGAAGAGCTGGCAGAACTATCTCTTCCTTGATCATTGATCCGAGATTAGGATCACCGTCACGGAATAAATTTGTGCGATCGGGTTGTCTAACAGATATACAGCACGAGGGAAGTGACCATGTTATCTATTTTCGATATCTACAAAGTCGGTGTCGGACCATCCAGCTCCCACACCAACGGTCCGATGCTGGCAGGGTTCAATTTTTGCCAGAAGGTTGATGCACAGATTGGCGCCATAGAACGTGTTCAAGTCGACCTCTACGGCTCATTGTCCCTGACAGGGAGAGGGCACCATACCGACCGCGCGACCCTTCTCGGCCTGATGAATAACACCCCGGACAACATTGACATCGAACAGGCCAACAAAGCGATGGCAGACGGTATCCAGACCGGGACACTCCATTTGGCAGGCAAGAAAACCATCGGTTTCAATCCAGATACCGACATGCTGTTTCACGACACCAACCTGCCACTACATGAAAACGGGATGACCATCAGTGCATTTGATACTGCCGGCAAACAGCTCTTTATCGAAACCTACTACTCGATCGGCGGTGGTTTTATTGCCACGGCCGATGAACTGCAACGCGGTAAATCTGCCGACACGGTCACTGTGCCTTACAGCTTTCACTCTGCCGAAGACATCCTTGCTACTGCGGAAAAGGAAGGCCTGTGTATCGGCGCGATGATCCTCCGCAACGAGCTGGCTTTCCGGTCCGAGGACGAACTCGATGCCAAGGCCAAGCAAATCTGGGCGGTCATGTCTTCCTGTATGAAACGCGGGTTTAAAACCGAAGGGATCCTGGAAGGTGGCCTGAATGTTGTTCGCCGTGCCCCGGCACTGCTGAAAAAACTCGAAGCCAATAAAGACGTTGATAACGATCCAATGACCATTCTCGATTGGGTGAACCTGTTTGCCTTCGCCGTCAGCGAAGAAAATGCCGCTGGCGGCCAGGTGGTTACCTCGCCGACTAACGGTGCTGCCGGGGTGATCCCGTCGGTGCTGATGTACTACAACAAATTCATCTGTCCGCTCGACACACCGCAAATCAAAGACTTTCTCGCTGTCTCGGCCGCTATCGGCATGCTATACAAAATGAACGCATCCATTTCCGGTGCCGAGGTCGGTTGTCAGGGTGAGATCGGTGTCTCCTCGTCGATGGCAGCGGCAGGTCTGACGGCAATTCGCGGAGGCAGCAACGAGCAAATCTGCATGGCGGCAGAAATCGCCATGGAACATTCGCTGGGAATGACCTGCGATCCGATAGGCGGCCTGGTTCAAATTCCGTGTATCGAGCGTAATGCGATGGGAGCGATCAAAGCCATCAATGCCTCGCGGATGGCCTTAAAGCGCAACAGCAAGTCGCTGGTCTCTCTCGACAAGGTTATCGAAACCATGTACCAGACGGGTAAAGACATGAACAAGAAGTACCGGGAGACCTCACTCGGCGGCCTGGCGATGATCCACCTCGCCCCACCCTGCGAGTAATTCAAGTAAATCGAGGAATTAGAAAAGAAAAAGCCAGCCGCTGGATGGCGACTGGCTTTGATGTTCGAGACTTGGTCTATCTGTTAGTCAAACTCAACCAGGTTCTTCTCGTAGTTCTCGTACTGCGCTTCCACTTCCTTCGATGCGCCGCCCGTCATAGAGCTGATCACAATGATAGAAATCGTCGCGAAGATAAATCCAGGTACGATTTCGTACATATCGAACAGTCCGCCTGACAGTTGCTTCCAGATCACCACAGTCAGGGCACCAACAACAATACCCGCAAGCGCACCGTTACGGTTCATGCCTTTCCAGAACAGGCTCAGCAACAGAGCTGGACCGAATGCCGCACCGAAGCCAGCCCAGGCGTAAGACACCAGCCCCAGTACCGTGCTGTCAGGGTTCATCGCCAGTACCAGCGCAACGATAGACAGCGCGATAACAGCCACACGGCCGACCATTACAATCTCTTCTGTCGTTGCCTGCGGACGGAATACCTGCTTGTAGAAATCTTCAGCCAGCGCCGATGATGACACCAACAGCTGTGAATCCGCCGTACTCATGATTGCCGCCAGAATCGCCGCCAGCAAGATACCGGCAATCACAGGGTGGAAAATCGAGTTTACCAGCAGCATGAAGATTTTCTCGCCATCAGCCAGTTCGCCACCCAGCTGGTTGTCGACAAACAAAATACCTACCAGGCCAACAAGAATAGCCCCCGTCATCGACAGTGCTGTCCATGCTACCGCGATACGACGTGCAGTACCGATATCTTTATTAGATCGAGTCGCCTTGAAACGCGCCAGGATATGCGGCTGACCGAAATAGCCCAGACCCCACGCGGCCAGTGAGATGATCGCAATCGCCGACAGCGGCTCGCCCTTGACATCATTAAACAGCGTCATCAGCTCTGGGTTCTTCGCTTCCAGTGCCGCAGCTAGATCACCAACACCACCACTCATAGCCGCAATCGGTACAATCAGCAATGCCGCCGACATCAGCAGCCCCTGAACCAAGTCAGTCCACGACACGGCAAGGAAACCACCGAACAAGGTGTAAGAAACGACACACACCGTACCAATAATTACCGCGAGGGTGTAATCAAGACCGAATACGGTTTCAAACAGCTTACCACCGGCAACCAAACCTGAACTGGTATAGAAAAGGAAGAACAGCAAAATAAAGAATGCTGAAATGGTTTGGATCAGTTTAGATTTATCGTCAAAACGGCGAGCCAGGAACTCAGGCAGAGTCAACGCATTATCCGTGGTAATACTGTAGGTACGCAGGCGCTTGGCACAGATCAGCCAGTTTAGCCAGGTGCCAATTAGCAGGCCACCGGCCAGCCATAGCGATTCCATACCTGCCGCATAGGCATAACCCGGCAGCCCCAGTAGCAACCAGCCACTCATGTCCGACGCACCGGCAGACAGTGCTGCAGGCCAAGGACCAAGCGTACGGCCGCCAAGGAAATAGTCGGCGGAGTTTGCTGTTCGCTTGTAGGCAATATAACCAATCGCCATCATACCGATCAGATAAACGATAAACGTTCCTGTAATAGCAAAGCTATTTTCTATCATTGTTGAGTTCCCTCACTTAGAGCCCCTGTCCATAGCAGGGGCTTTTTGTTTATTGTGCTGAAAGATTTTCAGCTGAGCTGTTTAGTACAACTCGCGTTAGTGTTCTTCACCACTCCCCAATTCAAGCAATGTCGCGTTTCCGCCAACTGCTGTGATATTGATGGTCCGTGTCCTTTCGGTCACGAAACGCAGTGAGTACGTAGGGCTACCGATAACAGGCAGTGACTCGCAGTCAGTCTCGCTGATCAGCTGAGCCAGCAACCCGTCACGGGCAGCCAATTGGCGCACCAGCGCCTGTGATGTTGATAGCTTTCCGGCGTACGCCACACCAGCAATTGCCGGGTGACTCACCAGATCCGCAAGCTGATCGCTATCAATTGCGGTGACAACACCGCGAGCACAGCCGCTTTTCTCCAGCTGTGCAGCCAGTTCACCTGCCGACAGCACGTAGTCCGACGGTAGGCAAACAAAAACTGTATTTCCGGTAACCAGTGCCGCCGCAATTTGGCCGACAATAGCAACCAGTGATGTCTCGACATCGGCTGTTACAATGAAACTGCCGCGACCGGCGCAATAAAGCTCGTTGGTCTCACCCGTCGGCCCGGGCATCAGCAGTGTCTCTGCCACATGCTCGCTGGCATTTCGACACTGAAACGCCACCATTGCCCGAACATCGGGGGCCAGCTCTTCAGCCCAGCGGCCCAGGATCTGTGAGCGTGCCTCATAGCCCAAGCCGTTCCACCCTTCCCAGGCTGCCGAGCTGTTATCTACCATTGCTTGAATACTTGTCGTCATAGCTATTTCCCTCTCAACTCAGCGGCCATTAAGCGTTAAACACATCTTGGGTAAAACGATACAGGTAGTGCGGACCACCTGCTTTCGGACCGGTTCCCGATAATCCCTGCCCACCAAATGGCTGTACCCCGACCACGGCACCGACCTGGTCCCGGTTGATATAGCAGTTACCGACACGGGCACGGCGCTCGATGTGGCAATAAGTACGCTCATTTCGGCTATGGATCCCCATCGTCAGACCAAAGCCAGTGTTGTTGATTTGGTCAATCACCTGCTCCAGCTCGCTGGCCTTGAAGCGTACGATATGAAGGATCGGGCCGAAGTTTTCATTCTTCAGCACATCAATGCTGCCGATCTCAAACGCCGTAGGGGCAACAAAATCACCGTGCTGACACTCTTCATCCAGTGTCGCCTGCGCCACCACCTTGGCCTGGTTCTTCAAAGACTCAATATGGGTCAGCAACTTTTCACGGGCGCCGGTATCAATCACCGGGCCGACATCGGTACTGTGCAGTTCAGGCCTGCCTACCGACAATTCATCCATTGCTCCCTTGATAAGGGAGGTAATGCGATCGGCAATATCTTCCTGAACAAACAACACCCGAAGGGCCGAACAACGCTGGCCAGCAGACGCAAAGGCCGAACGAACCACATCACGAACAACCTGCTCGGGCAGGGCCGTACTGTCGACGATCATCGCATTCTGTCCACCGGTCTCGGCAATAAACGTCGCCGGTTCACAATCGCGTGCCGCCAGCGAACGGTTAATACGCTGTGCGGTCTCGGTCGAGCCTGTAAAGGCCACCCCAGAAATACGCGGATCCGATGTCAGGGGTGCCCCCACCTGCGCTCCCGTACCTGGCAGGAACTGGATAGCCCCCGCTGGCACGCCTGCTTCCAACATCAGCTCAATAGCCCTAAACGCAATCAGCGACGTCTGCTCCGCAGGTTTTGCGACAACCGTGTTACCTGCCACCAGAGCAGCAGACACCTGACCGAGGAAAATCGCCAATGGGAAGTTCCACGGGCTGATACAAGCAAACACACCGCGCCCCTGGTAGCTCAGCAACTTGGTCGTGCCATCAAAACCGGTTATTTGCTTCGGCTCGGCAAAGTCCGTTGCCGCCTGATCGGCATAGAAACGGCAGAAATCAACCGCCTCACGAATTTCATCGATGCTATCCTGAATCGTTTTGCCCGCTTCGCGGTGGCAAAGCGCCACCAGCTCACCGGTATGTGCTTCCAGCAAATCAGCCAGGCGGACCAGGCTTTGAGCTCGCTCGCCAGCCGGTCGCTGTGACCAGCTCGGATACGCCTCGGCAGCTACGGAAATAGCGGCTTCTACCTGCTCGGCACTGGCAAATGCAATACTGCCAACAGCTTCACGGCGGTCATACGGCGCTGTAACGGCCTGCATCTCACCAGATTGTTTTTCACCATTGATAATAGGGCCAGCCTGCCACTGGTGCTGGGCAAATGTCTTGACCGAGTCCGAGAACGGACGCCATTCCGACTCGATATCAATATTAACCCCCAACGAGTTCTTACGCTGTTCACCGAAGATTTGCGGTGGCAGCGGGATCAGGGCGTTATGCAATGTCGGCCGGGACAATAGTTCATCAACCGGGTGCTGGGTCAAAGACTCAACCGGACAGTTAGCATCGACCAGACGGTGTACAAACGAGCTGTTGGCACCATTTTCCAGTAGACGACGAACCAGGTACGGCAACAAATCTTTATGGCTACCTACCGGTGCGTAAATACGCACGTTCACATTGTGCATGTCCATCACATGGTTATAGAGCGCATCGCCCATACCATGCAGGCGTTGGAATTCGTAATCCTTATTTGAGCTTGCCATGGCAACAATCGCCGACACCGTGTGAGCGTTGTGGCTGGCAAACTGCGGATAAATCAAACCACGCAGATGCTCGGACAGCAGAAATCGGGCACAAGCCAGATAAGAGCTGTCAGTCGCTTCCTTACGGGTGAACACTGGGTAACCAGAAAAACCACTCTGTTGCGACAGCTTCAGCTCGCTGTCCCAATACGCTCCTTTCACCAGACGTAACGGGATCACGTCCCCCTGTCGCTTGCTCAGTGTTGCCAGCCATGCCAATACCGGCAGCGCGCGCTTTGAGTAAGCCTGCACAACTAAGCCAAAGCGTCCCCAGCCACGAACTTCGTCCGAGCGGTACAGCTTCTCGAAAAGCTTCAGCGACAGTTCCAGACGATCCGCTTCTTCGGCATCAATCGTGATCCCGACATTCAGCTCGCGGGCACGCTTGAGCAGCGACAGCACCGACTCATACATCTCGTCCAGTACACGCGTCTCATTGGCAACATCGTAACGAGGATGCAGCGCCGACAGCTTGATAGACACAGTCGGATCCGGCGATTTCGCATTGCTGCCCTTCTGGCTCGAATAGGCATCACGTCCAACCGCTTCGATGGCCATTATGTAGTCTTTGAAGTACTTCTGGGCATCCTGTGCGGTCAGTGCGGCTTCACCTAACATATCGAAGGAGTAGGTGAATCCCTCATCGCGCTTGTCTTTACCGTTTTTCATTGCTTCGGCGATGGTACGGCCAAGAACAAACTGGTGACCCATGATTTTCATCGCCTGGTTCATGGCCTGGCGGATCACCGGTTCAGACATTTTGTTCACCAAGCGATTGATCACATGGCTAGGTGTACCATCTTCCTTGGCATCCATAGTGACTACTTTACCGGTCAGCATCAGGCCCCAGGTCGATGCATTCACGAACAACGAGTCAGAGCTTTTCAGGTGCGATTTCCAATCTGCTACGCTGAGCTTGTCACGGATAAGTGCGTCAGCTGTTGCCGCATCAGGAATACGCATCAGAGCCTCGGCAAGGCACATCAGCAAGATGCCTTCTTTGGTATCCAGGCTATATTCCAGCAACAACGCATCAATCATCTGAATCGCGTTCTGATCGGCACGAACACGCTCGATCAACGTCGCAGCCTGTTCCGTGGTGTGTTTACGTTCTTGCTCCGAAGGCTCAGCCAAAGGTATCAACTGTTTAAGCCACTGAGACTCATCAACAGAATAGAGCGGTGAAATCAATGTCCAGATTTCTTCCAATGGTCGCTCAATAAATGATGGCTGAAGTACATCTGCCGCATTGAACATAATCAATCCCTCAATAGTGAACCTGATTGAATACCAGTATCTATATCTACTAGGCGATCTCGCTCAGGTTAAATGTTACACCAGTGTTAGCATTGAGAGGATTCTATTTTCCGCCACGCCGAGAGTCTTGCTATATTCTCCGATAATTTTTAGAAAAAGTCCGTTTTTTAACAAAAATAGACACAAAACTACATCAAAAACTTTAGTTTCATATAGCGAAACGCTAATTACAGCTACGTCAATAGTGTTATTAACTAGTCGGTCAGCAGTGATTGTCGGGAACGATGATCAAGAGAGGTAGACGGATAGTAACGCCAAAAAGTACTGAAGGGATAGTGGCGAGATAAGCGCTCAATGGCTAACCGGCGTTACACTGCAAGCCATTGATAAAGAAGAGTTTGATAAACTATTAGCGTTAACTGTGAATTTTTCGGTAACGGGCTGGCGGCATACCGTAGAGGCGGGAAAATGCCTGGGTAAAGCTGCTTTGGCTGGCAAAACCGGAACTTTGTGCCACCTGAGCCAGACTCAAGTGAGACTCTTCAATAAGCTGTTTCGCCATTTCCAGACGCTTTTTCAGGACATACTGATGCGGTGTCACGCCTGTCTGTTCTTTGAACAAATAATGAAACTGGCTTTCACCGAGGAAAACCAGCCCGGCCAACTGTGTTACAGAAATTTTACGGGTAAGATGCTGAAGTATGTACTGATCGATAATATCCATATTCAGCCGGTAGATCTGGCGATCGTCGTTTAACGGCTTAAAATGGCGCTGTAGCACACACAACAAGGTATCGGTGCAGGCCTTGCTTAGCAGCAGATCATCGGGATGGGCGGTCATCTCTGCCGTCAGCGCCTGAATCAAATTCTGTGCCTGACTGTCAAGGTGAAAATAACTCGACTGATCAAATAACCGATCCATTCTATCCTGTGTATAAGAAGGGTGCAGCTGATCGACAGGCACATTCAATACCAAGATCTCATTTTTACCGATCCCGGAAAAGGCATGCTCTGAATCTGCCGTCACCAGACAGCCCTGACCGGAGCAAACAAGGTTACCGTAGCCTTCGATATCAAACTCTGTCTGGCCGGACAGTCCGATCACGACCTGGTTATAACCATGATTGTGGTGATCCATTTGCTGTGGCAGAGCGACAATTTCAGAGGGCTTAAAATTCGCGTGTTTGGATTTAATTTCCATATGTCATTAATAACATAAAAGGTGTCATCTATTTTCGGGCCAGAATACCATACCCGCCTCTTGAACCAGATAATTATATGATGATAGTGATCCAGCCCACAGGCAATCTTGATGGACACTTATCAGTATAGATGACGGCTCTATAGCTCCTCGCCCTAACGGCTTCGGAAAAATGATCAAGAACAACTTTTTTACGGCCGTTGTCATTTCAATTTACCGCGTCAACTCCAATCCCAAAACACAATCACCCAATGCCATCCCATACCCAGGATTTTCTCGCCCAGTAACACAACCGCTGTAAGCATGATTTATCCAAGTTATTCAGATAATTAACCTCAATATTCCTATAGTACTCATTGACAACAGGTTTATCGCTCATCATTGCCCAGCCCCTTCATTCACTGAAGCATGATCATCAACCTTGATCATTTTTCCATAACAACAAGGATCAAAACGATGATCACGCTTGATCATCGTTCCAATTGAAATGACACTCCCCGTTAATTAGCCTGTCTTGATCATTTTTCCGGGCATTCACAGGTATAGCGCTGGCCTTGCTGTTTACTAGTGAATGCCCGAATCAGTATTAGCAGAGGCAAGCTTTATCAGCTTGTTTGAGTAGCCATTCACTGCCATCACATAAAAACAGGGAAGCAACATCTTTCTTTACTTTGTTAATTACTCACCGCACAACAAGCGCACATCAACAGCATTTATACTATCATTGGCACCCGACAAGCCTGTGCACATTATCCCTCCCGCGTCAATAGGTGATTTCCCCCCTTATATACAATACGCCTGTAAGCTATAGTTCGTTCCGTAGACAGGGAACATACTTCACTGTTCAGTGTCTGCAGTATCCAGCATTGGATACATGCCAATGAAGTTCCTTTGATATACACCCTCATATTAAAGAGATGAACTTAATTGGATACCTCTTCTACACGTCGTACAGGATTGTGCTCTTCGGAGTCAAACTCTTGTCTTTGCCGGTCTTTTTGACCGGCTTTTTTTTTAAAAATACAGAAATATGCCCAATATACCGTCATCTGGTTATTGTAAGATTTCTTCTTTCTATTAAACTCTGTACAGTCAATAAACCAAGCCAATTTCATTAGGCAAAAAGAGTGAAAGATAAAGTCGACCCTTCTCTACTACATATTTTTAATCAGCTTCCTGGGTGCTGGGGGTGTAAAGATAAAGACTCGGTATTTATTTATGCCAATGAAGAATATGGAAAAATTATTGGTGTCGACCATCACCTCGATTGTATTGGCCGAACTGATTTTGATATGCCGAGCCCGACTGTCGAATGTGCAGATTCATTTAGAGAGCAGGATAACCTTGTCCTTTCTACGGGGAACAGAATGCGTGTCCTCGATATTCACCCCTATTCAGATGGAAGCTGGCGTGCACATTTATTCACTAAAACACCGTGGAAAGATGAGCAGAATGAAACCGTAGGTACGATTTTTTCAGGTGTCGAGTTAAAAGATACGGCCATCCTTGAAGTCGGCCATTGGATCTGCCGCGCGGCAGGGTTAAGCAATAAAGAGCAGGCGTCTTTCAGTCTTGATCTCCATAACCAGGCGGTTAGCTTGAATACCCGTGAATCGGAAGTTCTCTTTTTGCTGCTTTATGGTAAAAAACCGCAATATATCGCCAAGGTACTGAATGTTTCGGTGAAAACCGTTGAGAACTATGTTGTTCGCCTGCGCGAAAAGTTCAATGCGAACTCTAAAGGCGAACTGCTGGACCTGGCCCTTGATCTCGGCTTTGGCTCTCATATTCCGGAAAGTATGCTCAAGCGCCAGCTGTCTGTCATCCTAAAAGAGTAACCGACAGCAACAAATACTATCGTTTCATGCACTCTTAGTTTGAAATTTTGCCAATACAAGTCTGTTTCCAGATCAAATATTGCAGGTCAAACACCACCTACAATATCTGCAGAATTAATTAGTCAGGATAATTAACTAGCCTTAATTGACTCCGTGGCTTGATATTATTATTTAACTGGAAACAAGTATGAAACAATTTACTATTACCTACGTTGTACATCCACATTTTAATATTCCGTGTAAATACGAAATAGCAGCTGAAAGCGAAATCGCCTCGATTCAATCAGCCGAGAAGGCATTAAGAATACGCCACCCTGAAGGGGTGAGTATTGTTACTAGTAATCAACAGTAACCAGTTAATTCAGGATATATATAAAAAGTGTAGCGGCTAGGCTACACTTTTTTATTTCTTCCGAGGCCAATTAAGGGGCCAGACGATCAATTTCCCAATTATCAGCTTCATGTCGATACAAGAAGCGATCATGAAGGCGATTTTCCCCCCCCTGCCAGAATTCTATCGAACTGATTTTCACCCGGTAACCTCCCCAAAAAGTGGGTAACGGCACTTCACCGTTCGAGAACTTCTGTTTAAGCTCCATAAACTTACTTTCAAGGGCCTGGCGGGCAGAAATTCGGCTGCTTTGCTTACTGGCCCAAGCCGCAAGTTGGCTTTCTTTGGGACGCGACGTAAAATATTTCATCACTTCCATCTTAGACAACTTCTCAGCCTCACCCGTAATATGTACCTGACGCTCAATAGCGTGCCACGGGAAATGCAGGCTAATTTTGGCATTATGGTCCAGATGCATCGCCTTTCGACTACCGAGATTGGTATAGAAAACGAAGCCTTCTTTATCATAGTGTTTTAGTAACACGATACGCTGGTATGGCTGACCGTTATCATCCACGGTAGCCACCGTCATTGCTGTCGGATCGCTCAAATTTGCCTCAATGGCCTGTTTCAGCCACTTATCGAATAAACTCAGCGGCTCATCTGGTAAATCATGACGACGTAAACCACCTCGCGTGTATTCGCGACGAATATCAGACAATTCCATTGTTAACTCCGCTTCTTAGTCATTCTGGGGGAAATTGTGCGCTTTGCCTCTAGGAAAAACAAGTTCCTTCACTGATCTGAATGATTTTAAAACTATTTATCGAATAGCAGACCACTTCATTTCATCTCTGCTAGCTGGTTCGTGTTTTCATCGGGTAAAGTTTGCTATACAAGCCCATAAAAATGCCACGGAAACGTCAAGTGCAGAAAAGTAAATGCCTCGTCCTTATTGTAGTTGTCGGTCTGATACTCAATGTTCTTATCGCCCAGTTAACCTACCAGCAGGTCAAACAGCATCTGGCAGACAAAGTCTCCCTTGATGTCGACCTACTGGGTCAAAAGCTGGATGCGCAACTTATGCGCTATAGCAAACTACCCGAGGTGCTGGCCAATGATCCGCGACTCTTGCAACCTTTGCTGGCCGATCAGACATCACCGGAAAAGGCCGAACAAAATCATCAAACCAGCCAGTTGCTCCAGCAGTGGGCAACGACACTGAGCGCCGATACGATTTACCTGATTAACCGACAGGGAGATACCCTGGCTGCCAGCAACTGGCAACAGCCTGACAGTTTTGTCGGACAAAACTATGCCTACCGCCCCTACTTCCGCGAGGCGATTGCAGGTAATCCCGGCCAGTACTTCGCACTGGGCGCCAGCTCTGATAAACGCGGCTATTACTTTTCTGCGCCAATCTACCATCAGCAGTCTGTTATCGGTGTTATGACCATCAAGGTCGATCTGTCGCTGATTGAAGATATCTGGCAATACGAAGACATCGAATACGTCATTGCCGATTCGCAGGGCGTGGTATTCTACAGCTCTGAGAACAGCTGGCTGTACCGGTCGCTGATCCCGCTGGACGAAACCCAAAAGCAGCGGATCCTGGCATCACGACAATATGGTAATGCCAGGCTCGACCCGCTCACCGGCTACGCCCGGCTTGATAAACTCAGACACAATGAAACCATTGATATCCGACAGCCTGCGGATGAGAAAAGCGCAGCTTATGTTGTTGCCAACCATGATATGGCCCAGGCCGGGTGGGCAATTTTCGGCTTCAGCCCGATCAGTGCCGCCTATCAGTATGTGGCCCAGGCCGTACTCATGTTCAGCGTATTTTACTTTCTTCTGAGTCTGGCCGTAACCTCATGGTGGCAGACGCTTAAGGCTCAGAAGGCGCTGGCGCAGCTCAATGACAAACTCGAACAGCTGGTGGTGAAACGGACCAATACCCTGCTTGAAAGTAACCAGCGGCTAAAAGATACATTAAGACAGTACGAGCGTAGCCAGGCAGAGCTGAAACAGACCCAAAGCGAATTAGTGCAGGCTGCCAAGCTGGCCATGCTGGGTGAACTTTCGGCAAGCATCAACCATGAAATTAACCAGCCGCTCGCCGCCATGCGCACCTATGCTGAGAACTCACGCAAGCTCCTCAGCAAAGAGCGCTATGATTCGGTCGCCAGCAACATCGACGAAATCATCAAACTTAACCAGATGGTCGCGGATATTATTGCACGCTTCAAGGTCTTCGCCCGCAAGGGCAGCGAACATAACAACCGCGCCGTCGCGGCAAATTCAATTCGTTCGGCAACCAGCCTGCTGCGTAATAAACTGATAAAGGAAGGAGTGATTCTCCGTGTCGGCGACTTGCCGCCGGATATACTGATCAATGCCGATGCGGTGCAGGTTGAGCAGGTCATCATCAACTTGCTCCATAATGCTATCCAGGCATTGTCCTCGGCACACCAGCCGCAAATTGGCATTCAGCTGGCAGCCCTCGACAACCAAGCCGAAATTCGTATCTGGGACAACGGACCGGGTCTGGATGATGATCAGAAAAAGCGGATCTTCACCCCCTTCTTTACCACTAAAAGCGATGGGCTCGGGCTCGGATTAACGATTTCCCGCCGGATCATCGACGCCTTCTCCGGTACGCTCTCGGTTACCGACCACCCTGGCGGCGGTGCCGAATTTGTGATCACTCTTCCCCGTAGCACTGAGGACACTCAATGAACCAACAAGTAATTTTTATTGATGACGAAAAATCCATTCGCGATGCACTGGGGCAGACACTGGAGCTTGAAGACTATGACGTCACTTTGTTTTCAAGTGCCAAACCCGCACTAGAAATACTCGACAGCCAATACCCCGGGGTGATTATTTCTGATATCAACATGCCCGGTATTAATGGTATCGACTTCCTCAGGCAGGCACTGGCGATTGACCCCGAGTTAAGTATCATTCTGCTTACCGGCCACGGTGACATTTCAATGGCCGTCGACGCGATGCGGCTCGGAGCCTATGACTTTCTCGAAAAACCGTTCTCGACTGAAAACCTGCTTGATGTTGTCAAACGAGCGGCGGACAAGCGGGAGCTGGTGCTGGAAAATCGGGACCTACGTCGCGAGCTAGAAGCGCAAAGCGGACCCGGCCCGAGGATTTTGGGCAACACACCACAGATGAAGCAGCTACGCCGGATCCTTTCCCACATCAAAGATACCCCGGCTGACGTCATGATCCATGGCGAAACGGGCACAGGAAAGGAGCTGGTCGCACGCTTCCTGCATGATCATAGCATTCGCCAGAACCACCCATTTGTCGCGATTAACTGCGGGGCAATCCCCGAAACCATGATCGAAAGCGAATTATTCGGCTATGAAGCGGGCGCCTTCACCGGAGCACAGAAAAAACGCATCGGCAAAATTGCCCATGCCGACGGAGGAACATTGTTCCTTGATGAGATAGAGTCAATGCCGATGTCGCTGCAAATCAAGCTGCTGCGAGTGCTCGAAGAAAGGGCGGTGGAGCCGCTTGGCAGCAACAAGACGGTTCCGCTAGATATTCGCATTATTGCCGCCACCAAGGATGATTTAAAACAGATGAGTGATCGCGGGCTATTCAGGCACGATCTCTATTACCGTCTGAACGTAGTCAGCGTTGATATTCCGCCACTTCGCGATCGCAAGGATGATATTCCAATGCTGTTTCAGAACTTTACTCGTTCGGCTTCTACCCGCTACGGCGTCGAACCGCCCTCTATCAACCTGGAACAACAGCAAAAGCTACTAGAGCATGACTGGCCAGGCAATGTTCGGGAGCTACGAAATCTGGCCGAACGCCTGATTTTGATGGGAGATACGACGACACTCAGTGACAGCAGCCAGTTTAGCGAAGCGCCTTTGATCCACACGCTGGCAGAGCGGATGAATCAGTTCGAGTATACCTTGCTAAGCGATGCATTGAAGCGCCACAATGGGCGTTTGAAGGAAGTACAAGCAGAGCTAGGGCTCGCGCGAAAGACGCTGTATGACAAGATGAAAAAGCACCATATCGACAAAGATGACTACAAGGCAACAAGCTAAACACACAAAACCTGATGCGGCACGGATAACTGTTCCGTGCTTCATCGTCCTCTCTGCATGTCCACCTCCCCGGCACACTGTAACATTATCGCTGTTTCAGAATTATTTCGAAGTACCTTCAAAATCTGTTAGCGGAGAATAAATCTGCACAGTGACAGACAAGAACTTTTGATAAATTGGGTGCATATGTACAATATTTGTCAGCGTCGCAAACCGCACAACCTCATAGCCCCAATATCGCTCGGCGCATGCCTGAACAATACACCGCTATCGCTAGAGTATGTCATATGTCTTTATACAAACAGTTAATCTCGTGGATTCTGGCAATCTTCCTCCTGTTTACACTAACTATTACAGCCAGCCAGTTTTTTTCACAACGGGATCAAATAGCGGCTCAGGCCTATACGCGCCTGAATCATGATTTACTCAGCATCGAAAGCGCCCTGACCCCTTTTCTTGCCGATCAGGATTCGCAGCAACTCGCAGACCAGGTCGATCAGTTTTTTACCAGCCAAGACTGGCAACGCCTTCGCCTGAACCTGTTCGTCACCAAAGAACGTATTGAAAAACAGCGACCATCCAGCTTACAAGGCGTGCCGAGTTGGTTTCTCAACCTGAACCTGTTTGAGCCGCTCACCAAGTCGAACACCATTCACAACGGCTGGGAGCGATTGGCTACACTATCCATTACGGCCGATCAGACATCACTGTACCGCCAGCTGTGGCAATCGACGATCCAATCTCTTAGCGTATCCATGGTGTGCCTAATTGCCGGGCTCATGCTTCTTCTGTTGATGCTAAAAAGAAAACTCAAGCCGTTAGACAATATCGTCAACAGGGCAAAGGATCTGTCTTCGAATCAATTTGGGGCGCCTATTCCCCTACCCGAAACATACGATCTCGGGATCATCGTCAAAACTATCAATCACCTTTCCACCCAGCTTGAAGCCAATTTCAAGGCCCAGGCCCGCGAGGCTGCAAAACTAAGAGAACAGGTTTACCGCGATGGCGTATCGGGGATGGGAAACCGAAATTTCTTTATCAGCCAGCTAAACTCCTGGCTGACCAAGTCAGCCAAGGGCGGTCTGGCGCTGGTAAAAACATCGCTGATTGATGATTGCTACCATAATCAGGGCTTCGAGAAAGGAGACCAGCTAGTCCAAGATATCGCCAACGGCCTCAACGAAGGGATCATCTATAGTGACATTACCCTCGCACGCTTATCCTACGACGAATTTGCTTTGCTTGCGCCCGGCATTAGTGCCGAGAAGCTCAAGATAATCGGCGAAACGATGCTTACGGTTATTGACGAGTTGCAACCGGAGCACGCTAAAACCACACCGCATACGGCGCATGTCGGCCTGCTACTTAACAGCCAGCCATCAAGTTCCAGCACCTTGCTTTCCCAACTCGACAATGCCCTTAGCAAAGCAGCTCTTACACCACAGCTTCCTATTGCATTCATTGATGAGGCTTCAACCCAGATTGCACTCGGCAAGCAGCAGTGGAAGTCATTACTGCTTGATGCCATTGACAATGACCTTTTTTCTTACCATTTCCAGCCGGTCGCCAATGACAAAAACGGGATTTATCATCATGAAGTGTTCAGCGCGATAAAAACAAAAGACGATGTCTATACTGCCAGCCAGTTTCTCGGTGCTATTGAAGATCTCGCGATAGGCAGCTTGTTCGACCGCCACATTGTTGCGCAGCTTATCAACCGCCTCAATGCTGATCGTCAGCTTGGTCCTCTGGCGATAAACATCACCAACAGTAGCATCAGCGATCCCGCCTTCATTCGCTGGCTTAGTCAAATATTGGAAAAAAATCAGAGCTTATCCTCGCGTCTGTTTTTCGAGTTACCCGAGGCAAGCTTTGTCCGCCATCCCGATGCAACCAGTTTGCTCTGCTCCGCCATCCGATTCTATAAGTTCAGATTTGGTGTCGACAACTATGGCCGTCACTTCAAATCCCTGGACTATCTAAAAGAGTTCCGCCCAGACTACGTAAAAATTGACTTTGCCTATACACATCAGTTAAACGATCAGAATAAATCCGCTCTCTTGTCATCAATTTCCAGAACCGCCCATAGCCTCAACATTATGACCATTGCTACCCGCGTCGAAACAGAAACACAGCTCGAGCGGCTTTCCGAACTATTCGTTAGTGGATTTCAAGGCTTCATCATCGAGCGGTTCAAAACCAGAGCTAGAGCCGATACTCACACCGGGCATGTGAACGAATGTTATCCCGTACGAAGTGATATTTGATAAGCGGTTGGTCGCTGATAATTTACAGTGTAAATAACACTGATTAACAGTTCAGCGAAACAAGAATTGACATGATAAAAGCGGATAGTTTTCGATTTACAGTGTAAATAGCTTATGAGTTATAGGGAAGCCGTTGAAGAGTCCGATCACGATAGGCAACCACAGAGGGACCATGCTCTTGCAGTATGTTAAGTTTTTCCTTCTCAATCTGGCACATCACCCCCGAGAACAACCGCCCGATCGCTGTAATTGTGGCGTTACTAAGTTGCTCGTCGTAATCATGACGTGAATTTTGATAGGACATATTAAGCTCGGCCATGCGTTGCTTATGAAGCTGTATCGAGGACTTCACCTTCTCAACCAATTCTGGCGGACGCTTAGAAGACGGGATCTTAAGAAGCTTATGTTGTGCCTCCTTGATTTTATGCACTTTCGCTTTTTCGTCCTCAATCAGCTGAAATGCCGTATTTAATGTATCTCGTAGGGAAGTATATTGAGTGAAAGCAACAATTTCGGTCGGTACCCCAGCCAAAGCGCCAATATTGAGCGCTTCAACGCCCAGCCCGGTTTCAATATAGCCGCCACTCAGGGTGCCATGACGTTTTATTTGGTCAATAACACTCAATGCTCCCTTGGTACGGATTATACAGTGGAGGGCATGAAGGGAAAAAGAGACATCCTGGCCAGCATCAATTTCAACAAATTGAGCAAACTTGCTGGTTACCTTGCCGTTTGCCTCGAGATAACAGGGGAGGTGCTTGCCGTCCTGCTGGCGGCCAATCACTCCCTTTGCGACAGCAATATCACCACCGGCCCTTAATTCGCCCAGCTCGACGAACCCACTAACGACGATATTGCCGGTCGCGCTAACCTTCATGCCCGGTGTAACGTCGCCTGTGATCAAGATACTGCCGTCGAAATCAATATGGCCAGTGGTCACATTAACGCCTTTCAAGGTCAAGGCATCATCAACCTGCATACCACAGGGTTTTCTTAACGGGACACCCGATTTAGTGGCCACAAGCACATGCTCGTCATCTTCACAAATTGCCGTGCCGTCACCGGCTTCAAACACCAATTCATTACCGGGGATTGCGGTGATCTCCTTGCCGAGCACGTTAAAACCGTTACAACCCGTCGTTGCTGGTATCAGCTTCATAATTGGTTGACCAGCCTTAACCGTAATTAACTCTCCCAGATCAAGCATATCGACCTTACCGTCATCCGTTGATTGCGGGCGCAGAATACGTTGGCTAGCATCATTGACCAGAGGCTCGAATACGGTATCAGTACCGTGTACGGGAAAGCGACCGAAAGCGACAGGCATCGTCAGCTTTTCACCGGGAGCGAGCTGTTTTGACTTCATCAGCAGCTCCTGCAACTGAGCTTTGCGGATCCCCTTTACGATATGGTTCTCTTTTAAAGCATCAATCAACATATTTCCGGTGATCTGGGTACCACCATACGCCCCAATTACAGTGACTGAGGTTTTCATGAGATCAGGATCTGTCTTGATAAGCAATCCGGCATCGCGTCGCTCTGCTATCACAAATTGCTGAAGCTTGACCTCAACATCGCTGTCAGCCGGTTTGGAATTGATAACCGACAAGGCAGAATCGATTGCGTTGTCGAACAGGAAAAAATCGATCGCTTGAAGGTCGACCAGCTCAGTGGCGATATCGCTCTGGGTTATCGCATGCTCAGCATCTTCGCCCAACGGCTTGGCGATCAAAGATATCGTCTGACCATCTTGAGACAGCTGAAGAAGCTGTGTCGGCATAGAGCACTCCCTAAAACTTATAGCATCACCATAACGGTCTTATAGCCCATCTTAACCTAACCACATACAAACCATGTACATGCCAAGTCACAGATCCGTTAGCAAATTTATCGAGAAGTGTAAGAAATTATGCATTAAGTGAGGAGGAAATGTTGCCGCTATGGCACTCAAACAACGATATGCTGGATTCTATACTGATTACGGATGGGTACAAGTTGACACACTGCAAAATTCTTTTGGGTAGAAACCCACCCAATACATTTTACGCCAAATTCATCACTTAAATTTAAGTTAATTTTATCAATAACTTACATCGATACAGTCGAAGGCTAGTTCTGGCACGGAAATAGCATTGATATGACAATCCCTAGGACTGCTTAATATCCATTGCTGCTGTTCCCCCCGATTAAGCAGCAATACCTTAGTCCAAATTCGCCCCGGTTTTCGGGGCTTTTTTTTAATCGTAATCAATCACTAGCCGCATCAACTGCTCATCGGTCAGCCAAGTATTTGAGTGAAACTTATATTGAAAAGTGCCCTTATCACTGCTGTTAACCGGAGTGAGGTACCCCGTCAACTCATAAAATCCTTGCAGGCTAAGCTCGTAAGACGCCTTAAGCTCCAGACGCTTTGAGGACTGCAGATACAGGCAGCGTTTACTCAAACGAGAGACTGTGACACGGGAACCTATATCAAACCGGCTGATATCACTATGAATTGAAGATTTATGAAGCCTTGCAGCCAACCCTCCAAGACCAGGAGAAAAGGCAATATCTGGCTGCACGCAGTGATGGACAGGTGCCATCATCTTTTCAAGGGCTTTGTTATGTACTTTAATTAGACTCATGACACCCCCATAAACTCTCATTCCAATCAACTTTATGGGCCGAATTTACAACAAATAATTCCTCCCTAAGTTATTTAACTCTAGACCATTTTTTGGGAGCAATACCAAATTTTTTCATACATATTATATGGGATGAAGTACTGATTATGGTGAGTATAGAACAAGAGATTTGACGGGTTAATACTTTTACATCAACAGAATAGCAGTAGAATCTAGACAATAAAAACACCACCCTTTATTGAACATCAAAAGTTTGCTTGGGTTAATTTACACTGTAAACCACTTTTTTGTTTATCCGCTAACCGCTATTTACAGTGTAAATACCAAATGAAATTACAACTCGGCAAATTCCTCGATCAACGGCTGTCCTCGCTCCTGGAGAAACTCAAGAAAGCAGCGAGGATGATGAGTGACAACCTGTTCAAGCGGAAAGTTGACCCTTGCCAGTAATTTGGCAACCTGGCTGAAGTTACCGACATCGTGAGCGAAATGAGCATCCGATCCGGTAGTCAACCGAGCTCCAGCCTCGCGGGCAAATGCTGCGATCTGCTCGCAGCGAGGTTCGCTGCCCTGGCGAGAGCCGCTCAAGGAAGAATTATTGATTTCAATAAGCACGTTGTATTGTGCCGCAGCCGACACAACCGCTTCAAAATCAAAATCAAAATTGGGGTTGCCGAGATGTCCAAGGGCATGGATCCGACCCGAGCGTATGACATTAATCAAGGTGTCAGTATGCGACTGGCGTGAAGAAGGCGAATAGACAGGTTCATGCAGGCTCCCGATCACCCAGTCAAGCTGTGACGAGATACGCGGGTCAATATCAATCTCGCCATCTTGATTTAGGACATTTGCTTCAATGCCTCGAAGAATACCGACCCCATGAAGAAAACGGGGCAATACCCGCTGATTGGCAAAATGCCAGAAATGCGGTGCGCCCGGCATGCTCGGCGCATGATCAGTCACACAAAATAATGACAGCCCTTTACTCGCTGCCGCCTCGGCGTTTTCAAGCAACGTACTATAAGCATGCCCACTGGAAATAGTATGGGTGTGGGTATCAACTGAAAATTGCATATGCTCAGCTCCTTATAGAAGAAATAGAATTAGCGAAAACAGACTCGCTCTGCGTACAAGAGAATCGATATTATTGAGCCCGCAGGCTAACATACTCGCGTAACGACTTTTCAGCCATTTTTCGGCTGGTGAATCCATAGTCTGACACAATCGTTGACCAGGGCTGACGCTGTAATATCTTAGCCACAGCCATGTAGTCGTTCGTATCTAGCGCCTGCTGCTTACCCGAAAGATAGTTAGATAACCACACTTCCAAACTTGCTACCACCAGATCGTATCCCAGACCGCCATCGGCATAGATACGCACCTGCTGCTCGGCAAGGCGACCATTGAAATGTGGAAGTTGTGTCGCCTCATCCTGTGAAGAGAAATATAACTGGCTAAACAACACAGTATCAAGCTCACAATACTGTTCGACACGCTGGGCGTTAAGATTGGCGGCAAACAAGCTTTGCGCATGCCTTACCCAACTTTCTGACTCAGGAGAAATAGGTTGGATCATCAACAATGAATGGCTACCGCTTGCCGCATCTTTACTGACACCAAGTCGCACAGGGGTATATCCGGCTTTACGCCAAAAATCCACAAGCTCTGATGCCATGCCAAAACTGGTACCGAGGTAGTCAAGTTTCTCTGCGACCGCCCAGCGACGACAATGCTGCAGCAGAAGCTGCCCGATCCCTTGTTGTTGTCTCTCGGGATGGACGGCAATGCGAAGCACCCGGGCACAACTCTGTATAGCCCCCGATTCTATCCCTATATGGGCAGCGACAGACTGCGCGAGCAAGTGACCTTTAGGCCGACGCTGGCCCAGCATCACTTGCCGCGCCAACTCCGGGGTAAAGCCGCCTTCAATACTCAGCAGACAACAACCAACAACGTGATTCTTTGTTTCAGCGGCCACAAGATGAATCGCATCATCATCCAGTAACTGGACAAGATCTGCAGGAGAAGTTTGATAATGTGCATTGACCAGCAAACCAAATAGCTGAGACAGATAGGTTTCGTCACCAACCAGCGATTCGGTCGGGATATAGCGATATCGAATATCATCATTTTTCGCAACACCTGAATGTGTATCAAGTGCAGCATACTCGGCATCGAGCAGAAGCGTATTAAAAACCCATTGCTCGAGCGGATCATTATCAGCCCAGCGGATTGGCTGGTTGATTTTGAGCTGCTTCCATTGCGGCGTAACAACATCGAGCTGCTGGCAAAATTTTATAGCAAATCCACGCCCGGTCCCTTCGTAACCATGAACCGTACTGGCAAACGCAATACGATTATAATGCCGCAATAGCTTGTTCAGCATCGGGGCCGGAATAGCAGCAGCCTCGTCGACAATCAAAAAATCTAATGCCGGCTTGTCAAACAACAAGGTATCAGGGGCAAGAAATACCAGCTCACTACCACCAAATGCCAGCCTGCCCTGTGGCGCATTGTTGATACCCAGCCGCCGCGCGGCATGAGAAAACAACGTATCGGTGTTGGCATAAGCAGGAGCCGTCACCCCGATTCGCACCGTCCGTTCTGACATCAAACTGGCCGCAGCGATCCCAAGTGATGCCGATTTACCGCGGCCGCGATCTGCCGTCAGGACCAGCGGCCGCTTTCGGTGACCCGTAACGACACGCCGGATAGCCTCTACTGCTTCATATTGCTCGAGGGTAAGACAGCCAAACTCGTCATCGGAATAATCCCCTTGGCTAGACGACACAACAGGCAATGGCGGCAAAGGCAAGCCTTGGCGCAGTTGAATAATATCAGGTAGAGAGAGCAACCCAATCAAGCGGCGGATAAACGGTGACTGCTCATCGGTTTGCCGAAACCAAGTGCTCGGTGCCAGCAACAGCAACACACCACCACCTGTGACTGTTCCCGACAGCGCACCAAGCGCCTCGGCGTCAAAGGCGTGTTCGGCATTGAAGATCAGACAGTCGCATTCACGGCCAAGAAACTGTTTGGCCTTCTTTAATCTGACGGAAGGAATATGTTCGGGTGATGATTCACCAGCCCACAAGGGATGCTGGTAGCGACGAAGAAATGCACCAACCAGTTCATTGGTCCAGCCAGCATCGCCTTCAACAACGACTAGATAACGGATATTGGCCTGCTTGGCGTTCTCGCTAAGGGCGTGACAAAAATGGATAAGATCGGACATTACAACACTCAACGGTTACTCACCCAGCGATCATAGCATGCCGGTGATAACGGCGGCGAGGGTAATGCGCAACAGCGAACCAGTCACCTAGCCTGGAATAAAAAACCACGCTAGGCGTGGTTTTAGATAAATATATAAGATCTGAAATAACGATTATTTCAGATAGTCCGAGAGGTAGGCCAGGATATCATCGGCCTGTTTCTCGCTTAGCTTCTTAAACTTAAGCTGCAGTTTGTCGCCATCACGAGTAAAGCTGACTTTCCCCTTGATCAACTCCTGCGCCTTGGGCTTTTCAATCTCAACTTTCGGCTGCAGCTCATCACTGATCTGTTCAAGCAACATCGTCACTTCGCGGGTAATACGCGTAATACCCTGAGCATCGATGGTTTTCCAAATCGCCTCGTCCCCGACTGTTAGCTTGCTCACCAGCTGATCACGCTGTCCGTCATTCAAGCCAAAAAACATACGGTGCAGTTTAACGATAGTTGGTCGACCCAACTCGCCGACACTCGGGTAGGCCATTAGCAGCTCCATTGGCAGACTCGCTGCCTTCAACGCACCGCTGACCAAAGCCTCACTGCACTGACAATACTTCGCCAGTTCTTTCTGATCGGCGACTTTACCCGACGTCAGCAACAGCTGCATCTCCTTGCCACGTTCATACAACGACAGGGGTTTGTGGGCATTTGCCACATCGGACAAAAATTTGGCATGCTCGCCATTGATCCCCCTGGCGACATAGATTAAGAAATCCTTGCCGGCCAGAATACAGGACATACGACGGCGGCTACCATCAAGCACCTCGATATTGCCATTGTCTAACCAGCGCCCGACCGCGGGATATTGCTGGCCTCGATCCTTGAGTGTGGTCAAAATATCAGCCAGGGCGTGTTCGTTCAAAAACGCCTGCTCACGTGCATTTTCAGCAAATACCTGGGTGGTTGATTCCACCTCGCCGGCATTGATTTTCACCAACTCAAACGCAACGGTATCTTCACCGGCAACAGCCAGCTCAATGACAGAAGCTTTGTCGCGAGCCGCTTTCTGCGCTTCGTTGACGTTCGTCGCACGGCGTTTATCCGCTTTACCGAACAGACGAGCATTCAGATCTTTGGTTTTAATTGCCATCTGCTATGTTACTCCTGATTCAAATTCGCCCAGTGACTATGCATGACGCGCTCTAACTCGAGCCCGACTCGCTGAATTGCATCCTGGGCGGTCGACAAGGTTTTCTTACCGCCTTCAAATTCTGCTGCGGTCAGATCAAACACGGTACTGTAGGTATCCGCACAGGTCTCGAAGGCACGGCTACGAGGTACAGTAGCCATCATCACCTGGTCACGCAGTAGATAGTTCATTTCCGTCAATACCGAGACCTGTTTCTTGTTGTCATCCTCGAACATGGTCGGCATCAGGCGTATGAATTCAAGGCCATGCCATTCTTCCGGGAACATCTCGTAAACAGTCGGTAAATGCTGGAAAAAGTTAACAGTAGACGCCCAGTCAAGGCGCTTGGCCGCACAAGGAATGATCAGCGCATTCGAGGCATACATGGCATTCCAGACCAAGGGATCAATGTGCGGACCGGTATCAATCATAATAATGTCAAACTCCTCGGCAATCGGATCGATGACCCGCTCCTTGAGCAATCTGACAATATCCAAATCCTGGTTTACCGCCAAGTCCTGCCATGCATCGGCATTGAACATCGCATCTTCAGGAAACGCCGCAATGGTTTTCAGGTTCGGATACTGGGTAGGCATTACCACATTGTCCAACAGGAAATCCTTATCCATTTCCTGACCTTCAGGCACATTACCCAGCATCACATCAACCGCCGAATAGATAGTTTCCTGCTCACCGACACTGATCTGCGGGTTGAGGAACAAACGCAGAGAGCCCTGCGGATCAAGGTCAATAAGACAGATGCGATAACGCTTATCAAGATCAAGCGCCAGGCAGGCTGCCAGGTGCACCGCCGTCATCGACTTGCCTGTGCCCCCTTTCTGATTTTGAACATTAACAATCCAGGGCTTTCGACCAGCACCTTCTCGCTCATGGAATGCCGGCTTTTTGGCTGCATCCATAAGCTGATGCGCTTCTTCAAGCGTAATGGAATAATGATTGGCATTGTTCTTGGTAAACTGATGGCCCGTTGCCTCTACCCGGGAAATGGCATCATCGAGCTTACGGCGGGTGAGGCCAGAGCGTGTTTCCATCAACGCTTTGGACATCGGCGGGAAAAGCTCTTCACGACGTTCTTCTAAAACGATCTCGATCCGGTCTGCTTGTACCTGCTTGGTTTGCTCTGCAATATTGAGCAAGTTTTGAATCGTCTGTTCCCTATTCATTGTTATTGTTCGCCATTATTAGTTTTGGCACTCATTGTACAGCAAAACCCAATCCATACAATAAAAAGCTGAACATACTAGTGTGATATTGTTCTCAACTGAAAATAAGCTAAGCGAGCAAAAAACCGCACTTCTATATCGATTTAAATGCCACTTTTTCGAGGACAATAACACGGAAAGAACAATTACATAAAACTGTTACAGCGTCACTATTTTACAATGTAAATTGTAAATCAGGCCCAGTGTCTCCGGAAGCGTGAAATTATCTGTTCAATTTACGGCCAGTGTTATTTCAATCTTAGCTATCGCTTTGATCACAACATACAATAGCCAAGTTTCAGTATGGAAAAATAGAAATCGCCAAAATCAGGCTGAAAACGATGAAAACCGCTTAGTCCTTGGAACTGAACAACAATCCGCCAATGCAACTTGATCATTCTTCCAGTAAAGTAGCCCCGATCTGAAACGATGATCAAGGCAGTAATCCATGTAAAACCCTTCATCTCAAAGAGCCTGATCACATCGAGAACAACGGAAAAATGATCAAGATGAAGATCAACATCCTTGCCGGCAAATAGAAGCTTCCGGAAGCATGAACATTTAGTGCTAATTTACGGTGAGTGCAGATTGCAACAGGCCTAATGCCAACTTTCCGCCCCTAAAGCAGGTAATATACGGTAGGCAAGTGATGTTTAGACAATAAGTTGAAATACAGAACCTATAACTTGATCATCGATCCGAACACGGACACATGAAGATTGACCTCTAAATTACGGTGAGTGTGAGTTGAATACTGGTTAATTAACCGCCAACAAGCGAAGCTGCGGCAAGATCCCAGCTTGAAACTACACCGCTATGATCATTTTTCCGGAGCAATTCTTCTCTGATAACGTGAATAAATACCGCCGAAGAGGATCTACCCTGAATAAAGCTGTGGATAACCTGTTTTAATATCATGATCATCGTTTCAAAATCGTGATGATCATTGTTACGAGCTCCTGATGATCATCTTTCCTGAGGCTCTATGATCATCGTTTCTGATGAGTTATGATCAGCGTTCCGACAATATGTTGATCATCTTTCCGTATGTGTACTTTTAAAATCTGTATTTAATCAGTCACTTACGCTCGTATTTTTCACCGGATCATAAGATCAGAATATCAATAAGATCACTTTAAACAAAAAGATCAGTATTTAACTAATTCAATAAAAAGAGCTTTATTTCTTGATCTTTTTCTATTAATCTTTCCGGAAAGATGATGCTTCTACGGCTAATGACAAATGAAAGCCCCTGGTAACAACGATAATAAAACCGTCGAAAAGATTTTGATCTCAGCGCCACGATCCCACAAAGATGGCCACCTGTTCGCAATACCTTCTGCCCTTGTAGACTGGTTACCTCAGTACCAGCACTTCAAAGGTGTGACGAAAAGTATTATTGAACTGCTTAACTTAATTTCTCTTCGCGGCCTATCAAGCCAGGACGGTATGGTTTCAACCACAGAGCTGGTAGAAGCGACTGAAGGACAGCTAACACGTGCAGCCATTCAACAGCGTTTGCGGGCTGCTGTTAATATTGGTTTATTCAGTCAGCAACCCGTACGTTTTGAAGAAGGCCTGGCCGGGAAAACCATGCTGCACCACTTTCTGAATCCGGCTTTGCTGATATCTCAGCTTGGTACAGGTAGCCTGAACTCAGAGCAAAGCAAGGCTCAGGAGAAGCAGAAGCGCTCCAAAGCATTGGCGCAAAACCATGTTAACCGACGCCTGTTGAACGAATACGGCCTGGGAACCCCCCCAACCATGCCTGATGAAGCCGACCAAATAGTTGTTTCGCCAACCAGTTGGGCCGGGATCATTGATCAGGCACTGGCACCGCCGAGAACCAAGAAGAGTTATCAGAAATCGATGGTTGCGATCAGTGGCACCAAAGCGATCATCGAGACACGATCCTCAAAATCGATCATGACGGTTGATGATCTGATGACCTTGTTTGCCCTGTTTACGTTGACAGTGCAGTACCATGATCACCATTTGCCTGACTATGAGATCCAGTCCCGCCATATGGGCAACAAGACCCCGATTTATATTACGGATATTCTGGCTCTTCGTGGCAAGAAAGACAGCGGACCGGCACGTGACTCGATCCGAGAGAGTATTGACCGGATTGAATTTACCGATTTCCAGTTGCATGAGCTTACCGGTCGCTGGCTCAGTGAGAACATGCCAGAAGGCTTCAAGAGTGATCGTTTCCGCTTTCTGGCCAGAACGATCACGGCTTCGGAAGAAGCACCTCAGGAAGGTGATGACGGCGAGATCCGGATCAAGCCCAATCTGTATATCCTGGTCTGGGAACCGTCGTTCTTCGACGAGTTGTTAACTCGTGATTACTTTTTCCTCTTCCCGCCGGAGATCCTGCGCCAGCATACGTTGGTTTTCCAGCTCTATACTTTTTTCCGGAGCCGTATGTCCCGTCGGGTCAACGACTCGATGCTGCTTAGCGAGCTCAATCAGAAACTGGCTCGCAATATTGAATGGCGCCGTTTCTCGTCAGATCTGATCCGCGAGCTACGAAAACTGGCTGAAGGCAAGATCACCGATGATATCTTTGCCGTCAATCTGTGGGGTTACCACCTGACGATCACCCCGGAGGATCAGGATAAGCGCTACTGTGATTATCAGATTGACATTAAGTGCGATGCCGATGAGGTGATCCGTTATTCACGGGCTAAAACCACCAATGAAGGCAAGCGCTCGATGGCGCCGACGATGCCAAACCCGCTGCGCAATGAAATTATGCCCAAGCAGGAGCTTGATCAGCTTTCCGAGATCATCGACGGTGAGTTCGAGCCGATCCAGCGCAAAGAGGGACGAACTAAGGGCCGTTTGGGCCGCAGAGTGAAGCTGAGGAAGCACTTGGTTGAGATCAATGCGGATGAGTTGACCATTACTCTGTCCAAATATACCTCCCCAGAGGCTCTACAACGCAGTATAACGGCTTTATCTGCTATGACGGGGCACTCTGCAGCTTCAATCACTGAGGAGTGCCACAGCTTGTTAGAGAAGCTCGATTGGCTTCGGGTGGGTCAGGAAGCCATTACCTACGAGACCCTCAGCAAGACCATTGAGCTGTACAACAGCCAGCAGGAGGAAAATCATCTTTCTATCGAAAAGCTGATTTCCGGTCTTGCCGTACGGCGTAAGGTTTGTAAGTTTGTGCAGGAAGGTCATATCAATGAGCAGGTCATCAAGGCGCTGGATGATATGGCAAGAGGGGTTTAATGTCCCTCGATAGAGTCTGTATAACATTTACACTGTAAATTTATTGACCGACTCGCGTGGGAACTGTACAGGTACTACGCGCTTGAAGTTGGGCTAAAAGACTATTCAGAAAGTGCCTGTTTATGACAGAGGCTAACTCGTTAGCTAGAGGATAACCGGTCACTTTAGAGACTGATTTGAAAGCCGGAAAAGCAATTCGCTTTTCCGGCTTTTTTGATCCTGCCAATTATACTTTATGTGTAATAAGACAGTGTTAACAAAGCAGATTTTTGGCCGTTGCGAATATCGTACTGTGAGGGTAGCTTTAACCTTGTAACAATTTATTTAGATATTAACAAAGGGCTCATCATGTCATTGACGAGAAGGATCTGCAGTGGGTTGGGGCTCATTTGCCTGACGTTACTTTGTACGCCTGTTCAAGCTTCAGCCATCAGCGAAAGGGAGAAGGTCGGATTGGTGCTCAGCGGGGGCGGGGCAAAAGGGGCGGCCCATATTGGGGTGCTGGCTGTGCTCGAAGAAAACCGTATCCCGGTCGATGTGATCACCGGTACCAGTATGGGCGCCTATGTCGGCGGTATGTACGCGATGGGTTTGTCTGCCGAAGAGATAAAAAACCGCACCCTTGCCGCCGACTGGCTTCGTGGTTACGAAGACCGTGCCAGCCGCAACGATTTGATCCTTAGGCGCAAAAAGCAGAGTGATGATTACCAGATTTATGCCGATATCGGCTTAAGTCTTGACGGTGAGTTCCAGGCCAGGCCCGGCGCGTTTCAGGGGCAGGGGATGGCAGTACTGCTGCGTACCCTGACTGATAATCTGCCGGAATTGGCCAGCTTCGATGATCTCGCCATACCCTACCGAGCAGTTGCGACCGATATTGCAAAAGTGAAACCGGTGATGATCGACAGTGGTCACCTGGCCGCAGCGATGCAGGCATCTATGACGGTGCCGGGTGCCCTGAAGCCGGTTATCTGGCAGAACCACCTGCTGGTTGATGGCGGTGTGGTTAACAACATGCCGGTAGATGCGGCCCAGCAGCTTGGTGCCGATGCGATCATTGCCGTTGATTTGCGCGATGCCCTGTTTGAGGAAGGAGAGCTCGATAGTGCACTGAATATCATTGCCCAGCTGACGACTTTCATGACCAACAGCAGTGCGGATCAGCAAAAGTCGCTGATGAAGCCGGATGACGTATACCTTGCGCCCGAGGTTTCATTTATGCTCGCCCCAGACTTCGACAAGATGGAGCAGGCTTATATCGCAGGAAGAAAAGTTGCCCTAGAGGCTTTGCCCAAGCTGCGTCGTTATCAGCTCTCGCCGGAGGATTACCGGGCCTACGAGAAACGTAAGTATGATCGCCGCAGTCAGGTCAGCGCCAGTACGGCTTATTATATCGACAGGATCGAGATTGAGAATCATACCTTGCGCTCGGATCAGGCGTTAATTGCCTTGCTGGACCTGGAAGTTGGCCGGGTCATTTCCAACGATGAACTTGAGCTGGCTGTGAACAGACTCAATGCCCAGGACATCTTTGCCCGGATCACCTATCAGATTAAACAACAAGACGATGAGAATGTCCTGGCCGTCAATGTGAGCGAGAAATCATGGGGACCGGGCTACTTGAATTTCAAGTTTTCCTTCGAAGATGACTTTGCCAACCGGTCGGATTTCGCCTTTGGGGCGCAGTACATCTATACCGATTTAACCGACAAGGGCGGCGAGTGGCAGTTTGACTGGTTGCTCGGGAGCTGGAAGAAGATTAGCACCGAATTGTATTTCCCGCTGGATTATCAGAAAAAACATTTCACGTCATTCGGACTTGGCTGGAACCGTGAGAACCGTGAGTTTAATCTGTCGGAGGAGCAGAGACGGCAGATTGGGCGTGAGGATCTGACCGTGATTGATGCCGAGTATCTGCAAGTTACAGGCTTTGCAGAAATTGGCTGGAATATACGCCCATGGAGCGCGATTGCATTGGGCTATAACGGGATCAGCGGTGAGGCGAAAGAGATAAATGGCGACAATGACAAGCAGGACTATACCGCCCACGGACCCTACCTGTCGTTTGTCTATGACGACCTGAATAATTTCTACTTCCCGACCGAGGGTTTCTTGCTTGAAGCGGAGGTGGGCCTCGGATTTAGCCGCAGTACGCTCAATAACGAGCCGTCTATCGACGGGGAAAATATCTACTATGATGCCTTGATGGTTAAGCCCTTTAACTACCAGCGTCATACCCTGGTGACAACTTTCAAGGCCGGCGGCTCGGAGTCCGATGAGCTTATTCCGATTTACGTTCAGGATCTCGGCGGGCTGTTTAATCTGTCTGGTTTCCATCGCTATGAGCTTAACGGTCGCTATCGCCTGTTTGGTGCGCTTAACTACCGTTATCGCCTGCTGGATAATGATTTCGGTGCATTTTCGGCCCCCGTTTATATCGGCGGCTCCATCGAGCGCGGTGGGGTATGGGATGACAGCAGTGATATTAGCTGGGAGAGCAGTATCGGGGCGGCGAGTGTCTTTCTTGCTGTCGACTCGCTAGTGGGGCCGCTGTATCTGGGTTACGGCCAGGCTGAAGCCGGAGAGAACTCCGTCTATCTGTCAGTGGGGAGTTCCTTTAATTAACTCAATTAAATGGATATTTTGACAATTCACTGACATTTAACCTGCTTAACCGGGCAAAATAGACCCTGATATAACCTTTGTCCCTTTCGAAGATAGAGATGAAGTTTCCCGGCATGGATGTCGGGACTTTTTCATCAACCCACCCTTTCGAAAAGCAATATATGAGTTTTTGCGAGCCTACACCGGCTCGCTTTTTTTTTGCTTTTCTGCTGCCCCAGTGGCGAAATGTCGATTGTTTGTGAACCCGCCTGCAAATTCACAGATCAGTCTGCTGAATACTTCCCTCAAATCCGCTAATTGCGACGTTATCGCCGTTCTGTCTCCTGTTGAAAAACATGATGAAGTTCAAGGTTCAACATATTGAATATCAGTAATGTTTCATAATGAAACGGCGCAGAGAGAAGCGGTGTTCCAAATTGAAACAAATGGGGTTAAGTAACATCCCCTCTGTGGCTGACATACCATCAGATTCAACATTACCCCGCCAGATTAATAAGGATAGAACGATGAAAAAGATGATTAACCAAGTCGATAACGTGGTTAAGGAGCAACTGCAAGGTGTTGCCAAAGCTCATCCTGAACTCGAGGTGAGCCTGGATCCTATGTATATCGTCCGCGGCGAGCGCAAGGCAGCCAAGGTTGCCCTGGTATCTGGCGGGGGAAGCGGCCACGAGCCGATGCACGGTGGTTTTGTCGGCAAAGGAATGCTGGATGGCGCCTGCCCGGGGGAAATGTTTACCTCGCCGACACCTGATCAGATGTATGAGTGCGGTCAGAAAGTCGATGCTGGCGAAGGGGTACTGTTTCTGGTCAAGAACTATACCGGCGATGTACTGAATTTTGAAACCGCGGTCGAGCTGCTCCATGCCGAGGGAACCAAGGTACAGGCGACCCTGATTGATGACGATGTTGCGGTGAAAGACAGTTTGTATACCGCCGGACGCCGCGGTGTGGCGACAACGGTACTGGCCGAGAAGATCCTCGGGGCGGCTGCCGAGGAAGGTTACGACCTGGATAGAATCAGCGGGCTGGCGAAGAAGATTGCCAACCGTGGTCGCTCTTTGGGTGTTGCGCTTTCGGCATGTACAGTACCGGCTGCAGGGAAACCTAGCTTCGAGCTGGATGAAAAGGAAATTGAATTTGGGGTCGGGATCCACGGCGAGCCGGGCATCGAGCGACGAGCATTTACCGACGGCGATACCATCACCGGCGATATGATGAGTGAGATCCTGGATAACCAGCCCTATGAGCGTACCGTGCGCCGCTGGCACAATGACAGTGGCGAGTGGCAGGACGAGTCCTGGGTGACGGAGCCTCTTCAGGCCGGTGACCGGGTGATTGTGCTGGTCAACAACCTGGGAGCGACCCCTCAGTCCGAGCTGTATATGGTGTACCGCAAGGTGGCGGAAATCCTCGAGCCGTTGAATATTACTATCGAGCGCAACCTGATCGGCAGCTACTGTACGTCGCTGGATATGCAGGGCTTGTCGATTACCCTGCTGAAAGTCGATGACGAGATGCTGTCGCTGTACGACATGCCGGTTAATACACCAGCGATGCGCTGGGGCTGCTAAGTGTGGAGATGAACATGATAACAATTAGCAAACAACAGGTTGTCCGGTGGCTCGAATTGTCAGCTGAGATCTTCAAGGAACAGCAAGACTTTTTGACAGATCTCGACCGTGAAATCGGCGATGCGGATCATGGCCTCAATATGAACCGTGGCTTTCAGAAAGTGCAGGAGAAGCTACCCGGTGTCGCCGACAAGGACATCGGCACAATCATGAAAACGACAGGCATGACATTGCTGTCGAGTATCGGAGGAGCGAGTGGCCCGTTATACGGTACTTTCTTTATTCGCAGTGCAACCAGCGTGATGGCTAAAGAGGAACTTAACCTGGCAGAGCTGACCCAGATGCTCCAGAACGGGGTCGACGGGATTGTCCAGCGTGGTAAGGCTGAAGTTGGCGACAAAACCATGGTCGATACCTGGAACGGAATTCTTGTCAGCCTGAACCAGGATCAGGAAGCCAGTCTTTCTGATGCTCTTGACAGGGCAGTAGCCAAAGCGGAAAAGGCGATGAAGGGCACGATCCCGCTGCAGGCGAAAAAAGGGCGGGCAAGTTATTTAGGCGAGCGCTCGATCGGACATCAGGATCCGGGGGCGACATCCACCTATTTGCTCTTCTCGGCATTGCGCAGTGCCGCTGTGCAATAGTCGCGTTTCTTTGCGGTTCGAGGTGGCATCAGGCCACCTCAGTTAAGGTTAGATTATGGTCAGTATTGTAATTGTTTCCCACAGCCCGGACTTGGCCAAAGGTGTTCATGCCCTGGCATCCCAAATGACTCAGGGCAAGATCAAGATCGCCGTCGCGGCAGGGGTGGATGATCCCGACAACCCAATCGGCACTGATGCTATCGCCGTGATGATGGCTATCGAAGAAGTTTATACACCACAAGGTGTATTGGTACTGGTGGATATGGGCAGCGCGATCCTAAGCACCGATACCGCCCTGGAGTTGCTTGATAGCGAGCAGGCGGCCAACGTTCATGTCTGTGCGGCACCGTTGATAGAAGGCTGTATGTCTGCTTGTGTGGCTGCCGCAGCTGGGATGTCTCTGGAAGAGGTGAGCAGTGAAGCACATAATGCGCTGGTGGCGAAATACACCTTGCTGGAGCAGACGGCCCACCTTCCCGGCAAGGGTGGTGAGCAGAGCGGCGAGCCGTTACCTCAATCTGCAACCGAAGAAGAGGTGGCTTTCGAGTGGCGGGTGAGAAACCCTCACGGGATCCATGCCAGACCAGCCTCTGCCATTGTTGGTGCTGTCAGTCCCTATGATGCCCAGGTCTGGCTTGAGTGTCACGGCAAGCGGGTGAGTGCGAGGAGCATAAACAGTATTGCGCTGCTTGGCGTAGAACAAGGCGATAGTCTGACCTGCATTGTCAGTGGCAATGAGGCTCAACAGGCTCTGCAGGCTTTTGTGTCTCTGGCGGAAAACCATTTCAACGAGTCGATAGACAAACCTGATGTCCAGGCCGACCGGCTGCCGACAAAAACAGCCAAAGTGCAAGTGAGTCGTCACCAGGATGGTCGCCTGAATGCAATTGGTGCCTCCGAGGGGATCGCGATAGCACCGGTTTGGCACTACAAAGTCAGCATGCCCAAAGCCCGTGAGCGTGATTATCTTGGCTACGGGCGTGAGTGGGCGCTGTTTTCCGAAGCCAGTGGTGCGGCCCTGCAGACCTTGGCAGAGCTTGCCGAGCAGACGGCAGAAAAAGGATCGCAGTCGGATAGTGATATTTTTACCGCCCATAGCCAGATTTTGACCGATCCCGAGCTGGTGGACACGATACGGCAGCGGCTCAAAGAAGCGGTTAATGTGGAAATTGCCTGGTCCCAGCTTATCGAGCAAACCGCGCAGGCCTATAAAGATTCCTCCAGTGACTATATGCAGGCGCGGGCCAATGATGTCTATGACGTCGGCCGCCGGGTGATGGGGCTGCTGACCGGTGAAGGCGAGCAACCCATCGAGCTTTCCGAGCCGGTGATCCTGGTCGCAACCGATTTGTCGCCCTCAGATACAGCCCGTTTGGATCCGGCGATGGTAAAAGGCATTATCCTCGAGCAGGGAGGAAGTACCTCGCATTCGGCGATTCTGGCTCGCTCTCTCGGTATTCCTGCGGTTGTCGGGCTGTCGGGAATTATGGCCCAAAGCCAGGGAGGTCAGGTGGCCGTTCTTCGCGGCGGCAGCGGCGAGGTGTGGCTGACCCCAACGGCGCAACGGCTTGAAAAAGCACGCCGTGAGCAGGACGAGTTTGAGACTCAGGGGGAGCTGGCCATGGCGAAGACCATGGAAAAGGCAACGACACAGGATGGTAGGACAATCGATATTTATGCCAACCTGGCCAGTCAGGAGGAGGCCGAGCAGGCAATAGCGCTTGGTGCCGAAGGGGTTGGGTTGGTGCGCAGCGAGTTCATTTTTATGGGCAGCGATCAGCCGCCTTCGGAACAGAGCCAGTTTGAAACCTACTGCCAGATTGCAGAGACATTTGGCGACAAGCCCGTCATTATCCGCACTCTGGATATTGGTGGCGACAAACCATTGACTTACATGCAGCAGGGAGAAGAGGAAAACCCGTACCTCGGTTGCCGTGGTTTGCGCCTGTGTCTGCAGAATGTCGACGTGTTCAGGCTACAGCTTAATGCTCTGTTACGGGCCCGGGCCAAGTGTTCCAACTTGCAGGTCATGTTCCCCATGGTGGCAACGATGGAGGAGCTGAACCAAGCTAAGTATCTGCTCAATAGCTGTTACGAGGCCCTGCAGCATAGTGGGATCCCGGCTGTGATGCCGAAAATCGGTATTATGATCGAGGTACCGGCGGCGGTGGCCAATGCCAGGCAGCTGGCTGAGGAAGTGAGCTTTTTCAGTATCGGCACCAATGATCTTACCCAGTATGTGATGGCGGCGGACAGGGGCAACGACAGGGTCTCCTATCTGGTTTCAGCCGCTCAGCCAGCGGTATTGCGCATGATTGAGCAGACTGCTCAGGCCGCCCGCGAGGCGGGGATCTCTGTCGGGATCTGTGGCGAGATGGCTGGCGATCCTAAGCTGACTGAGGTGTTGCTCGGCATGGGGGTAAATGAGCTGAGTATGAGCCCGATCCGGATTGCGGCGGTCAAGCAGGCAGTCAGGGCGACAGAGAGCAAATCGGCCAGGATGCAGGCACAAGAGGTGCTCGGTGCCTCTACCTTGAAACAAGTCATGGCATTGCTGTAATTATACCCAAGTTACCTCAAGGTGCTGAAATTAGCATCTTGAGGCAGCATGGGTATATGTGCTACTTGTAATCACTCATCTCGAGGCCGTAGTGTTTCAGCTTGCGCCATAGCGTGGTTCTGCTGATCTGAAGGTCGTCGCACATCTTGCTGATCGTTCCACGGCAGAGGATGGCAGAGCGGATAATTGTATTTCGCTCTGCATCTGCCAGATTATTGGAAGATTGCGGCTGCGCATTGTCGGTGACTTGTACCGTTGCTAGCAGGATGCTGTCGGGCAGATCGCCGGCCTCAATGAGCGTGCCTTGGGCAAAGTTGGCGGCTCGTTCGATAACATTGCGAAGTTCACGGTGGTTACCGGGCCAGCGGTAGTTCTCCAGATACGACATGGCGTCCGGACCGGCATGTAAAGGGTGTTTTTTCTCGGCCGTGAGAAGCATGAGGTTTCTTTCCACCAGCGCCGCCACATCTTCCCGACGTTCTCTGAGTGGCGGGACCGGAATATCAAACGTCTGGAGTTCCAAGAGTAATTGGGCGCGGAAATGTTTTTCCGTGACAGCCTGGGCGAGATCGATGGTCGACGAGGCAATAATACGGACGTCGATCGACACAATATTGCCGTTCATCCGGTTGAGCAGACCGGTCTTTAGCAAGTGAAGCAGGGCGGCCTGTACCTCGGCAGACAGGCACTCCACCTGATCGAGAAACAGGGTACCGCCGTGGGCCAGTTCGAATTTCGATGCCGCGGCACTGTCTCCTTCCTGTATGGCGCCCAAAAACTCCGTGGCCATCAGTTCCTTGGGGATAGCCTGACAGTTGATGGCGATAAATGGCTGATCCTGCCTGTCGCTGGCGTTGTGAATGGCCTGGGCAAGATGGCTTTTCCCTAGCCCATCCTCGCCGTGAAGCAGAACGGGGCCGCGCCCTCTGGCCGCATGGCGAGCCTGGCGTATTGTCCGTTGCATGGCGTCAGATACTCCGATGATATCGTCGAATGTCAGCCTTGCGCGGTTGCCGGCGTGGTGATGGATCAGATCTCGAATATGTTTGAGCGGGTAGAGCAGGGCAATGTAGCAGTGGGTTTCATTCTGATCATTTTTGACAATTTTGAGCGATACCACCAGGGGGATCAGCTTGCCCTTGCACTCGATGGTGGTTTCAACCATATCAACCCCTTTGCCGCGCCTGATGGCTTGCTGGATGCTCTGCGGCAGTGTCATCACGGTGCTGATATCCCTGCCTGACTCCCCGGCACCCAGCCCTAGCAACTCGCGTCCCTTGCGGTTCAGGTAATGGATTTTTCCGTTGGGGTACCAGGCCAGCACACCTTCTGCCACACCTTCCAGCAGAACATGTACCTCGGACAGGTGCTGGTTTGATTCCGTCAGCATATTGTCGGCGCGCATCTGGCTGGCAATGTCGCGGGCGGCAGAGTGGATCAGACCCAGAGCAGACACACTTGCTTTCTCGGCCGGCAACACCAGGGCAATACAGCCCTGCGCCGAGCCGTTACCGTCAAACACCGGGGCGGCATAGACGGCAAAGTCGTGCAGTGCCTGCTTGAAATGTTCATAGCCGATGGTCTGAGTGGCCTTGGCAAGGTGCCTGGCACTGGAGACCGCGTTGTTGCCGATAATACCTTCCCGCCAGTAACTACCCTCCTGAATCCCGAGCTCATGGAGTTTATGCTGCATATCGTCAGTCGCACAGCTGTAGAGGGTACAGCCGGTTTCGTCGCAGATCAGCAAGGCGCAGCTGTCGTTTTCCAGGTATTCGTAAATATCTTCTATCGCCGGTACGGCAACATTCATCAAAGCTGCTTTGCTTTTCAGAATCGAATCGAAGGTGACCCCCTTGGCACGGTGAGGCCTTGGCCAGTGATCATGGCGTTGCTGGCGGCGGCATCGTGCCCAGACCTGCTGTAAATGCGGATCAATATCGGGAAGGCTGGCCTCGACAGACGGCTGTGAGACAAATGCGTGCCAAATGGCCTTGGTCAATGCTTGGCGAGGGTGCATAGAAAATATAGCGACTGATTCATTGTGTCTGCATTGTAGCGTTATGCTCGGCAAAAGAATGATGCCCGGATTGGAAAACGATGGATTCAAGGGCGGAAAAACGGGTGTTCGTCTGTTTCCTGTTTAGTGATATCAGTTAGTTATCACCGCACTATACTTAAAAAACAACTACCAATCAGGCTGGGGGTACGGTGGCGCAGGTACTCCTTTTTTCAGGCAGGGACCATGAAAACAACATTGATCATCGGCATGATATTGCTGGCCGGCCTGATGGCCGGGGTTTGGTATAAGGAACAGGGACGCAGCCAGGGGCCTTCGGCATCGCGAGGTGGCGGTACGCCGAGTGTTGTGGTGGCGGTGGTGAGCCGCCAGAGTGTCCGGCGCGAAGTCGAGGCGCTGGGGACGATAAAGTCCCGTGAGTCGGTGGTCCTGTCGGCAAAGGTTACCGAGAAAGTTGAGCAGGTTCACTTTCGTGACGGTCAACTGGTGAGTGCCGGTGATTTGCTGATCACCCTGAGATCGGGGGAGCAGAAGGCCAAGGTGCGTGCTGCCAAGGCCAACCTGAAAGAGCAGCAGCGCGAGTATAAACGGATTGAAGGGCTGGTCAGGAGCAATACGATTGCCAGCTCCGAGCTGGATAAGCTCTATACCGATATCGAGATCGCCCGCGCGGTGCTGGCGCAGAATCAGGCTGAGCTGGATGCCCGATTTATTCAGGCCCCGTTTGCCGGGGTGCTGGGGTTTCGCCAGATCAGCCCCGGAGCGCTGTTAACACCCGGAACGGTGATCACGACACTCGATGATCTGGCCAAGGTGAAGCTTGATTTTACGGTTCCGGAGCAGTTTATCGGTCAACTGCGGCTGGGATCGGACATCGAGGGACAGGTTGCTGCGTTTCCCAAGCGCCAGTTTGCCGGTCGCGTAACGGGCATCGACAGCCGGGTTAACCCGCTGACGCGGGCGATTGTCGTGCGGGCCGAAATTAACAACCCTGATTTAATGCTCCGCCCCGGAATGCTCATGACCCTGAGTCTGATTGTCGAGAAGAGACTGGGGCTGGTGGTGCCGGAAGAGGCCTTGGTGCCCCGTCAACGTCATAATTATGTATTTGTCGTCAACAGTGACAATGTCGTTGAACAGCGCCAGGTTGATATCGGCTTTCGCAGCCGGGGGGAAGCCGAGATTCTCGGGGGCGTGGCAGAGGGCGAGCAAATTATCACCCGGGGCATCCAGCGGGTGAGGCCGGGCCAGGTTGTCGAGCCCCGCACCAGCGAGCGGTTTAGCTACCAGGAGGCGGGCTGATGTTGCTGACGGATATATCGGTCAAACGGCCGGTGTTTGGCTCGGTGATCAGCCTGTTGCTGATCACCTTCGGCCTGGTGGCCTATGACAAGCTGCCGCTGCGCGAGTACCCCAATATCGATCCGCCTATTGTTACTGTCTCGACCAACTATCGCGGGGCGTCGGCAGCGATTGTCGAAACCAGTATTACCCAGCTGGTGGAAGACAGGATCTCCGGCCTGGAAGGGATCCGAAATATCAGCTCGCAAAGCCGCGACGGTCGATCGACGGTCACCCTGGAGTTTGGAATTGGTCGCGATATCGATGCGGCGGCCAATGACGTCCGGGATCGGATCTCGGGGATCCTGAACAATCTGCCGGAAGAGGCCGAGCCGCCGGAAGTACAAAAAGCGGCGGGGAGCTCGGAAGTGATCATGTGGCTGAATCTTGTTTCCGACCGGATGGGAACCCTGGAGCTGACCGACTACGCCCGGCGCTACCTTGTCGATCGCTTCTCAGTGATCGACGGTGTGGCCAATATCCGGATTGGCGGCGGCAAGGAATATGCCTTGCGGATCTGGCTCGACCGGCAGAAGCTGGCGGCCAGAGGCTTGACCGTGGCAGACATCGAAGATGCCCTGAGGGCCGATAATGTCGAGCTGCCGGCAGGTTCCCTTGAATCGCAGAGCCGGCAGTTTTCTATCCGTACCCAGCGCAGTTTCGTGGCGCCGGAAGACTTTGCCAAGTTGGTGGTAGGGGCCGGGTCTGATGGTTACCTGATCCGTCTCGGTGACGTCGCGCGGGTTGATCTGGCCGCCGAAGAGGAGCGTATCACCTTTCGCGGTAACACCCAGGACATGATCGGGCTGGGGATAAACCGGCAATCGACCGCGAATACCCTGCAGGTGGCCAAGGCTGTCAATGAACTGGTCGACAGGCTCAATCCTACCCTGCCCGAGGGGATGGAAATCAAGCGATCCTATGATTCATCGGTATTTATCCAGGCCTCGATAGACGAAGTGTATAAAACCCTGTGTATTGCCCTGTTGCTGGTGGTCTTGGTGATTTATCTCTTCCTCGGCAGCGTCCGTGCGATGCTGATCCCCGCGCTGACTTTGCCGGTGTCATTGATCGGTAGCTTTATCGTGCTGTATGCATTGGGTTTTACCATCAATCTTTTGACCTTGCTGGCACTGATTTTGGCTATCGGCATCGTCGTCGATGATGCGATTGTGATGCTGGAGAATATTCATCGTCGGATCGAGTTGGGAGAACCGCCGCTTAAAGCCGCATTTCTGGGGGCCCGTCAGGTGAGTTTTGCGATTATTGCGACAACGGCGGTTCTTGTATCGGTATTTTTGCCAGTGGGCTTTTTGGAAGGCGATCTGGGCAAGCTGTTTCGCGAGTTCTCGATAGCTATCAGTACTGCCGTGATTTTGTCGTCGCTGGTTGCCCTGACGCTGAGCCCGATGATGGGGTCCAAGATCATGCGAAAGGTCGAGCATGAACCTTGGCTGGTGAGGAAGGTTGGCCGTATATTGGCTGCAGTCACCGCCTTTTATCGCCAGGTCTTAGATAGCTGGCTCAAGCGTCCCTATCTGATTGCCGGGGTCATGGTGCTGGCCTTGGCCGGCAGTGGCTGGCTGGCGAGTCGGATCCCGTCGGAGTTTGCCCCGAGGGAAGATCGGGGAGCGATGTTTATCATCATCAACGGCCCGCAGGGAGCGAGCTACGAGTTCATGCAGCCGTACATGAATGAGATTGAGCACCGGTTAATGCCTCTGGTGGCATCCGGCGAAATCAAGCGCCTGCTGGTACGTGCCCCGCGAGGATGGGGGCGGATTGAGGATTTTTCCAACGGCTTTGCCATTGTCGTGCTTGAAGACTGGGCCAAGCGGCGCTCGGCCTCGGCTATTATTGGTGACATTCGCCGTCGTCTGTCTGACTTGGCCGGAGTTCGGGCTTTTCCGGTGATGCGACAGCCGTTCGGGCGAGGGGTCGGCAAACCGGTGCAGTTTGTTTTGGGGGGCGGCAGTTATGAAGAGCTGGCTCAGTGGCGGGATATCTTGCTCGATGAAGTCGCCGTCAATTCGCGGCTGACCGGTGTGGATCATGATTACAAGGAAACCAAGCCCCAGTTGCGGATCCTGATAGATCGTGACCGGGCCGGGGATCTCGGGGTGTCGCTGCGAGAAATTGGCCAGACCCTGGAGTCGATGCTTGGCTCGCGACTGGTGACGACCTACAAGTGGCGTGGCGAAGAGTATGACGTGGTGATTGAGGGACAGCGCGAAAGACAAAATACGGCGGCGGATCTCAGTAATTTGTATGTACGCTCTGATCGCAGTGATGAGCTGATCCCGCTCTCCAGTCTGATCACCGTAACTGAATTTGCCAGTGCCCCCCAGCTTAACCGCTATAACCGGGTAAGAGCGATCACCATTGAGGCCAATCTGACAGAAGGCTATACCCTGGGAGAAGGGCTGGCATACCTGAATGATCTGGTCCGGCAATACCTGCCAGCCGATGCGGTTGTAAACTACAAAGGTGCGTCGCAGGATTATCAGGATTCCAGCACCTCGGTACTGTTTGTGTTTGCCCTGGCGTTGGTGGTGGTTTTTCTGGTGTTGGCAGCACAGTTTGAAAGCTATATTCACCCGTTGGTGATCATGCTGACGGTGCCACTGGCCACATTCGGGGCATTGCTGGGGTTATATTTTACCGATCAAAGCCTGAACATATATTCCCAGATCGGAATTATCATGCTGATCGGGCTGGCGGCGAAAAACGGCATCTTGATTGTTGAGTTCGCCAATCAGCTGCGCGATCAGGGGACGACGTTTGAACAGGCTATTGTAGAGGCCTCTGCGGCTCGGTTACGGCCGATTCTGATGACGGCGATCACCACGGCTGCCGGCGCTGTTCCCTTGATCCTGGCTTCTGGTGCGGGAGCTGAAACGCGTTTGGTGATTGGTATCGTGGTATTGACAGGAATACTGGTTGCGACCTTTTTTACCTTGCTGGTGATCCCCGTTGTCTATAGTTTGCTGGCGCGGCATACCAGCAGCCCAGAGTTTGTGGCACGTGAGCTGGAACAACAATTGGCTGAAGATAATACTGTTGAGTTTAGAAAACAGGGTAAACCCGATAATAGAATATCAATACAGTGATTAAATTCACTAAACCCCATCGGTTGTTGTTGAGCTCTGCTTTGCTGAGCTGTCTCTGGGGTGTTGTTTGGAACAATGTTTAAACTATGCATTTTACTATCCATCGCCTTCAGTTCAGGTTAGTACCAATCAAAGTGTGGATATAGTATCGATAGTGAATATGACAGCCAGATGAAGCTTGGGAGAGGTCAAATCAGTAATGTTGGCAGGTAAGATCTTCGGCCTGTATTACCTGGTGTGGTTGATAAACTATCGTAACCATAAAACCGAATGGTTGTTTGCTTATTGCATTGTGTAAGCTCAGAACATCTTCACATCATTCACCTGCTGTTAATGTTTAATCATTACTTATTACATCCTAAGAATAGTCGTGAGTTGCTTTAATATAAGGTGCTAAATGAGTGGTGGGGCTACTTGGTAAAATATTAAGATTCTTGCTTTTCGTTAATGCTTTTCTTCATCAATTTAATATTTTTATTATGCACCTTTGGGTATATGTCCGGGTCACAAAACGTGATATTTGTTCCAAATATTAACGACAATTTATAAAAAAAGGATTAAAACAGTCATATACAAGTGGAAAAGGAGCGGGCTGTGGTGAGAGAGACTCTGTTGCTGTGAATTATCAGTACAAGCAGGAAAGTGACTGTCTAATTGTGAGTCAATATGGTTTTAGTTTGAACTGAATATAGGGCTGGAGTTATTAATATTCTTCAACAAGTCAGGCAATAAGCGAGAGAGAATTTGAATGTAAATAAGGCAATACGTTTTAGTTTGTCAAATTTAACGATTTAATCTGGATAGGTGATACCATATCGGTATAAAATCATTTTATAAGGTTTAATTATAACCTTCTATGAAATCGTTGTGTACTTAGAGAAATGTACATAAAACGAAAGACTTCTTTATCATCGTATTTTATTGGTGAGAATGTACTCTGTTTTTACGGCATAACAATATGAGTGTTGATTAATATAATTATGTATTTCAATAAGATAATAGTGCCTATTTCAATTTAGTAGCGTCTTTACTGAGTACTTAATGGTTACGCTCTCAGTAATAATAATGAAGTTCAAACAAGCTCAAGGAGAGCCAATTGTTATTATCCATATATACAACTTAGAGTTTCTTTTTGTATAAGTTGAGCCAGGAATGCAGTGATGGAAAAAAAGCCTCAAGAACCTTCTGAAATACAAGGTATTAGGAAGGTTAAAGCTGTTGAAAAAACAAATATTTCAGAAAATAAGACAAGAAGTACCACCAGCGAGATACTTAAATCGCGGCAGTCAACTGTTTATTTGAATATCAATAACAAGAAAGTTGAATTTAGATTGGTAGAGATAGCACCGGATGAGGTGATAACAAAAACGACTGTTACTGAGGAAAACCAGCGAGATCAACGTTTTGTTAATGAGCTGTCGGTGAGGGAGCTTACAGCAAAAATCCGAGAAAAAGGTCAGGTTTACCCTGCCATTGGCCAGGCGGGGCCTCAGGGTAAGATCGAAATCATTGATGGCTCGCAGAGAAGGATGGCCTGCCACTTGGCCGGGAAGTCCTTTTCTGTGTATGTCTGCAAGGGAAACATTGATCACACGACAGCTTCTCAGCTTTCAAATGATACGAACTTGTTTAAGCCACTGTCGCTTATCGAGCGAGGAATGGAGTGGAAAAAGTTATTACAAAACAAAAAATATAAGAATGCATCGGCCTTGGCGAAGGAGAATGGAATAAACGTTGCGACAGTCAGTATCGGTTTAAAGGCAGCGGCGTTACCTTTATGGTTAATTAATCTTATTCCGAGTCCTTCGGATTTAGGTAAAGACTTAATTTCTAAACTAGACAAGTCGATACGGCCATTAACTCAACTTCAACTGAGTGCGAAGAAGGAAGATTGTGAAAATGCAATTCGATTCCTTGAGAATGAAATTGCAGAATCGTCCAGTGCGCAATCAGCAAATTCGTTAGTGATAAATGCTTTAATAGAGGTTTTCTCTGTGGGAAATGATAATAACACCACGGGACAAAAGTATAGAAAGTTAGAGAATGGTTCTTTAGTAAAAGCCAGTGTTAAAGCCGGCCGTATTCAAATTGATATTAAAAATGCCTCTAAGGGTTGCATCGACGACTTGACCGATGTGCTGAACCGGCATGGAATGAATTTGTTTAATTAGATTTATGGGGTAAATTTTTTTACCCCATAACCTGTAAAAATTATGCACCTTCAACTGTAAGCATCGAGGCCATTTAATGTACTCTTAAATGACCTGCTCCATAGTCAGAAGTCGAACCCGTGTTGACATCGCATTCAGGGCGATATTGTGGATCATTTCATCGACGGTGGTACAACAGTCGGTCAGTACTGAGACGGTGTAATTATCTGCCTGCCTTGAGATGGCTGTGTGGGTGACGCAGTTCTGAGTCATCATTCCGCATAGTAGTAGTTCATTAATATCCTTCTCGGCCAGTACCTGTGCCAGATTGGTCTGCTCGAAACTATCGGCGAACCTTTTGGTAACAATGGTGGCTGCTGGGGCGGCTGCCGTTATCTCCGGGTGGATTGCTGCGCCTTCGGTCCCTTCGTTAAAAAATGGCGCAATAACGCTGTCGCTGCTGGCAATATGCTGGACAATAATGACAGGTATATCCTGCTGCTTGGCGCGCCTGATAGCCTTTCTGATATTTGCCAGTGTTAACTCTGTGTTCCACAGCGGATATTTACCTTCCGGGAAATAATCGTTTTGTGGATCAATAATAATAAGGGCCTTGCCGGCGTGCTGAGTCATGGTGTGCTCCCGTGAATGCTCGTTGTGAATCACAGCTGTGCTGTGCAGTGACAAGGCACAGTATGACAATACCGGTTTGAGACGATGAGTGGCATATTTGACTTATTAGGGGGCAAAACTGACAAATTGTGTTTGCTTAGGGTTATAAAAAAGTGGTGATTGAATAATGAGCTTGTGTCTTTACAAAAAAGCGCGCTTCACAATAGGTATATGGCGGGAAGTGCAGGGAAGGTTGGGCTGATAATTCTTCCGTAATCTGTCAGCCCGTTTTAATTTACGGAACTTAAAGGGTTAGTCTTCCTTGAGGGTGAATCCTACTTTAATGGTGACTTGCCAGTGGTCGACCTGGCCGTTTTCTATGTTGCCCCGGATATCGCAGACTTCAAACCAGCGCATGTTGCTGAGGCTATTGTTGGCTTTGGTCAGAGCCGAGTTGACGGCATCTTCGACGCTGTTCGGAGACGAGCCTACCAGCTCGATCATTTTGTATATATGGTCGGACATCACTTACCCCTTGTGGACGTGTTGCAGCGCGATGCTGAAACTGTGGTAAGTAAAAATTAGCTGATGATCTTCATAAATTCCGCTTCGGTGGCGTAATCATGCTTTTCGGCCCGGTCGAGAAAGACGATCCCGTTGAGATGATCCAGTTCGTGCTGGAAGATCCGGGCAATAAAACCTTCCATGTGACTTTTTACCTCGTGACCGTCGATGGTGGTATATCGCACCTCGATTTTTTTGTGGCGGCTGACTTTGGCTCGCATGCCGGGAATGCTCAGGCAACCTTCCCAGTCTTTTTCCGTCTCTTTGCTTGACCAGATCAGTTCGGGGTTGAGCATTAGCGTTGGCTCCATGTGCGGTGCATTGGGGTATCGAGGATTAGGACTCGATGCAACGATAAATGCCCGGACAGACTCGCTGACCTGCGGGGCCGCAATGCCGACGCCATTGTGTTCCAGCATCTTTTTTTCCAACGCGGCAAAGAACGGTGCATATTTCTTAAGCTGGCCGGGGGTCAGCGGTGTCGCCAACTGGCGTAGGATGGGGTTGCCAAGCTGAGCTATTTCGAGTGGGTAGGTGACAGACATAATAGGATTCCTGATGCAAGAGCCTTGCTATAAGCGTACGTGTAATTGCGAGCGATAGGAACGGTTTCTTTGCTGTCATATTGCAAGTAGTAAGCTTGTTTTTCTTCTTGCGTTAGGTTATTTAATGAGGAAGATTGAGCTTAAAACTGCTTGTGTATTCATGGGTATTGGGGGGATGAAGGTGCGTATTGAAATTGTAGTTGCAGCGTTGTTGTTCTCTTTCGCTGTGCAGGCAGAAGAGCGAGAATTGGGCGAGATTTTTGTTGATAAGGCAGCCTCTGAGCAAAAGCTAGAGTTTATTGGTGGGGGTGACAGACCTGTCAGCAATATGATGGTCGATAAGAGCAGTGTGTATCAGGACAGAAACCAAGTTGATCCGACTGAGTTTGGGGCCGGTTTGAAATTTAATGCCACCGAGGATTTTAGTATTTCGGTAGAGGCGGGCGGCGAGGTGATCGATCAGCAGGCCCTTGAGGTTGACAGCGGCTCTGTGGTGTTTGAGCTGAGCTACTAGCGGTTTGGCAGCAGGGATAGTTTTCCACTCTATACAATGGTATTACGGCTAGGTAGTATGCCCTCCATGATTGGAGATTATTGAGTTTACTCAGAAAATGACGCCACAAGAAAAACAGCAAAGTGCTGAGTTATTAATACAGCGTTACGCGCCTGTCGCCGACGGTATCGCGTTATTGTTTTCGGATTATGTCGAGGTCATCATCCATGATCTGGCAACCCAGAGCGTGGCCTATATCGCCAATAATATCTCCAAGCGTAAAATTGGCGATCCTTCTGCACTTGACGATGTTAATTTTGACCAGACAGAATCCGTGATAGGCCCTTACGAGAAACTCAACTGGGACGGGCAGAAGATTTGCTCAACCAGTGTGGTACTACGTAATGATGCCAATTCCCCTATCGGAATGCTGTGTATTAATATGAATACCACGCCGATCGAATCCGCCCGGGCTGTATTGGATCTGCTTTTGCCGGCAAAGAATCTGATCCCCCAGCCAGAAAAACTGTTTAATGATGACTGGCAGGAAAAAATCAACAGCTTTATCCATGACTGGCTAGCCAGCCACCACCTGTCGCTCTCGGTAATTTCAAGAAAAGATAAGCGTCAACTGGTCGAAGCCCTGTATGAGCAAGGGGCGTTTAACGGCAAAAATTCGGCAGACTATATTGCCAATGTGCTTAGCATGGGGCGGGCTACTGTTTTTAATTATCTGCGGGAAATAAAGAACAAGAGTTAGTACCGATCAAGACAGGGGCAATGTCACATTGCCCCTTCAGCCTGTCAGCCTTGCAGCTCAGCAAGGTATTCCGATACTTTTGCCAACCCGGTCTCTAGCACTTGCGGATTATTGGCATAGCCGATACGTACATAACCTTCCATATCCAGCACACTGCCGGGCGTAAACATAACTCCTTTTGCTTCAAGCAGCCCTACGCAGAAATCACGTGATGACATGTCCAGATCATACTTCAGCAATGCTGTGGTGCCTGACTTGGGCCTGATGTAGGAAATCAACGGCTCCTTGGCTACCCAGGCATCCAGCATCTCCCGGTTGGTATTGCAGATATGGCGATTACGCTCAAGGATAGCGTCGCGGCACTCCAGGGCGATAGAGGCAAAGTGATCATCAAGCATGCCGACGCTGATGGTATTGTAGTCACGGTGAATACAGACCGCCTTGATCACTTCAAGCGGCCCGGCTAGCCAGCCAAGTCGCAACCCGGCCAGAGAAAATGTTTTCGACATACTGCTGGTGCCGATCCCTTTTTCATAAAGATCGGCCACAGAAGCGGTGAAACCGTTACCCTCTTCGTCTGTGCCGCGATAGACCTCGTCACAAAGCAGGTAGGCACCGCAGGAGCGAGCAATGTCAACCACCTGCTCCAGGAAAGCTTCATCCATCAATGCGCCCGTCGGGTTGTTCGGGTTATTGATCGCTATCAGCCGGGTGCCTTCTGTTGCCAGTTGTCGCAGCTCGTCCAGATCAGGTAAAAATTGGTTTTCTTCTTTTAGCTTAACAATGTGAACATCAGCCCCGTAGCTTTCCGGGATAGAGTAGTGCTGTTGGTAGGTCGGCAAGACGGCGATTACCCGATCTCCCGGGGAAACCAGGGCTTCGTGTACCAGGGCGTTGGCTCCGATAGCGCCGTGGGTGATCAAGATATTGTCGCGCTTCTGTTTCTGATAGAGCGAGATGATGTTGTCACGCAGCCGATCAGAGCCTTCAATGGCGCCGTAAGTCAGCTTCATCGGCAATAGTTCATCTAATATCGTGTCACGCTTGCCTGACATCTCCAGCAGTTGTTCGACGGTGAGTGACTCAACACAGGTTTCGGCCAGATTATATCGACAAGTATTTTCATAGTCGTTCATCCAGATCTCGACACCAAACTCTTTGATTTTCATGGTCTATCCTTATCAATTAATTCAAATACAGCGTTTTTATTCTGTGTTTACCGAAGTTGCTGGGTCGCCAGTTTCCAGATCCCGTAGGCCATTGCGACATCTTCCAGTCCCAACCCGATTGAACGGAAAAAGACCGGCTTATCATAATCGGGGAGCGGACAGGTTTGTGCAACCAGGCTTGCCAGATCGCCCTTGATCTGCGATCTATCCCAACCGTGCTGGCTTGCTGCAAGACACATTTCACCGGCACTGTCAGGCGTTGTCTGTTGGTAATCGCAATACACGTCGGCCTGACTGAGTAGCTCTGGCGGTACCTCATGGGCATTGGCTGCATTGGTACTGATTGAGGTGATAACAGCCGATGGTTTGATGTCAGTCAGTGAAATAACCGGCTGGGCAGAAGAAGTACAAAGCATGATCACATCGGCTTCTTTCGTACAGTGGCTCGTATCTGTTGCGATCTGAATCCGGGGATCGATACTCATTATTTCACCGCGGCGCGCCGGGTTATCGGCCAGCTCTGGTGCATACAGGCTGATTGTTTGCCAGCGGCGTAATTGCAGTACGTGGCGAAGGTGCGCCAGGCCAACGTTACCGGCTCCGATCAGCGCCAAGTGGCTGCTGTTTTCAGGTGCCAGGTAGTCAATGGCCAGCGCTGTGGTACCAGCGGTGCGCTCCACGGTTAGCTGGCTTGAATCGCACCACAGCAAAGGCTGGCCGGTTTGCATCGACATCAGGCTGGTCCAGGCGGTAATAATCGGCTGTTGCTCGGTGATCAGGTAAGGGGATAGTTTTGCGCCGAATACTGCTTCTTTGGCCATGGCGCCCAGATAGGTGATGAAGTCACCTGCATTATTGGGAAGCAGGGCTAACGTTTGTGGCGGCTGGACTGCCGTATTGTCACTTAACGCCAGGAACAGGGACTTCATGAGCCCCTGAACATCGAGTTGCGGCAACAGGTCGCGAACTTCTTCATCACAAAGAATCAATGGCTTAGCTATGTTATTGGCAATCTCAGTAGGGTGGCTTTGCATGATTTTTCTCGTTTGTCTTTATTGAAACATAACGCATTTATACCACAAAGTACAAATTGTACTGAATAGTATAATTTATACTTTATAGATTTTTTGAGATCCAGATACCTTTTGAAGCCTGCTTCAGACAAAAACAGAGCTGGCTGGTAAGCGGACGGGCTAGTGTTATCTGATGGCTTTGCGAGCAGTGAGGGTGCTGTTGGCTTGTAAGGCTAGCGTTTGCTTTGCACGCGCTAAAAAGTGTCAGTGAGCGGGATAAAAGGTGAACCAGGCCGGCTCAGCGGCACGACCTGGTTTTGTACGGCGTAAATTTAGTTACTTGGCCTATAGGCTTTTTAGCGCCTCCTTGATAGCCGCATCAAGCTGGCTGTCTTTGCCTGAGGCAATCTCTGACGGACGGTTAAATACGGCGACATCGGGCTGAAGCTCGAGGTTTTCATACAGGTTTCCGTCGAGAGTACGCAGCGGCTGGTACGGGAACATATAGCCGATACCCTGATAGACTTGAGACTCTAACCCCATTACCGTTGTGCCGGTGCCTGGTACCGGCTCCCCGACAATCGGGCCTACCTTCAGATCCTGGTAATACTGGCTAAAGGCCGATGCTTCCGAATACGAGCCGGAATTTGCTATTACCACGGAAGGTTTCAGCCAGCTGCGACGACTGGCATCTGACGTCGGTTGGCCGATATGGGGCACAATGTCAGCCGCTTTGCGTGCGGTGAGAAACTCAATCAGGGTATCTGCCAGGAAGCCGCCGCCGTTGAAGCGGACGTCGACGATCAGGGCATCAGCATTTCTCAGTCGGCCCAGTGCCTCCGATCTCAGGTGCAGGAAGGACGCATTGCTCATATCTGGCAGATAGACATAACCCACCTTATCGCTGGTTTGCTGGCTGACATAATTCCGGCGTGCGATCTCCCAGCGTTTCATGATCAGCGAGTAGGCCTCGTCGCTATCTATCGGAGTGATGCGTTGCTGCCAGGTATTATCATTGCCGCGCTGCAAAGTCAGAGCAACGGGTTGATCGGCTTTGTTGTTCAGTGCATCGGCCAGATCCGCCAGAGTCTTGACCGGCCTGTTGTTGAGCGCGACAACTCGATCACCGGGCTGAATACCATAAGCGTCGTTGTCCGCCGGGCCGCCCGGAAGAATACCGTGAATGGTAAGACCTTCACGCTGGGCTTCTTTGCCTTTATTCCCCTTGCCAGAGGTGAGGGAAGCCGGGGCGACATGCTGGTCGAAGATCAGCCCGAGCTCTGCTGTCGCATCTTCGCGCATGGTATTTGCAGGCATGGCATAGGCACCGGTGTGAGAGGCATTCAGCTCTCCGCTCAGTTCTTTGAGCACATTTACGAAGTCACGGTCATTGTTGATGTGCGGCAAAAAGCGCTGATAGTGCTCGCTGTAGAAGGCCCAGTCGATATTGCCCATGTCTGGTCGGTAGTACATCTCTTGTGTCTGGCGGACAAACTGCTGGTAGGCGGCCAGTTTCCTCGGTGCCTCCTGGTAATCAACAGGCAGATCGATAGGTAAGCTGACTGAATCGCCCGTTGCTGTATCGACCTCAAACACTTCGCCGTCAGCCAGCAGATAGACAAAGCTCTGGTCTGCGGTGATGTAGACATCGCTTGCCATTGGGAGATCGGTAAACACAGTATGTGACTCCGCAGTACGGACGTTATACAGGAAGCCGCGAGTGGTCTCGTCACCGGAAGGAGAAGCCATCAGGTCGATGACCAACAGGTGATCCCCCAGCAAGTGCGTTTCCAGTACCTGGCTGGAAAATGGCAGGTGGAAGGCATCCCGATATTCGAGGTTACTGGCCGAGAACGGATAGTGCTCGGTCTCTTCGGGCAGCTCACGGTCATCCTTGAAGTCTTGCATGGCTGTGTTGTTGGTAAAAATGCCGGTGACCGTTTCGTCCCAGTCTTCACCATCGGCAGTTTTCAGGCCGAATTTTGAGGTTGTCCAAGTCAGTATGCGGTTGTCCTGGCTCCACTTGGGCTTGCCATTGTAGAAGCCGCTTTGCGATACATTGACCGGCGCCTTATTCCCTTCTGCATCGACAACATAGATTTGTTCTACGTAGGGACGAGGCGAGAGGTGAACGGCCAGCTGGGTCGAGTCGGGCGACCACACAAACTCCAGGCGGTTCGATTCGCTGACCATCTCGGCGGCAATCAGCTCTTTGCCGGTACCCGGTCTAGCGTTGGTTTGTGTATCGGCATCATCGGGGGCAGTAAGGAGCGATGGCCCGGCTTCGAAGTCGGCCGATTGCGGGTTATTGCCGTCGTAGTTGTCGAGATCGATGACATGCAGGGCCCGGCCGTCGATGACAAAGGCAAGCTTGCGACCGTCTGGTGAATAAACCGGCTGTGAAATATCGTGTCCCGTCATGACAAGAAAAGGTTGCTCCTCAACCATCGCGGTGCTGGACAACATTTCTTCTTCGCTGAACGAGCGAGCCAGATACAGCCCCCAATGACCGTTGCGCATTGCTGAGTACAGCACACCATAGCCGTCAGGAGTGAAGACCATCTGCTTTTCTTCCGTGGCGGTATGGGTTAGTCGTTTGACCTTTTCGTTCCGCGTATTCATGGCGTAGATGTCGCCATAGCTGCTAAAGAGTATTTCTTCGGCATCAAAGACAGAAGGCATAAACCGGGTTGCATCATTGCTATAGAAGAACTGACTTGGGGCGGCGGCGAAATTGCGGATGTTGATGGCCAGCTTTTGTGGTTCCGCCTGGTTTTTTGCTAGCCGGTACAATTCCCCGTTGTAGGAAAACGCCAGATCATCATTGGCTGATACCGACAGGTGACGGACAGGGTGATCGACCAGGGTGGTGATTGGTATTTCTTTGCCTGTGGCCAATTCATAAAACCAGACATTAAAGCTGCCGCTGCGCTCACTCAGGAAGTAGAAACCGCTGTTGTCACTGTTCCAGAGCGGTTGCTGGGCGGCAATTCTATTTTCAGTTAGCTGACGGTGTTTCCCTGTCTTAGCATCAAATAGCCAGATAGTAGGGACAGCAAAAGAGTTCTGGTGCTTTCTAAATTGCTGATCCTTGTGCGGAGAATTATAGAGCAGCTGTGTTTTCCCGGCGTTCCACACCGCATGCTTGGCCGGGATCGGCATCAGAGCCTGAGCGACTTTATTGTTGATATTTACACGGTACAGCTGGTTACCGCAGGTGCCGAACGAGTACAGCGGCAAGCTGTAAAAATCCTGCTGTTCTGCCGTTAGACGTGTGGTGTTGAACAGCACGGACTTTCCATTATCGGAAAAGGCGGTAGGAATGTCGTTGGCAGAATGGGTGGTGAGGCGGGTCATCTCTCCGCTTTGTAATGACACAGTGAAGACATCATCGTTACCGTACGGGTTGGCAGCAAAAGCCAGTGTTTTATTATCTGGTGACCATACCAGGGCATGCGGGTAGAACTCGCCACTGGTGATGGCCCGCGCATTGCCACCATCGCTGGACGCAAGATAGATACGGCTTTGGTAGGTGAACGCCAACTGCTTGCCATCCGGTGAGATAGCCGTATTTCGTAACCAGAGCGGGGCTTGATTCTGTGGCTCGGCAGGGGAAGGGGAGTCGGCAGCCAGGGCCGGTGACAATGAACTGGCAATAAGGGCGGCGAGCAATGAGCAGCGCGCGAATGGTCTCATGACTGGATCCTTGTTTGTCGCAATAAAGATAGCAAGTGACGTTCAAGTGTTATTGGTTTTGGTTAATACTGAACGTTGTTCATATATATCACGAATGACCGATCATTCAACATTTGAATTGTGTATATATTTGTCATGAAGGGTTGGTGCAGAGAAAGGCCGGCGTAGTGCCGGCCAAAAGAGATGAACGGATGAATCGGCCTGCTACTTAGCTTCGGCTTTTTCCGCTTTGAGTTTATTGCATTCGGTAACAGGGATCGCAGTCGTACTTATCATCTTACCGTCTTGCATGCAGATAATGTGAGGGACGGTAACTCTGCTACCTCCTCCCATTTCGGCAAAGGCTAAGCCAGAAAAGACAATGCAACAAAGTAATGCGATAACTTTTTTCATGTGTTTCCTCCGCGCTTGTAGACCTAATTAGTCAAAGATTGACCAGTTCGAAATTTAAACGTAGCAGTGATTTGCATGTAGTGTTGTCGCAGGGATGTTCCATCACGCTATGGTTAATAGGCTAAACAATGGGCTCGAGAACTATGATATGCCACTGTGGCTTAAGCGGGGCTGAATCTATTGGCAATACGGATTTACAATGTAAAGCGCAACGGGCGAATCTCTGTTGGTTGAAAATGTGACTGCGCTTGCGGGCTATCTAGATTGCATTATCATTGGCTATGAGACAATACATTAAAATGATCAAGAACTTACATTTATAGGGATACAAATGACAGCATCAGCCTATCTTGAATCACTGAACCAGCGTTATTTATCTTTGCACCGGGCCAAAGAAGATTTCTTCTGGGAAACTTACATGGGAACGAGTGATGACCATGAGGGTTCTGCCCGGGCAGAAACGCAGTGGGCGGCATTTTTGAGTACTCCTGCCCGGATCACCGAGCTGAAAGAGCAGATAGCGGCAGCCGAGTTGCTTGCCGATTCTGACGAGAAAACGCAAACCTTGGTTGGACTCGAAGGCTGGCTGAATATGTTTCAGGCTCATGCGCTGGAGTCAGAGCAGGCGCAGGCGCTAAAAGCCAAGCTGATTAAGTTCGAGGCGGATTTGTTTGAGAAAAAACAAAACCATGTGATGAACTATGTGGATGAGAACGGCAATCAGGCGGAAGGATCACTCCCTGTACTTGCGGCCAATATTCGTACCAGCAGTGATGAAGAGGTTCGTCGCTCATCGCATCAGGCCTTGCTTGATTTGGAGCAGTGGCTGCTTGGAAACGGCTTTTTGGATCTGGTAAAACTGCGTAACGAGTTCGCCCGGTCATTGGGTTATGACAACTTTTTTGATTACTCGGTGGTCAAAACCGAACAGATGACGACGGCAGAGTTATTCGCGATTCTGGAGGATTTTGAAGCCCGGACCCGAGATAGTCATTTGCGCAGCTTGCGTCAGCTGGCTGATGCCAAGGGTGAGCAAGCCTTGTTCGGCTATAACTTTGTGTTCTCGTTCTCGGGAGATGCGATGCGGGATTTGGATCCCTATGTGCCGTTCTCTCAGTCGCTGCGACGCTGGGTCGAGTCGTTCGGTCGTTTGAATATCGATTATTCGGGCGCTGAGCTGACGTTGGACCTCCTTGATCGCAAGGGTAAATATCAAAATGGCTTCTGTCATGGTCCGGTACCGTCATTTTATGATCAGGGATGCTGGGTTCCCGCCAAGGTCAATTTCACCAGCAATGCCAAGCCGGATCAGGTTGGTAGCGGGTATGACGGTATCAACACCTTGTTCCATGAAGGCGGGCACGCTGCGCATTTCTCCAATGTGAAGATGAATGCACCGTGTTTTTCGCAGGAGTTCGCGCCGACCTCAATGGCCTATGCCGAGACTCAGTCGATGTTCTGCGATAGCCTGCTTGGTGATGCCGACTGGCTGAAGCAGTATGCGCTGGACGCCGATGGCAATGCCGTCCCGGACGCCGTGATCAAGTCAATGATTGACAGCAAGCAGCCCTTCAGAGCATACGGTGAGAGAAGTATTCTGGTGGTACCTTACTTTGAGCGGGCCCTGTATCGTTTGAGCGATGACGAACTGACAGCTGAGGCGGTGACCGAACTGGCCAGAACAACCGAGCAACAGATCCTTGGTCTGGCGTGCAGCCCGCGCCCGCTGATGGCGATCCCACACCTGTTGTCGGATGAGGCGGCCTGTGCCTACCAAGGTTACCTGCTGGCGAATATGGCGGTTTATCAGACAAGGGCTTATTTTTCCGAGAAGTTTGGGTATTTAACCGATAATCCGCAGATCGGACCGCAACTGGCGAAACACTACTGGCACGGCGGAAACAGTGTCAATCATAACGCGACCATTCTGAGCCTGACGGGAGAGGGGTTCAACGCCAAATACCTTGCTGATGAATGCAACCTGTCTGCCGAACAGGCATGGGAAGCAGAACTGCAGAAAATAGCAGCGCTGAAAAGCAGAACCCGTGCTGAGGTTGCCCCGCTGAATGCCACGATCCGTATTGTTGATGGTGCCGCTCAGCTTGCTTCTAACGAGAGTTCTGACAGCGAAATGTGCGACACGTTCGAGCAATATATAGTGTCGACTTACGGCCGCTAGCCAAGCGGTTAACGTATTACAGGCCATATCAGGCTATAGAGGATCAGTCAGCCCTATATGTGCTGGCTGATCTTGTCCCTTCAAGAGCATTCTTACGGCTATATTTTCTGTTTTCATTCAGTACGGTGCTCACGAGATCTCCCCCCTTTGTTATTTCCTCATTAAGCTCTCTGGTGATTAAAATCTATCAGCAAACTTTCAAAAAAAGTGACACGCAAGTATAAAGATGCTAAATAGACTCTACGGCTGAAATAATATTCCGGGTTATCCATATTCTAAAAACATCATGCCAGCAAGTGCATATAGATGGATTATTTATCACTCCTGGATTTCGCCGTTACCAAACACACATCAGGAAACATTTTAATGAAGCTTATTTTGAAGTTAATTGCCGGCATTATCGCCGGTATTTTAATCGGTTTTTTTGCCCCCGATGCCGTAGTGCGTATTTTGCTGACTGTAAAACTGCTCGGTGGTCAGCTGATTGGTTTTACCATCCCTTTGATTATTCTGTTCTACATAACCAGCGGTATCGCGAGCTTGCCAAAGAACTCTGGTAGCCTGTTGGGTAAAACCGTTGCGCTTTCCTATGGTTCAACCGTGCTTGCCGGTAGCCTGGCGTTTATCGTCGCCAGCTCGGTGATTGCCGGCCTGCCGGCGCCGGATCAGGCAGCCGCTGATGCCGGTGAAAAACTGACCAGCTTTATCAGCCTGGAAATTCCGCCAATGTTTGGCGTGATGACAGCATTGGCAACCGCCTTTTTATTCGGACTGGGGATCAGCATCACCAACAGTGTTCGGCTGAAAGAGATTGCCGATGATGGTCGTGGCATTATTGATTTGCTGCTGTCGAAAGTGATTATTCCGCTGCTTCCGTTTTACATTTCCGGGATCTTTGCCGAAATGGCAGCAGAAGGGACGGTGTTTACGACTCTGAAGACCTTTGGAGTCGTGCTGGCACTGGCTGTGTTTATGCATTGGGTTTGGATCACTATCCAGTATACTCTGACTGGTATCGCGTTGGGCCTGTCGCCGCTGAAGCTGATCAAAAATATGCTGCCGGCCTACTTTACCGCGATTGGAACTATGTCTTCTGCTGCGACCATTCCTGTTACCTTGCGTCAAACCAAGAACAACGGCGTGAATGAGTCGATTGCCAACTTTACTATTCCTCTGTGCGCTACTATTCACTTGTCTGGTTCGACAATCACCCTTATCACCTGCTCGACGGCGGTCATGGCACTTAGCCAGCACATTGCCCTGCCGTCTTTGATTGAAATGCTGCCATTTATCATGATGCTGGGCATTACGATGATTGCTGCACCGGGTGCGCCGGGCGGCGGCGTGATGGCTGCGCTGGGCCTGATGTCGACTATGCTGGGCTTTGGCGAGGCAGAGCTGGCGCTGATGATTGCCCTGTATATGGCACAGGACAGCTTTGGTACCGCGTGTAATATCACCGGTGACGGCGCTATTTCGCTGTGGGTCAACAAGTTTGCCCAGAAGCACCCAGCACCTGCGGAGTCTGAGCTGCGCGCTGGCTAAAAGCCCTTTCGTTAGCAACAATTGAGATTATGAAGCCACCCGCCGAGGTGGCTTTTTTTTGTACAAAATCTTCTTTAATCTCGGGGTCTGGCTCAACCGGGTTCACTTCAAGTGATTCAAATGGCTGACAGCATCTTTGAGCTGCTCGTTAAGCTCATCATGCCGCAGGGCTTGTTTATCGGCATCGAAGTTATCGTAAAAGCTGGGGATCGACAGGCTGGCCTTGACGATACCGTTGAAGTAGGGGGCAGATTGCACCGCCGCTGCCAGTACGCTGGCTCCGCCCATCGAGCCTGGTGAAGTGGCAAGTAGTACCATCGGCTTATTTTGAAAGACTTTTGGCTCTATACGCGAGCACCAGTCAAAGATGTTCTTGTAGCCGACGGCATACGAGCCGTTATGCTCGGCAAATGAGATCAGCACGCCGTCGCTGTCGTCGATTTTTGCGAGAAAGTCTTTGGCCAGCTGGGGATGACCAAGCTCTTCCTCTTTGTCCTGGCTGTATAGCGGTAATTCGTAATCGTTGAGATCCAATATTTCAACTTGTACTTTGTCCAGCAGCTGGCTGGCATAATGAATGAGCTGTTTGTTGATTGATTTTTGGTGGGTGCTTGCAGCAAAAGCAAGAATTTTCATGTTTATCTCTCCTCATGACTGAAGGTCAGCGCCGTCGTTGTGCTTTCGATGAGAAATCAATCTTCTGAGTGTAGCAACTTTCCTTTGGGGTATAGGAAGAGAATATCGGGTATCAGATTTGCTGGCCGGAAGCGTTTGGTGTATCGCAAGAAGTTCGCTGAGAGGCACTAGAAATGAGGATAATTGGAGTTGTATAGAGGAGGATATAAATGAGGTCAGGCTGCGAATGGTAACGGACCCATATTGGATCCGCTAGCCACAACGCAGAAACTGTGAAACTTATGCTGGTATTAAAGACCGATGCTCGGTAGTGCCGGGAAGCCGCCAAGTCCGTAGGCTGAACGGCTGTCATAAATATTGTTGTTCTGCTCAATATTATGCTCGGCCTTGTCATTGAACGGTGTACCGATGATGTCGTTACCTGTGATGGAAATTTGGAACGAGCCACTGCCAGAAGGTAGACCCAGCAAGACATTGCCCTTTGCTCTTTCCATCAGGATGATGTTATTGGTCAGCTCGACCGACTGAGTAACGCCTTGATCGACACCCTCCATACCAAAGCCGATCACCTGGAAGTTAGCAGTATTTGGCCCTTGCTCTAGCATGCTGTTTCGGATGGTCAGCTTGCCGCCGTTGGATATATCAACCAGTCGGCTGTCATTACTGTCGAGCGATGCAATTTCGCTGTACTCGATCAGGGTTTCCTTGGCCCGGGATTTGATCTCATGACCGTTATCTTTTGATTTGTAGAATTTGCTGTAGCGAATTTCCAGGCGGTCATTGGCACTGTATACGGCGTGGGCTAGTCCGCCCTTACCCAATCCTTCGAAAGTACTGTACTCAATGACTAGGCTGCCGGTGTTTTTGGCGGTCAGGATCCCTTGTTCGCTGTCGTGAAAGTAGACGCCGCTTAGGTGAAGATCTTTGCCTTCCTGGCGGATGCAGGCTCCGTTTTCGTTCGGTACACTGACGCCGCTACATTCAATGTTCTCCATGCTGACGCTGTCACCGGCGATAACAAAAGTCGCTTTGTTCTGAACCTGTGCGCCCTTGAAGTGGGTACCGTCACTGCCTACCAGTCTGACGTTGTCAGCTCGAATGGTCATTCCTTGTGTAAACACGCCGCTGCCAAACTGCACCAGGCTGTTATTTTGAATTGCGCTTTCGGCTTGGCTTATAGAGTTGTAGGTTTTCCCGTCAACGACAATGACCGCATCCTGGACGGGTGGGACCGGAGTTGTCGGTTTTTCTGGGATAACAGTGTCTGGATTCCCCGGTGTTCCGGTGCCTGGGCTAGTTGGGTTTCCTCCGTTAGGAATACTCGGTGTACCACCAGATTGTCCTGAGTCTGCGCTTGATGGAGAGGTTGAACCTGAGCCACAAGCGGAGAGAAGCAATACACAAGCCAGTGCACCTGATTTCATTATAAGCTTTTGATATTTCATTATTTTTCACGTTCTGCTGAATTTGACACGAAGCATTGTGGACAAAAAAACATCTCCTTTTGTCAGCTTTTTGTCATGATTTTGTGCACGGCATAAGCGCCAAAAGGTGATAGGTCAGGCAAGGTATTGTGTTCGTGAAGGTTTTACCAATATTGAGAATTTGAGTAAAAAAACAGCAAAGTGTGATCTAGTCTGCTATGTATTTTGAACGGAGATATGAATGGCTCTGTCATCAAGAGTGATACAAAATCCTATAATCCAGATGTAACGTTTTGATTCAGAAAGTCTGTTGCTAATTGTGCTGAGCGACAGGGCGGAAATGACAGTCATATGATTAGATAAGTAGTTAAATTTGGGCACATTAATAGGGATCTCTTCCTCTGAAATAAACTTGCAAGGCCTACCAATATGAACTTTACTTTTCTTGTACGTTTATGTGGTAGAAGTTTGATCCCGTTGTTGGGTTGTCGTGTTAGAGGCTATTATGAATCAAGATAAGTCGGCTATTCAGGATGATAGTGGGCAGGATAAAAAATCTGCCGGTAATGCTGTCGCTCGACCCGAAGCGGAGGGTCGATCCCGTTTTTCTCGCCGTCGCTTTCTGCACACTTCTGCTGCTATATCTCCGGTACTGTTTTCTTTGAAAAGTCATGCTGGTTGGGGAAGCGGAGCTGGTGGGCAAAACTGTTCCATCATGGTGTCGGGCAATGCGTCTAATCCTCAGTTATGCAGTAATGATGCCGTTGGTCCCGAGCGCTGGAGCCAAGTTATTCGCAGCCGCCAGGGAGAGAGTACATACCCGTTGAGACAAGCGTTAAACAATAGTCAAATTAGCGGCAGTACATATTTTAATCAGCTGTTTCTTAACCCTTTTTATCATTGGCAGAATGTTCCGCTGAAAGGCTGGAAATTTAAGCTTAGCGTTCAGCAATCCAGTGATGTGAGGATCAAACATGTACTTGGCGCTCATGGCGGAGGCCAGTTCAGGCTGGCGCTGACGTTTGAGCCTACGGAGTCGGGCGCCTCTGGCGAAACGACCGAGGTGGCTCTGCGGCCCAGGCAGTTTCACCAGGTGCTGGTGGCTGCCTATCTGAATGCTTTTTTCTCCTCCAGCGTCATTCGGTATCCCTACAATACCCGGCAAGTAGAGAGTGCGGTGATTGAAATGATCATGGTACTGGCGTCAAAATTGGCCGATGAGCTTAACACCCACGGCAGTGTTGACGAGCGTTCGCCTGCGGTGAAAAAAGCGTTTACGGATATAATCAGCCAGTTACGGATGTGGAGCTAACCGATAGGGAGGCACATGCCGAACAGTTTGCCCGAGCATATGGTGTTAAACGGCGAGTTTTCTTTAGCCACCTGCAGTTTCATGCATCAATCACGCTGTGTGGTTTACAGCCCGTTTACCACTGAGTCGATGCTTTGTGATCGCTCTGTTGTGGGGTTGCTAGAACGCTTAAGTGAAGCGGATACGCTGGCTAATGAAGTTGACAATTTTATAAGCGAGCATCCTCAATCCGCGGCGAGAGTTATCGAACAACTCCTCTCAATGCAGATCCTATTGCCCAGCTAAGGACCGCAGGATGCTCTCTTCAACGAAATGCTTTTATTTGCAAACCGGCCCATTCATTGTCGAGATCAAGACATCAATCCCCAGTGTCCAGCGTTATTTGCACTCTCATTACCAGGATGCCTTACTGGATGTCACCGAGTCGCATTTTATCGATTTTCATATAGCAATCATGCCGGGGGCGTTTGGACGTCGCTGGATAAAACCGCAGGTCCGTTTTTATTTTAATGGCGGTGAACCGTTCAGGCCGCTTCCGCTCAACCAGGCGCCGGCTATGCTGGAGTGGGGGATGAACTGGCTGATTGCCAATCATGCGCATCAATACCTGATTATTCATGCCGCGACCTTGGAAAAAAACGGTAAGGGGATCATTATTTCAGCCCCTTCCGGAGCCGGAAAAAGCACCCTCTGTGCTTTCCTGGTTTCACAGGGGTGGCGTTTACTCTCGGATGAACTGGCGTTGATCTGCCCGGAAACTAAGCAGCTATATGGCTTGGCTCGACCGATAAACTTAAAAAATGCCGCCATTGATCTGGCGCGGGCGTTTTTTCCCGCCTCTAGCTTTAGCGAGGAAATTGCCGATACGTCGAAAGGCAAGGTTTGTCTGGTCAAGCCGCCGTCATCGAGCGTGGTTAATGCCCATATCACAGCGCCGATATCGCTCATCGTATTCGTTAAGTACTCGGCGAATGAGCGGTGTTATGTCGAAAAGGTCGAGAAGTGCGAAGCGCTGATGGAGCTGATTGGCAATAGTTTCAATTTTGGTTTGCTTAACCAGACGGGGTTTGCCTGCGCCAGGCAGGTGATTCAGGGGGCGGATGCACTCTATATAGAATACAGCCAGCTAGCAGATTGCGAAGCGGCAATTAGGAATGGGATTGATGAAAAAAATAACGGCGGTAAAACTGGTCGATATTCTTCGAAGCCCCACCACTTTGCTTTCCATGAACCCTCGTGAGCTTTCACAGATTGTTGCTGAAGCACGGTTCTACAATATGTTGGCGCAGCTTAAGTGGCTGTGTGAACAGGCGGATGTCTGGTTTGATCTTCCGGTTGAATTTCAGCGGCATGTTTTGTCTGCTGAATACACCTATACCAATCAAATCCGGCTGCTAGAGCAAGAGCATCGTCACGTTAGCGCGCTATTTAGCCAATCAGGTGTGCGCTGGGTCTACTTGAAGGGGGCGGCTTATCAGCTGTCGGGTTTTGAGTATATGCGGGGCCGGATCATGAGCGATATTGATATTCTGGTTCCCCAGGTGCAGATTGAAACGGCAGAGCAGGCCCTGGTGGCGCATGGCTGGATGCATAAAACCATGACCGACTATGATGATAAATTCTACCGAAACTATTCGCAGGAGATCCCGCCGTTAAAACACTTCGATCGCCAGACCGAACTGGATGTGCATTTCAATATCCTGCCCTCGATATTGCGCCATGGCCCGGATCCGGTAATCTTGCATAGCCATACTCAGGCGCTTTCTGATGATAGCGGTGCCAGGGTGCTCAGTCCGGAAGCTATGGTTCTTCATAGCGCGATACATCTTTTTTATGAGAGTGAGTTTCATAAAGGGGTGAGAGATCTTTTTGATATATTCCAGCTCATTCGCCATTTTAGTCAGCAGCCTGGCTTTTGGGATAAGCTCGTTCGGCTACAACAGTCAATCGGCAATGGTGAAAGCATGTATTATGCTCTTCGTTATTGCCGCCAATATTACCGGCTTGATGTGCCGGCAGAGGTGCTGGCTTTTTATGAACAGTTCAAACCGGGGCCGCTGGTGTTCCGTCTGATCGATCCTGCGTTTAAGAAAGTCTTTAGCTCGATATATCCTGTTCATCATGAACGGGGTGATCAGTGGTATGTGTTTGTGCTGTATTTAAGGGGACACCTGAAACGGTTGCCGCTGTCCAAACTGGTCCCGCATTTAATCAGAAAAGGCTTGTATCGGCTCAATCCGGTAAAGAAGGACGAGTCGGATCTGATGATTTAACCATGCTGGTGAGCTTGGAAGTGCTGGTAAATTAGCATTGTCACGTAGCCAAGGACAATCCCGGTCGTGTTAGCAGCAATATCCGGTAACGAGGCCTCCCGGCCGACAGTCAGCGTGATCTGAAGGTATTCCAATACCGTACCGTGAAAAACCAGTAAGAGAAGCAAGCAACCTACCAGCCAGCGTCTGTGGATGTCTCTGGATGCCAATAAGGCAAGCAAGGCATAGAGCCAATAGGCAGCAACGTGAAGCAATTTGTCAAGATGCGGTATTTTGTATTGCTTGAGTCCGGTAAAGTCACCATCCCCGTGCCCAGATGTGAGTGAGACATAGGTTATGAAAATGGAGTAACAAACCAGTGTCAGCCATAGGAAGGGAAAGTGCTTAACTATCATTGACTGCCACCCCGTCGCCTCTCAACGAAAGGGGGCAAACGGCTTGCCTTGTTCATACATTTACCTTGAGTGTTAAATACGTCCATCATTTTTTTATAATAGTCAGCCGGGTTAAATTCGACCGGGTTAAATTCTCCTATCCCCCAACTTACCCATGAGCTTACTGCTATGCTTATGCTGAAAAAGGTATTTTCAGTCTTATCGGTGAGGCCATTACCCATGGAACTTGGTAACCATTCAGTGCAATGTGACATTTCTTATAACCCGGATAGAGACAAACTTGCCAAAGCCTGGCGACAGCTTGAAGCTCAGACCCAGCCGAGTTTTTTTCTGTCATGGTTATGGATCGGCTCATGGTTAGATAGCTGTGTGGAAGATTGTTACCTTGTCGAGGCCTGCATGGGGAGTGAGGTGGTCGGACTCGGGATACTGGTGGCCCAAAAGAGCAAGCTGCCCTTCGATTCAAGAAAGAGCTACTACCTACACCAAACAGGTGACCCCGAGCGGGATAAGCTGTGCATGGAGTACAACGATTTTCTGTTACTGCCACAATATGCGGAAAAAGTGCGTATTGCGATGCTATCAAAAGTGTTTCTTTCATTGGTCGGTAACGGTACGCTAGTCGTCGGGGCTTGTCAGGCTGGTCTTTTTGATAGTGCGCTCGGTCTCGGGGCGGAACGCCGGTGTGTTTGGGATTCAATGGCGTACAGGCTAGATCTTAATTCTCTTAGGGCGAATAAAATGTCGCTGGATCAGAACCTGTCGCGAAGTGGGCGCTATCAGATAAAGAGAAGCCTTAAAAGGTATGAGAGCCTGGGCGAGATAACCATTGATACTGCCACATCGGCCGAAGCGGCACTGAGCATGCTTGCCGTTGCCGAGCCTTATCATCTTGAGCGCTGGGGAGATCAGCCTGGTCAAAGCGGCTTTGCCAACCCCACGTTTAAACACTTTCACCGTTGTTTGATTAAAAGGGGGATAGACAGTGGTGAGGTTGTGCTTCATTCTATCTTTGCCGGTGATGAGCTGATAGGAGTAATTTACAATTTTCACTATGGCAATCAGGTCTATTTCTATCTGAGCGCACTGAACTATAGATTGCAGGATAAACACTTAAAGCCGGGACTGACGGCGCATTATCTGCTAATCAATCAGGCGTTATCACAGGGGATGGACAGTTATGACTTTATGGCGGGGGCAACCCGTTATAAGCAGACCTTTGCCAATAGCGAGTCGCCTGTTGCTACCTATCATTATCAGTTACCCCATTTTGCACTTAGGGTTGAAGACTCCCTAAGAAGCCTTAAGCAGCGAATAACTAACGGAAACAGGCCGTCGCCTTGATGAACGAGCCCCTAAACCTGCTGTTACTGCTGATGCGATTGCCGCAAAAGTCTTTGTTCTCATGTCCTGGAAGCAGTTGGTAGGGCACCGCGTGCGAATGGAGTTGTTTTCTGGTTTGCTCCGACGTGATGGTAAAGTTACCGTGACCCGGTGAGAGGAACCAGCTATCAATGGCTTCCTCTCCAAACCAAAACCGGCGGGAGCTAACCAGGTTGGCTTTCGAATCTGCCTTGCCGCGATCTCTCTGGGTGATGTTGCCGTTTAAGATGTTATTGGCAACATAGGTATCAGATTGTGGGTACCGAATATCAATGCCCTGCGTCCCGTAGAGGATATTATTGCTAACTGCCGAGTGCTTGCCCCTGTTTATGTAGATGCCCACATCGTTGCAACGGATGACTATGTTGTTTCGTATGAGGGCTTCAACCGTTTCAGCCTCGCTTTCTCCCCGGCGGTGCTGCTGCGCCATTCCCCCGCCCCCCAGAGACAGGCCAATCCGAGAGCCGGTAAAGTCTTGCTGGGTGGAATTACAGATCACAAGATTGTTTTCTATAGCCCCTTTGACCGACCCTCCCTTGATAAAGGCACCATAACTGACCTGATTGCCGCCCAGCTTAATAAAGTCGCGGATAATATTACGGCTGATCAGCCAGTTGTTGCCATGGTCGACATTGATGGGGGTGACGGGCTTCGCAACATCTCTGGGTGCAGTGAAAAAGAAGTGGTTATGGCGAATAATGCCGTGATCGGGAAACGCGTCTTTGTCCCGGTTTACCTTAATCGCCGCATTGAAGTCGATGAACTCATTGTGCTCGATAAGGGTATCGCCGGCATTTCCCACCACATGGATAGCATGTTCGCAACGGGACTGGTGTTCGCATTTGCCGATAAAGCGCAGACCCGATATTCGCCAGTGAGGACGGTTGATATAGAGACCCTCGGAACTATCAAGTTCAATCGTGGCCTTTCCTGGTTCCAGAGCGCGCAAGGTGATTGGCTGAAGTGCCGTCGGAGATAGTTTGGTGGTTCTCAGGCGCTTGCCGCTGATTGGGTAAGTGCCGTTTCTCAGGACGATATGCTGGCCAGGTAACACATCTTTCAGTGCCTTAATCAGCATCTCTGGATCGGAAACGAGAACCGTGTTCTCAAGGTGCAAAGCGAGTGTCTGCTTTGACCAGTCCGGGCCCACGGTCGGCCAGCGGCTTGCTGCGTCATGCGGCAGTGAGTGGTGTTGAAATAGCTTCGGCTGGGCCGCCGGGGAGGCAGAATACCCCGCTAATACCAAGGCTAGTATCCCCATTAGGATAGACGTGCGTCGATGGGTAAAGACTATATAGGTCATCCATTTCCCGATTCAGGCTAGTGTTGCGTTAAACATGCAGAGCAGATCGTTATTTTATGGCTGCCACTCGTTATCAGTATAGGTAGCCAATCACAAGAATGTTCTATTGATGATTAAGATTGTCGCGTATGGCTGTGAGTGCAGGCGGCGGTGGTTTGTGGCTTTTATGTTGATATTTGGTTAAAACTGTGTGCTGTGCCATTATCAATGAGAAGAAAAATTTGATGAGTGTGGTATTTATTTGATTCGGAGGCATGCTATGGCCAACAGGCTTGCTGTAGTTATCCACGCAGAAGAAGAGTTTGACTGGAAAAAAGGTGCCAAGGCGACCAACCAGTCAGTAACTCACCATCAAGAGTTAATTGTATTGATCGATAAGCTGCTGGATGCCGGGGCGAAAGTGACGTTGGCTATGGACTATCCTTTTATATCCAGTGAGGAGGGGGCATCTGTGGTTGAGAAGTACCGTGGTTTGGCTGACGGTATAATCGAGTTTGCCGCACACCTGCACCCTTGGGTTAATCCGCCGCTCGCGCCGATTGAACAGGATGGCACCGTTGCCGATGTGAATACATTTCCGGGAAACTTATCCAAGGAGCAGGAATATCGAAAACTGGCCAGCCTGACGGAAAAAATAGAGTCTGTTTCTGGTACTCGTCCTGTGACATACCTGGCCGGTCGGTACGGGATCGGTGAAAATACGGCGCGTAGTCTGGTAAAGCTGGGTTATAAGGTTGATTTGAGTATTAGTGCGTATTGTGACTTTACCCATCAGCAGGGGCCTGACTTTAGCTGTTATGGCAACAAGATTTTTGAGCGGGATGACATCACTTATTTCCCCCATACCTGTTCGATACTATCGGCACTCCCTCTTTTTCAGGATTATGCCAATAGGCATTCAGCTGTCTTTACAGAGTGGCAAAAAAGCCTGGTAAAGAAAGTTATCGGTAAATGCCTGAGGCTTCGCAGATACCGCCTTTCGCCCGAAGGTTTTACTCTGAAAGAAATGCAGCAGTTGACCTACTCTCAGCAGAAAATTGGTCAGCGGGAATTTATATTGTCACTCCACTCGCCCAGTGTGAAACCTGCACTGACATCCTATACCAGGGATGAAAGAGAAACAGATCAGCTTGTCTCAAATACCCGGGACTTTGTTCGCTGGTTTATTGAGGAGCTTGACGGTCAGCCGATGCTTCCCAAGCAACTGGCATTGTAAGTGAGTCATTGAGTATGGATAGGGAAGCCATGCCAGGTATTCCAAGATGAATAAACAATACAGCCGCGCGCTTATCTCAGGTGCCAAGTGGGCAATGATAGCCACTTGGTATAACCGAATATTAGGCTTGGTCAGCACGCTAATACTGGCGCGGCTGCTTACACCGGCAGATTTTGGGATTGTCGCGATCTCTTCCTTTTTTATCTATCTTTTCCTGGCATTTACCTCTGTTGGTACCAACCGGATTGTGATTCTGGAAGACGAGATATCGGAGGAAAGTCTAAACAGTATCTGGTCGCTCAACTTGGTACTTCGGATAGCTTGTGCCTGTTTGTTGTTTTTGTCGGCTCCTTGGATAGCTGTCTATACGAACGAGGAGAGAGTCGAGCTGGTGATCCAGGTTGTTGCTGTTATTCCTTTTCTAATGGCCTTTCGGAATATTGGCCTAGAGGTGTTTGAAAAGCAGCTTAACTTTAAAACAACCACCGTTATCAGTATTGCTGCCAAAACGATCGGTACCCTCTGTTCGATAGCGATAGCTATCATATGGCAAAACTACTGGGCAATGGTTATTGCTGTTATTTTCAGTAATATCATCGAGGTTGTTATCGGCTATCGGGTCTGCAGCTACCGTCCCCGCTGGTCAACCAGCCTGTGGAAAAAGCAATGGCACTTTTCCAAGTGGCTATATTTGACGACCATATCGGGTTATTTACGCTCCCGTATCGATGTGATGATTTTAAGTAGCCAGCTAAACAGCCGCACATTCGGAATATATAGTTTTGCCCAGGAGCTGGCATGGCTTCCGTATTCAGATGTGGTTGAGCCGCTCAATCGAGGCTCTTTTGCCGTCCTGTCCAAGCTAAAGTATGACCACAAGGCCTTTTGTCAAACTCTCTATCAGCAGCTGGCTGTGCTGATGTTTGTTGTGATGCCCTGTGCATTCGGGGTCAGTGTGATCAGTGATCCTTTTGTCAGGGTTATTCTCGGTCCGCAATGGTTAGATGCGATTCCTGTGATGAGTAACTTGGCAGGGTTAATGGTGGTGATGACAGTATATATGCCTTTAACGGTGGTGTTGACGATTAAAAATAAGATGCACATTTTGTTTGCTGCCGACGTTGTCATCGTGGCGCTCATTTCGCTGATGCTGTATTTGTCGGTAGGCAGCTCCATTGAGGTGATCTCATTTAACCGGTTATTGATTGGACTGTTTTTCTTATTATTGATGTTCGGATTATATTCTGTTGTTGTCGGGCTTAACTTTTTTCATCTGTTGTCTATTGTCTTGCTTCCACTGTCGTGTTCCTGGCTGATGTATGAAGCCGTAGACTGGATAATTAACTTGATAAATAACAGCTTATATCAGCTGATCGCCGGCATTGTTACAGGTGCTTTTGTATATACCCTAGCAACAATGTTTAGTGTTTATTGTCTGAAAGGACGAATAACGGAATTTCACGTGATTATCGGGCAGCTAAAGAGGCAGGCAAGCATGCGTTTAGGCAGTTTACATAACGCTTAGGCTTATTGTACGTCAGATACGTTATATCATGGAGAGGTTAAGATGGAGTCAGTATTATTCGTGTTGTGTTTGATAATGCTGGTCTATAGATGCCGCCAGTCGATTAAGTGTGATGAGATAAAAGAAAACGAAGATAATAAAAGGCAGCATGAACAGAGGGAAAAACGATGAGGGATATTGTTTTTCTGATAGTTTCTGTTTATTTGATATACCTTTCGCTAAGAAAGCCTTATGTTGCTGTCGCGCTTTGGTTATGGGTGGGTTTATTTGTTCCTGTTCACTGGCTTTATGGTTTTGCCCAGAATATTAGCTTTAATAGTATTTTTGCATTTACCGCTTTGATTGGGTATTTATTTCAATCCAATAAAAAGAAGGTTGGATTTGATTTTGGTTTCTTGTGCGTAGCGTTATTCTGGTTTCATACCATTCTCACTACGGTATTAACCATTGGTATACCCGATCTGGTATGGGATGAATGGATTAAGCTAACCAAAAAGTTGTTGCTTGCCATGATGATTATATTGTGTGTAAGGAGAAAAAATGAGTTAGAGCTGTTCTGCTGGGTTGTTGTATTGTCAATTGGTTTTCTTGGTGCCGTGGAAAGCCTGAAGTTTATTGTCACGGGAGGTGTACATAAGATTGTCGGTCCTCAGGGACACCTGCTGTCGGATAATAACCATTTCGCAGTCGCTTTGTGTATGCTCATTCCTATCAATATGTTTCTTATCCAGGTAACGAGTAGCAAATGGTCGAAAATAGGGCTGATTGGCATCTTATGTTTGTGCATTATTGCCGTTCTCGGCACGCATTCCCGGGGTGGGTTTATCGGGCTGCTGGTGGTGGGAGGCTACTACTGGTTCCGCTCAAACCATAAGGTTCTCGTCACTTCTGGTATACTGATTGTTGTGGGCATTGCCGCACTTTACCTTTCTCAGGATTGGTATAGCAGAATGAATACCATAGAAACGGCAACGGAAGATAACTCGTTTATTACCAGATTGAATTCATGGAAAGTCCACACCCTGCTCGCAATGGACAGGCCCTTGTTAGGCGGTGGATTCAAAACCGGCTCCTACGGCTATATTTGGCAAGAGAAAGCCCTGGAATTTGATAAGCTGGACTTTATCATCGAGACACCGCTCCCCTCTGATGACTCAGGATGGGCTGCCCATAGTATCTATTTCCAAGTTTTGGGCGATCATGGTGTGCTCGGTCTGGTTTTATATCTCACTATTATGGCAAGTTGTTTTATCCGGTTAGGCTGGGTTGCAAAAACTGTTGGGCCTTTAGGGGAAGGGTATCGATGGAGAGTGCACCTTGCCAGAATGCTCCAGCTAACAATTATTGCCTATGGATCGGCCGGGGCCGCCGTATCGTTAGCCTACTTGGAATTCTATTGGGCAATAATCGGTGTGTCGATTAGTCTAATTATCTCGACTCGGCAAGATATTGGTGAAAAAAATAAAGTAGATAGTATTGCCCTAAGTAATAACCCAGGAGTGATGTGAGTTGCTTTTTTTATGTCGTGTGGTGAATAGCTGATGATTAATCAGGTTGTCACAATGGTTGGTAAGTAAGTAAATTTCACCTAAGCTAATAGATATTGCAAAGATTGAGTTATAGCTGCTGAAATCCTTATACCAAGGATGTGTTAAATGCAATCTGGTACTTTTATGTTCTCTCTTTATACTTTCATTCGCAATCACCCTTGGCTGAGTGCCATTATTGGTGTAGCGGCGGCTGTTCAAGTGACCGAACTAATATTAATGAACAGAAAGTTTGGGTTGTTTACGCCTTCTTTTCTGCAGCCATACTCAATTGATACTTTTCTGGACAGGGTATTGTTCTTTATTGCAACTGTTTATAGTGATTTGTTGTTGTTTGGGGCGATCTCTGTTTTTTTCATGCTTATAGCTGTCTTGCTGAAAAAGTCACAAATTGTTTTTGCCTATCACTTCTTTTTTATTGTTATTACCATCTCCTTACTGGCCGTTATTGCAAAGTACAAAGTGCTGTCCTACATGAGTGATACCATCAATTTCACTATTGCGAAAAGTATTGCAGGTGGAAGTATATTGTCAGCAATGTCTTATGTTGCTGATGAAGCGGCTATTATGCTCATTTCCCTATTCATGGCCCTGATATTGTATTGGGGTGGCTATAAAGTGGTTCAAGGCAAAGTACAAAGAGGTGTGTGTCCTGAGAGGGCGACCGGCACAATCCCGTTCAGACGCATAGTGTATAGCTATGGAGGGCTATTTATAGGGTTTGTTTTTGTTGCTGCGATGATTTTACGTTACGACAATGTAAGGTATGGCGTAGAGAAGAAAAATAGTTATGCCTTATTAACCGCAGTATTAGATTCGTTGAGCGACTTTGATCAGGATGGTTATGGTTACTTTTCCTTTCCCGAAGATTTGGCAATGTTCGATGCGGCGATCCACCCGGGGGCGGTCGATATCCCGGGAAATGATGTTGATGAAGATATGTTACTGGGTGATTTTAAGCTCAAGGATGTAGATTATGATTTGGATTACTCAAATGTAGTGCCAGTATTTGATTATGTGTTTTTCATTATTCTTGAAAGTGCGAGAGCTGATGTATTAGAGACCAAAGTCAACAATCATATTGTATCGCCAAATCTTCTCAGAATGAGCCAACAGGGCACGGTTTTTCCAAATGCTTACTCACATACCGGATTTACCGCTTCTTCGTTGAAGGCGATATTCAATGGAGTGCTAACATCCCCCCTGCATCAACTGTCACTCTTTGAAATACTGAAAAAAATTGGCTACGAGGTCAATGTTATTTCTGGCCAGGCAGAGTCTTTTGCCAACATCAGCCAAGAAACAAACATGAGAACAACGGCAGCTCATTTCTTCGATGCAGAAACGAATATAGAAGAGCGAGTGTATGCGAATACAAGTCTTGGCAGTCTTAGGCTCAGTGAAGAGGTAGTCGTTCGTGCTATCAACAGTCAGCTTGATACATTGAAAGGTAGGGGTAAGCAGTTTTTTTATATTAATCTTCAAGCTGCACATTTTCCGTATCATTATGAGGGAATGAAAAACCTGTTGAATATTGCCCCCATACCACGGAGTCAAATTTCCCTGACTAACAAGACTTGGCTTGAAAATACGTACTGGAATGCTGTCGCAGCCGCTGATGATGCACTGGGCCAGTTATTATCGCGGCTGCACATGCTTGGTATTTATGACCGGTCACTGATTGTTGTGACCGCCGATCACGGTGAGTCACTCTTTGATGATGGTGTGCTTGGGCATGGGCATAGGATCAATGATCAGCAGCTGAAAGTACCGCTTGTAACCAACGTGCAAATAGATCCAATTACCAAGCCTATTGGCCAAACGGATATACGCGAATTACTGCTTGATTTAATTGGCCAAGACACTGATATGACACTAACTAACCGTAAGCTGGATGGAAGGCGGGCAGTCTTTCATGTGATTGGTGGTATTTCCAGCCCTGTTCAGATCAGCCACACCTATAGTGATGATAGGCTTGTTTTTGACTTCAGAACAAGAAAGGTGATGTTTGAAAGTACTGGAAGATGGCAGTTGATAGATGACGTAGTCGAGCAACCCAGGGAGCTTGAGATGCTACGAGAACTGGTTTTTGAGTGGGAAAAATTGAACTACAGAAACAGTATGGAACAATTGCCGGAGCTTCCGGAGGGAAGGCTGGTGCACAGCCATTAGCGCCTGCCACCGCATTAGTGTTATGCAATGTTTCCGGTGTGGTTGTGCTGCAGACTGGCCAGGGCTGAGAACGGTGACATCGTCAGTTTCTTTTGGCCATCAAATCCTTGCACCAATATTTATCCTGCAGCGTTAAATCGTGGTCTTCGCTGTCAAATTCTTCGTTTTCTAATATTGTTCCGTCATCCAGCTTCTCTTTCTGCTCCGACAGTGCCTTTCTCTTTTGTGTTAATAACTTATCTAAATGGCGGATAGTGGCTACTTTTTTCTCGATGACGTTATCGAGTATTTCAGACACGGCTATTAAGGTTTGGGTTGCTTGGGTGTCGGTACACCCTGCCGGTGCTGTTGGCGAACTATCGCTGTCAAAGGAGTGAGGCTTGTTGTTATCGTTGCCAAAATGGTTGTTTGCCATCATGGAGCCGGATAATTCGTCTTGCATTTCCTCAAGTACATGATGAACATCTTTGGCGTTCAGCGTTGTCAGATCTTCCAGATAGGCATACAAGAACAGCCTGTCGACGAGGATATTGATTTTCCTCGGTACACCCTGGGTATGCTGGGTGATGACGTCGAAGCATCCTTTGTTCACCGCTGGTTTGCCTTGCCACCCGACCTGGTTGAGGCGGTGGTGTATATAGTCTTCCGTCTGTTCGCAATCAAATGGTTTCAGGTGACATGAGGCTATGATTCGCTGCCTGAATTGCTCCATTTCGGGTAGCTCGATGATACCTTTGAGCTCCTCCTGGCCAAGGAGAAAACTTTGGATGAGCGGCTTATCATCTAGCTGGAAGTTAGACAGCATCCGAAGCTCTTCCACCGTCTCCGGCGGTAGGTTTTGGGCTTCGTCGACGAGTAACAACGCTCTGCGTTGTTGCTGGTGCAAGGTGAGAAGGTATTGTTCCAGCCGTTTGAGTATTTCAGCCTTGCCCAACGCCTCAACGGGGATGCCAAACTTGGCCGCAACCAGCCTGACAAGCTCTTCGGGGGTGAGACGGGTGGTTGCAATTTGTATAGCCACGATCGAGTCATCCAGCGAGGCAACCAGGTTTCTGGCGATTGTCGTTTTTCCGGTGCCGATAGGGCCGGTGATCACGATAAATCCTTCCCCCTGTGAAAGCCCGTATTTTAAATAGGAGGTGGCCTTTTCATGGTGAGGACTCGAAAAGAAAAAACGCGGATCCGGACTCAGTTTAAATGGCTTATCTGACAGGCCAAAGTGTGATTCGTACATAGCTATAGTTGCATCCTTATGTCGATAAAAATCCGGGTTTCATCGTAGCTATTGGAAGCAAATGATGATGATTTGTTGTTGTGCTCGATCCCGAAAGAGCTGGTGAGTTGTTTGTTGATTTGGTATTTCCCTTCCAGTTCGTAGATTCGGTAATAGTCGTTCTGGGTCGGGCGGGTGCGGCTAATAAATTGGTAATAGTCATAATCGAAGCGGCCAGCCAGGTTAAAACGGCGTGAAAGGCGGTGGCGTACTGCGATACCAATACCGTCAACTTCATCGTTCTGCTCATCGGCTGTAGCGTTGAGTGCTTCTCGTTCATCATGGAAGATATTTAACTCATAGTCGGTTCTCCGGCCCGTTAACACCGTCGTCCACTCTAGCCGTCGGCTAAGCGAAATTTCCTCGACAGTAGAGTCCGAGGAAAATAAGTCGCGATCAAAGCTGACGGCTTCCTCGGTATAACGAATACTATTGGTAATCCGCCTTGAGCGGTGAGACAACAATAGCTCATAGGCGTCACCATAGAAGCGTTTGTCATAGGCGGCCAAGATTCGTGTTCTCGGCGTCGGGTTTATATGGATCGCACCAGCCCAAAAGTCACTATTGTTGTCGTCTTCAGAGAAGTTGTAACTGAGCTCGAGATAGGAACGCTTGGTCCAAAAATATTGAACCCCGGGGCCCCAACTGAGCGTATCGGCGCTGTCGGCATCAGACGTGCCTTCATAGTCTTCAAAGTTGAAGCGGACTAATGGCACCCAGCCAGATAGAGTTTGAAAACCAATATCCTGCCTGTATAAGGTGATAGCAGTATCGTCATCGTTATCCTTGCTCTCTTTATACTGGTAGGAGGCATCAATTTGCCAGAACAGCTTTTTGACGCTTTCTCCGTTGGCGAAGGAAAATTCTGCGCCATAGCCGTTGTAGTTGCCGATATCGTCTTCGTTATTGACGATATCCGTATAGGCCCTGGCAGTTAGATCCACTTTGCTGCGCGGGTTGGAACGATAACTGACCCCGACACTGGCATCTTTGTTCTCGATGGTGTCGCCGGAGACAATATCGGCATTGGCATTCTGATCGACGGCCCGGGCAATATTCTCGATTGATGCGGCGGCCTCGACCCGAAACCCGGTACGGCTGATGCCCTTATCCGCGGCGAAAGAGAGTGTCTGGTAGGTTTCATTTTCATTGGAATCATGGCTGAAAAATAGCTGGTTAAGCTCATAGTCGAGGTCAATATTGCCGTCGGCCCCCTGAATGTCTGTAGTAATGCCGGCACTCAGATCCGAGATCAGGCTTCCCTGCCGATCTTCCGCTGTCCGGTCAATATTGTCGGTATAGGTAAACCCACCGCCGACATACGGGGTAAACTCAGTATCTGCCGCCAGACTGCGGGTAGTCGCCAAGGCAACGCAGCAGATTAACCAGCGTTTATGATTGGCTCTCTTTTTTATAGTCATCCCCATATCCATACTCATATTGACTATATGCACCCTGCAAGGCTTTGTTGACAACAAATCCTATTGCCATCTGTTTATTGAGTTCTGAAATCGCTTTTTCCACGTCGGCCATTTTGGTTTTGCCATGTTCGACAACAATCATTGCCTGCCCGAGCAACTTGGAAACGGTAATGGTTTCTTCAACGCCTAGCAGCGGCGGGCAGTCAAAAAGCACCAGCCGGTCAGGGTAGCGTGTGGCGAGCTCTTTGGTTAGCGAGGCCATTTTGTCACTGGCCAGCAGTTCATTGCTCAGGTGATGGGAAGTGCCGGCTGGTAATATCCGTAGGTTCGGTATCGAGGTTTGATAGATCACCTCTGATACGGATTTTACCTCACCGAGCAGAAAGTCAATCAAGCCGGGTTTATTATTGACATCGATCTCTAATAGCTTGCCCGTTGATGGCTTGAGCACATCGGCATCGACCAGTAACACGGTTTTGTCTTTTTCGGAGGCAAGGCTTAATGCCAGATTGACACTTGTGAACGTCTTCCCTTCAGAGGGGCGCGAGCTAGAGATCATGACGAGATTGCCATTTTCATGATGGGAGGCCGCTTGACCGAACGCATTGTGAATGATTTTTCGCTTGATGGATCGGTATTCATTGGTGATCTGGGGGTTGGCTTTGTTATTGGAATGCGACACCATGCCGCACCTTTCTAACCTGTCGGTATCAATATGTAAAACAGCCTTGTTTGGCTGGTGCTGAGAATTAGCCAAGTCATGTTTCTCTGCCTGCTCGGGAGCAGGGGGAGATGTCTCGTTGTCAGGTTGCTCAGCCATGGCTTGGCTGATAAGGCTTGGTTTGGACGCCTTTTGCTTTTTTTGCAGTGCTTTTTCAATAATGCTCATAGCTATTCAATCTTCTGGATAATGCGAGAATGAACGGTCGGCGTTGAGTTGATGGCTAGAAACCCTACGTAAAAGGTAACCAGCGCGACGCAGATGAATGAGAAATACCAAACCTTTCGCCTTTCTTTGGTAAACAGCTCGGACTCTTCTGTGAGCGAAACTGAACCAAAAACAGGCAGGTTTGTTTGTCGGTAAAGCTGTGTAGAAGACACCACAACCGGTGATACCTGGCTGGCGACGAAGGCGAGACCACCGCCGGCACCCAGGGCGACTACCAGTACGACGGTAAGCAGCAATGGCCGCATGGGGCCAGAGGGATCTTGTGGAATCAGCGGCGGTTCAATCACCCGGAAGGTAATTTCGTCCGAGCTGGCATCGACACTCTTGGATATCAGTGCGGCCTCCCGGCGTGATAACAAGTCTTCATACTTCGATTTTGTAATGTCGTAATTGCGCATTAAGCTAGTTAGCTGTGCCTCAACTTGTGGCAGCTGTTCCAGCTTCTCTGCCAGCAGATTGTGCTTTTCGATCTGGTTGGTCTCGCGAACCTTCAGGGAGGCGAGTTGGTTTTCCAGCTGGCTGATATTGAGCTTTATATCCTGCAAGACGGCACTGGAGTAGGCCGTTGCCGATGATGCCCGTTGCTGCGAGCCTTGCTGGAGTTCCTTTAGGTCGGCAATCTGGCGACGGGTTTCAACGACATCTGGGTGTCTGTCAGTGAAGCGAAAAAGCAGCTCGTCGAGGCGGGTTTCGAGCGTACCCAACCGTATGTCATACTCGGTGCTGATAGTTGTCATTTGTTGAATAGCGACCGCCGTCTCGTCACTGAGCTGCTTGCGGGCTGTTGCGAGCTGTATGTCCGTTTCCAGAATCGTCAGGCGGGTATCTTCCAGCTCATCCTGCAATGTCTGAAGCCGACGGTAGTAGTTTTGCTCGGAGCCCGGCATATAGCCAGTGTTAAAGCGTTTGAAATCGGCCAGCTGTACTTCGGCCTGAATCAGGCGTGTTTCATATTCCTTGAGTTGACCGGTAAGGAATTTATTGGCCTTGACCGTTTCCTGACGCTTTTGCCCGACGGTATTTTCAATAAATACATCAATGGCTGCTTGGACAACCTTTTGGGTGTAGTAGGGATCTGAGCCGGAATAGTTGATCGTAAACAGGTTTTCCTCGCCGGCCGATTTGAAGGACAGGTTCTTTTTTAAATTTGCCACACGCTTGCCGAGTTCTTCTCTTTGCAAGCTGTTTGGCTCTGAAACGGTGTTGGCATTCGTCTCGGCATCGGTAAAACGGGCAATCTTTTCAAGGTTCGGACGACTTAGCAGCGTTTTGCTCATCAGTGCCAGTTCTTGCGAGGGATCGGTATCAATCGCAATGCCCCGGAGCAGAGGCTGGAGAATCGATTCTGTATCGGCATACACCCGGGCCTCGGAGCTGTATTGGTTTGACATCAGCGTGACCGCAATCCAGCCGAGGGGGCAGATCACCCAGAGTGAAATGACGATCCATTGACGCTGCAGCCAGATCCCGCGTAAATACTGTAACAGGAGGTCAAATTGTTCTTTCATTTGCGCGCTCCTAGAACCAGGCTTCAGGAATAATAATGATATCGCCGGGCAGAATGTCGATATTGGCCTGGATGTCGCCGTCCCTGATCAGATCGCCCATTCTTAGTCCGAACTGGCGCTGCTGACCGTTAATCACCCGGATGAGACGGGCATCATTGCCGTCGGCGTATTCAGTCAGACCGCCAACGGCAACCATGACATCAAGCAGTGTCATATTTTCACGGTAGTTAATTGCCTTGGGGCGCGAAGCTTCGCCGATGACGCGCACCTGTTCACTGTAGGGGCCGATGAAATCCTCAACGATGACGGTCACAATTGGGTCACGGACATAGGCGGCAAGGCGCGACTCAATACTGCTTGCGAGTTCGGTCGGTGTTCGGCCGGAGGCATCGATATCGTCCACCAGCGAGGTAGACAGTTTTCCGTCCGGTCTTACTGTGAACGTGCCCGATATTTCCGGGTTGCCCCAGACAAAAATATTCAGGTTATCACCAGGCCCAATTAAATATTTGTAATCGTTTATATTTTTAGTCAATGAAGGGTGAGTAGTCGCTGAAGGTAAGGTTTGCAAGTTCGATGATGTACATCCTGCTAATAAAGTGGTAAAAATAAAAGCAACGACCAGCGATAAAAAGCATTTCCCTTTCTCTTTCATAAACATACCCATCCTGCGTATTATTACTTGCTTGTTAAGTCTATTTTCTTCAGTGTAGTTGAATAATTTTGTTTAAGTTATTTAACTATATAATACTTTTTTATGGTGCAGCTTCTTAATTATGTACAATAATCAGATATAGCATTGAAAACGGATTTCTATATAAAGGTCGGGAACGCCCATATGCGATATCATGATTTAAACAAAAGTAATACAGTCCTCATTGTGACTGACTTTATTGTTGCTTTGATTGTGTTTGCTTTAGGTTTAAATCTGGCTGAAGTGTATTATTCTGAAAAGTTACCAAGATTTGGTGAATCTTTTCACTTCGTTCAGTTGTTTCTGTTTTCCTCGACATTGCAAATCGCGACGTTGGCGGTGGGGTTGTATAACGAAAAATTAAGAGTTACGTATAAAGGTGTTGCGATAAGAATTATGGTGGCAATTGGTCTTGCTTATATAATGTCTTCTTTTATTTACCTATTGATACCTATTTCTTCTTTTCCAGCTTTATTGTGCGAATTATTATATCTCCTTGCTGCTGTCGGATTATTAATTAGCAGAAAGATTGCCCTGTCGACAAACTATACCAACCTGAATCGCAGGAGAGTTGCTGTTCTTGGCGCAGGGGAAAGGGCAGGATTAATTAACTCTTGCATGAAGAGGCGTGCCGATCGGGTTAACTTTGACTTAATTGGCTATATTCCTGTTAATGGTGACAGTATCAAGGTAACGACAACGGTTCCGAGAATCGAAACATCGACATCTCTGGAAGACTATATTATTGACAACCAGATTGAAGAAATAATAATTGGCGCGGATGAAAGACGCGGAAACCTGCCGACGGATATGTTGTTCAGCTGTAAAATGAAAGGGATTTTAATTACAGATATCATTGATTTTATTGAGCGGGAAACCGGTCAGATTGCCGTCAGTCATATTAATCCGTCGTGGGTAATTTATAATGTTAGGCCTTCGAAAGATCTAGTTGGCAGGTTTGTGAATTGGGTTTTTAACTGTTTCATTTCTTCAATAGTATTATTGCTTACCTGGCCGTTGCTCCTTGTTGCCATGTTACTTATCAAGCTAGAGGATGGCTTTTCATCTCCTGTTTTCTATTCTCAGCAGCGGGTAGGAAAACAGGGGAAAGTGTTTTCAATTTACAAATTTCGCAGCATGCAAGTGAATGCCGAAGAGAATGGCGTGCAAATGTCGTTTAAGACTGATAAGCGTATTACCAAGGTCGGTGCTTTTCTCAGAAAATACCGTATTGATGAGCTTCCTCAGCTATATAACGTTATTAAAGGGGATATGAGTTTTGTCGGCCCCAGGCCCGAGCGACCTGAGTTTTGCCAGCAGTTTGACGGCAGTATCCCCTATTACAGTCAGCGCCATGATGTCAAGCCGGGGCTGACTGGCTGGGCGCAGCTTAAATATCCCTACGGGGACAGTCTTGATGATGCCATCGAGAAGCTGAAGTTTGACCTCTATTACATCAAGCATCGCAGTTTCATGCTCGATGTTCTGATCCTTATCAGAACATCAGAGATCATTCTGTTCGGGAAAGGCAGGTAACCATGACCAAGGCTGATAGATCAAACCAGATTGTGAATGCCATGACGATTGATGTCGAAGATTACTTCCACGTCGCTGCGTTTTCGGGGGTGGTCAATCCCTCGCATTGGGAAAGCCGCTACCCGTTACGTGTCGAGACCAATACCCAGCGGATTCTGAAAATGCTCAACGAGCACGGTGTGAAGGCGACTTTTTTTGTTCTGGGCTGGGTTGCCCAGCAGTGCCCGGCGATTGTCAGGGCCATTGTGCGTGAAGGGCATGAAGTGGCTAGCCACGGTTATCTTCATCAACCGGCCAACAGGCAGTCTCAGCAAGAGTTTTATAACGATATAGCCAGCAGCAAACACCTGATTGAAGACATCTGCGGCCAGCAAGTGATGGGTTACCGTGCTCCGAGCTTTTCTATCGATACCAGTAATCCCTGGGCATTTGAGGTATTGCACTCCCTGGGTTTTGTCTATTCCAGCAGCACTTATCCGGTAAAACACGACCTCTACGGGACACCCGACTGGCCACGCTTTAAACATGTGCGGGAGGAGGGGCTGATTGAAGTGCCGATCCCGACTTTGAACAAGCTGGGAAGGAACATTCCTATAGGCGGAGGGGGATTCTTTCGCCTCTATCCCTATTGGTTGAGTCGACGGCTGATTAATGCCTTTATTGCCGACACTCAGCAACCCTACAGTTTCTATTTTCACCCGTGGGAAATCGATCCGCGTCAGCCGAGGATCATGGGGATATCCGCGAAATCAAGGCTCCGGCATTATCTGAACCTCAACAGTATGGAGTCAAAGATCCACCGTCTGCTAGCTGATTTTAACTGGAGCACGATGCGCAACGTTTATCAACTAAATGGATTTAATCATGATGCAGGAATTAGCAATCCGGAAGCTATCAAGGAACGACTATCCATACTGGGATAGTTATGTAGACAATCACCCTGAAGGCAGCTTTTTTCATTTATCCGGCTGGCTTGATGTGATTGATTCGGTATTTGGCCATCAGCACCATTATATGTTGGCAGAAAGTGGTAACCGACTTGTCGGGGTGTTGCCGCTGTTTGAGCAGAAAAGCTGGCTGTTTGGCCATACCCTGGTATCTACCCCTTTTTGCGTGTACGGCGGTGCGCTGGCGGATAGTTCACATATACGCAAAAAGTTGGAGGCGGCTGCTTTCGAATTGGGATGCGAGCTGAATGTTGACTACGTCGAGCTGCGAGACAAGCTCGATGTCGAGTCAGAGGCGCCTTGGGTGAAGCATTGTCATCATTCCCGCTTCTCTCTGGCGCTGCCTGAGGAGTCCGACGACATCATCGGTGCCATAAAGAAAAAAAGGCGCAATGTGATACGGCATTCGCTGAGGAACAATCTCAGCTGGGATACCTCGGATAACCTTAAGTCCTGTTACGACGTGTATGCCGAAAGCGTCAGGGACCTGGGGACTCCGGTGTTTACGCATAAGCTATTTACCAAGCTGAAAGAAACCTTCCCGGATCGCTGCGAGACCATGCTGGTGCATGATAAAGATCAGCAGCCAATCTCTACCATGCTGAGTTTTTATTATAAAGATCATGCCATGCCCTATTACGGGGGCGGAAAGTATGAATCCAAGGCACTGAATGGCAGTGACTATATGATTTTCCAGCTGATGCATGTTGCCCGTCAGCGTGGTGCGACACTGTTTGACTACGGCAGAAGCAAGAATGATTCGGGGGCATATCAGTATAAAAAACACTGGGGGATGGAAGCGCATCCGCTCAATTACAAAGTGGCACTGGTAAAAGCCAAGTCATTGCCGAATTTGTCACCGAACAATCCGAAGTACAAGTATTTCATCAAAGCCTGGAAAAGACTTCCTCTTCCTGTGAGTCGCCTTATTGGTCCGATGCTATCGAAATATCTGGGGTAACTGTATGAAAGAGCCGTTACTGTATCTGTGTCATCGTATTCCCTATCCTCCCAACAAGGGGGATAAGATTGCCAATTACCATATCCTCAAGTTTCTAAGTAAACATTTTGATGTTTATCTTGGCTGTTTTATTGATGATCCGTTTGACCTTCAGTATCAGGCCAAGGTTGAACAATACTGCAAGGCGAGCTTGTTTGTTCAGATCTCCCCTTCATATTGCAAGCTGAAGGGCGTGACCGCGCTGTTTACGGGACAGCCGATCACCTTGCCCTATTATTCACGAAAAGCCATGCAGCAATGGGTTGATGCCATCATTGAAGACCATCAGATTGACAAGGCGCTCGTGGTGTCCGGTTGTATGGCCCAGTACCTGATTGCCAGTCCTCATAGCCCCCATACCGTGATGCATTTTGTTGACATTGACTCTGACAAATGGCGCCAGTATGCCGAGAAAAAACAAGGCATTATGCGCGCAGTCTACCAGCGGGAGCACCGTGTGCTCGGGCAGTATGAAAAAAAAGTCGCCTCGATGTTTGATATTAGTTGCTTTGTGACCAAGGCTGAGACGGAGGCGTTCCGTTGTATTGCCGATACACCGTTTCGCGCGCGGATCAAAACCCTTGAAAACGGCCTGGACAGCGAGTTCTTTTCATCCGGTTCCTCCGTTCCTGCAGAGGAAAACTATTGCCTGGAACAAGAGAACTATGTGGTGTTTACCGGTGCGATGGACTACTGGGCCAACGAAGATGCCGTTACCTGGTTCGCCAATAATGTCTGGCCCAAGGTGGTGACCGAGGTGCCGGATGCTAAGTTCTACATTGTCGGCAGCTCACCGACTCCCGGGGTCAGGGCGCTGACGGAGATCCCGGGGATCGTCGTAACGGGCCGAGTCGCTGATGTGCGTCCCTATCTGCAACATGCCAAAGCCGCCGTTGCCCCGATGCGTATTGCCCGGGGAGTCCAGAATAAAATTCTGGAAGCCATGGCTATGTCACGGGCCGTGATTGCCTCCCCGCAGGGGATGGAAGGGCTGGAGAGCTTCCCGTCGAGCCATGTCGCCGTTTCCGATAGTGCGGCTGATATAGCCTGCAGGGTGATAGACACATTGCAGGCCGAGCAGTCAGTAGCAACAGCGTCGCGGGCGTGGATAGAGCAATATTACAGCTGGGATGCCCAGCTCTCTCCCTTGCTTGGCTATCTGGAGTCTAACCATGGCTAGGTGTTCACAAGGAGGCTGAATATGTGTGGTATTTCCGGAGTTTTTAATCTGCGCCAGCCTGGCCGAATTGATAAGCGTCTGCTCGAGAGAATCAATCGGTTGCAGAGTCATCGCGGGCCGGATGATGAGGGATATTTCTTCGATGAGCATATCGGTCTGGCACATCGCCGTCTGTCGATCATCGATCTCTCAGGCGGTCATCAGCCGCTGTTCAATGAGGATCAGTCGGTTGTCGTCGTGTTTAACGGAGAGATATATAATTACCTGGAACTGGCCGATGAGCTGACCCGGCTTGGGCACCAGTTTAGGACTTATAGCGATACCGAAGTGATTGTTCATGCCTGGGAGTCCTGGGGGGAAGACTGTGTCAAACGCTTTCGGGGGATGTTTGCCTTTGCAGTGTGGGACAGAAATAAAAAACAGCTGTTCCTCGGTCGTGACCGTCTTGGCAAGAAGCCGCTGTTTTATACGGTAACAGCGAAGGGACAGTTTCTCTTTGCCTCTGAGCTCAAGGTGTTACTCGGGCATCCAGAAGTTGATACGACGCTCAGAAATGAAATGGCGGAAGAGTACTTCATGTATGGCTATATCCCCGAGCCTTACAGTGCCTACAAGCATATTTTCAAGCTTAACCCCGGCCACCACCTGACGCTAAGCCCCGGGAGCGAAATCGCCCCGAGGCAATATTGGGACTTGTGTGCTCCGGATCAGGTTTTGTCCTGGGAGCAGACTCAGGAGTCGTTGCTCGACAAGTTGCAGGAGGCTGTCAGGATCCGCCTTGCCGCGGACGTACCGCTTGGTGCGTTTCTGTCGGGCGGGGTAGATTCGAGTGCCGTGGTGTCATTGATGGCGTCATTGCAAAACAAGCCAGTGCACACCTGCGCCATCGGTTTTACCGAGCAGGCTTTTGACGAAAGCGAGTATGCCCGCCAGATTGCCAACCGCTATCATACCGAGCATAGCCAGCAGATAGTTGATCCGAATGATATTAGCCTGATTGATACCCTGGCCGATATTTATGATGAACCCTATGCCGACAGTTCTGCCTTACCGACGTTTCGTGTCTGTCAGCTTGCCAGCCGAACGGTAAAAGTTGCGCTGTCCGGCGACGGCGGCGATGAAATATTTGGCGGCTATCGACGCCACCGGCTGCATCTGGCCGAGCAACGGGTGCGAAATGCGATCCCGGGGCCAATCCGTAAATCTGTGTTTGGTCCGCTGGGGTATTTATACCCCAAGGCAGACTGGGCACCACGACCGTTGCGGGCCAAAACCACCTTTCAGTCTCTGGCGATGGATGCCGTCGAGGGGTATGCCAACTCAATATCCAAGTTACGACGTGGCGAGCGCCAATCCCTGTTTAGTGACTCATATCAACATAGCCTCAACGGTTATGACGGCAGTGAAATTCTTAAGCATCATGCCCGTTACTTTACCACCGATGATCCTCTCAAACAGATCCAGTATCTCGATATGAAAACCTGGCTGGTCGGCGACATCCTGACCAAGGTCGACCGGGCAAGTATGGCCAATTCGCTGGAGGTTAGAGCGCCGATGCTGGATCACGAGTTCGTCGAATGGGCGTATTCCATCAATAGCAAAAACAATATTCGCCATCGTGAGGGGAAATATGCCTTCAAGCGTTCGCTCGAAAATCATGTCGGCCATAATATTCTCTACCGGCCCAAAATGGGTTTTAGCATGCCGATTTCGACCTGGTTCAGAACCAGCTTGAAAGACACGCTGGCGCGGAATGTCCTCTCGACCAATATGTGCGACAGCGGGTTTTTCGATGTCGACTGGCTGAAAAAAATGATCAGCGATCATCAGCAGGGGTACCGGGATCACGGGGCATCACTCTGGTGTCTGTTGATGTTTTCTCTTTTTATGGCGAGGCAGTAGTTATGAAGATTCTGACGATCACGAGCTTGTTTCCCAATGCTGCCGATCCCAAGCATGGGGTGTTTATCGAAACCCGGCTAAAACAGTTACGAAAGCGCTACCCGGATGCCGAGATCACCGTGATCGCGCCAGTTCCCTGGTTCCCGTTTAAATCATCGTTCTTTGGTCAGTACAGCCTCTTTGCCAGGGCGCCTTATTTTGAAAAGCGCGGTGAGATGCCGGTTTATCACCCACGCTACGTGGTGCTTCCCAAGGTGGGGATGACACTGGCACCGAAAACCATGGCGTTTGTTCTATATCGGCAAATCAAGGCGCTGATGGCTGAGGGGTATGAGTTCGATCTGATTGACGGGCATTATTTTTATCCCGACGGGGTAGCCATTGCCGAGGTGGCCAAAAAGCTCAATAAGCCGTTTACCGTAACGGCCAGGGGCTCGGATATCAATTTGATCCCCCAGTACGAAACGCCGCGGCGACAAATTCAGGATGTATTTCATGCCAGTAACCATAACCTGGCGGTTTGCGAAGCGCTCAGGCAGGAAATGATCGCATTGGGGGCTGCTCCGGAAAAGGTCTCAGCGTCACGAAACGGCGTTGACCTGGATCTTTTCTCTTTTGCTGATGAGCAGCAGCAGCGGGAAGTTCGTCAGCAGTTGAAGTTGCCCTTGGAGAGACCGGTTATTCTTTCTGTGGGTTTGCTTATTGAGCGCAAAGGGCATCATCTCGTTATTGAAGCTATGAAGGCACATCCGGAGGCGCAATTGCTCATCGCCGGGATGGGGCCTGACAAATCAAGGCTGAAGCGACTGGTTAAAAAACTGCACTTATCGAACCGGGTGACTTTTCTCGGTGCGCTCTCTCAGCCGGAGCTTGCCCGTTATTTTCAGGCTTCTGACTTATCCGTATTGGCATCAAGCCGAGAGGGCTGGGCCAATGTATTGTTGGAATCAATGGCAAGCGGAACGCCTGTGGTGGCAACCAATATCTGGGGAACGCCGGAGGTAGTCAAAGCCCGTGCTGCGGGGCTGTTGGTTGAGCGCGATAGTCGTGATATTGCGGCAGCAATTGGACAGTTGCTGAAAAACCGGCGACCCCGCAGTGACACTAGACAATATGCCGAGCAGTTTTCGTGGGATGAGACGACGGAGCAGTTGTACCGGATATTTTCAGAGCTGCTGGGGTATGACAGGCATGGCGGTAATTCATCGTACCGAGGTACTGAAACCGATATGAATGGCAAAGAGGTAGCAGTATGAAAATACTTTATCACCACCGGGTCGCTTCCAGAGACGGACAGTTTGTTCATATCGAGGCGATCATTGATGCACTGCGGCAACAGGGGCATGAAGTTATCGTTGTTGCCCCGACTATCTCTGATGCCACGGAGTTTGGCGACGATGGGGGATGGATGTCGAAGCTCCGTCATGCCCTGCCTGGGTTCATCAGTGAATTGCTGGAGTTTGGCTATAGCCTTTATGATTTCGTTCAGCTGCTACGGGCTATCAAGAAGCATCGGCCGGATGTCATTTACGAGCGTTACAATCTCTTTTTGCCTTCGGGGATCTGGGCCAAGCAGTTGTTCAAGCTGCCGTTGATCCTCGAGGTTAACTCGCCGCTCTACAAAGAACGTGCTGCCTATGGCGGGATACACTTGCCGATGCTGGCCAAATGGTCAGAGCTTTATACCTGGCGTAATGCCAATCATCTTTTGCCGGTGACGCATGTCTTGGCTGACTATCTATACCAAGCCGGGGTCAGAAACAATAATGTCACTGTGATTGCCAACGGCATTGATCCCAGCCAGTTCAATGTGACTACCCATTATGACAGGTTGCCTGATTTGGCAGGTAAAACTGTGATTGGTTTTGTCGGGTTCTGTCGTGAGTGGCACCGTTTGGATCTCGTGGTCGAAACGATCGCCGAGATGAGAAACCCTAACCTAGTGCTGCTGATTGTCGGTATCGGTTCGGTATTGGATGATCTGCAGCAAAAGGCCCGAGAATTAAATATCGAACGGCAGCTGCTTATCGCCGGTCTGGTCAGCCGGGAAGAGATGCCCAAATGGCTGGGGCAAGTCGATATCGCCCTGCAACCGGCAGTCACTCCCTGGTGTTCCCCGTTAAAGCTGATCGAATACTTGGCAACAGGGAAAGCGGTGGTTGCTCCTGATGCGTCCAACATACAAGAATTGCTTGTTCATGAGTTGAACGCATTACTGTTTGAAGAAGGCGATAATCAGCAAATGCTGGCAGCCATCAAACGGCTGGTGACCGAGGCCGACTTAAAGGCTGACGTTCAGCGCCAGGCTGTAGCGACGATCGAAAACCGGCAGCTCACCTGGCACCAGAATGCAGGAAAAATCGTCCAGCGTTTTCAGTTGTTGTTGCAAGACAAGCGCGGAGTTATTCATGACGTCGCGGTGAAGCCGAATGCGTAGATGCGTCAGGCCATGATGAAAGGATGCCGAATGGATATGGTTGCCAAAAAACATGTTTGTCATCTAGTCCACGGCTTTCATGTCGGCGGGCTGGAAAAGATCATCGTCAATTGCATTAACCAACTGGGAGAGCAATATCAACATACGATTGTGACCTTGACCCAGGCTGGAGAGTTAGCCAAGGAGCTTCCGTCTTCGGTCACTGTGATTGAGCTGAACAAAAGTCCGGGCAACGATTTGTTATTGTATCCGCGCCTTTACAGGATTTTTGCTGAGATAAAGCCGGATATTTTTCATACCTATAACCTGGGCACTATCGAGTACCAGTGGGTGGCATGGCTGGCCAGGATTCCACTGCGGATCCATGCCGAGCATGGACGAGATACCTATGATCCGTATGGAAAGGTAGCCAAATACCGGTACCTTCGACAAATAAGCTCATGGGTTATCCATTACGTTGTGGCCGTTTCCAATGATTTGTACCAGTGGCTCCAGCGTGATGTCGGTATCCGTCAAGCCAAATTGGCCTTGATCACTAATGGCGTTGATGTCGAATATTTCTCACCGCAGTTCAGAAAGCCATCCCCGGGTAAATTCATCATCGGCCATGTGGCCCGCCTGCAAGGCATTAAAAACCAAACGCTGTTAATTCAGGCCTTTCAACGTGCCTGCCGGTTAGATGGTGACTTTTCGCGGCAGGCTGAGCTGATGCTTGTTGGTTGCGGCGACGATATGTCCGCGTTGAAAGCTCTGGCTAACAGCAACTCACAGTATGGCGGACAAATTGTCTTTACCGGCCGGCAGCAAAATGTCCGTAGCTATTATGCGCGTTTTGATGTCTTTGCGATGTCGTCGATAGCCGAAGGGATCCCGGTCACCCTGCTTGAGTCGATGGCCATGGGGGTTCCCCATGTGGTCACCCGGGTCGGGGGGATCCGGGAAGTGCTTCTGGAAGGAGAAACCGGACTTGGTGTGGAAAGCCAGGATCGCGATTCGTTGGCCACTAGTCTTCTAAAACTTTTTCACGACCGGACATTGCGCGATAGTATGGGGCAGGTGTCACGACAAAGGGTTGAACAACACTTCAGCCAGCTGGCAATGGTCGAAGCCTATGCTGATCTTTATTATCAAGAAGGCAACCACTAAATGGGAGGATAATTGTTGTTTAGCGCCTGAAGGGCGTAGGTTACTACCGTCTGCTACTCGCTGAAATTACAGTGTAAACTGAAGCTTGATTGACTTTCGGTGTCAGTCTGGCGGTTATCCGCACCATGAAATGAAGAACTACAATTAGTGCCTAGCACACTGAGTATAAGAACCAATAAAGGAATGATATTTATCATAATTATTGTGATGAGTTTCTTCATTGTTTCTTTTTTCCTCTTTGGGTTTGGACGCTTTATTCCATTCGTCAATTACCTCCTGATATAAAATCTAGATAAAAATTGTGGTTATCTTGAGTCATGATTAAGAAACCTGCCGAAAATACAGTAACTAGCACATAAGAAGATAGGTTCCTTATTGCTCTTGGTTATCTCCTTGCAATTTGAGCCGAGCCTTAAGATCTGGCTGAGTTACCAGCAGGGTATGCAAGTCTTGTTTGGGCAGGACAAGCAGTTCGCAATAGCCGGTGGCAATAACATCAGCATTGCGGGGTTCCTCTGAAAGGAGGGCCTGCTCGCCGAAGAACTCACCGGCACCTAGCTGTACAGGTACTTGCTTGCCAGTTATGACTTCAACATTGCCGGTGGCAATAAAAAACATGGCATCGCCTACCTCTCCCCGGGCAATTATCTTTTCACCTGGCGCAGCAATGCGTGATTTTAGCTGGTTGGCTATTGCCTTGGTGGCGCTGTTATCTAGCGAGGCGAACAAAGGCACCTTGGTGATGAGAGCATTTTTATCTAAACGCCCGCTGGCCACTTCTGTAATTTGCGCCTGAAGATCAGGGTGAGCTGCGATAATGCGGTTGAAGTCATCCAGCTGAAGAACCAGTAATTGGCAATAGCTTATTGCCGTAATGGTTGCACTGCGGGGCTCCTGGGTAAGTAATGCCAGTTCGCCGAAGAAATTACCGCTACCCAGGCGGACCGGCTGGGGTTTGGTTGCGGCCTCGACAGCCCCGCTGGAGATAAAATACATGGCGGTGCCCGGCTCTCCCCGGGTGATAATATACTCGCCCGGAACCACTAGCCGGGGGGTAAGCTTATCGGCAATTTCACTGATCTTGTCTGAGCCTGTCTTGGCAAAAAAAGGCACCTTGGCGACGAGTTTGTCCGGTTCGAGGCCGAGATCCAATTTTGGTTGACGGTCCATGATACGGTTGCGCTTATCCAGCTCGCGAACCAGATCATTAAACACTTCCTGGCTGATAATATTTTCGTCGAGCATTTGGTGGTAGCTGGCTTCCTCGAGGCGAAGGGCAACACGGACCAAATGACGTTTTTGCAAGGTTTCTGCGTACTCTGGATATTGGAGTCGCAGCGCATCCAGGGTCTGCTGGATGGCCTGCAGGCGCTCGATGAGCAGTGGTTCAAGCTCTAAGGCCAGATTATCGCCAAATAAGGGCGGGATTTTGTCATGACAGTATTCTATCAGTGCAATGACCGCTGTTTCGTGAACGCTCAGGACTTCAAAACGATTGGCGAGCTGGATTGCCAAAGGACGGGAGAATCCCATGGTCCGCTGCAGCCACAGGGCTGACCGACACATCACACCAAACTTCAGAGCATCCGTATAGGCTTCTTGATAGCCCCGGACGTTGCCGATTTTTATGCCGTCTTGCAAATCATCGGCATGGAACAGCAATGAACGGGTAATTTTGGCCGAGTCTAATCCGTCCGAGAAACGTTTCAGATAAAGGTGGCGCTCGTGGTTGGTCAGCGTGCTTAATCCGACACCTAGGGTTACCGTATCGGATTGCTCGCCTTTTGACATTGAGTGTTCAACCCGGTTCAGGCGTTGTTCGTAAATGTCTGCGACACCGGTGGCGATGGTTGGCTTGATGTTGTCAGTGTGGGCGGCATGCTCAAGTCCTTCGCGGATCCGCCTTATCGACAGTGCCATCACGCGGTTACGGATCATCCGCTCTGTCGGAGGAAGCTGGTCAAGTCCGAAAAAGCGCATCATTGCCCCCATCGTCGGGGCATTGATAAACAGCGTGAACAGTACAAAGCCGGTCACGAGAGAGGCGACAAAGGTCTTGATGTCATCTGAGATGCCTGGTGTTTCGAGGATCACCAGCGCCAGGGCCAGCGAGACGGCGCCACGTAGTCCGCCCCATAGCATGACAGTACGAAAGGCCAGGCTGATTTGTTGCCCCAGGCCGATTTTATTGAGAAACGGCAGCACCAAATACAGCACGGCGGTACGGGCTGTAAAGGCGGCGACAGTCAGGGCGATCAACGAGATAAAATGTGCCGTGGTAAAGTCCACCAGAACCTTGGGGACTATCAGGCCCACTAGGAAGAAGATCAGAGAATTGGCCCAAAAGACCAGCTCTTCCCATGTCTCGGTCAGTGTATGCCAGGTATGCGGGGAGATCTGGGTACGGCCGAATGAGTTGATAACCAGGCCTGCGGTGACAACGGCCATCACCCCCGAGACATGCAGGTAGTGCTCGGCGAGCAGAAAGCTCAGGTAGGCAAGGCAAATAGTGAGCGTGATTTCGACCAGCGGCATATTGCGCAGTCTGCCGATCAGAGAGGCGACTGCCCAGGAGGCGAGCAGGCCGACCAGAATGCCGCCGAAAAACACCTCGAGAAACTTGCCAGCCGCAGAGATGACGCCCGCGTCGGAGTTGCCGAGCAGTATGGTGACCAGAATCGTAAACAGGACGATGGCCGTTGCGTCATTAAACAGACTCTCGCCTTCAACCAGTATGGTCAGCCGTTTGGGGGCACCCAGATTTTTGAAAATGGCGACAATGGCAACGGGATCGGTGGCAGAGACAATAGCCCCGAGCAGCAGGCAGGCTACCAGGCTGACTTCGGACACGCTCCAGACAAAGACCCCGACCAGCATAGTTGAAATGAGCAGGCCGAGAATGGCCAGCAATAAAATAGGGCCGATATCTGTCATCAGATGACGGGCATTGATATTGAGGGCAGACTCGAAGATAAGTGCGGGCAGAAAGACGAAAAAAACCACTTCCGAGGTGATATCCAAGGCCTCGAGCGAGGTAAGGAAGTCCCCCAGGATCCCCGGCGGGTCAAGGTTGCTGGTAGCCAGTACGATCCCGCCCAGCAGGGAGCCTGCAACGGCGAGCAATACGGTGTAGGGGAAGTTGATCCGGTTGGCAATCGGTAGCAGCAGGCTGGCAATCGTCAGCAGGCCGACCAGCCCCAGCACCAGAAGAAATGTCTCATGCATGCCATCGCCTCCTATAGTGCGTTAGGCCTAGATCCAGGGCGGTTGCCGGAAACGCTGTTCGGCATATTTTATCGGCCAGATAATTTTTGCCTGCCCGTCGAATAGCTGGACCATTGGCAGGTAGAAGCCTTTCATAAACGGACCGGTCATGACCTCGTTGGCAGACAGGGCGTTCGGCCCCGGGGCGGACGAGAACTGGTAGTAGTTCCAGACCCCTTTATAGGGGATCTGACGGATGATGGCTGTCAGCGTATCGAAGTCCAATGAATTGGCGGTATTGAGGGCCTTGATTGCCATTCGGGTATAGTCGTAGTGAAAACCCGCCGCCGGAATCGTGGGTTCCTTGCCGTATTTAGTCGTATACCGCCTGACCCACCATCGCTGCCACAGCGCGATAGGCATGGCTGAGTCCATCGTGACCACATAGTTTGCAGCATCGCCCGTCATCTCATGCCAATTTCCCAACCAGCGCAGGCCATGGCCGAGTAACAGCGCTTTTACGCTTAGCTCTTTGAACTGTTTGACGAAGCTGCTGACGGCAACGTCACCGGTTGATGTCATGGCGACCAGCGAGACCTGCTCGGATTTGTATTTGTTGATCAACTGACGGAATTCGGTTTCGTCCAGTGCTGCGGTATCGAAGGGCAAAGGGTCAAAGCCCGCTTCTTTGAGGCTGAGCATCAGTGCTTCGCCCCATCCTCGCCCGAAGGCACTATCCTCGACTAAGATTGCCGCACGCCGGTTGGCAGGCTGCCAAAGCCCATGTTCCAATAGATACTTGAGAGGAGCACCATAAAGGCCGGCGAGTTTTGGCGGTGAGGGCCATCCTTTGAACCAGCCCCGGTAACGCTGGGGATCATCGTTTATTTTGGCTGCGATATACTGTGATGCCCCCAGGTGGCCAAGGTGAATCGTATTGAGATCGGCCGTTACATCCATCAGTGCCAAGGCGACGGATGAATGCCAGCCCCCAACCATCAGCTTGACCCCTTGCTGCTGAATAGCCTCGGTAGTAGCTTTTACGGCGACTTCCGGGTTTGACTGGCTGTCTACCCATATAACTTCAATATCATGCCGTATGCCATTGATGGTCACCGGGGCTTCACCAGCTGCCCTGGCATCTTCAAGTGCCATCAATACCCCCTGTCTGATGGCATCACCGGTCTGTTTGGCCGGGCCGCTAAATGGTCCGCAAACGCCGAGTTTCAAGGGAAGGTTGGAGTTTTGGGGAATATCGGTAGCATCCTGGGTACCAAGGACATTTGGCGCGTATATGGAAAGAGTGCCAGCCGCACCAAGCATACTGGCGGTATGGATAAACTGCCGCCTGTTTAACGGGCTAAAGCGCGCTTGGGTATTGCTTTGTTTTAAGTTCTTCAAGGTCTGGCCTTTGCTTTCTTATTCTCGGAGGCGCGGCATGTCGTGCGCTGATGCCTATCTATTCAGGTTAGCCTAAGTGCTGGTGGTTGCCGGGGAAGAAGGTACACGCAATAAGTCAAGCGAGGTTGTCTGGGCGTCTATACTCACTTTGACTGGTACTTTTTTTGCTTATTTTTCGCTAACGGATTCGGGAGGAATTGAATGGGGCTTTTGCAACAGAGTCTTAAGGCCCGAATGACTGCCTATTTTTTGTTGGTATCCGTGTTGGTCGTGGTGGCGCTGGCATCGGTGACCTACTTCCTTGCGGCCGAAACTCAAAAAGAGATCGCGATTGATCAGTTTGATTTGACGGCTGATCACAAAGAGTTCGAAATTAACCGCTATATCGCCGAGCAGATAACTGTTGTAAGGAACATTGCTGAACTTGATGAGCTTCGGGCGGCGGCCGATGCTCTGCTGGTCGAAGAAACAGGGACGGCGGCATACAAGACAGCTCATTTTCAGTTGGCAGAGGTGTTATTTCTTTCGACCTTTCTTGATTACGGCTCGGCAACGGCCTCTGATCTAACAGAGGTGTTTATGATGACCAGAGTCGGCGGCCGGGTCTTCTTCTCGACGCAGCCTGATGATGAAGGTGATTATCGGCTAAACCATCAATATTTTGTTCAGGGACAGAAGGAAACGTTCTTGCAGAAGGTGTACCCCAGCCCGGATACGGCTGCACCGACCTTAACCGTATCCACTCCCCTGTTGAGCCCGACTGGCGAGTTGCTCGGTGTGCTGGCCGCCCATGTCCGCTTGTCAGTGTTGGTCGAGATTGTCAGTCGGCAAACAGGGCTGGGGGAAAGCGGTGAGGCATACCTTGTCGATGCCCATAATCGTTTTATCTCTCCCGAGCGGTTCGGTCATGCCTCCTATCCGCGCGGAGTTCATAGTCAGGGTATTGAAACGGCCCTGCAGGGCCATAATGGTGCCGGGCTATATGATAACTATGCCGGCGAGTCAGTGATTGGTAGTTATCGGTGGCTGCCTGAGCTGGGGCTGGCCCTGATATCAGAAGTCAGGGCTTCAGCGGCACTGGCACCCGCCAATCGGTTTGGCGTTATGGTACTGGCTGTCGGTTTGCTGGCTGTCGGTTTGTTGAGCATCGGTATCTATCTGATTGCCGTTAGGATCACCCGGCCGATCTCGGCTGTTACTGAGACGACACTGAAAATCAGTGCCGGCGATCTGACTCAGACTGCTCCGGTGCTGACTCAGGACGAGACCGGGCTGTTGGCGCAGAACTTCAACCAGATGATTGCCAGGCTGAAGAAGACGCTCGACGACCTGGCTGAAGAGCGTGAGAGATCCGAGCATTTGCTGCTTAACATCTTGCCGGCTCCCATTGCTGAGCGCCTGAAGCATGGTGAAGACACAATTGCTGATAGCTTTTCCGAGGTCACAATCTTGTTTGCCGATATTGTCAACTTCACGCCGATGTCTGCCGGGTTGCCTGCAGCAGAAGTGGTGGGCTTGTTGAATGAAATATTCTGCGAGTTTGACAGCTTGAGTGAGCGCCGGGGATTAGAAAAAATCAAGACCATTGGTGATGCCTACATGGTTGGGGCGGGAATTCCTATCCCGCGTGACGATCACGCTGAAGTGGTTGCCGAGACGGCGCTGGATATGCTCGACGTCATCGCATGCTTTAACCAGCGCCATGGTAAGACACTCAGCATTCGCATCGGGATCAACAGCGGACCCGTTGTTGCCGGGGTGATTGGTACCAAAAAGTTTATCTATGATATTTGGGGTGATGCGGTTAATACCGCTTCGCGGATGGAGTCGCAGGGATTGAAGGGCGGTATTCAGATCACCGAGGCAACCTACAAGCATTTGAAAGATGACTATGAATTTGATGATCGTGGAATGGTCGTGATCAAGGGAAAGGGAGAAATGCACACTTATATGCTTAAGGGGCGTAAGGAAGCAGCGGTCAACGAATAAGGATAGGTCTATGAAGTTATTTTCCAGCATGCTGATAGTTTTTGTGCTTGTTTTAGTGGGTTGCGACAGCCAGCCGTTACAGGAAAAAGAATTGCGTATCGGATTGATTGCGCCGATCAGTGGGCAGATCCCGGAAGTCGGGCTGGCAACGGTAGAAGCGGCCAAGTTGGCGGTGCGGGAGGTCAATGATCGGGGGGGCTTGATTATTGATGATGAGCGTTATCATGTGGCGCTGCTGATTGAGGACAATCAGGATAATGCCGAGCAAACCATCAGTGCTGCACTGCGACTTATCAACCAGCAGAACGTCAGCGCCATCATTGGCCCGCAGGCGAGCCGTAATGCCATTCCTGCTGCCCGGTATGCCGAATATGCTCAGATTCCGTTACTCAGCCCCTGGTCGACCAATCCGGAAACTACACGAAACAAGAAATGGGTCTATCGGATTGCCTTTAACGACACCTTTCAGGGGCAGCTGATGGCAAGGTTTGCCTATCAGGATTTGGGCTACCGGAAAGCGGCTGTGTTATACGATGTCTCCAGCGAGTATAACCGCAATTTGGCTGAGGTATTTCGTGTTGCTTTCAGGGAGCAGGGTGGCAGGGTCGTTGCCTATGAGCTCTATACCCGCGACGCGCCGGATGTGACTGAGCAGTTGCGTCGTATTCAGGCTGCGGCCCCAGGTGTACTGTTCTTGCCCAATTATTATAACGAGGTACCTGAGCAGGCCCGGTTGGCAAGAGAGCTTGGTCTTGATGCCATGCTGCTTGGCAGTGATACCTGGACGCAAATTCCTGAGTCGGATCGTGATGCGCTTGAAGGCGCTTATTTCAGCACGCATTACGCCGTCAATAAAGCCGATGGTGAGGCGGTGCATTTCAGGGCACGTTTTAGAGAAGCTTATAGCAAGGAACCGAGTGATGTCGTTGCGTTAACCTACGATGCTTTCGGGATGCTCTTTGAAGCGGCAAGGCGCAATGGTGGTACCGATCCGAAAGGTATTCGTGATGCATTAAATACCTTAGGGGGCTATGAAGGGGTGACAGGTCGAATCGAATATAAAGAATCTGGCGATCCGTCGAAAAGTGCCGTTTTGCTTGAAATTAAGCAAGGCGAATTTGTTTTTAAGCGCAGGATAGATCCGGAATGATTGAACTAGCGAGTTAACGATAAAGTGACAAGTGTCATTATTAATTGCAGACATAATGCCACACAAACCTTCGTCATGATTTACTATCATGGACTTCACCTATTTGTACTTTCAGCTTGAAGATGGGAAGCACAAGACCGTGTATTCACATTTGGATAACCGAAAAAGGATTTACGATGAAAGCTGCACTTTATTCCCTTGCTCTTCTGAGTACTTCAGTTTGTGCAAGTAGTGATAACGATGAAACGTTTTTTTCTCTTCAAGAAGTACAGCAAGCCAAACCGGTAGAGCTCGCAGATAGCTTCATGACCAGGGCTTCAGATGATTTGGCGTTGGCTGTTCGCTCGTATATTCCACCAAGCCCGAAGGCCGTATTTATCTTCTATCATGGCGGAGGAGCCCATAGTGGAGTGTTGTATAACCATTTAGCCGTTGGTCTTGAAACTAAATATGATATTGCTGTTTATACTCCTGATCTTAGAGGCCATGGAGACTCGCAAGGCGACCGAGGTGATAGCCCCTCGAAACAACGTGTTTGGCAAGATATCAGCGATATGATTGAGTTTGTGAAATCCAAGCACCCTGGTAAGAAAGTCTTTCTCGGCGGGCATTCTAGCGGAGCTGGATTGGTGCTTAATTACTCGTCATGGGAAGAACGAGTGCCAGTTGAAGGCTACAGTTTTGTCGCGCCGTATTTTGGCTATAAATCTGAAACAGATAGAGAAGGTAGCCATTATCAGTTCACTGACGTTAAAACCTCCTCATTTATTATTAATAGTATGAGTGGCGGTTTCTTTTCCGGACATGATAAAGCCGTGCAGTTCAATTACCCTGGTGAGGTATTGGACAAAAATCCAAAGTTGGTTGCCTATAACACTGTCAATATGGCCAATGCCTTGACGCCGGATGACCCAAAAGCGCAGATAGCATCGTTAGCCAGCTTTGGACTTTGGATGGGGAAAAACGATGAAGCTTTTGATGCTCAGAAAACGGCTGATTTTGTAAGACGACACCAGAGCAAGCAGGCAAACAGTGATATCTTGCTAGTGGACAATCAAAATCATTTCTCGATAATCCTTGTAGCTGATGACTTCGTTGGCGATTGGATAATCAACCAACTTAGTGATTAAGAATGTTGTAGGCATTATGTTCCTATTACTCTTCTATGGCATAACAGGTGGTATCTTGATGTTGCATACCACCTAGTTTATTTATGATATTCTTTTAGCTCGTAGATCCAAGCAATGCAGGACATGCGGGCATCTCGATATAGTTGGATAACTCTTCTGCTATTTGCAGGAGCTTAGCCTCTCCGTTCATTTGCCCGACTAATTGAATACCCACAGGCAGCCCGTTGCTGTCCAGACCTATGGGCATAGTGACAACAGGGTGGCCGATCAGGCTGATAGGTGTCGTATATGCAGTCAGCGCATCAAGATAGTTCAATTCCATTCCGTTGACGGCTAAAGGGATTTTATAGTCTCTATTGGGCCCATTTTCAGAACTTGGACTTATATGCTTGAAGGCTGTGCAGCACGTTACCGGCAGTATCCAGGCATCATATTGCTGGAAAAATGTTTGGCAATGCTGAACCAAGTTTTCTCGCATAGTAAGGGCTTGTTGATATTCCTGCTTATTTCGTCGATAACCCTGCATTACATTGGCCAAAAAGTGAGGGGAACGATGACTGCTGCTTTTTCCTGATAAGATTGTGAGCCACCTAATAAAAGGGTTCATCAGGCCGGATGTTTCATACCCCATGATGCGTCCATATGACTGCCAGGCATCGACAAAACTCAGTTGTTCGGGTTTTGATTGATGACAGTGATGCCCTGCCTCCTGCCATCGTTTAATCGCCTGATCCATCAGGTTACAGATGTCGGTGTCGAGAGGAAGATCTTCCGCCTGCTGCCAAAAAGCCAAATTTAAGCTCCCTATGTTGTCGACATTGCATTCCCCTTCGAGAGAATGCCAGATCAATGCTAAATCCTCTGGGTGTCTTGCAAGAGGGCCCGGACGGGCAAAGTGTGGCAAGGAGACATCTGGCTTGATAAATATTCCTTTGTTAGTCAATGCTCCTTCGCTGGGTAGCAAACTGTATACGCCGCAGAAGCTGGCAGGAATTCGCAAAGAGCCTGCTAAGTCGGTACCGATATCGACAAAACTCATCCCTGAGGCCACAGCAGTTGCTCCGCCACCGCTGCTGCCACCGCTGGTATAGTCTTGGTGCCACGGGTTATTACAGAAGCCACGAATCTTGTTACTTGTTTGGAAATCCATGGCGAGGGGAGGAAGGCTGGTTTTGCCGAGCAGGCTGGCACCTTGCTGAAATAACTTGGCGGCAACAGGTGCTGTGACTTTACTGACTGTTGTTTGGGGAAGGCCAAAGCTGCAGGGGAAACCTTCGATATGGAACTGATCCTTGAAGCTAATCGGTAAGCCAGCCAAAGGTGATGACGAGGTATTGGCCTGGATGTGATCTTGGTAAATAAAAGCGCCGAGATCTGGGTCTAGCTGTGATATCCGGTTCAGTAAGTGCTGTTTGAGCCTATGCGGGCTTGTTTTTCCTTGTTGGAGGTGCTTACAAGCCTGAACGGCAGTTAGTTGATGAACAGTCATAGGTTTCGTCCTTGCTAAGTTAGATAGGACTAATTACACCAAGGTTTCACTATGTAGGCTGTTCCGATCCTGCGGTTTTTATCGGTATGTAAATCTGTGTAAGCCAATCTTTTTCTGGTGTTGTGGCCGGAGAGGTAAGGTAGATCTCAAACGGGAGGGTATCCCTTAGTTCATAGTCTGAGTTTGGTAACCAGGCCCTGAAAACCTGATTCCAAGTCTGGTATAGGTAATCGTAGCTGCCTTTGTGTACACATACCGCCCATAAACCTGTCTCGATTCGAAGCCAGTTAGCGCTCCAGCTTGATGTTTGTTGCTGCGGGTAGATTGCACCGTACATTACATCGGCATGGCTGTCATTCAGGCTTTGAGGACTGGCTGGGAATGCACTTGCTAAACCATATAGTCGTGGCTGTTGGCTGAGCTGCAGAAAGTCAGAGGCGATAGTTGCCTGATCCTGTTTGAGGAATGTACCGTCAACGGCACCTCGGGTTGTCTTGTAGTTGTAATGCAGCTCAGGCAACGATCGGATTTCGACCTTCAGGTGTGGATTTTTCGTCGTTACGGTGTTTAAAAAGGGTCGAGATCTATCATGGCTTAATTCGGCTTTTGTCGGATGGAGGCGGAACTCGCTTGGACTAACAGAAAACTGTTGCCTGAAAGCGCGGGTGAAAGCACTGTGGGTTTCGAAACCAGAACACAGTGCAATATCGAGTACGCCTAAATCAGGCTGAGCAAGAAGTTGCTTGGCTGATAGCTCTAGTCGACGATGCAATACATATTGGCTGACAGACTCTCCCAAATAAGCACGAAACATACGCTGGAAGTGAAAGCTTGATAGACAGGCATGCTGAGCGATTTGCTCGGCAGACAGTTTTTTATCTAGATTGTGGTCAATAAAAAGGAGGGCCTGTTCCAGTTTATGTCGTGTGCTATCGCTCATACCTATAGTCATTCTCTTTGGTATCTGCTGTAAATAGTAACAAAACCACCAGAAGATGTGAGGCTTGATTTTGTGTTTTGCCTGCACGATAGCCGACTTTTATTTATAGTTTGATGGTTTGCTTGCAGGTCGAGCATTGATAGATGCTTTTATAAAAAAAGCGTTGCCAAAAATTTCGTTTTACTCTGAATACTCTGGAGTGTTTACAAAACATATTCGGCTCCTGTTAATTCTTGAAAGACTAATTAAAAATAAAGACTAATGTTCAGATATTTACTGGCTTCTGCAGTAATCCGGTAATTGACGTATATTTACCATTTCGATCCCTAGCGATTTTCTTGCACCGAGTGTCGTGATGAGTGTTGATTTATCATCACTTATTATGATGTCGTCTAATAGTTGCTCATGATTAAAACCGAGAATGTCATTCAGTGGAACGGTCAGACATAGATCACCGGTATTACGGTAGAAAGTATGACGGTTCTCTTTTAACTCGAGTAATATTTCATATTCATCTGACTTCCAAATACCATTGATTTTATTTTTGGTGTGTTTTGTGTTGGTTGAATAACATGCTGATAATGCTATAGACATTAAAGTGCAGAACAGCATATAACTAATAATCTTCATCATGTTTACCTATTCTTCTACACTTGGAAATAGTTCTGACGTTGCGTGTTAAATATCAAAATACAGTGATTCTAATAGTGTTGTTGATTTATGGTGTAATGTTACAACTTTGTTTACAGGTGCGTAAGTGAGAATAATCATTAGCTAAATGTGACAAATGTCATCAAGCAATAGATACATACTGCAATATACATGGGCTCTGAGTAAATCTACCATCACAGTTGTTCTTTCTCGTTACTGGCTAAGTAACAACAATACAGTTGGAAGATGATGGAAATTACAATGAATCGAAATATTGCGCTTCTTGCTACCCTTCTTATTGCATCAAGTTTTAATGCCCAGGCGGTTACAACAAGAGTCGGTGGTTTTGTCGGGGTGAAAAACATGGAAGATGACTCGGTGTGGAAACCATTTGAAGAACAGCTAGAGCTCGGGGCTACAGTGGACTTTCAACCAGACACCTGGCCTGTCAGTATTGCCACTGGCGTGTATTGGTCTGCTGATGCCCGAGATGAACAAGATACGGATCTGAGTTATGAAGAAAATAACGGCACCACGACTGAAATGTTGCTTGGTCTTAAGCGGTCCTGGACCTTTTATGGGACAAGTTTGCGTCCATATTATGTTGCTGGGCTGGCCTATATTTCAGGGGAGAGGGTTGAGTTTGGCAATAAGCAAAAAGATTCACAGTTAGGGTACTGGCTAGGGACTGGTGTCTACTGGTCATTCACGCGGCACTTTGATATCGGAATCGACGCGCGATATTCGAGGGCAGAGGCCGACTTCTCCGGTAAGGAAGTTGATTTAGGAGGTACTCATTTCGGATTTACCTTAGGGTATACTTGGTAGTTTGCTGAGCTATATCGTTCATCAATGGGGAAGCCTGGCTTCGATGATAGTTCCGGGTTTGCCATTGATGAATAACTTGCCGTTACATTCGGTGACTCTATGTCTTATACCAGCAATGCCTGAGCCCTGGCTGTTACCAATACCAATGCCGTTGTCTTCTACCCTTAATACGATATATTTCCCGTTGCTGAACATGAAGATTCGGACATCACTGGCCTTGGCGTGGCGAATAATGTTTGTGACTATTTCTCTGTAAATTAAAGAGAGAGATGCTTCTTGCCGGGAGCTGACAGCTACTTTTTTGATATGTGTGAAAGTTGACATACCGGCGCTGGATAACATCTCTTTGCCATTGGTTATTTCATTATCTAGTCCTCTTGACCGATAACCGGAAATAGCACTCTCAACATCAGACTTGGCCGTTTCCGCGATGTCACAGATATCAATGATTTCAGACTTGCACTTTTCAGGAGCGGAAGGAGAGAGACGAACGGCCAGCTCAGATTTCATGACAATCATTGATAGGGAGTGGCCAATGAGATCATGTAAGTCACGCGATATTCTTTCTCGCTCAACTAGTGTTGATAAGTATTCTATGCTTTTCTGCTGTTGTTGAAGATTGAAGTAATCCATATTAGCACTGGCTCTATATTTACTTACAACCGTAAAAAGCGTCATCTCTATCAAAATGAGCACAATGGCTACCCAGTGGTATTCCAGTATGTAGAGCTCGATAGCAATAAGTATCATTGATAATACATACATTGAAATAAGCAGGCGGGTTTGAACCACCAGGCCGAGCATTATTGCCGAGTAGAGGAGAAAGATGCCACCCCAAAAATTATAGGATGAACAGATAAGGCCAATGATAAATACGGGGATAATGTATATCCAGCGCTGAGACGCTTTCGCATGAAAGATATGAAGAAAGCAGAACAAAAAAGTAACTATAGCGATCCAGGCGAAGTACTGTTCTGTCACCGACAGTGGCCAAAATACACAATACGCTACATAGAAAGACAGGTAGCATAGGGTTAGATACATTAGCTTGTATTGATTGAATAACTCTTTGTCAGGAATCAGCTTAAATGTCTTCATTGTCGTTACTCAATACAGCTTATTGGTTTTCATATACATAGCCAGTAACCCCTTTATCAACGTTAACTCAGCGGGAGTGTTACAACCACGCTGAATGTGCTGGTTTCTCGGAAATTAATACTGCCGTTTTGAATACTTTGTTCCAGTATGCTTGTCAGTTCGTTATCACGCCATGTTGTGTCTGGCTCGCCATCGGTATTAAAGGTGCATACTATACTGCGGTCTAAGATACGGATATCAAACTGGCAGATGCTGCATCCCGGAAGAGAGGCAATGATATTAAATAGCGCTGAAATGATTTCTGCCAAGTGACTTTCTGATTCGGGTTTGATGGCCTGAATATGCTGGGTGATTGCCAATGCGATACCGTTATTGGCTAGTTGGTTGTGACCATCCTGGAGTGCACGTTGAATAGTGCCGAGCCGATAATTAACCACGATTCGTCTTACCTTGGATAAGGTCTCTCGCGTAAGAAGTTGGATATTTTTGATGTTCTCTTTAGTTTCGTTATCATTTTTGTCAATATTGCTAATGGCGTCACTACCTAACTCTTCGATCGTGTCAAAAACATCAAGTAAATCTTTGCTAAGATCTTCTGCGACGCGCTCTCTTTCGGCATTTTTAGCAAGTAAATCAATTTTCTCTGCACCTAATATAAGAACATGTTTCTGTTTTAATTGACTAATATACGTCGTCTCAACGATGACCGATGTCACAACTCCCAGAATAAAAACTGCTATGTAGCCACTAAAAACCTCTATGTTAATCGCTTGAGATACAGATATCATGAGAATGATAGAACAAAGGGTATATCGTAAGTATTTACTATTTATTCGGATCAAAGGAAGCACGGCACAGAAAAACAATGGAAATGCATAAATGCTTAACTGAAACAGAATTGATGCAATAAAGAGAATAGAAAAACAATATACAGAAATGCCGATATCATTGGACTTTAAAAGTTTAAACGAGAAATATGCAATGGAAACTGTACTGAGAGCAAATATACTAATATCTTCCCTCTGGGGTGGGAAGAAAACTAATAGAAGTAGAAACAGAAATAGTATTATTACCATTTCACCTATATATATCAGTGATATCTTCCTATTTAAATCGAGCGAGCCAAGCATTGTTTATAACCACCCGTTCTCTTTCGCAATTCGATAGGCATCAACACGGTTGGATGCATTCAGTTTGCTAATTGAGATAGAAATATAATTTCTCACGGTGCCTTCACCTAAAAATAAGGTGTTAGCGATTTCTTTATTGGACAGGTTATTGCCAACAAGCCTTAATATTTTTCTTTCCTTATCTGTTAAAGGATCTTTGTCCGTCAATGCTGCGATAGCCAGATCTGATTCAACAACGGTTTCCCCTTTGTGAACCCGTCGGATTGCATCCACTAATTCTTCAAAAGGAGAGTCTTTTAATAAGTAGCCTTTAACGCCACAGTCTAGCGCTCTTTTCAAATAGCCACTTCGTGAGAACGTGGTAACCACAATAACTTTAATGTTCGGGTAATTGTGTTTAACCTCTTCGGCTAATTCAAGCCCTGTTTTGTTGGGCATTTCCAGATCGGTAATAATAATATCGACAGGGTGATTTACCAGGTAATCTGTTGCTTCTGATCCATCTTTTGCCTTGTTGACGACAGAAAAATCATCATACATATCAAGCAAGGTTGCCATAGTACCAAGCAACATTGTTTGGTCTTCGACAAGCATTATTTTTAACATTCGACTATTCCTAACAGCAAATATTTCCTATAAGCGAATAGCAATACGGTTGAATATCACAATCAACATATTTGCCGGGGTGATGATAGCAAATTTTATATCTCATATCTCAATAGGATTTGGGGTGTTGATAAGTCTGGCTCATCGCTCCTTATTATATTTGCCAGCTGTTCCATGCTTCATGTCATGTTCCTCCAATCTGTTACAGGGGTGTTTGTAGTTGATCTGTTCTACGCCGCCTTTGCCCAACTGTGTTTCAATGCCTGCACTGATTCGTTAATCACGAATCTTTAGCTGTTGCCGCCTTATCAAACAAGGCCGCGATAGTAGCCCCCTTGATTTGTAGGGGGGGGCGGTGAAATGGACTTCAATGGGGTGAATGTTCTTCGATATTTGCCCCAATCTTCAAGGAACCACGTCCGCTTCTCAAGCTGTTCGGTGTCAGCAAAGCCTGTTGAAAGACAGATCGCCGGTATGACATTGCGCAGATCGAATGCACTAGATATTTACTGGACTGGAGAAATTATGAGTGAGTTAAAAACAGCAGCGTTGCGTGCACTGAAGTTAATGGATCTGACTACCCTTAACGATGATGATACCGATGAAAAAATCATTGCGCTGTGCCGCAGTGCCAAGACGGTTGTCGGCAATACGGCGGCGATATGTATCTATCCGCGATTTATTCCTATTGCCAAAAAGACCCTCCGTGAGCAGGGCACTCCCGACATTCGTATTGCGACAGTCACGAACTTTCCGCACGGTAATGCAGATATTGATATTGCAGTAGCCGAAACAAAGGCAGCGGTGGCTTATGGTGCCGATGATGTGGATGTGGTTTTCCCGTATCGAGCTTTAGTCGCCGGTGACGAGCAGGTCGGCTTCGAGCTGGTCAAGCAATGTAAGGAAGCCTGTGGCGATAAGCTGTTAAAGGTGATTATCGAGTCGGGTGAGCTGAAAGATGCAGGGCTGATCAGGCGCGCGTCCGAAATATCGATTGATGCCGGTGCTGATTTTATCAAAACCTCAACGGGTAAAGTTGCCGAAAATGCCACGCTTGAAGCAGCGGAAATCATGTTGAACGTGATTAAATCCCTGGGAGTCGAAAAGAGCGTGGGCTTTAAGCCTGCAGGCGGTGTAAGTACAGCCGAAGAAGCACAGCGTTACCTGGAGATGGTTGACGCAATTATGGGGCCGGAATGGACCGACCCTATGCATTACCGCTTTGGAGCGTCGAGTTTGCTTGCCAATCTTCTCTATGCATTGGGAGAAGGTGAGAATGAAGTAGAAGCTAGCTACTAAGCTTAGCTAGGTCTGAGGCCGAATTATCTACCTCAGACCGCTACGATGATAACTTTCCAGATCGAGCCAGCCGCTGCGGCGCCTATGGCTCGATTTTATGTATAGAGGTTAGTGAAAAGGCATGCCTGTACAGAAGACGCGTTATCATGCAGTTGCCGCAGAGATCCAGCTCCAAATCGAGCAACGAATTTGGCTGCCCGGAGAGCGGATCCCCTCGGTAAGAGAAATGAGCAAAATTCACGGTATCAGTCCGATGACAGTGCTGAAGGCTTATGAGCTCCTGGTGCTGGGCGGGTGGATTCATGTCAAAACCAAGTCAGGGTATTATGTAACGCCGCATCATAACCGTTTGCCCGAACCCGCGCAGACATTCCCCCAGATGTCGAATCGCTCCATTAATATCAATGCGCATGTGTTCGAGGTGCTAACCGCATGTAAGCGTGATGAGGTGATGCCGTTCGGTTCGGCTTTTCCTGATCCTGAGCTATTCCCATTAAAACACCTGGGGCGTGCTTTGGCGCAAACCGTGAGAACCATGCCACCCCAAAGTGCGGTGACTGACCTGCCTCCGGGCAGTGTGGCCTTGCGCCGTGCTATTGCAAAGCGCTATATCCGTGACGGTATTGATGTGTCGATAAATGACATTGTGATCACCTCGGGAGCGATGGAGTCACTTGGGCTTAGCCTGATGGCGGTCACTCAGCCGGGTGACTCCGTAGCCATCGAATCACCGGCATTTTACGGGGCGTTGCAAACCGTAGAGCGCCTGCACCTGAAAGCCGTTGAGATAGCGACCCATCCACGTCATGGTATGTCGGTCGATGCACTGAAAGAAGCCATTCAAACCCAGGATATCAAAGCCTGCTGGCTAATGAGCAATTTCCAAAATCCGCTGGGTTCGTCAATGCCGGAAGCCAACAAGATAGCGATCCGGGATTTGCTGGCCGCGTCCGATATTCCTTTGATTGAAGATGATGTTTATTCCGAGCTTTATTTCTCCGAGGAAAAACCCAAAGCCATTAAAGCCTATGATGAGCAGGGGCTGGTATTGCACTGCTCCTCTTTTTCAAAATGTCTGGCACCGGGTTTTAGGGTTGGGTGGGTTGTTGCCGGACGCTATGCCAGACAGATTGAACAGCTTCAGCTGATGTCTACGTTATCTGCAGCGGTACCCAACCAACTGGCGTTTGCCCAGTACGTGCAACACGGAGGGTATGACCGACATCTGAGACAATTAAGACGCCAGCTCGAATTACGGCAGCGGCAGATGCAGTATGCCATCGAGCAGTCCTTTCCCAGAGATACGAAAATCACCCGCCCGGCTGGTGGCTATTTTTTGTGGGTTGTGCTGCCGGAACATATCAATACCGAGCACTTACTGCAGAGCCTGCTCAAGGAGCATAATATCAGCATTGCTCCGGGTACCTTGTTTGCGAGTGATGACAGGTACAAGCATTGTATGCGTATCAATTGCTCTTATTCTTGGTCTGAACTAACCCAGGCTGCCCTTAAGACACTGGCCGAATGCCTGCATAAGGCTTGCTAGTGTGACTGTATAAGGGTGAGGAGCATACTTTTTACATCGTGATGAACGATATCAGTTGTGCTCCAACACCCATTCAGTGCTTATTTATGCCCAGGCTCTTAGTATCTGGGTAAAGCGTTCTGGTTCTTCCAGTGGAGGGGTATGACCGCTTTGCTCGAAGATATGAAGTGTCTGGCGGGCAAATGGTCGGGAAAGGGAAAGCCATTCTGACGGACGGGCAATACTGAAATCTTTTTGTCCCATCAGGATGAGTACCGGAACCTCGATTGCCGAGGTGTACTGCTCAATGTCAATATTGGCAAAAACGTCTCCCCACATTTTGTCGAACAAGGCACTATGGGCAGTGAGTCCTTGCCAAAGCCAGCTTTCGTCATAGGCATGATCAGCCCAGCGCCTGGCCCTCAGCCTGCAGCAAATATGGATAAATTTTCGTTCGGGATCCGATTGAATGTCAGATCCCAGCTGACCGATATCTGTCTCAAACTGCGTCTTTCGCAACTCGTCGGCATTACTTTCCCAATAGCGTTCAGCAGCTTGGTGGCTGTCCGGGCTTAGGTTCGGCGATGCGCCGCACAGGACGACTTTGGTGATATGGGCGGGATAGCGTTTGGCATAATCTAGCGCCATGTACGCATGGCCTGAGTGCCCCATGATCATAGCCTGGTTGATTCCCAATTTCTGTCTGATGTACTCGATGTCCTCGCTGATAATCTTCAGGGAGATATCGTTAGCTTTGGGTGGGTGATTTGATGAGGCAAAACCACGGTGATCGATGAAGATACACTGAAAATGCTGGCGAAGCGTTTGTGGTATGGCTCGGTCATAGTAGTGAGCGCTACCAATGATCAGCAAGGGAGTACCTTGCCCGTCAACTTTAACCTGTAGTTGGTAGCCTTCACGATCGACGGTAAGTGTCGGTGAAAATAAGGTGGAATTCATAATACTCATTCATAGTTAATCATTACAGAAAGTCCCTCCATCCTTATCGGGATAGAGTGATGGAGTTAGTGAGGTAATGATTAAAATCGTCAGCGAACGAGTTTCATGTCTTTACTATTGCCATGCTTAGCTTGATTAGAGTGTCTGTAGTGTAAGGCCAAAGACAACCAAGATCCAATGGTAAGGTTTAATGGCACGGCTCAAAGGTTAGGGAGATCATCGATCTCCCTTTATTCACTGTAAACCAGTGACATAGTATTAACTGAAGTAGCGCAAGCTTTTCGCCAGCAAGTCGACAAAGCCCTGACGGTAAACATCGAACAGCACGGTTGCATTGGCAGGCTTGCCGGAGAGTTGATAGCGGTCGACGACAGTCATCCCTTGGGTATATTCGCCTTTGGTTTCAATCCCTACCCAGCATTCCTGTGATGTGAATAGCTCGGGTGCAAGCAACCAGGCAATGGTACACGGATCATGGAGCGGCGCGCCTTCTAGTCCCCACTTCGGATCACGGTGGTAGATCATAAAGAAGTCGAGCAAATCGGCGACCACATCGGAGACCGGGTTGTCGATGGCGCGGATCCGCTCTATATCGTCATCCATGATTTGGGCTCTGTGGGTGACATCCAATCCGCACATCGTGATTGGGATGCCGGAACTGAACACCATATCAGCGGCCTGTGGATCAACATAGATATTAAACTCGGCTGCCGGTGTCCAGTTACCGGTTTCAGCCCCGCCGCCCATTAGGACGATGCGTTCTATCTTGTCTGTCAGTTCGCGATGGGTTGCCAGTAGCAGGGCGATATTGGTGAGCGGTCCTGTTGGAACAAGTGTTACTGGTTTGTCACTTTCTTCAAGGACGCGCGCCATCAGCTCTACAGCATGCTCTGTTTGCGGCTCAAACCCCGGTTTGGGCAGTGTTGGACCGTCAAGGCCGCTTTCTCCGTGAACGTTATCGGCAATAATGAGCTCTCGGGCCAGTGGTTTTAACGCACCACCGGCAACGGGTATATCGCTGCGACCCAGCAAGGTGAGAATGCGCAGGGCGTTGTTGAGGGTTTTATCCGGAGTCTGGTTGCCCGCACTAGTGGTAACAGCCCTGATATCCAGGGAGGGGGAGGCACAGGCGAGGATCAGGGCGATAGCATCATCGTGACCAGGATCGCAGTCAAGGATAATTGGGCGGCTCATGAGGGTACTCCATTGTTTTTTAAAGAATATACCGCGTTAAGTGGAAAGAAAGTGTGAATAGCCCCGGGAAACGGAGAAACGCTTTGTAATGGTTGTTTAATCGTGTAACACCGGTCATTCGTCATTGGTTTTTGCGAGGCTTTTAAAATTTTAGTAATAAAATCAGTTGGATAAATTCAAATGACTGTCACTGTTCTGTCACCAAGGTAGAATATTTTTTTCGATCTTAATTATCTGATAATAAAAGGTAAAACCATGAAATCGAGTCATATTCTACTTCTGCTGTCGTTGGCTAGCACAGGAGCAGCTGCCTTTGAACTCGGGGCACCGAAACACAATAACACCGATAATCTGGTGTGGACCGGGCACCTTAGCCCGGATACCGACTCCGTGACATCGGCGCTGGTTGCCGCCCATATTTACGGCGGTACTGCGGTGGTTCCGGAAGGTATTAACCCGGAGAGTCAGTTTGTACTGGATTATTGCCAGGTGGCAGCGCCTAAGCCACTAAGTGATTTTAGCCAGAAGGCGGTCGGCCTGGTTGATTTCAACCAAAAAACACAGTTGCATCCGACCATTGATGAGAGCAGCATCGTGGCAATCGTTGATCATCATGCGATTGGCGGAGCTCCGGTCAATATGTCGCAGGTAGCCCCGATTGATATCCGGGCCTGGGGATCTGCCGCGACTATCCTGGCTGATCGTGCCGAGAGCCTGGATATTGATTTACCGGCTCATTTGGCCTGCACCACGCTGGCCGGGATCCTGTCCGATACGGTTGTGTTCCAGTCTTCGACGACCACTGAATATGATCGTTACTATGCCAAAGAGTTGGCGAAGGAAGCCGGTATTGCCGATCTGAAAGCGTTCGGCCAGAAAATGCTGGAGGCAAAGTCGGATCTAAGCCATATCAGTGCGGCTGAAATCCTGACCATGGACTACAAAAACTTCTCCTATGGGGGCAAGAAGGTCGGTATCGGAGTGGCGGAAACCTTAACTGCCCAGCAGCTGCTTGACCGTCGTAATGAGTTTGTCGCTGCTATGATTTCCTATAAAGAAACTCAGAAGCTGGATCACCTGTTCTTTGCCGTAATAGATACCAAGAACAAGCGCGCCAATCTGTTGTGGATTGATGATATCGATGCGGCTATCGCGGCCAAAGCCTTTACGGGCCAACCAAAGCAAGGCTGGCTGGTACTAGATGGAGTGACATCTCGTAAACGCCAGATTGGTCCTGCGATACAGGGCGCGATTGAAGGCAAGAAGTAACTATACTTACCATCTTAATATGGCCGCGGAAATGACTCTGCGGCCTTGTTGCTTATCCTTTTTATTGTCTCGCTAGACAAATCCGGGCAAAACGTCGCTTCCCTACCTGATACATCTCGGTGCCCTCTTTGGGAATAAGCTGAGTATCCGTCATTTTCTGACCTTCAATCTTAACAGCCCCCTGGCGGATCAACCGTATTGCCTCGGATGTTGAAGCTACCAGCCCCGCCTCTTTGAGCACATTGGGAATTGCCAGTCCGTGCTGTAATTCGATAGTTGCCAGATCATCGGGCATGACATTGTGTTTAAATCGTTGCTCGAAGGCCTGTTCGGCGATATCGGCGTCTTGCTCTGTGTGAAAGCGGGCCACAATCTCTTTGGCCAAAAGTACCTTGATCTCCTTCGGGTTCCTGCCCGCCTGAATATCGACTTTTAGCTGGTTGATCTCTTCGATTGATTTGAAAGACAACAGCTCAAAGTAGTTCCACATCAGGGTGTCGGAAATCGACATCAGTTTGCCGTACATGCTGTCGGGCGACTCGTTGACACCTATATAGTTGTTGGCCGATTTCGACATCTTTTTGACCCCATCTAGACCAATCAACAGCGGCATCAATATCACTACTTGAGGCGACATCCCGTGATGCTTTTGCAGCTCGCGTCCCATCAGCAGGTTAAAAGTCTGGTCGGTGCCGCCCAGTTCGATGTCTGCTTGTAGTTCGACCGAGTCGTAGGCTTGTAGCAGCGGATAGATGAACTCGTGGATCCCGATAGTCTGATGCGCAGCGAAGCGTTGTTTGAAGTCTTCCCGCTCGAGCATTCTAGCCACTGTCTGGCAGGCGGATAGCTTTAACATACCTTCGGCACCGAGCTGGGATAGCCAGCGTGAGTTGAATTCTATGGTCGTTTTGTCGGGGTCGAGGATTTTAAATACCTGCTGCTGGTAGGTCTCGGCATTGGCCAGCACCTGCTCGGTCGTCAGTGGCGGGCGGGTGGTGTTTTTACCGGAAGGATCACCGATACGGCCGGTAAAGTCGCCGATCAGGAAGGTAATATGATGGCCGAGATCTTGAAACTGGCGCAGCTTGTTGAGGATCACCGTATGGCCTAGGTGGATATCCGGCGCGGTCGGATCGGCGCCTAATTTAACGCGCAATGAACGGTTTTCGCTAAGCTTATTGGCCAGTTCTTCTTTGGGAATGATGGCATTGGTACCGCGTTTGACAATGTCGAGTGCTTGTTGCAGTGAAGGCATGAATGTTCCTTATGGGCTGAGTATGGGAGGCTGGTATGACGAATTTCATGGCGCACAGAATCAGTCGTGCTATCGCAGTCTCTGATATTAATCTCGCTATCTCTTACGGCTGTTATCACTCTATGTGACAGGATTTATTTCATTTCTGAGTTTGATTTAACAGCTTTTTGATGATTATCGAGGGTGTTTGTTAGTGATCATCATAATGACGATGGGCAATGCGAAAAGTTAGCAGCTATCACGAACTGTGATAGTCTTGCTTGACGGTGATAAAAACGAGTTAATCTGTGATGTATAGCTTTGAACAGCTGAAGATTTTTGTATCGGTCTGTGAGTATGGCTCTTTTTCTGCTGCCGCCCGCAAGCTGAAACGTGCGCAATCAGGTGTGAGCCAATCGGTGTCGAATCTGGAAATCGCCCTCAACCAGCAACTGTTTGACCGAAGCGGAAATACGCCGGTGCTGACTCCCGAGGGAAAGGCATTGTTGCCTATCGCCAGGTCGATTCTTCTGCAGCAGCTGCATTTTGATCAGAAGGTGGCCGCGCTTGAGGCACGCTATGAGCATGAAGTGGTACTGGCTGTCGAGGAGAGTTTGATCGGCCCCGACCTGCTTGGCAAATTGGGTGAACTGGCAGAGCGTTTCCCTATGACCAATATCGATATCACGGCGGCCTCGACATGTGATATCAAGCAAATGGTCAGCGAGGGTAAGACCCATATTGGTGTGGTCTATGCCGACGGCAGCATGCAAGACGATATCGACTTTGTCACGCTTGGGTATAACCACTTCATCACCGTCTCGTCGCCTTGCCACCCCTTGGCTGAGCTGCCGAGTGTCAAAGATACTGATCTGCGCAATTATCGACAGTTGGTGCAGCGTTCGGCAAGCGGTAAGGAGCCGTGGTTTAGCTATGCCATTAGTACCCAGGTTTGGTATGCCAGTTCTCATCAGATGTTACTAGCGCTTGCTGAGCAGAGCGTTGGCTGGACGATTGTGCCGGAGCAGTTGGCTGCCACTTCGATTGAAGCGGGAACATTGAAAGCACTGAACATTGAGTACGAGCCCAATGGCTGGATGAATACTATTGATTTGGTGACGACCCGTCGTCAGCAGAGCGGGCCGGTCCGCGAAGCGATTATTGAGGTATTGCGCGCTGCATTCGGCCACTGATCCAGACGTTAGCAATTATTGGTTAATAGCTGTGATTTGCTATAGTCATTAGACAGTTACCATGCAGGGAAAGCGAATATTATGATGAAAGCAATAGGGTTGTTGCTAAGCCATTTGGCTATGCTGGCGGTTGGCTTTGCAGCCGGAATTTACGCCTTACCCATTCTGATAGCCCCCGATAGTCCTTCTTCGGGCGAGGTACAGCAGGCGGTGCAAAGTGCCCAGTTTAGCGGCGAGTTCCGCCGTGATTTAGCTGACAGCGATTTTTTACACTGGGGTGAAGGCCGAGTTTCTATTGGCTCGGATGTGATTTCGTTTCAGGGTGAATTGGCACCGGGGCCGGATTATAAGCTGTATTTGTCGCCGCAGTTTGTTGAAACGGAAGCCGATTTCAATCGGTTGAAATCCAGTATGGTCAAGGTGGGTGAAGTGAAAACTTTCTCGAGCTTTATGGTACCGCTGGACACGTCTATCGATCCTGCCCAGTATACGACGGTGATTGTGTGGTGCGAGACGTTTGGTGAGTTTATTACCGCCGCCCAATATCAATAAGTCTAAGTATTAACCTCTCGTTTAGACTGTAACCGTTATAAATAAATCGGTAGTCTGTGTTGTTAGTATGCAATGTTTTGCATTTTAGTTTAGTGAGTAATGCATGGAGAGAACATGGAAATACAAGCTGTACTGTTCGATATGGATGGGCTGATCTTTGACACCGAGGGGCTTTATAAAGTGAGCTGGCAACTTGCTGCCAGTGAGCAGGGGCTGGTGTTGGACGACGACTTTTACAGAACATTTATTGGTGTCCAAGATGCCGAGTGTGAGCGCCGTGTGGTAGCCAAGTTTGGTGACAAGCTTGATCTTGAACGCTTCAAACGTGTTCGCAACAGTGATTTTCATGCCCGAAGAGCGCAAGGCGTCGCCTATAAGCCCGGTTTTGACGTGTTGTTCGGGGATCTGAAAAAGAAAGGGCTTAAATGTGCGCTAGTAACATCATCGGCATTGGCAGAGGTTAAACACCATTTTAATGGCTCTGACTATCTGGCGCAGTTTGATGCGGTGATCACCTCGGAAGATGTCGTCAATGGCAAGCCCCATCCTGACTGCTACCGAATGGCATCAGAGCAACTGGACATAGCGCCAGCGGCCTGCCTGGTATTGGAAGACTCCAATAATGGTATGCGGGCCGGGTTGGATGCCGGTTGCAAGGCCGTGATGATCCCGGATTTGTTGCAGCCCAGCGAAGATGTCGCAGAGAGAGCTCATGCGGTGCTGGGCAACCTTGGTGATGTCACTCGTTTACTGATGTCCTAGCTTTCAGGCCAAATACAATTCATATGAAGTCCAGTCAATTGGTGTATTGGCTGGTACTTTCTTCTCGGTGTTAGCTACAACCTCTTTCTACAAAGTCGATCATTCAATAATTGATTTGCCTCAATTGTTACACAAAAGTTTCTGGCATATGCTAAAAACTAGGCGTATAAATGGCATATGCCAAAAACAAACGTTTAGATGGCAAGGATTTCATAAAGCAAAGTGACAATAAAAAAGGAGTCATAAATTATGATCACGGCAATTCCGATGAATGATGATCACATCGCCAGCCATTTTTCTAAGGCTGAGCATTTTCTGTTTGTTAATGATCAAGGAGTAGAAGTCAGCCGACATGAAAACCCAGTTCTAGCTGCCCATTGTGCAGGTAAAAAAGCGTTGCTGAAGCTGTTGCTCCAGCATCATGCTGAGCGCGTCGTAGTGCGTAATATTGGTCAAAAAATGCTTGGTAAGCTGCTTTCACACCGACTGTCGGTCGTTCAAACCGATTCCGGTCGCCGAAGTGCACAAGAGCTTGTCAGCTCAGAAACGGCGGGGCTATTTTCTCTGACTGAAGCTGATCAGGGGCGCCCTTCCCCTAACCACAATGGTTGCCGTCATGCGGAACGTCGGTGCCACAGCCAAGGTCACAGCTACAGCCAAGATCATAACCATGGACAAGGGCGTGGCCACGGTAAAGGCTGTGGCAAAAGGCATGGACAAGGCCAGCAAGGACGTGGTGGACAGGGGCGAGGTGATCATGGCGGACCCAAAAGCCATCACTGTTGTCACAACCATAGCTGTTAATAGACGATAGTGGCGTTCCTATGACTTCATACCAGCTTACGAAGCAAGCTCATAATCACTGTATGGTTTGCGGATCCGTTGAAAATAACCCTGATACATTGCAATTGGTGTTCAGCCAAGATAGCGAAGGAAAAGTAACGGCTCCGTTTCAGGTAACAGCTCGTCATCAGGGTTATGACGGGCTGTTACACGGAGGAATGACCAGCACCTTGCTGGATGCGGCGATGACACACTGCTTATTTGTACATGGTATTCAGGCGCTGACTGCCGAGCTGACGGTCCGGTTTATTTCCCCGGTCTGCACCGGACAACAAATTAGGGTAACGGCTGATCTTGTCGGGTCTAGAAGAGGCATTTACCAACTGGAGGCGCAAATTACCCAAGAGCAGCAAGTATTGGCAAGGGCGTCAGCCAAATTTATAGAGCCTAAAAAGTAAGGCCAGATGAGCACATATGCAGCTTAGGGGAGAGTTTTGTCTATTCGCAGCTATTTTCTTCTAAGTTGTGCTTGGTTGCATATGTCAGTGTCAGCCTATTACAATGCATGAATGATTAAAGTGCAGACTCGCCGTCATACCCGATGGCTCTTACCGGCAGAATGGCCTAATTATTATGGATAAATCTAAGTATCTCATGGAACTGGAAATATCAGAGTCTATTTCCCTTCAGGCTCTTACGCAGTTTCATGCCAAAGAGCTGCTGGAAACAGTGGATACCAGCCGGGACGATCTCTCTGTCTATATGCCATGGACCGATACACTGACCGATATGGCCGGAGCCCGGGGCTACATTAATGCGCGTAAAAATGGGCAGTTATACGGCTCGCAGTGGTTTGCGATTTATTATGATGGCGCGTTTAGCGGCGTATTCGGGATTAAGTATATTGACCCTGTTACCAAGGTCTCAGAGTTAGGGTATTGGCTTTCTACTGCAGTACGTGGCCACCGTATTATTAACCAAGTTCTTAACGTGATTCTGCCGTATTTGTCATCATCCACAACGGTGGATACTGTCGAGTTTCACTGTGTTGAAAGTAATGAGGCAAGTATCAGGGTCGTCGAGCGGGCCGGCGCCAAGCTGGTCAGGTACGTTGATAACACTATGGATATACCGAATAAAGATCAGAGGCTGGGAATCTATGCGCTTGAGCTATAAGCGCCTTTGCTGGATAAATCGAAGAAGATAAGTAAGATGGTTTGGGTATAAGAACAAAAGACGAGTATTTGTGAAAAACCTCTACCATTTGATTGATTGTAATAGCTTGAATCAATTGAGAAGCAACCCATCCTATGAACCAGAATCACTCCAGCAAGAAGGCTTTGTACATCTTGCTTATGATCATCAGTTACCGTTCATTATTAATCACTTTTTCAAAGGTGCATCAGGGATCTATTTGCTGGAGATAGATGCCGTGTTATTGAATGCCGAGGTAGTGGATGAAGCCCCCGCGGGTATAGAGGATGACGGGGATTTATACCCTCATTTATACGGCGCTCTAAATGCTGGCGCTGTTCAGCGACTATATGCGTTATCCATTGACGGTGAAGGTGGCTTTACCAAAACAGAAGTGCCGTTTTACTTGTAACTCAACATGCTGTTATGCCCCCATGGCAATATCCCGGGGGGCTTTGAGTAAAATGATTAACGAGTCACTTATCTATTCCTCTCTCTGGTGATGATTGACCTGTCTACAGGTGTAGGCTTTACCCTCTCTGCTTGTTGAACCAAGAGAGGTTAAAAAATGGTGTCGATAATTGCTAAGCGTGTTCCTATTGTTCAGCCTGTCATCGCTTCCTTACTCAAAATGCCACCAACCCTAAAGGGGATATCACTCGCATTGCTTTCGACAGCCTTGTTTACGGTGGTCGGCGTGCTGGTCAGGGTATTGAGTGACTCAATTGATTTGTTTCAGATATTGCTGTTCCGGCAGTTGGTGTTTTTGAGCTTGCTGATGCCTGCGATAGTCGGCAACCTTGAAGTGCTACTGAAACCAAAGCGCCTTAAATTACATACATTTCGTATCCTGGGCGCGTTCGTTGCACTGTATCTCGGGTTTGTGACGGTCAGTAATATTCCGCTTGCCGACGCTACTGCGCTTGGTTTTACTCAGGTGCTGTTCGTGGCCTGTATCTCGCGGCTTTTTCTGGCTGAGGCTATTTCGGCAAAGCGCCTGTTTACGATTATTGTGGGTTTTATCGGTGTGATGTTGGTGGTTCAACCGAGCTTTGAGCAAACGTCGATGTTATATACCTTGTTAGGCTTGGTTGCTGCGCTGGGAGCGGCTGTGGCCGTCATCTGCGTGAGGAAAGTGGCCCAAGTCGAGCCGCGCATTACGCTGTTGGCTTATCAGGCTATCTTTGTTGGGTTAATGGCTCTGATACCTAGCATTCTGGTATGGCAGTGGCCAAGTGCTTATGAGTTGGCACTGCTGATTGGTGTTGGTGTTCTCTCATCCATCGCACAATGGATTGGCGTTACCGCCTACAAGTATGGAGAGGCGAATGTTATTGCCAATGTGGAATATGCCAAGATCATTTACTCCTTATTCTTTGGGTATTGGCTGTTTGCTGAAAAGCCCGATTTATTAGCGATGGTAGGGGTCATCTTGATAGTAATGAGCGCCGTGTTACCGATGCTATTTAAGAAAAAATCTAAAGCTGAGTAGGTATAAAGAGGGGAGCTATGCTGACAGTGACGCAATTGGCGAAAGCCTGCAATATTTCACGTACAACGGTCTTATATTACGAACGAGTCGGGTTATTGAAACCGACAAGTCGTTCGGAGAACGGCTATCGCTGGTACGGAAAGGAAGAGGTGCAACGGCTGCAGACGATCCTTTCCTATCGCTCTTTCGGTCTGCCGGTGAAAGAAATTGCTCCGCTGATAGAGCCGCATGACGATATCAAGTCGGAACAGACCTTACGCAACCAATTTAACGCGCTGGAGCAGGAAATTCAGACCCTGCGTCAGCAGCAAAAAGCCATCGTGATGCTGCTGGAGCAACCGGTACTGCTTGAACAGAATATGATGACGAAGGATCGTTGGGTCGAGATCATGCGGATGGCTGGCTTGAGTGAGCAGGACATGACGAACTGGCACATACAGTTCGAGAAAATGGCTCCGGAGGCACATCAGGAGTTTTTGGAATCTCTCAATATCGACAGTGAGGAAATTGAGAGAATCCGCCAGAAATCAAGATAGCTGTTAGTTCATGGTTCGCTGCCAATGTAAGAACAGCTATCTTCTCTTCAAGGCTGAAGTGTTTTACTAGTTCCCCCAGATAGCGCTAACATATTCAGGGTGATCAACAAATGGGTTTCTGTTGCCCTGGAATTCGAATACAGCCTGGTTACGGTCGATTTCTTTTTGGCTTACCGGATCATTGCTGTGCCAACGTTTCAGCATGTTGAGCATCCATGGTTCAAACACAGTGGTGTTTGTGCCATTAAGTACTGCATCTGAGCTGGTTGAGTTGCCTTCCCAAGCAGCTACCGCGTTTTCATAACGTGTTGCCATGTAGAAGTAAGCGCGGGCAAAATCCCCTTTGAACTCATCCAATGGCTCAAAAACGGTACCTGAATAGCCGAGACCGGATGCTGCCGAGCCTAACTTGGAGCCATTGCTAGAGGTATACGAAGTCGTACCCACTTCACCAAATGGCCAATTGCTGCGTTTGGCGTTAACGTAGCCATCGGTGGCAAAGATATGATGGCCGTCCGAGTTCATCGGTTCGATTTTGCCGCCAAACCAGCTTTTCGGGAAAGAGTGCTCTCGGTTGTAGCAATCGCCTTCTTTGCTGTACTGGCCACACTGGTTGGTCACTTTTGTAAAGCTTGTGCTATCGCCCGACGATGGCTTTTCAGAATACATATCCAGGATAGAGCCATCTTTTTCGTAGTAGTTGTCCAGGTCGGCAACTTTTACCAGATCCCAAATAGCGCTGTATCCCAGGCTGTTGTGGTTGGTAATGATGTTGTAAAGAGCAGTTTTTAGTGCGAAACCGGTTTTTCCCTCTGCCGACTTATAGTATTCGCCAACTACTGGCGGTGTAGTGCCGGAATCGCCGATAGTAAAGTTGACAGTTTGGCTTGACTGAAACTCACCGCCCGAAGCCAAGACTTTACCATCCGCTTCAAGGGTAAATGAGCCATTGCCGACATTGCAGCAGATGCCGTCACCGTATGAGTCGCTGATGATAAAGGTGTAATCCCCGTCAGCCAGGCACATGTCCTTGGTATTGGTGGTTGAGTTGTCATAGCCCGAGCCTGAATATAGGGCACTTCCACTGCTATTGTTCAGCACCCAGCTTGTTTCAGAGGCGTACTGGTCCGTGACCAGAGTTAGCGTGGTTGTGGTATCGGTGCAACTGCCCGTGGGTGGTGTAGAACCTGTGTCGGAAGGCTGGAAGTTATCGACATAGACCACTTCAGAGCCGTCAAAACCGGATACATCATAGAAACGCAAGCCTACCTGAATGTCTTTGTTGGCGGTGGCGGTGTAAGAATAGCGGACTTCTTGCCACTGGTTGATTTGCAGGTTATCTGAGTAATTCTGATAGCCATCTACATACAGGCGCGCTTTTACTTTTCCTTCTGTGTGGTAAAGCGATACGGCAAAATCATAGCTTTTGCCTTGCTCGACACTGACGGTCTGCAAAAAATCCGTACTGCTTTGCGAGCCTGTATTAACGGTTATTTCAGCGGCTAGCCCGCCGGTTTTAACCTGTGTCGAAGAGGGGGAAACAGCGATACCGGAGTCGATCACACTCCAATTATCAGGTGTATTGCCATTCCATTTTTCGAAGTCGCCGTTTTCAACTTGTGCCAGCGCACTGTGTGATGAAAGCAGGGCCACTGCACTTAGGGTAATTATTCTATTTATCATATAACCTTCTGTTTATTGACTTGAAAGTCAACAAAGGATAAAGGTTAATCAGCTGTTAAAATCGTGCAGGAATCACAGTTATTTATCATATGAAGATAAGTTTCATGAATATATTGGCCACCTGTCACATTATCTTCGACTATTCAGCCGCACTGATACAATGTCATACAGACGGATACAAACGAGATATCAAATACCTTACTCGTTGATATTAATAATAAAAAACATTGTTTGCTATGTGGTTTCTACTCATTTTGTCGCTGTTTGGTTGGTATTGGTAGGGTGGCGATATCGTTTTCACTTTTTTCATATGCTCTAATGCCTTTTTTGTTATTGAAATCAGTTTGGTGAATATGAAAAAGGTAATTTTAGCGGCGTGCCTGGCTATGTTTATGAGTGGATGTGCCCAACAGTCATTTGTGATGTCTGACAGCAACAGTGAGATGAAAGAAGAAAACTCTCAGCACTTCTTTATTAATGGACTGGCTCAGGAGAAGGAAATCAATGCTGCTGACGTTTGTGGCGGTATTGAAAATGTATCACGAGTCGAGGTTCAGGAAACGTTCCTAAACGGTGTGTTGAGGACGGTTACATTTGGTATTTATACACCTCGAGATGCGAGGGTGTATTGTAAGGCATAAAGACATACTGCCTGCATATACAATAAAGCCTGATACCCCATCACATGGTTATCAGGCTTTTTTGTTAGCCGGAGGATAATTGTCAGACTGTTATCGGCCAGCCCGAGCGTATTAGGCCGGAATGTCCTTGGCGATGCTGGACAGGGTATCGACTATCACGTCAATGTGCTGTTTTTCGATGATCAGCGGTGGTGACAGGGCGATAGTATTGCCCATGCTGCGTACCATCACTCCATTGTCGTAACAGCGCTTGAGAATATCGAAGCCAATCGGCTTGCCATCTTGTGGCTCGGCAAACTGGACTGCACCGATGAGGCCGTAGTTACGGATATCGACAATAGATGGTATGCCTTTTAGTGAGTGCAGTCCCTGCTGGAAATACTGGCCGATTTCGCCGCTGGCGCGCTCTAACAGTCCTTCGCGCTGGTAGATGTCGAGGGTTGCCAAACCTGCGGCACAGGCAACCGGGTGCCCGGAGTAGGTATAGCCATGGAAAAACTCTACCGCCCCTTCCGGTGCGCTGTTGACGACGGTCTGGTAGATCTCGTCTTTGGCGAACACTGCCCCGAGTGGCACGACACCACTGGTGATCCCCTTGGCCGAGGTAATGAGATCCGGCACCACATCGAAGGCCTCCGAGGCAAATGATGCCCCCAGACGTCCCCAGCCAGTGATGACTTCGTCGAAGATCAGCACCACATCATGTTTGCTACAGATCTCGCGCAGGCGGCGCAGGTAGCCTTTTGGCGGAAGGATCACACCGCCGGCACCAGAAATTGGCTCGACAATAACGGCTGCCACGCTGTCGGCACCGTGGAACTGAATTAGTTGCTCCAACTGCTCGGCTTTGTCTACCCCGTGCTCGGGTAGCCCCTGGCTGAAGGCGTTGTTGGCGATATCCAAGGTATGGGACAAGTGATCGGTCGGCAGCAGAGGGCCGAAACCTTTGCGGTTAGGTGTCAGGCCACCGACGGAGATACCGCCGAAGTTGACACCGTGGTAGCCCAGCTCGCGACCGATTAGCTTGAATTTACCGGTATTGCCTTTGGCCTGTTGGTAGGCGAGAGCAATTTTCAGTGCACTTTCAACGGCCTCAGAGCCGGAGTTGGTGAAAAAGACCTTATTTAGCCCCGGCGGGGTGAAAGAGACCAGACGCTCAGCAAATTCAAAGCCAATGTCGTGGCCGAAGTTAAACGGTGAGCTGTAATCCAGCTCGGCCACTTGCTTGGCCATCGCCTCGCCGATTTCTTTGCGACCGTGCCCCGCGTTGACACACCATAGCCCTGCGGTGGCATCAAGCAGTTGGGTTCCGTTATCGGAGTAACAATACATGCCCTCGGCACGGTTGATGATCCTTGGATCGGCTTTGAAATTGCGGTTTGCCGTGAACGGCATCCAGAATGCATCGTAGCTGACTTTCTTTTCCATATGCTGGCTCTGTTGTTATTGGTGTTGAGCAGAGGTTATCGATATATTGCAAGTTGGAAAATCATCACGAATTAAAATAAAGGTTTACCGCTATCAAACATTTCCTGCCGGGGCATTGAGTTCGGTTTGCAGGAAACTGACAAAAGCCCGCGCCGCGCTCGATAGGTAGTGGCTTGATTTCCAGCCGATGCCGAGATGCAAGGGGATCGGTGGCTCGAAAGGTACTGTCACCAAGTCGGTTTCGTTGCCGAGGATGATCGGCAGGCAGGTACAGATACCGATCTCCTTGCGGACCAGCGATTTGAGCAGCTCAATAAGATTGGTCTCGAAGCGGATATCGGGTGTGATTTTTTGTTGCTGGCAATAACGGCTGACAGCCTCGCGCAGGAAATAACCGTCGCGAAAGAGGACCAAAGGTTGCTGGCAGAACTGTTCGAGAGTGATGCTACCTTTTTCGGCGAAGGAGTGGGTACTGGGAACGCAGGCGACAATTTGTTCTTTGGCCAGGGTGACATGGCGGATCTGATCATGACTGCGATCGGAGCGAATAAGCGCGAGATCGAGTTGGCCGTCAAGGAGCATCTTTTCCAGCGTTGCGGTTCCGGCTTCCTGAATGTTGATTTGAATCCCCGGGTAGGTTTGCTTGAACAGCGCCAGTGTATCGGGTAGATAGTACGAGCCGAGCATGGCGGATACACCGAAATTAATCACTCCGCTGTCGAGCCCTTTTAATTCCTGCAGCTCCTTTTTGGCCTGATCGACATCCTCGAGGATCTTTCTGGCATGACGCAGGAGCACCTGTCCGTCGGCCGTCAGGCTCATCTGTCGCTCGGTGCGATTGATTAACTTCAACTCTAGTTGCTGTTCCAGCTTCTGGATACTGATACTCAGCGCCGACTGGGCGATACCCAGTTGATCGGCTGCCTTGGTAAAGTTGCCTGTTTGCGCCAGAACAGTGAAATAGTGCAGTCGTTTGATATCCATATTTACTCCTAAGCCGACGAGTCCATTAACCGTCATTAATCTATTTTATATATGGAAACTATATTTTCCATATATTGTTAATATCATCCTGTGCTCGTTATAGTTTTGTTAAAACAGCCGGTCAGGGAAATTGGTCGGCTATCCAATAACAATCAGTTAACTTCATCGGGCCGGAGAGCCTGTTAAGAAACAAAAGGAAGCTATCCATGAAAATTGCACCTGCATTGAACGAGAGCATCAGCCAGTACCACGGTTTTACGGTCAGCCCTTATCCTGCCAACCCGCGCTTGCAAGTGGTTACTTTGGAGAAAAATACCCTGGATCGCTTTATTGATTTGAGCGCCAACTGGGGATTGCAGGCGCTGGAGTACAAGCCGTTTTTGCGCTATGCCGTGGCTGATGCGCTGGACAAAGCGTGTGATTATCAGCTGGGTAAGTTCCTGGTTGCAACGATGGAAAATCGTGATACCGGTGCTTTCTTGCTACAGGCTGATGAGCAGGCCCAGGCGGCGTATGAAGATACCGACGAGCAGCGAGACTTTTTCGTCAAGCTCTCGACGGCTGTTTCTCATCTGATCGGTATTCCGAATTTTGATGCGATGTACGGCAAGTACTATGCCCGTTTCACGGTGAAGAACGAAGACAGCAGTGACAGCTACCTGCGCCAGGCCCATCGCCGGATGGAGCTTCACAATGACGGCACCTATGTTAACGAGCGAACTGATTTCGTCCTGATGATGAAGATGGACGAGAAAAACATGGAGATGGGGGATTCCTTGTTGCTTCACGTGGATGAGTGGCAGGATCTTGAGCGCTTTTACCATCACCCGATGGCGAAGCAGAACATCGTCTGGGGTGCGCCGCCAAGCAAGAATGTCGGTTACACCATAGAGCACCCGGTTTTCTTCGAAGAAGACAGTAACGGCAAACCGCATATGCTGTTTATCGACCAGTTTGCCCAGCCACAGAACATGCAGCAGGGGCTCTATCTGCACCAGATGAGCGAGTCGCTGGAAAACGACACCAACTGTTTCAATGTCAGGGTCAAAGTCGGCGCTATGCTGGTGGTTCAGAACCATTGCTGGCTGCACGGCCGCGATAAGTTTGTTGCTCATGCTGGCCTTCAGCGTGAACTGCTGCGCCAGCGTGGTCACTTTACTCGCTAAGTCATTTTCGATTTATGTCATCATCGATTTAAGTCGCAATCGGTTTAAGTCATTTCCGATTTAAGTCAAAGTCGATTGCCGGAATACCCGCAATGGCATAACAACAAAGGAAATACGCTCGCCGCAGATATTGCGGCGAGCTGGTATCAATGGAGTGGTAACGAGTGAGTAAGGTCTACGATTACATCATTATCGGTGGGGGGATTGTCGGGGTCTCGACAGCCTGGCAATTGCAGCAGCGCCATCCGGACAAATCTATTTTGCTGATAGAAAAGGAGTCAGGCCTGTCCCACCACCAGACGGGGCATAACAGCGGCGTGATTCACGCCGGTGTGTATTATCCGCCGGGCAGCCTGAAGGCCGAATTTTGCAAAGCCGGAGTGGAGGCGACAACCCGCTTTTGTGCTAGGCATGACATCCCGGTCGAGAACTGCGGCAAGCTGTTGGTCGCGACAAGCGAGCTTGAAATGAAACGAATGCAGGCGCTTTATCAACGCTGCCGGGATAACGGACTTGAGGTTGTGCTGCTTGATCAGGATGAGTTAAAGCGCAAAGAGCCCAATATAGAAGGCTTGGGGGCTATCTTTGTCGAGGCGACCAGCATAGTGAACTACCGTCTGGTGACCGAAAAAATGGCGGATGAGTTTCGCATGTTAGGCGGCGAAGTTGCGCTGGGGACGGTAGTGGAAGATTTGAGCGAGGGCGAAGATGAGATTAGGGTTAGTTGCCTGCAAGAGGGCGACAGTGTTGCCTTTGTCTGTCGGTTTCTGATCTCGTGCTCAGGCTTGATGGCGGATCGGGTTACTAGGATGCTAGGTATAAAGACTGATTTTCAGATTATTCCCTACCGGGGCGAATACTATCGACTGCCGAAGAAATATAACCAGATAGTGAATCACCTGATTTATCCGATCCCTGATCCGGATTTGCCGTTTCTGGGTGTTCACCTGACCCGCATGATTGACGGTTCGGTGACGGTTGGTCCCAATGCGGTGCAGGGCTGGAAGCGAGAAGGTTACGGCAGGATAAACATCAGCCTGAAGGATATTGGCGACATGCTCGGTTTTAGCGGCTTCTGGAAGGCGACCGGAAAGCACCTGAAAACAGGTTTGATAGAGACCAAAAACTCATGGTGGAAACCGGGGTATCTCAAACTGGTGAATAAATACTGCCCGGTGATTACCGTCGATGACTTGCAGCCTTATCCGGCGGGTATCCGTGCCCAGGCTGTGCTGAAAGACGGCACTTTAGTGCATGACTTTCTCTTTGCCGAGAGTCCTCGTAGCCTACATGTCTGTAATGCCCCCTCTCCCGCGGCAACCTCTGCTATTCCGATCGGAAACTACATCTGTAATAAGGTCGCCGACAAGCAGCAAGACGACTTGGCGGAAGAGCCTGCCGAAGCTTCTGCCTGATTATCTGTTTCACTCGACGGATAGTGAGCTGTTGCGATGATAATGCGATAAAGCGTACTTTGCCCGTCCCTGGGATCAGGAGACGGGCGAAGTCCGTGAGGCTAATTAGTGTTCGTGATAGAAATCAAGCAGCGTTTTGATAAACAGCGAGCGTACTTTATTAACCGTGCTGGTTTTTTTGGTGATCGCCATGATCTCCAGCGTATAGAAGCGCCGGTCAGGGGCGATGGCTTTCAGTTCGCCGCTCTCAACATAGGGCTGTGCGTAGTTCTCCGGCAAAAAGCCGATAAACTTCGACGACAACAGCAAGGCCAGCCGTGATTCATAGTTATAGGCGGTGGCTTTGAGATTCATGTTGGCCAGATGGCCGTTAATATTCTCCTGGGTCTTCATTCCCGCATATACCACCGGAAAACCATCGATGATTTCGTCGCTCAGCTCGTCCTCATGGAGATCATACAGCGGGTTGTCCCTGCTGCAGTAGAGGAAACAGTGGTCGGAATAAATATGCTGGTACTCCAATCCATCAAGGCTGCGGTGGTAGGGTATAAAGCCGATATCAGCTTCTTCACTCATAACCATTCGCTCAATTTCAGTCATCCTGGCCACTTCGGAAGTCAGGTAGACCTCGTGCGCTAGCTTAGAGAAGCGGCGAAAAACGTCCGGGATCCGGGCGCGGTTGTCGAGGCTGATGGTATCGCTGAACAGTACGGTCAGGCTACCGGATAACTGGGTATCGAGAGAGTTGATGGTATTGCGGAAATCGTCCAGTTCGCCAAGTAGCTTGATGGTTGCGTCATAGACAACCGAGCCTTCTTCGGTAAGGGCGAAGCCAGCTCGTCCACGACGACACAAGGTAAGGTTGAGGCGCGACTCAAGGTTAGAGATATGAATACTGATGGTCGAGCGACTAATGTTTAGCTCTGTTTCGGCGGCGGAAAACCCTCCGCAGTCGGCAACTGTCTTGAAAATTTTCAGCTGTTTTATTTCGTAATCCCCGATCTGTCCTACCGGGATTGAGGCTCGTGTCATTGTTTTATGCCCATAAAACTTCAGGTTTATCAGTGAAAATTTATTCACTGCTTATTATTGTTAAAATTCTGTGTACGCATTATGTATGGATTTGAAACATCATTCTTTGAACCCTGTAATAGTTCTCAGCAGCGGATGGTTAAGTTATGGAAGATTTACCTTTGGTCCTGTCTCATGCCTATATAAACGGACAGTGGATTGCAGCAGATAACGGTGCCACATTGTCGGTGGTCAATCCGGCAAATGGTGCATTAATTACTGAAGTGCCGGATATGGGTGCCCGTGAGGCGCAAGCGGCTGTAGTCGCTGCAGATAAAGCACTTCAGGGCTGGCGAAAAACGACGGCCAAACATCGTGCCAATCTGCTCAAGGCCTGGTTCGAACTGATTGTGGAACATGCCGATGCGCTGGCCAAATTGCTAACAACAGAGCAGGGCAAGCCCTACAAGGAAGCCTATGGCGAGGTGATTTACGGGGCATCGTTTATTGAGTGGTTTGCCGAAGAGGCCAAGCGCACTTACGGCGATCATATTCCCGCGGCCATGCCGGGCAACCGCTACCTCACCATCAAACAGCCAGTCGGGGTGGTTACTGCCATTACACCCTGGAACTTCCCGGTGGCGATGATCACCCGCAAGGTCGGCCCGGCGCTGGCCGCCGGTTGTACCGTGGTGGTTAAACCGGGCGAGGATACCCCGTTGTGCGCCCTGGCGATGGCAAAGCTGGCTGAGCAGGCAGGGATCCCCGCCGGTGTCATTAATGTGGTGACAACTGCCCGGCCTGCCGAGGTCGGTGAAGTGTTGTGTACCCACCCGTTGGTCAGAAAGGTCTCGTTTACTGGTTCGACCCCGGTAGGCAAACATATTCTGCGTCAGGCTGCCGATACCGTTAAAAAAGTGTCGATGGAGCTGGGTGGTAATGCACCGTTTATCGTCTTCGATGATGCCGATTTGGACAAAGCGGTTCAGGGGGCGCTTATCTCCAAATATCGCAACGCCGGACAAACCTGCGTGTGTACTAATCGCTTGTATATTCATGATGCGGTGTACGATCAGTTTATGGCCCGCTATATAGGGGCTGTGGCGGATCTCAAATTGGGTGACGGCCTGGCGGACGGGACGGAGATTGGTCCGTTGATTAACGCAAGGGCTGTTGCCAAGGTCGATGCTCTGGTGGCCGAGGCGATCAGTCAGGGAGCCAATTTGGTCCTGGGTGGACAGATCGCTGATGTCGGTGAACAGTATTACCAGCCGACCATTCTGAGCGATGTGACCGAGCAAATGAATATTGCTCATCAGGAGCTGTTCGGCCCGGTAACGACTGTATTTCGTTTCAACGACGAACAGGATGTGATCCGCCGGGCCAATGACACCCCTTATGGGCTCGCAGCCTATTTCTACTCCCGCGACAATAGCCGGATCTGGCGGGTTAGTGAAGCCTTGGAGTACGGCATCATCGGTATTAATGAAGGGATAATCTCGACCGAAGTGGCTCCGTTTGGCGGTGTTAAGGAGTCAGGTTGCGGTCGCGAGGGATCCAAGTACGGTATCGAGGATTACCTGGAAATTAAGTATCTCTGCCTCGGTGTCGATCAGTCACCCCAATACTGATCCGATACCGGTATTTTTCGGCTCGGGTGGTCCCGAGCTATAACGAACTACCCTGAAATAAACCTTAGCTTGTGTTTGTGTCGTACCTGATTGAACGTATGTTCTAGTGGTGACGTTTTGGCAATACCTTTCGGTATTGCCTTTTTTTTGCCTGTTATTTAGGGCGATATCATTATTTATCTTTCTGTTTTTAAAGGCATAAGTGATTGGTTTGGCAAAGGTTTGATGGCGTTAAAACTTTACGTGAATACATAAGAATTTAATAAATGTGAATAAATTGTAATTATCGGTAACAACATGGCAACGGATGAAGTGAAGACGTCATGGCACTTGTCTCTGTTCGAACCGATGGATTTGAGCAGGTGAAGGATAAAAATAACAAGGAGCAAAACCCATGTTCAACACCCTACTAAAGCTGCGAAACAAAAGTTTGAAGAAAACACTGGCTGGCTACACATTGGCCATTTCGGCCACCTTGTCGATGGTTCCCGAAGCCTTTTCTGCCGAGCATAACTGGCGTTTTGTGAACCTGTATTCGAGGGGCACTGCCTATGGTGAAGTGTACAAGAGCTTTGCCGAGAACATCGAAGCCATGTCCGGCGGCCGTATTGCCGTACAGGTTATGTATGCCGGTGAAGGTGTTGGCCAGACAGGCGTACTGGGCTCGGTCAAATCCGGCCTGATGACCATGGGCGCTCCTTTCCAGCCAATGCATGCCGGTGAGTTTCCTCCGGGTGTTGTCGAAGTTGGCTTGCCTGGGATGACCGATGATGTCGGTGAGCTTAGTGCGTTGTTTCATGAGAAAGGCTGGGGAGAAGTACTGGAAGAGGCGTACGACAAACAGAATCTGGTGTGGCTGGAACCCTATATTCAGCTACCTGTTTACGTGTTGACCAAAACGCCGATCAACTCAATTGATGACTTCAAAGGGATGAAAATTCGTGCGCCGGGTGCCTACGGTAAGTTCCTGCGCAAATTGGGTGCTTCGCCGGCATCGCTATCCTGGAGTGAAATCTATACCAGCCTGGCAACCGGGGTCATTGATGGCTCTATCGGTAGTAACCTAATTGATCACCGTGACGGTAACCATGTTGAAGTTGCCAAGTATATGTACCGTCTGCCGATAGCGGGCGCACAGGCCCTGCCTATCGTGGTAAACAAACGTGCTTGGAACAAACTACCGGCCGATCTGCAGGCGATTGTACGTGGTGCCAGTGCCCAGCATGCCCGTGAGCAGATGACCAAGTCGCGTTTGTGGGAATCTCAGGCGGTGGCAGATATGGAAGCCAAGGGCATGAAGTGGAGTCCGCAGCCGAGTAAGGAAGATATCCAGAAATGGAATACTGCAGCAAACTCGCTGTGGAGCGAGTACGCCAAGGCGGATAAATACAGCAGCCGCCTGGTTGAGATTCTTCAGCAGTAAATGGGGTGAATACCTGCCGGAGAGAGTATCTCTATAGATTCCGGTAGGTATATAGGGGCGAGAGCCCCTTTTGTCTTTCCTCCGGCTTCAAGGATGATAAGTATGTTTAAGATGGCAATGAAGGGGTATTGCCTCGGGATCAATCGGTTGGTGTATCTGATTGGTTTCTCGGCCTCGGTGCTGATGCCTTTGCTGGCACTGGCGGTGGGATTCGAGGTGTTCTCTCGTTATGTGCTGGGTAGCCCGACGATCTGGGCCTATGATGTTTCCCTCTTTCTTTTCGGGTATATCGCGGCACTTGGCGGTGCTTTGGCACAGCAGAAAAAAGCGCATATCAATGTGGATGTGTTTTACCTCTCGGTCTCGGCCCGCTTCAAATCTCTCTTCAATCTGTTTTCCTACTCTTTGGCGATCTTTTTTCTCGTCGTGGTGCTGATGATGAGCTTTGGCAAGTTTGAAGAGGCCATCGAATTTAATTACCGCCGACAGTCGGAGTGGGCACCGACCATGGCTCACTTCTGGGTCATGATGATGGTGGCATGCGGCGCATTCATCCTGCAGTACACCAGTGATTTGTTGCAGGATCTCTATTTTCTGTTTACCGAGCGGGATTTGCTGGGGCAGGAAGAAGAGCGCTGTGACGAACAGGCAGAATCGACCTATACGCCAGCAGGGATGGAGGACGTATGAGTATTGAAGTACTGACATTGCTGCTGATTGGCTGCATTTTGGCAAGCTTTGCCCTGGGGGCACCGGTAGGACTGGCGCTTGGCGGCATTGCCATGGGCATGGGCTACCTGACCTGGGGCGAGGGGATTTTTAACCTGATCCCGACCACCATAGAAAGTAACTTTTTCAGTTTTATTCTGCTGGCAATCCCTTTGTATATCTACATGGGCCAGCTGCTAACCCGATCAGGGATCGGGGATGCGATGTTTAATGCCAGCCAGATGCTGATCGGCCGGTTACGAGGATCGCTGGCGATCAGCGTGATCGGGGTGTGTTCGATGATCGGGGCCATGGTCGGGATCATCGGGGCAGGGATTATGACCTCGGGCAGTATTGCCTTAAAGCCGATGCTGGATCGCGGTTATGACAAGCGCCTGGCTCTTGGCGTGATCATGGCTGGCGGCGGGTTGGGGATTTTGATCCCGCCCAGCATTCCGATGATTATGTATTCGGCAACGACCCAGAATTCGGTCGGGCGGATGTTTATCGCCGCGATTGTCCCGGCTTTGATCTCCATTACCTTGCTGGTGGCCTATGTGATCATCAGTTGTAAGCTCAAGCCGTCGAAGGCACCGCTGGGCACCGGCGAGGAGAGCCGGATGAGCGGCAAGCAGAAGGTGCGAACCGCCCGTGACGGTCTGTTCTCGCTGCTGCTGATCGTAGCGGTATTGGGCAGCATCATTACCGGTATTGCGACGCCGACTGAGTCGGGGGCGATAGGGGTTATCGGGGCTATTTTATTGGCGGTCGTGTTCAAGCGGTTCCGCTTCGAGATGTTCAAATCCTCCGGGTTTGAAACCGCGATGCTGGTGAGTGTGTCGATGTGGATCATCCTCGGCGCGTCGATTTTCAGTAATTTCCATATGCTGAGCGGTGTACAGAATATGGTGGCCCAGTTCACCCAGGATCTGGGACTACCGCCGCTGGGAGTGATCATCTTGCTGCAGGTGATCATGCTGCTGTTGGGTTTCATCATAGATGAGCTGATTATTGTCTTGATGTGCGCCCCGCTGTTTACCCCGATTGCGGTGTCGCTGGGCTACGATCCGATTTGGTTCGGTATTCTGATGATCCTCAATATCGAGATTGCGGTACAGACTCCGCCGTACGGCTTTGCGTTGTTCTATCTCAAGGGCATTGCGCCGCCGGGGGTGACGATGATGGATATCTACCGCTCGATTGCACCGTTTATCTTGCTCAAACTGTGTGTCTTGATCCTCTGCATGCTGTTCCCGGAAGTGGTGTTGTGGTTACCGAACAAGTTGATGGGAGTACATTAATATGAGTCTTAAACATGTACTGATGCCTGTGGATCTCGCCTTCCCCGATGTGGTTGAGAAAGAAGTCGATATGGCACTGAAGCTGCTCGCCGACGATGGGGTGATTGATATGCTGTTTGTCGATGATGTCCGGGTGCATCACAGCATGGTTCCGACAGTATCGGGCGATACTTTTTCGGGCAAAAATGCCAATACCCGCTTGGCGGTGCAGGCGATGCTTGAGCGTCTGGTGCCGGAAAAGCACCGCGGCTGCGGGATAATCCGCAGCGGTGTCGTGTTTGACGAAGTTGTGGCCCAGGCAAAGAAAAGTCAGGTTGATGCGATTGTGATGGCTTCGGCCAAGCCGAAGCTCCGCTCGTACCTGCTGGGCTCGAATGCCGCCAAGGTGGTGAGACATGCACCCTGTTCAGTTTTTGTGGTGCGTTGATGTACCTAGTATTGCCCGATGGACAGAGAGGGAATGGCTTCTTTGCGGGCATCACGTGGTTGAATGTTGAACTGTTTGCGAAAGGCGGCACTGAAGTGACTGACGTTGCTGTAGCCGAGTATCATGGCTGTTTCGGTAACGTTGTTGTCTCTCAGTAGCTGCCTGGCTTTTTTCATACGCTCTGCCTGGAAATGGGCATAGATGCTGTTGCCATAGAGAGTTTTAAAGCCTTTTTTTAGTTTGCACTGATTAAGGCCGACGGCATTTGAAATATCGGCAATCGTCGGGGCGAGGCTGAGATCCCTGAGCAGGTATTCCCGTGCGGTTTCCAGCTGATGTTTTTCCCGAGCAGATAGCCTTGTTTTGCTATGGGGGCAGGTGATTGCAGTGAGTTGCCAGTAGATAAAGTCCAGAACGGCAGAATGTAGCAGCAGCTTGCACTGGGGTTGCTGATAGGCTAGTGATGAAATCTGCATCGCTGCCGCTTTGACTTTCTGGTGGTTGACTGACCCTTTGATAAAAAATGGAATGTCACCACCGAGATCCATACCGACCAGCTCGGGACCGGCCAGGCTGGCAAGTAGTTGTGGGGTAACCATCACGTCCAGGTTGCTAAAAGCCGGGGAGTTTATCAGGTGGAACATCTCGCCGTCAGAAAAGCCCATGATCGAGTCTCCTTCCAGAAGATGTATCGATGCGTCTTTTACGCTTGCCCGGAACCCGCCTTTGAGAATGCAATTGAGGTGGATATAGTCTTTGTCGCTAGGGAATGCGTCGGTAAGGCACATGGTGTTCGAATGAGAAATACACACTGCCAGGCCGGGCTGGAGTTCAATAAAGCTATCACTTTCCAGCGGAGCAGGCATTTCCTGTGATAGTGTGGGCAATGACACGGCAGTATTGGCAGAGCACATGGCAACCTCGTATTCCTAGCAGCCATATGATTACATTGGCTTATTCTGGCAATTAAGTTATTGAACGGATGATAGCAAATCATATCAAGAGATGTAAATGATATCTATTATCAACTAGATTCTTGAAAGGAATGAGTGAACAGGAGATTGGGCAGGAGAGGCCCAGGCAGGACCTTCTCCTATTATTAGTGATCTAGGCTGAGATCGATGTATTAGTAGTAAGCGTTGAACGTCAGGCCAAAGCTTTGTGGATCGCCGGCTTCGACGGTATGGCCGGAGCCAAAGTCGAACTCTACGGTGGAGTAATATTCATCGAGCGCATTCTTCGCCCACAGGTAGACATCCCAGTACTGAGCTTCAACGCCCAGCTTAACATTGACGAGTTGGTATGGGTCTTGTTTGAGGGTGTTCAGGCTATTGAAGTAGTACTCGCCGACATGAATGACATCCAAACGGCTGAACAGTGACAGCTGCTCCGTCAGCGGACGGGTGTTCTGCAAGGCGAAGTTGGCTGTTAGCTCAGGGGTGTTAACCATCTTATTGCCGCTGCAGCTTTGCAAGCTGGTCATCGCGCAGTTCTCGTAGTCTTTGTACTCAGCATTGGTATAGCTGCCGCCAAGTTCCATCAACCAGCCAGGTGCCGGAGTGTAGCGGGTTTCAAATTCAATACCCTGGCTGCGGCCACGGCCGGCGTTATCTGTCATGATGGTATTGGTGCTCTGAACCAGTTGCTGGACCTGCTGATCTTTGATGTCGATATAGAACAGGGCCGTACTGAGTTCCAGCGAGTTGTCGAGGAAAGGTGCTTTGTAGCCCAGCTCGTAGTTGGTACTGGTTTCAGAATCGTATGTTGGATCGTCCTGATTCGGATACAAATGGTCAAAACCACCGGCACGGTAGCCTTGGCTGATAGTCCCGTAGATCAAGGAGCTGTTGTCAGGAGTGTAAGAAACTCCCACTTTTGGCAGCCATTCGTTAAAGTCCTTGTCACCCTTGATGTTGACGCTCGGGCTACTCTGGTTGTTGGCCTGGATATCGGCTTTGCGTTTTTCTATATCAACCCGCAGACCTGCCGTTAAGGTCAAACGCTCAGTCAGACTGTAGTCAACCTGACCGAAGACAGCGTAGCCTGAGTTTTCCTTATCCACGTTGGTATAGTCGGTGTAAGGGCCTCCCCAGCCAATGGCTGTGTAGTCGAGCATGTTGGTGCCCTTGGTTTTATACTCGGCATAGTAGCCGTAAAGGCCAGCCAGCCATTGCAAATTGCTCGCGGTGTTTGAGGCCCAGCGAAGTTCTTGCGATAACTGCTTCTGTTCTTCTTCGGCAATGTTGTGGTAGATATAGTCCGTCTGGCTGCTGGCATCCTGGTCGGCAGAGTTGTAGCTGTCCCAATCACGCCATCCGGTAATGGAGGTGAAATCAAAACGGCTGAACTTGTTTTTCATCACGAGTGTAATACCGTAGGCATCGCGATTATCTTCGCCGTCATAGTTGTGGTCGACTTTGTCGGGGTTGTTTTTGATAAAGGCTGCACTCCCCAGGGCATAAGAATCGCCACGCAATCGCTGGAAATCAAGAATAAGGTCAGACTCAAAGGTATAGGTCGGTTCCCAACGTAGCTTTGCCCGAGCAACAAGATCCTCTCTGGCTCCGTAGTCTTTACCGTTATGGATGTTGGTCAGATGGCCATTGTTATCGGTAAGAGCGAGGCTCAGTCCACCGTATAATTCATCTTCGATCAGGGGAGAATTCACGCCGACACTGATCTTACGGCGCTCAAGGGTATCGGCGGTGACGGATACGCGGGCATCAGTGAAATTGTCTGGCTTTTTGGTGATCACGTTGATGATACCAGCCAGAGAGTTACCACCATAAAGCGTTCCCTGAGGCCCACGTAGTACCTCAATACGTTCGGCATCAGTGAGATCCAGGTCAAACATACCGTTACTGGTATAGTTAACCCCATCGACATAAAAACCTACGGTAGGATCGGTGAATAGGCCCGGACCGATACCCCGAATGAAGATGTTGTTTTCTCGTGAGCCCCCCCAGGTAAAAATGTGCAGGTTAGGTACATGTTGGCTCAGCTCTGTAATGGAGCTGATCTCGGCATCTTTCAAATCCGAGTCGGTAATTGCGGAAACACTGGAGCTAACATCCATGATGTCGGCATTACGTTTTTCGGCAGTAACCGTGATGACCTCCAGCTCCGAAGATTGACTTTGCGCCTTTTCGTTGGTGTTGGCCAGTACATTGGATGTTGTGCTGATAGCGGTGCAGAGGAGTCCTGTTTTCACTAGTAGCGCGAGTTTATTGATGTTGTGTGTGCGGGTTGGCTTATTTAAGTCTGATAGACCTTGCCCCTGTAATGGTGCGGCTTGCATACCTCTCGTACTCCTTGAAATTGCAATTTATGTTGTTATTAATAATCATTCGCGCAATTGTCTTGGTTGAGGGGATCTGCTGCTACCCGAAAGAGATATTTCAAACCCGAAACGGATAGATTTGTTACCAAAAAGAAACGCCACCGGAAGGTGGCGGTTATTAGGAAGAGGCAATTAAGAGTGGTTTTGAGTTAAGCATCGAGTGCGCTTAACTTCTGAAATGACCGAAGCTCAGTTAGCAATTGCTGACCTTGATCTGCCCCAACATCAAACTGTGATTTCAAATAGCCAGATTCAAGCACCAATACTTGTTGACTTACCCGGGTGATAAATTCAGGGTCATGACTAATTACTACAACGGTTCGGTTGCAATGACAGGCTTTCCGGATAAGTTCGGCAAGTGCTGCCATATTGCGCCAGTCCAACCCGCTGGTAGGTTCATCTAACAGTAGCAGTTCTCGTTCACTGGCTAAGGCTGTTAACAGTGCTAAACGCTGTTGTTGGCCTCGAGACAGTGCTAACGGGTGTTTATCGGCTAATTCTTCTAACCCCACCTGCTGTAACCACTCTCGCGCTCCATGCTCGGCAGGTTCTGGCATACTAAGCTGGATTTCTTCTAACACTGAATCGGCTATCAACTGCTGATGAACGTGTTGGGATACAAAGAAGCTGTGCCGCCGGCGTGCTCGCCAATGCCATTGTGTTTGATTGTCGCTAAGCATCACTTTGTCACGTTGCTGTCCGGCAAGCACCTTCATTAAACTGGACTTGCCTGCGCCATTTGCACCGATAATGGTCGTCACTTGCCCTTTAGGTAAAGAAAGGGACGGCATATCAAGCCACGTTTGTCTGTTTTTGCCTAATTGAATGGGCGATAACTGATAACTATCAGCTAACTTGCTTGTCGTTGAGGTTGAGCAGCAAAGGTCGGTAAAGTGGGCGGGTCGTAGCCCCTGTAGCTTTAAAGAGTCGCCCGAACGAGAAAAGAATTGCTTTCCGGTCACCGTCTCCAGGATCTGACCTTCGGCCATATGAACCACACGATCAACCAAGCCATTCAGGTAATATAAGCGATGCTCGGCGACCAGAATCGTCTTCCCTTGTGCACGCCACTGCTGAATCGTCGCGCGTAACATGGCGATGCCCTCGGCATCTAAATTGGCAGAGGGTTCATCAAGCACATAAACATCAGGGTTCAGCATGCTGGCCGAGGCGCATGCCAGCTTTTGTTGCTGGCCACTAGAGAGATCAAAGATAGATTGGGGTAACTGCGCCTGTAACGAAAACTGCTCGGCAACCTCAGCAAGGCGCTGGTTGATTGATGCAACTGGATAGCCTTGATTTACGAGAGCAAAGGCCAGCTCGTCCTCTATTGTTGTGGCAAAGAACTGGCTCGATGGATTTTGAAAAACGCTACCAACTTGCCTTGCCATTAATGCCAAATTAAAGTGTTCGAGAGCTTTCCCCTGCATTTGAATGCTTCCCTCTACATCAGCATCGAAGTAGTGCGGAATTAAGCCATTTGCTAGTCGCAGCAAGGTACTTTTGCCACAACCAGATGCACCGCAAAACAGAACGACTTCACCTTTGGCTATCTGCAAGTCAATGTTTTTAAGGCTCCAGCACGAAGTATCATGATGTTCGTAGCGTACGCTGACATTGCGCAAATTTAGCAACTCGGTATTTGAAGTAACTGAATTCATAAACCTATCCGAACAACAAAGAGATGAAAAACAAATAAAGAGGTAAGGCTACGATCGTCAATACAAGATAATCGCACCAAGAAAATGTTAGTGATTGACGTTCGCTGCGCTTTACTGAGGCAGATAACCCGCGGCTTAATGCGGCTGCAGATAATTCTTCACCAATGCGAGTGGTGTTGATCAGAAGCGGCAACAGCCTTAACCGGATAATATGCTTGAAACGCAAGCCGCGCATTGCCAAGCTTTTTTCAATCGCGATAGCTTCGGAGAAAAAGGTCGGAAAGAAACGAAATACAACAGCGAGTGGAATCGTCATTTGTTGCGGCAGGCCAAGCTTACGACAAGCAGCCAAGAATTCGCTCACTGTTGTTGTAGAGACGAGATATATTCCCGAAAATATCGCGGGCAGAATTCGCGTAAACACTCCGACTAATACCAGCAGCATGGAGTTAGTTAACCCCTCTGTGATGGGCACCAGTACATAGGCTATGTATAGACAGGCGCCGTATATTGCACCATAACATCCGGCTAAATATAAACGTCCTTCTAGCCCTAAAAGCAATAAGGGGATTACTGCCAATAGATAGGTAGATGAGCGAACCCAGGCATCGTTGCCAGCTACCCCGCTGACTACAAATACGCTGATGCTCAGTAGCAATAAAATCTTGGTTCGCGGGTCTAGCCTGAATCGCCGTTGCAAAGAGTGACTGTTCAATAGCATTAAATTATACCTGCGCGTTTAAACTGATTAGCACAAGTACGCTTACCGATAACGCTGCCAATAGCACCACATAAAATGCACGCTACAAATAAAAACGGCAGTGACCACATTGGTAATAAGGCTTCTAACTGCTGTGCGTAAGACTCACTATAACCTTGTTTCAACATGGCAAAGTATTCTTCGCGACCAACAAAGAAGGGGATAAAGTTTCCAATTACCCAACCACTAAACAAGGTGTATCCACACAAGCTCAATTTCGGGCTTTTGTATTGTCCGCGAGCAAGAACGAGGTCTGCGATTAAGCCAAACAACAAGCCAGTGAGGCAAGCCCAATAGCCCATACCTGCGATAAACATTAATATCCCATTGATGGAGCCTAGTAACGTCACCATTCCGAACTTGTCGACCCGCGTCAGGAACAGCATGAACGGAATACCGCCTAACAAAGCGGGAATGACTGCAAGCAAAGGGATAAAAACGGGTATAAAGCCTAAGAAACCAATGATGATCATGATGAAGAAATACAGAACCGAGTAGATTCCGACATTGATAAGATCTTTAACCGTCAGGCGAGGTTGTTGGTTCATTATTACTCCATACAATTACCAAGAATTAGTGAGATACAGGGGCTATATCAGCCGTTGATTGAGTTTCAGCCCTCTAGCGGAAGGGTTATTCACTGATCGAGGTGCGTCTAAAAGGGTCTTGCCAGATCCGTTGCTAGCCATGTCTTTGCAGGCAGAAAATGAATGTTTCTGACAAGCTTCTAAGGTCCGCCCAGCGCCTGCTCAAGAAAAATATCTGCAATTATGTAAGCGGTGAATAAACAGCACTACCCGTATCGGGCGGAAAAGCCCCGAGTAGGTTAATGAGAGCGTCCCTATCGGGATGGACATCCCTGTATTGGGTTGAGTTCTAGCCTATTGATCCGATTGGGGCAGGCGGCTACTGATCTGGGTAGCTTGTGCGCAGATGGAAATTTATGATCTGTCGGATTGTTTCCTGTTGTTGTGAAGGAATTACGACTATGTCTAATTTGGATGATGACACTGGCTGGCTGACCTTATGGCGATTGGTAAAGGTCCAGCAAGGGTGTCTTTCTGCCTCGATGATATTTACCTGTTTTGCCGCATTGCTCGAGTTACTGCCATTCTTGCTTGTTTTTCAGGCAATGGAAGCCGTGCTCGGATACTACCAGCATGATCTTTCTTCCCCTGAACTGACAATCGCGCTCTATCACTCGGCGTTATGGATGATGGTGGCTCTGGCGGCAAAAACTATGGTGTATGCGCTTGCTTACGGGCTGAGCCACAAGGCTGCATTTGGCATTTTGACCTATACCCGCCGCCTTCTTGTTACTCGCCTTGCCTGGGCTCCGGTACATTGGCTGCAAAAATACCACTCCGGCCAGCTGAAACTGGCTGTGCTCCAGGATGTTGAGCGGGTGGAGAACTTCGTTGCCCACCATACGGTAGAAGTGTCGGTGTCGGCTATTGGTCCGGTGGTGGTGACCGGCTATTTACTGTGGGTGGATTGGCGTCTGGCACTGGCTAGTTTGCTGGTCGCGCCGCTGGCGGTGCTCAGTTCAATGCTGGTGATGCGCGGGATGGATCAACTCTATGACGAGTATCACCAGGCATCGGTGAGCCTCAATAGCACCACGGTAGAGTACCTGCGCAACATGCCGGTGATGAAACTGTTTCAGCAAGACAGTCGTCGCTTTAAAGCGATGGTGGACAGTCTCGACCGGTATTATGGCATGGTGGCGAAGATTACCAAGGTGACGGTGCCCAGGTGGGCGTTGTTTACCTGCTTGCTGGGGGCAAACCTGCTGGTGATTTTGCCTGTTGCGATGGTGCTCTATCAGGCTGGTGAAGTGCGTTTGCTCGATGTTCTGATGGCGGTACTGCTTGGGGCAGGAATGCTACGCCCCTTGCTTAAGATCAACCACTTTTTCACTGAAATTAAAGAGGTGTTGGCCGGAGTTAAACGACTTGCCCCGATCATGTCTGCGCCAACGACCGAGAATGCATCACTACCAACGGCGCTGGAGACACCTTTGCAGGTGGTTTTTAAAGATGTTTCGTTTGGCTATGACGACTTGCCGGTGCTGAACGGTATCAACCTAACCCTGGCGCCGGGGACAACCACTGTTCTGATGGGGCGATCCGGGGGCGGAAAATCGACTTTGGCCCAGTTGCTGGCAGGTTTGCTGGTACCTGATAGCGGCGAAGTGCAGATCAACGGGGTGCCAGTCTCGGGACTGGATAACCAACAGCGCGCGTCACTGATTGCAGTGGCTTCGCAGGATGTGTTTTTGTTCAAAGGGACTATTCGAGACAACCTGCAACTGGCTCGTGATGGTATTTCCGAGCAAGACATGCATCAAGCCGTTGCAGTCGCACAAGCGCAGGAGCTGATTCGACGCTTGCCGGAAGGTTACGAAACTAAATTGCAGGAGCAGGGCGTTCGCCTGTCTGGCGGTGAAAAGCAGCGTATTGCATTGGCTCGGGCGTTGCTTGCCGATACGCCTATCCTTGTGCTCGATGAGGCTACAGCTTTTGCCGATAGCCTGACCCAAAAGGCATTCTACCATGCGTTGAAAAAGCACTATCCGGAGAAGACGGTGCTGGTGATTGCTCATCGTACTTACGGTCTCGAAAGTGCTGATCTCATCGGCATCATTGAAGGCGGACTTATTCAGTCGCAGGGTAGCCATGCTCATCTTCTGAGTGCCAGTGATTACTACCGGCAGATCTGGCAATTGCAAAATGACAGTGACAATTGGTCTATCGGTGCCGTTAAACGCCAAGCCGCTGTAAAGGAGGTGGCCCATGAAGGTTGATAGTATTTGGAGCGTTGTTCTACGGGTGATTCAGCGTAGTGAGCGGTCATCTTCGCAACTGTTGAGCGGATTGATGTGGCGTATTGCCGAGCGTTTGCTGGATGTACTGCCGATGCTGGTCTGTTTCTGGTGGCTGCAGACGGTATTGATGGCTGATGTTGGTGGCAGTAGTGAGGTGACGCCTTCGATCGTCATGGTAACGGCATTGCTGGTGGGTATTTTTGCTCTTCAGCTATTTTGTGCGATACACGGACAGAAAAATAGCTTTCTCGGTAGCTATTCGATCATGGGGGGATACCGGGAGAAGCTGCTTGATCGGGTGCACCAGTTGCCGTTGGGCGCACTGTATCGTTATCGTACCGGCCAGTTGACCGATATGGTGACTGACGATGTGTTGCGGATCGAAAACATTTTCACCCATTTGGTGATTGAGGTACTGACGACCTTACTGATCCCCGTGGTGTTGGTGGCGGGTTTGATGTGGGTTGACTGGCAGCTGGCGCTCAGCCTGATTATCGGTATGCCGTTTGCCTTCTGGGTGTTGCAGGTGACACGCAAGCTGTTTGTCCGGATGAGCCAGGATAAACAAGCGGTGTATCGCGATACATCAGGTCTGATTGTTGAGTTTGTGAGTGGCATCAAGACGTTGCGGCTCTATCATCGCGCTGAGCTGTGGCTGGGCAAGCTTTATCGTCATTTCGATGAGATGATCCGTATGTCGATTAAGGTTGAGCAGTGGGGGGCCCTCCCGGTTGTGCTCTACCGGCTGTTGCTTGAGCTCGGGTTGGTGGTGTTTTTACTGATTGCTGCGAATAAGATAGACGCCGGTAGCGCGAGCCCGTTGACGTTGCTGCTGTTTATGCTGCTTGCCCATCGCGTGATCTCTCCCTTGCTCGAAATGGGCCAGCATCTGACCATACTACGTTATGCAGTGCAGTGTGAAGGTAAGCTGGAAGGGCTTTATGATGAAGTGTTGTTGAGTGAACCTGAGCAAGCTGCCGAGATCAACGAGTATTCAGTCTGTTTCGACGGTGTGAGTTTTGGTTATGAGTCGACGCCAGTACTGCATAATGTGAGCTTTACTGCTCGGCATCAGGCCGTGACGGCGATTGTCGGGCCATCCGGTAGCGGTAAGAGCACCGTGATGAACCTGCTGGCACGTTTTTACGATCCGGATCAGGGCACTATCACGGTCGGAGCTAAAGACGTTAAGGCGTTAGGTTCCGAAGGGCTTTATCAGCACATCAGCATGGTGTTTCAGCAGGTACAGCTGTTTGACGGCACCATTATGGACAATGTACGTATTGGTCGGCCGACGGCCAGTGATGAAGAGGTGTTTTCCTCTTGTAAGATGGCACATTGTGACGAGTTCATTAACCGATTACCGGCAGGCTATCAGACACATATTGGTGAGAGCGGAGCCAGCTTGTCTGGCGGTGAAAGGCAGCGACTTTCTATTGCCCGGGCACTGCTGAAAGATGCGCCAATCATCTTGCTTGATGAAGCCACAGCCTCTGTCGATGCCATTACTCAGTACTATATCCAGCAAGCGTTATCCGAACTGGTGAAAGATAAAACCGTGATTATGATAGCCCATCGTCTGAGTACTATTCGGGATGCCGACCAGATTTTGGTACTCGATAATGGGCAGCTGGTTCAGCGAGGGTGTCATGATGAGTTGCTTAAGCAGGAGGGGCTATATCAGGAATTGTGGTCTGCCCAGAATGGCGTGTTGATGACTTAGCAAAGGAAGCTTCGGTAGCAATGCCGACGCTTCGCAATAAAGCTGGATACTCAATAGCCTGATCCCCATAACACGGGAATCAGGCTTTTTATTATGGCTAGATTGCCATAGGCAGGAAGATAATACTCAGGATGATGTTAACTGCCAGACCGAATGTGATTGGTGGAATCGTGCGTTTGATCAGATCGAACGGCGAGACTTTTGCCATACCGGATGAAGCAACGATTACCCCGGCAACCGGTGACATGGCACGACAGGCATTGGATGCCTGTTGCATTGGCATCACCAGGTAGACACCGTTGATACCCATGCCGTCGGCAATTTTCGGGATCAGCTCAACAAACGCATAGAATGCCGCGTTGCCCGACCCGGTCAGGAACGCGACGGCACCGGTCAGGCCAACGAGTGCCAACATCATTGCCGTTGCACCGAAGCCGACCTGCGAGGCAGTTTCAATAAGCAAGTTGATAGCACCGATAGCCTTTAGGCCTTGGGCAAAGACACCTGCACCCACCAGGATCAAGACAACCGGCAGGGCATCTTCCATCCCTTTGACAATCGCACTCATGCCTTCCATCGCGGTACGGCCGCTGCGGTGGCGAATGGCTTCCAGCGCCATTGCCGTAAACAGACAAAGAATAGCAATGGTGCCGATGTTCATGGTGACGCCTTCAACCAGGCCTAGCTCGCCACTGGTCACGACCAGGACAATAATCGGCAGCATAGGTAGCCAGCCATAAAAGCCAGGCGCCTTGCCTTCGATCTCTGATGTCTTCACATCGACATTGTTGAGGTTCACTTTCTTGCTGCTGCCCTGCTGTAGCAAGCCTTCTTTTTTGTCCATGTACTGTTGCCAGAAGTAGTGGGCAGCCGCCATGGCCAGCATACTTGGGATAGCCAGAGGAATTTGATATTTCAGAGTATAGATTTCAACCGACATGCCAACATTCTCAGCGGCAATCACCGAGTCGACAGCCAGTGGCGAGAAGCTGATGGTGGCGGTGGTCGCGATAGCGGCAGCAATCGAAATCGCAGGCAGTCCTAGCGCATTGAGTACCGGGAACAGTGTCGACATCAGCAATACCGCGAGGCTGGTTGCCCCGAACCCTGCCAGCGAGATAAAGCTACCGATAAGAAACGTCACGGCCAGTAGCAGGTAGGGCTTGTTGATACCGCCCAGTAGTCTGAGCGCATTGTTGATAACAATGTCGTTGGCGCCGATGTAGGTCATATAGCGGGCGTAGGCCAACAAGGCAAAAAGGATCAGCCCCATGCCGCCGAAACGGTTGTTGAACATTAAGTTCATTGATTCAAAGATATCCAGCCAGGCATTACCACTGGACTTTGCTTCGGGAATAACGGGTAAGCCCATCGCGGCACAGACTGCCATTAATACCGCCGCACCCAAGAACAAAGTGGCGATCGCGTTATACTTTTTCAGAATGGCGAATCCGACTATGGATACCACTAGTATGGAGATAAATATGCTCATTGCTTCCTCATAAGCAGTGGTTGATAACAAGATGGAGATATATATTAGAGTATGCAACTGAATGTTGATTTGTGTCATGAGTTGCATATAAATATGGCGTAACTCGAAGGAAGGATCATGTTTCCCGGCTAAGGGTCACATTTTGAGATATTGGCTTATTTTTTATGTATGTCTAGCGATAGAACAATAAAGGGCAGTGACATATCGGGATAATGTCTGCAGGGTATTTGGGGAGAGTTGAAATAGTCGACGATCAAGTTGGCTGACGGCTTTAGTCACTGTAAAGCAAGTCAATTTGAGATACCCTCTATCATCGACAAACTAGGTTGCACTAAGAGGAGTGTAGAGCGTGAAACAGTCTTTAATTCATATTGCCCTGGTCGTTAAAGATTATGACGAAGCTATTGAGTTTTATACTCAAAAGTTGAAATTTGAGTTGGTGGAAGATACCTATCAACCCGAGCAGGACAAGCGCTGGGTTGTTGTTTCTCCTCCGGGCTCAAATGGCGCGACCATTCTGCTGGCCAAAGCCTCAAAATCCGAGCAGGAAGCCTTTATTGGCAACCAGAGCGGTGGCAGGGTGTTTCTATTCCTCAGCACCGATGACTTCTGGCGTGATTACAACAGGATGCAAGCCGAAGGGATAAAGTTTGTGCGGGAGCCTAAAGAGCAGGACTATGGCACGGTGGCCGTGTTTGAAGATCTGTACGGTAACCTGTGGGATTTGCTCCAGCTGGATCCGAGCCATCCGATGGCGGGGCGCTAATTGCTGTTGCGGTAACTGCAACATAAGATGAAGGCTCAGGGCAACGAGCCTTCATATTGCGATATGGCGCAGCTATGTGTCACAAAACAAAATTAGTCTTTCTTCACAGCTGCCGTTACGATGAGCTCAACCTTGAGTTCCGGGCGTGCCAGCTTGGCTTCGCCACAGGCGCGGGCCGGCGCAAAACCTTCTCCGAACCATTGATCCCAAACGTGGTTCATCTCGTCAAAGTCGCTCATGTCAGCCAGCCAAACCGTTGTTTGCAGAACATGTTGCCTGTCGCTGCCAGCTTCAATCAGTAAAGTTTCAACCCTTTGCAGAGCTTCGAGAGTTTGCTCGGCCACACTGGTCCCTGCGATACCCACCTGACCGCACAGGTAGACGGTATCGTTGTGAATAACGACTTTACTCATTCGCTGGTTGGTGTACTGCCTTTTGATGGCTGTCATGCTTGCTTTCCTTGTTTTGATTAGTGGTGTGAATGGAGCTCTGAGTCTCTGCCTGGGTAGTTTTCGCCGGACTACTGCCGCCTTGATTTGCCCGGTATCGCTGAATAAAAGATTCACTGACCGGGGTCAGGCTAGCCAGCTCGCCGAGCTTGAGCGGTTTGATTGGATGACGGATCCGGTAATAGCCGACCTTGGCAATGTCAGTGCGGGTTTCGTCGGCGATGATTTCTGCCACAGTCGGGCCGCAGTAGCGTCCCTGACAGGGCCCCATGCCACAACGGGTATAGGTTTTGATCTGATTGATGCCATTGCACTTCTCGCGTGCATGATGGCGAATCTCACCGGCAGTGACTTCCTCGCAACGACAGACAATCGTGTTATCCGATGGTGTAAGTGCTTGCTGAGGAGGGGCATACAAGGTATCGAGAAATGGCCGGATGGCGATTTCTTGCCTGATGCTCTGTGTCAGAGCCTGGGTTTGCTGCTGCCAGTGTGCCTCGTCCAGGTAGCCCAGGGCGTAAAGTGCCTCGGCTGCGACCAGCTGCCCCTGGTATTCGGCCACCAGTGCACCACCGATCCCGCCGCTGTCTCCGGCAATCGCGACACCGTCCAAAGACGTGTTATTGTGCGCATCCAGCTGCGGTCGCCAGCAACGCTGTACGCGGTCCCAGTCATGTTCCAGTCCCATGGCCCGGCTCAGCTGGACATTGGGGATCACGCCAATATGGCTCAGGACGGTAGCTGCAGGAAGCATTACTGTCTTGCCGCCGCTGCGAAAGCTCAGTTGTTCGACCTTGTCGGCAGAACTGCCCTGGCCATCTCCGTTGCCATGTACGCAAATGTCTGTCGCCTGGGTATAGTGGGCAACACCGGCTTTGCGAATTTGTCCGAGCAGCTTGAGGCCCTTGGTGAGGTACTTGTGACCTTTAAGGGCGTTAATGGCGAAGCGGCTGGCTTGCAGGTACTGCTTGGGCGACTGGGTATCGACAATCGCAGCAGGCTTGGCCCCGGCATTGATTAACTGGACAGCCAATAAATATAGCAGCGGGCCAGTACCGACCATCACCGCCTGTTTGGGGGCTATACCGGCGGTTTTTAGCAAGATCTGGCTGGCCCCGGCAGTCATTACACCGGGCAGGGTCCAGCCCGGAAACGGGAAGGAGCGCTCAAGGGCCCCGGTTGCCAGAATAATGCGCCGGGCCTTGAGTTGCTTGGCTTTGCCGCAGCGGCTCCAGTATACGGTTTTGTCCGGGTCAACCCGCCAAATGGTGGCTTCGGTAATGTGCTGTATTTTTGCGCTGCCCAGCGTCTCGACCAGACTGGTACCACGGAGATAGTCAGGACCGAAAACATCACCCAGCGGATGTCCGTCGGCCTTGATGGCACGGTAGATCTGACCACCCGGGCGTGCTTGTTCGTCAAGCAGGGCAACACTCGCACCGGCCTTAGCACACTCGATGGCCGCAGCCATGCCTGCCGGGCCCGCACCTATGATGCAGACATCAACATTGAACATAATAATTCCTTTTTCGTGTTAGCTGCGCTGTCGCCTGACATTGAGGCCGGATTCGACCGGGCGCATACAGGCCTGCACATTGTGTTCGCCATCGACTTCTACCCGACACTCGAAACAGCTTCCCATCATGCAGAAGGGAGCACGGGCAGATTGGGATACGGGCGTCTCCCGGGTATGGTTGATCCCGGCAGCGAGCAGCGCGGCGGCGATGGTATCGCCTTGCCGGGCTGATATTTCCTGGCCTTCCCAGAAGAAGCGTACCTCTTGGGAAGCCGCCTGTGAGGCATTATCTAGCCTCAGAAAGTTCGAATCGGTCTTCACTGAATAGCTCCAAGTCAGGTGAATCGGCAGTGTTTTCCAGCCAGTGCGGCAGTAGGTAGCTGTGGGCGGCTGCAAGCGTGATCCCGCTATGGCAGCTCACTATGTAGGCGCCCGGATGACTGGAAGACTGTTGGTAGATAGGCAGGCCGTCCGGCGAAATAATCCTCAGGGCACCCCAGCTTCTGAGCAAGCGGGTGTTGGCGAGGAAGGGATAGACGGCAATCGCCCGCTCGGCAATGGCTGCAGTGACCGCCATCGTATCCTGATCGTCGAGTCCGGCATCTTCCTTGGAATCGCCAATCTGGATACCGCCCTCGTTGACCTGGCGGATAATGCCGGAGGGGCGGTTGATCACCGGCGGCAGTTTTTCGGTGATTAGCACCTGACCTTTTTGTGGTTTAACGGGCGCTTTTAGGCCAAGTTGCGGGCCTAGTTTGGCCGCTCCCAGTCCTGCCGCCAGAACGATTTTGTCGCTGTTAACTGTGCTTCCGTCCTGCAATGTTGCGCAGAACCGACCATCGGCTTGTTGCTCAATATGTTCGACATTGGCTTGGGTGATAACCTTGCCGCCCAGTATTTTGATGGCCTTGGTGTAAGCGCGTAGCAGCTTGAGCGGATTGACGTGGCCGTCCTCTGCGCCATAGATGGCACCGATCACATCCGGGCCGATTTGCGGCTCTTCTTGTCGCAGTCTGGCCTGATCCCACACCTCGAACGGGTGATCGGAACCAAGCGCCTGACGAAGGTATTGGTACTGGGCTACGCGGGCTTGCATTTCGGCTTCGGAGAAGTGGAAGTCATAGCCGCCGTTCTGCTCCAGGTTGATGGTGTCTCCGGTCAGCTGCTCAAGCTCGTCGGCCAGTTCGCGCCACATACCGACAGAGCGGCGGGTCCAGGCGGCATAATGCGGGGCGTCCAGACCTTTGCAAGATAGCCAGACGAGGCCAAAGTTACCCCGTGAAGCGCGATGGGCGCTGTCTCCGCCATCAAGGACGGTAACCTGATGCCCGTTTTTTAGCAGCCCGTAAGCCACGGCGCAGCCCACCACGCCGCCACCGATAATGACATATTCCGGTTTCATGTGATTTCTCTGCAGTTGTCATGTCGAAAGAGCCGGGGAATAGTCGATATTCCCCCGGCAATGGGTGTTGGTGGTGATTAATTCAGGGCTTTATCCAGAATCTCCTGACCCCACTCGGCACCGATATCCTCAAGGATTTCAGGCCACACCGTGCTGCGCACTTTCTCTGCAGTTTGCGCTAGCTGTTGCGGGCTGACTTTGATGATTTCAGCGCCGTTGTCTGCCAGTCTTTGCTCATTGGCGGCCTGATCTTTCTGGGCGTTTTCCCAGCGACGGGTTTCGAAGTTGGCCGCTGCGGTTTTCAGTGCCTGTTGCTCGCTGTCGGACAGATCATCGAGACGCTCGCTGTTGATCATCAGGTACCAGATCTCAAAGTGGGTATTGAGCGGGATATAGGTTTTGGTCACGTCACGGAACGAGGCATAGTACCCCTCTGCACCTGAGCCTATCACCCCGTCAACTACACCGGTCTGAACGGCAGTGAACGCCTCGGAGAAAGGCAGTGGCGAGCCGATGTAGCCGACATTGTCTGCCAGTAGCTGGAAGCTTTTGATTGGTGGTACACGCAGCTTGATTCCTTTGCTGATATCCGGCTGGCCCGGTGCTTTGGCATCACGGTTGAGGGAAATGCCGCCAAAGTAGACCGGGTAGGCCGCTAGCAAAGTGATGTCCTGCTTGGCAAACAGCTTTTCCATCGCTTCGCGCACCGGTGCGCCGTCACCGTAGATCTGCTGTGCCTGTTGCCAGTCGTTGGCCAGGTATGGCAGCAGGCCTAGCTGCATTTTACGATCGGTGGCTGTCGAGGCAGGCTGTACTGCCATATCGATTGCGCCGACCGAGATGCGCTCCTGGACCAGGGTGTAGTCACCCAGGGCGTTGGCCGCATAGACGCGAAGTTTTACGTCGCCGTCGGTAGCTGTTTTGATTTCTTCTCCCAGTTGTTTGATATCGGTATCGACCACTGTGCCCTGCGGGCGAACGTGGCTGATTTTCAAAGTGGCCGCCGAGGCTGGCAGAACGCTAAGGGCAGCCATTGCCAGTGTGACAACCTGAGCGCATTTTTTAAGCTTTGTTGATGGAGTAAACATGCTTGTCAGTTTCATTGTAAATATCCTTATTGGTAACCAAACACGGTAGGGAGGAAGAGCGATAGTTCAGACCAGAACGAAGTCAGGACAACGACTGGCAGGTAGCCGAATACAATCAGCATCATTGCCGGGCCAACGACTTCGGAAAACTTGACGTTTCCGATGCGGGCACCGAGGTACAGGATTGAAGCGTAAGGCGGTGTGACCCCGCCCATGGCTGTATTGACGCCCATAATGGCGGCAAATTGGATAGGGCTGATGCCAATGGCTGTCATCAGAGGCAGCAACAGTGGGGCAATCAGGATAATGGCGGTGATGTCGTTGACCACCATGCCGACTAAAAACAGCAGAACGTTAATGAAGATCAGCAGCAAGATTTTGTTTTCGGTGATGCCGAAGATGGCGTTCACCAGCTCCTGCGGCACGTTTTCGACCACGAACATCTGGCTGAGGATCAGGCTGAACAGGATCATGAACATGATTGAGCCGACGGCCGTGGCCGATTCCTTGCCCGAGGCCAGCAGTGATTTCCAGCTCAGCCCCTTGTAGATCATAAACCCGACCGGAATGGCGTAGATCACGGCAACCGCAGCGGCTTCTGTCGGGGTCATGATGCCGCCGTAGATCCCGCCCAGAATAATGATCGGCATAAATAGCGCCGGAATGGCATGAACGGTTCGTGAAGAGGCTTCTTTTATCAGTCCTGACATGGAAGGCTTGTCGTCCAGTACCAGCGGGAACTTACGTGCCATGATCAGGTTGATGATTGCGAAGTTAAATGTCACCAGCAGGCCGGGACCCAGCGTCGCCAGAAAACAGGCCAGAATCGAGGTATCTGTGACCCAGCCGTACACGATCATCGTGACACTCGGTGGGATCAGCAGGCCAAGGATCGATGAGTTGGCGATCAGGGCTGTGGCGTAGGCACGAGGGTAGCCGCGCTTTTCCATCTCGGGGATCAACAGCGGTCCGATAGCCGCGACACCGGTCAGGCCGCTGCCGGAGATCGCGCCGATAATGGCGCAGCTCACTGAGGCGACAATACCGAGTCCGCCACGGATATGGCCGACGAACACATTAACAAACCGGAGCAGACTGGCGGCAATACCGCTCTGGCTCATAATGGTACCGGCAAGAACAAACAAAGGGATAGCGAGCAGAATAGGGTTTGTCAGCTGGCCGGCACCCCACATCATGTTACCTTTCATGGACACATCGCCCACGTAGGTCATTATCATAAGCGCACCGCCAAAGCAGAATGGCAGGGGAACGCCGATAGTGAGCAGCAGTACCAAGGCACCGACTGCGAATAGTGCAACTTCAACCATAGTGTTATGCCTTATGTACTGAGTAGGACGGAGACTTCAACTGGCGGACCAGCCTGACGATATGCAGCGCGATAAAGCCGGTGACCAGCACCAGTCCGATAAATAGCGAGCATTCGTGAAAGAAAGTCGGGATATACAGCGTCGGGCTTTCTTTCCACACCCGCAGGGCATATTTGAAATAGTCCCAGGCCCAGTAGGTCAGCCAGAGCGAAATCACAAAGCTGATCACCTCGCCAATCAGTGCCAGGATTTTGTGCCCGCGTTCGGTCTTGATGAAGATTTCCAATACATTGGCACGAATTTGAGTATCTTCCCGTGAGGCATTAACCGCTCCCAGCATGTACAGCCACAGGGTAGGAATGACGATAGACTCTTCCAGGCCCATGATGGGGATCTCGAAGACATATCGTGTTATAACCTGGACAAATTGCGTCAGCGCAACCACTGCAATCAATCCGGTCAGTAGGTATCTGAATGTTTGCTCCACTGCACATTTCCTTATTGTTGCGTTTGTGAATACGTTGTTAATTTAAAGGTGACAGCCAATAGAAACAAATTTATTATTTCTCTAATTCGATAAATTTTTCTTATAGGGCGGGTATGGATACCAATCTCTCGATAAAACAGCTGGAAACATTTCGCGCCGTGATGCGCTCTGGTTCGGTCTCGGTAGCCGCCCGGTCGCTGTGTCGGACCCAACCGGCGGTCAGCTCGATGATTGTCAGCCTTGAAAACGAACTGGGTTTTAAGTTGTTTGAGCGTAACAAGGGGCGGCTGGTCCCCAAGCCTGAGGCTTATTTTCTGCTAGAGGAGACCGAGGCGGTACTGGAGCGCCTGACACGTTCGGCACAGCTGATGGCGGAGGTAAAGAATCTGGCGAGGGGCAATTTGAGGGTGGCCTGTATGCCGGCTGCTGCTTTGTTTTTTATGCCCCATGTGATTGCCGACTTTGTCAAAGAGCGACCGCAGGTCAATGTGTCTATGATGATGCGCAGTTCATCTATCGTCCACGACTGGGTGGCCTCGCAGCAGTATGACATTGGTTATTCCGAACTGCCGAAAGAGCGGGACTCAATCAATGTCGAGCCTATTCGGCTGGAGGGGGTATGTGCAGTGAACCGGGATCACCCCTTGGCAACCCTGGAGGTGATCACCCCACAGGATCTGGACGATGTGCCGCTGGCCACCTTGTTTGCCCAGCACCCGATCAATGAACTGGTGCGCTATATGTTCGAGGAGAAAGGTGCCCGTTATCGTGCGCGGTTTGAGCTGCAGAACTACATTTCCGGCTTCGAGTTTGTCGAACAGCAGCTTTGCTGTTGTATCTGCGATCCGATCAGTGCCGCCAGCTATAAGCTGTATAAATCCGGGCAGGGCAAGGTTGTGTTTCGCCCGTTTGCGCCGACGATCGTCTTTGATCACGCCATCATTACCCCTGCACACAAACCGCTTTCCCGTCTGGCCCAGGCGTTTGCCGAGAGTATTCGTATCGGGGTGGATAAATTTATTCAGGTAGAGACGTAAGGTGTTAAGCGTAATCTCGACCCTGCGATGACGATCATGGTTTGTGTCCGATTTGAGTGGTGTTCTGTGATCCCGGCAGGATGCGAAATGCTAGCGGTCTGGCAATATATTCTAATTACTTATTAAGTTCAGAGAGTTAACGAGGCTAAGAATGCAAAAAATCGGAGACGATCTTTGGGTACATGATGATTCAATGAAACTTGCCGGCACCAAGCTAAGACTACGAATGACAGTAGTGAAGCTTAGTGATGGTTCGTTGTGGGTGCACTCAGCTACCGCCTTGTCCCCTGAATTGAAGCAAGAAATTGATGAGCTTGGTGAGGTGAAATATATCGTTGCAGCCAGCAACGCCCACAATACCTGGCTGCAGGACTGGTGTGAGGCTTATCCGGACGCTGAGGCCTATGTCAGTGCGGGGATCCCGAGAAAAGTGCCATTATCCAATTACCATATATTGCGAGACGGCCTTGAAAATGTGTGGCAGGAAGATCTGGAGTGGGAGTTTATGCCCGGTGTGCCGCTGTTCAACGAAACGGTGTTCTTCCACAAAAAGACCCAGTCATTGATCGTCACCGACTTGATCCAGAATTACCCTGATCATGTACCGACAGGCTTTGCCGGTATCATGACCAAATATGTTTTCCAGCCAATCGGTTTTAAGGGCACCTGTATTGCGCCACCGCTCAAGATGGGCTTCATTATCAAGGATAAACCGAAGTTCACTGAATTTATTCGCAGCGTCCAGGGCTGGGACTTCAAGCGTATTATCGTCACCCACGGCAATATCATTGAGGACAATGCCAAGTCAGTATTCACTGACTTGTGTGTGCGTTTTCTCAAGTAACAAACCAACTGCGATTTCTCTGACTCGTTAGCCAAGCCCAGGGGCTTGGCTAACTTTCTTTGGGCTTGTGCGGCTATCATGAGCCCGTTTCCTGGTAGATAGCGGGCTTAATATCGATTAGCCGGGTGTTGTTTAAACAGTCCAACCCTCTTACGCTGATCTGCCCCCCTTCGATACTCTCGATGGGTAATACCGCTGCGCCAATAGGATTAGGGCGGTGCGGTGAGCGCAATGCAAAGGTGCCTTTGGTTTGGTTGCCTTTGCTGGTGCGCTGGATAACGACAGTTCGATTCGCATTTTCAAGCCAATATAAAATTAGAATGTGCTGGCCGACAGTGAGGCCCTGCAGCCCATCATGATAGTGTTCATCCAGGTTTATGTGACACAACGGTCCGTTCGGCTGAATGTTGTTCGGGCAGTCTTCAATTTTGTTATAAGGCGTCTTTATACAACCGATATAGGTGATTTCAGAGCTCATTATGTTGTCCTTATTCTATTGTTCGTTTTTAGTGGTAGAAATGGCGTAAATTAAGATGGTCAGCAGAATGATCGAGCCGCCGAATACACTTGTCATTGGCGGGATCTCATCGAAAAAGCTAAATGCCCAAATCGGTGCGAGAACTGCTTCAATCATTAGGATCATTCCCACCTCGGGAGCTGTGATGTAGCGCGTGGCGGTTTGCGACAGTACACGCCCGAAAGGCGCGGTAAATAACCCCATTGCCCCCATAATGAGCCAGGTATTCAGGCTGTAGGCTGAAGGTGTGGCGACGAAGAACATCGTAAGAGCCAAGAATAATCCGCCAAAACCGACACTTGCCATGCGGCTGACATTCTTATATTTGCGTAGTAGCGTCTGATTGAGGGATAAACAGGTGACGGCGAATACAGCCAGCCCGTCATCGATGAGATTGCCGGAATCAAACGAGCCTGATACCACAATAACGATCCCGATCATGACAGAAACGATCGCTATCCAGGTTGAACGCCTTGTCACTTCTCCCAGTAACAGCCAGCTAAATACTGCCGCTAGCGCCGGTGCCGCACTGAGAATAACGAAGGTGTTGGCGATCGAAGTATGTTTGATACTCAGCACCAAACCTGTTGCACTTCCTAACATTAACAAGCCAGAGAGTAATACTGGCCAGCCGCTTTCGTTTACCGCTCTTATCAAGCCACGCTCATCTCGCAGCTGGATGAAAATTGGCATGGATATAGCGGTAAATAAACCAAACAGAAAAGCGGTATCAAATCCGCTAACACCTGAAAAGCGGATGAAAATTGGATCCAGGCTCATTAGCAAAGCCCCATCAGGGTGACACTTACACCCATAGTGCGAGCACTCTTGAAGCTGCTCTTGTCCATCATCATATTTGTCATTTTTCACTCCTCCACAAAATCATACTGGTTGGTATGATTTTATATTTGCAGAGTTGTGTCAACAAAAATCATACCGTATAGTATGATTAATCATTTCTGAGGTGAGCTGAAAATGGGAAAAATCGAGCAAAATAAAGAGATAAAAAGGCGGGCGATTTTAGCTGCGGCACAAGAGATTTTTTTATCCGAGGGATATGTGCTGTCCAGTATGGACAAAATAGCGGCGCAGGCTCGAATGACAAAACAGACAGTTTACCGATACTTCCCGAAAAAAATTGATTTGTTTCAGGCAACGTTGCGTCATATGGGTGAAAGTCTTGATGATAGCTTTCTTACCCATCTACAAAACCCAAACACGCGCGATGCCTTAACGGGGTTTGCCAGGGATTTTATCGGCTTTCACTTATCGGATAACCACATTGCGACATTCCGGCTATTGGTGGCTGAAAGTGTGAAAGCTCCTGAAATTGTCAGCATTTTTCATGCGGTAGGGCCTGATGATACGCATGAAAAGCTTGCGGCGTTTTTCTCTGAAAGGCTTGATGTCAAAGATACGGAAACAACGATAAAGCTTTGGCTTGGAATGTTGCTATCACTGAGATCGGGCGTTTTGATGGGAAGGGAAAAACCGGGTCAGTGCCAGATTGATGAGCATGCCAGAAAAGCGACTGACTTCTTGCTGGCAGCCATTACTTGAGGATGGGGTAATACTTTTTATTCCGAATTAATTGCTCAAAGCGGGTTACAGATTGCAAAGCTGCATTCAGTTAGCAATGAGTTGCTTGTGAAACCCGCTTTGAGCCTGATGATCAACCGCATTCAATACGAGTTCGAGTGATCACTCATCATTTCTTGCGGCCAGTGTATAGTCTTATGCGTTTGCCGCGTTGTCTGCTGGCCGGTATGGTTCTTCTCGCACGGCATGAGACAGGACTAACTTGATGATGTAGATCGGCGCCAGCCACTCTAGTCCGCTCAACGGCATAAAGGCACTTTGGTTAATCATGACCGCCAGCATCACAATGGCCAGAGCTACAGGGCGATGCAGGTAGAGCGGCAATACATGGATCAGCACGATGGACGCGATCATCATGCCATACCAGAACATGGCATAACCCCACGTGACATCAAAACACAGTGGTGCCAGGAAGATCTGGAAATGGATGATAGGAAAAACAAATTTACTTTTAACCAGCTTTGCCATTATTGATTGCGGTAAAACTTGCTCCGAGTAGAGGAAGCGTTTCATGGAGCCCAATGAATTGGTGAGTACACCACCAATCATATCGATAGCTAGAAAACTGGCTACGGCAATCTGCAGCAGGCTCCATTCTAAGTTCTGCCAAGAAAGAAAATACAGGACAACCGGTGCCAAGAAGGCAGCGTAGTTAGCCAGTAAACTTTCAGCGCGTGTGGCACCGTGGCCTGTCGTAAAATTGAATTTCCCCTGACAGTTCCAGTCGATATGGGCATCTTTGATGGTGTGGATGTTCTCTTTCATGATTAACTCCTGAGTATCTTCGCTTTCGACTACAAGCACACTTTGTTGAAGATCCGGCACCACTTGTAAGATGTCGGTGTACAAAAACAAGCCTAAATAGTCCACTTGGTCTAAATAATAGTGGCTGATTTTTTAATCGTCAATCTTTTTAGTCCGATTGGTCTAATAAGGATCTGCAGCTGGACTCGTTGTGGTCAATCGTTTATTGTCCAAGTGGTCTGAAACAGGAGGGAAATATGCCCAAAATCATTGACCATGAGGCTTATCGTCTGGAGCTGGCTACAAAAGCCGTAGATGTGTTTATCGAGCATGGCTATAACGGCTTGGGTATGCGGGGCATTGCCGACGCAATCGGCGTATCAAAAAGTGCGCTTTATCATTATTTTCCGAGTAAACAGGAACTTTTTTCTGCCTGTACTGAAATTATCACCCAGCCGAGTAATTTATATGGAGTGGCTGAAGGCGAGGCTGTCCCTGCTTTAAAGGGTGAGGCTATTGCTGCAATGATTGGTGTACTAGACAATCGCTTTCAGGGTGAGATGGCGCTGCTACTCGATTATGTCCGGGGTAAAAATGCCGGGGAGGTTGCTGGGGATCCTTTGATGAACAAGGCCAATGCACAATACCTGTCAGAGATGGAGAATATGGTTGGAGAGTCCCAGGCCAACCAAGCGATGGCCTTGATGCTGGGGGGCCTGCTAATGAGGATGCTAAGCGGTAAGCAAATCGGAATTGACGAAATAACGTCGTGGATCACAGCCCTGCCGTCGCAAGAAAAAGGCAGTGATGATTAAGAATCTCGGCTTTGCCAGATGGTATGTGATGCCAGTCGGGTGGTTGTGAATGCGAGCTTGGGCCTAGAGGTGAGAGTGGTGATAGAGGTGAGGAGAGCGTCGGAATGAGTAGCGGAATGAGTGTCACGGAATCTGCAGATCTGTCTTTTCATTCAGTTGCGCCGTGTTTGATGAAGGCATGGCGGGCACATCAGGATTCATTGTTAGCCTGGCTATATAAGCATACCGGCGAGGACGCCCTGGCCGAAGATTTGCTCCATGAAGTCTTCTTGCGTGCCATGAGCAAGAAAAAGGATTTTTGTGAGATAGAGAATGCCAAGGCCTGGCTGTTCAGGGTGGCAAATAACCTGGTGATTGATCAGGTTCGCCAGCGTCGGTTTGTTCCGCTTGATGACTTGGATGTTGAGCAGGAGCTGCATGATACCGAGGTCATTGATAGCCTGACTCAATGCCTGCCTCGGGTACTGAGTGAGCTGGAGGCAAAAGACAGCGAGATCATCAAAGCGTGTGATATTCGGGGAATGACCCAGAAAGAATACGCTGAGCGTCATGGTATGACGCTGGTGGCGACCAAGTCCCGGTTGCAACGTGCCCGGCAGAAGTTACGGCGACAGCTAAGTCAGTCGTGCAAGGTAAAGCTTGATGAGTATCACAGGGTTTGCTGTTTTACCCCAAGGGATCCAAAAAACGAATATTAAGCTAAAAAAATCTGCATCCTTTTGATGCTTTCATCGTCTTTGCAAATAACGAGGTAACTTTGTAAGGACGATGTAATGACACTTTCTTTCATTACCTGCTTTCCCTGCCGCACATGGTCACGGGAGCTGTAGGCATGTTTCAGATTTTCTCCGATTTTGCCAGTTGGCTGGTGTTTGATTTACTTGGGCTGTCTGCTGCCACCAAAGCAGGCGATGCGATGCATTTCTTTGTTGAAGACGTCACCAAAATCTTTGCTTTGCTGGTGGTGATGATTTATCTGATCGCGGTGATCCGCGCGTCACTGGATGTCGAACGGGTAAGAGATTATCTGGCCGGTAAAAGTCGCTGGTTCGGGTATATGCTGGGCTCGTTGTTTGGTGCCATCACGCCTTTTTGTTCCTGCTCCAGTATTCCTGTCTTTCTTGGTTTCAGCTCGGCCGGGATCCCGCTGGGTATCACCATGGCCTTTCTGATCACCTCGCCATTAATCAATGAGGTGGCGGTATTACTGTTGATGGGCTTGCTCGGCTGGAAATTTACTCTGATGTACATTCTGGTCGGCATGGTCGTCGGGATGCTAGGCGGCGTATTTCTTGATGCCATCAAAGCAGAGCGATGGCTACAGTCTTTTGCCGCTGATGCACTGAAACAGGGCCGGGATAAACCGTTCGAATCGAATGAGCCGCAAAGGAAGGCCCTGACCCTGAGTGACCGTCACCAGTTTGCCCGGCGGGAAACCGCGGATATCTTTGGCCGGGTATGGAAATGGGTGATCATCGGTGTCGGCCTTGGCGCAGCACTGCATGGCTTTGTCCCCGATGGCTGGATTGAATCTCACCTAGGTGATGGCCAATGGTGGTCAGTGCCGGCTGCCGTTATGCTGGGCATTCCGCTCTATTCCAATGCCACCGGGGTGATCCCGGTTATGGAAAGCTTAATTGTCAATGGCCTGCCGATAGGAACAACGCTCGCTTTTTGTATGAGTACCGTCGCTGCCAGCTTCCCTGAATTTATCCTGCTCAAGCAAGTCATGCAGTGGAAACTGCTGGCGACACTGTTTGCTGTCTTGCTGGTGGCTTTCACCCTTGTCGGATGGACATTCAATATCGTTTCGCTCTAATGCTATAAGGAAAATACAATGAAAAAAATCAAAGTACTTGGTTCTGGCTGTGCTAACTGCCGTAATACTGCCGACCTGATCCAGGCGGTTGCCGATGAACTCAATATCGATATCCAGATCGAGAAGGTTCAGGATATGGCGCAGATCATGGCCTACCAGGTAATGTCGACACCTGCCGTGGTGATTGACGAGCAGGTTGTTCACAAGGGCAGTGTCCCAAGCCGTGATCTTGTTACCGGCTGGTTTGCCTGATTAATCTTCACCCGATAGCACAACGCTCACTGTTACTCAGTGAGCGTTGCCAGGTATCATCGCTCTTCCTGAGTCAGCACAATAATGACATGCTCTTTGCCTTTTACCTCGATGGTAAAACGGTACGTCCTTTCTTCTTGTTGCAGTATCCGAACCTTCAAATAGCGGCTGTTGTCTGCTTCGAAAATAATGTGGTCGGTCGCCGTATGGCTGGCCGATAGATAAATCGGTGTGTCATTACCGGCAAAGGTCGAGAGAAACCTTAGTTGAGTGTTGTCATCTTGGCTGGAGAAACGCCAATGATGGCGTGAGACATCCAGGTTAGCCACGCCATAGAGTGAATTGTCTTGCTGTAATTCAAAACAGATTGGGTAGGATAAAGCCCCGCGGGGTGTCTTGATGGCTTTTCCCTGCCAGCAACCCTGAAGTGCCACAAGTATCGGAGCAGCAACAGGTATCGCCGGAACGGGTAGCAACAAAACGCTTGTTAGTAGGAGCTGTACGAAAGTACGTACCTTGCCAGTTACCTTGTTCATTGTTGTCGTCTGCGCGGGGTGTGTTGAGAAAGTGCTATTCCAATTACAGATAGAAATGGCCATATGGTCAATGTAGCGACAGAAGCAGCTTGTTTAGAAATGGGATGACGAATTCATCTTGGTAATGTGAGAGGGTTATACATTTGCATGGGGTAAGCATTCTATTGCTTGATAAAGTTGTCATTTCATTATTTAATTCACTTAGCTTGGTTTTGAACGCTGTTTAATTTGGGTGAATGAAATGACAAAGATCGTAATAGTCGAGGATGACCTCAAGCTATGTGAGTTGCTGGCGCATTATTTTAGGCAGCAGAAGTTTGAGGTTGTGACCGTGTCTGACGGGCGCCTGGCTACGGATACGATTATTGAGCATCAGCCCGATCTAGTTGTGCTTGATTTAATGCTGCCTGGCGTGGATGGCCTGACCATTTGCCGTAATGTCAGGACGCTGGTGAACAGCAAAATCTTGATGCTGACAGCGAGTGATGATGATATAGACCATGTTGCCGGGCTGGAAATTGGAGCCGATGATTTCGTCAATAAACCGATTAAACCCAGAGTTTTACTGGCCCGCATCCGCATGCTTCTGCGTCGCGGCGATGAGCCTCTAATGTCGAGTGGCGATGTACCGGCAGAGAGTGAAACTGGCTCAGACGGCACGTCAGCAGAATGCCGTTATGGTAGCTTACACCTTAACGGCAGACGTAAGCTGTGCTCTCTCGATAACGAGGAAATATGCCTCACCGATAGTGAATTCGATTTGTTGTGGCTGTTGGCTTGCCGCCCTGATGAGGTTTTGTCGCGTGATTTTCTGGTCAAGAGTACTCGTGGGATAGAGTATGACGGTCTCGATCGCACCATCGACAATAAAATTGTGTCGTTGCGTAAAAAGCTCAATGACAATCCGGCCCTGCCAAGAAAAATAATCACGGTACGTGGTAAAGGGTATTTGTTTGTTCCTGATCGCTGGTAGGCCATAGTGAATGAAACGTTTGTATTGTGAGTTTTTTATTGGCGTCGCAGTGCTCTTTTTTCTGAGTATAGTTAGCTATATTTATGTCACTCAGGAGCTGACACCTGATTACGAGGAAGTCATCGAATTTAATCAGGCGCACAGCGTGGTGAATATTCTGGATGATGTCGCTAACTCTTTAGGCCAGAGCCGTGCCAATGAGCTTCTTGCCAAGTATGCTGAAGAAAATCAGTTAAGCCTTATAGCTTATTCATGGGAGAGCCCTGAGCTTACAGGCGAAATCATTGATGAGCTGCAAGCTCACCAAATTTACCTTGAAGACACGTACAGTTATTTCGTTGTATATGGAGAAGGGAATCAGGTATACAAGATTTTTCCTGACCTATCCAAACCGATCTGGCAGAAGTTGGATTTTGACGAGACACTGCTGTGGATATTTTTCTATTCCGGGTTTGCCATCTACAGCGCATTAATGTTGATCATCTTGTCTCGACGCTTTCGTGTATTGGAGCAAACCACACTGGCATTTGCCGAAGGGGATTTCGCCGTTCGGGCCTCGGAAAAACCGGGTGTTCGGCTTGGCAGCCTGAACAGTAGTTTTAATCAGATGGCAGATAAAATTTCTGCTCTGATCACCAGCCATAAGCAGCTGACCAATGCCGTTGCCCATGAACTTCGCACTCCGGTGTTCCGGGTTCAGTGTCAGCTCGAAATGCTGGAAGATTCAGGACTATCGCCAGAACAATTGCACTATGTCGCCGGTATTCATGATGATATGGCCGAGTTGGAACAGATGATTGAAGAGCTTCTCTATTTTGCCAAGATGGAGCGAGCGGCCATTCCTCTGAATCTTTCCTCGCCCTATGTGAGCGACTGGCTAGATAAATTAGTATCTAAATGCCGCAAAGACACGGACCTTACCATTAATGTCGATTATCAAATCGATGAGACTGCCGCGGTGGATGTCTATCAATTAACGCGTGCGGTGTCGAATATCGTCCGTAATGCTTCCCGTTATGCCGAGCAGTGTATTGATCTCCGCGTTTTTCGCCATGAGCAAGCATTGCATATTCAAATCGATGACGACGGTATCGGGATCCCGCAAGATGAGAGAGAACGAATTCTGGAGCCGTTTTACCGTGTCGGTACCGCCAGGGATCGTGAGTCTGGCGGCCATGGCCTGGGCCTGGCAATTGTGGCGCAGATTATGGCTCGCCATCAGGGCAAGGTCGAAATCGGGGCGAGTGACTCTGGTGGGGCGAGGTTTACGCTGATTGTGCCGCAGGCACTTGCCATAGACTAACGTTCAGTAGGCTCATTTTCTGTCAGTGAGCCTTTTTCTTTCACTATCTGCTATCCCTCCTGCTTGTTCTATATTCAATAATTAGAGGGCGCGTCTTACTTTTTTTCGTTAACTGATAAATGAAATTTATCAGACGTTAAAAATAAACCATTCGATTTATCACCACTTCCTGAGCATGATTTACCTCTAATGCCCATATCAATGGCGAATGCCTATACTCAAATTACATTGTTAGGGTGAGAAAAATAGATCTATATCTTTGACCTTTAGAGTGAAAGCCTATGGCTAGACGGAAAAGCGATCAGGAAGATTATGGGGTGAGCTATTTAGGTTCAGCCTTCAACGTCGAACAACAGAGACAGAGTCAACGGCAGCACCAAGCCAGTTCATATACGCCAGGTGTCGCGACCTGCTCGCGCCGGCAAATACACGGCACCCATGTCACCTTGTCGATTGATTCGGTAATTGTGGAGGAGCCGCTTCAAATTCGTCTGCTGTATGTCGATCAGCATGGCCAAGAGCAAGACAGAGTCTATCTGGTAACAATGCGGACACCGGGTGATGATTACAACCTCGTCACCGGGTTGCTGCTGGCCGAAGGGGTGATCAAAGTCGCCAGTGATATTTCAGGGTTTAATGAGCAATTGGACCATGATGAAATTTCCAGTAATGAAATCCATGTTTCTTTAGCACCCGGGGTGATTGTTGACTGGTCATTGATCAGCCGGGATACCACGTCCTTTTCCAGCTGCGGAGTGTGTGGCAAATCCTCCATTAAGTCTTTAGAGCTGCGCGGCATTCCATCGTTAGATACCCGAGAGCACTGGTTACCGGGCCATATTATTCCTTCCCTGACCGAAAAGCTGCGTCAGTCCCAGTCAATGTTTGCGGCAACGGGCGGCGTCCATGGCTGTGGCTTGTTTGATGCGAAAGGAGAGCTGCTGCTCAGCTGTGAAGATGTCGGGCGGCATAATGCGCTGGATAAGCTGACAGGCCAGATGGCGCGAGTGCCTGAACAGTATCAGCATGGAAGCGTGATTCTATTGAGTGGCCGTATTAGTTTCGAGCTGGTCCAGAAGGTGCTGGTCGCCGGGATCTCGGTACTGGTTGCAGCTGGCGCGCCGTCAAATCTGGCTATCAATATGGCCAAACGCTTCAATTTGACGCTCATTGGTTTTACGCATGGCGGCGGGTTCAATATCTACCATGGTGCTTTCCGCTTAAACCTAACCAAACAGTAAGAGAACGGGCATGACGGTAAAAAAATATGACGGTTCGGCAGGTGGTTGGGGAGCCTTGCTGAGTACGACCAAGCACTTGGTCAAGAGCGAGAATGTTGCCCGCAATATGCGCAACCTGCTCAAAACCAACCAGGATAAAGGGTTTGACTGTCCCGGCTGTGCCTGGGGGGAAGCGGAAGAGCAGGGACGCATCAGCTTTTGTGAAAATGGCGCCAAAGCGGTGAACTGGGAAGCTACCAGTCGGCGTGTAACCCCGGCTTTTTTCCAGCAGCACCCTGTGAGTTGGCTTGCCCGGCAAAGTGATCACTTTTTGGAGTATCAGGGCAGGCTTAGCCACCCAGTGAGGTATAACCGCAATACGGACTGTTATGAAGCGATAAGCTGGCAGCAGGCTTTTGCTTTGATTGCCAGGCACTTGAGCGCGCTTGAACACCCGAATCAGGCTGAGTTTTATACCTCTGGCCGGGCGAGCAACGAAGCTGCATTTTTATACCAGTTGTTTGTCAGGAAGTACGGGACCAATAACTTTCCTGATTGCTCCAATATGTGCCATGAAGCCAGCGGTATCGGACTCAGGCAATCAATCGGTATCGGTAAAGGCACAGTTACACTTGAAGACTTTGACCATGCCGATGCTATTTTTGTGTTTGGCCAGAATCCGGGAACGAATCACCCGAGAATGTTGGATACCCTGCGCGATGCATCGCGCCGTGGTGCAGCCATTGTTACCTTTAATACGTTAAAAGAGCGGGGGCTGGAACGCTTTACCAGTCCCCAGTCTCCGGGAGAGATGTTAACCGGCGGGGCAACGCAGATCAGCCAGAGGTATTTCACGCCCAAGCTGGGTGGTGATATGGCTGTCGTACGCGGAATGGTAAAAGCACTCAACGCGGTCGATAAAATCGAGCGTGAAGCCGGGCGGGCCTCGATTTTTGACCAAGCGTTCATTGACGAACATACCCAGGGTGTTGAAGAGTATCTGAGCGCCGTTGAGGCGACACCGTGGGAAGCCATTACCGAGCAGGCCGGGCTATCACGGGCTGAGATTGAGCAGGCTGCCGATACGTACCGACAGGCGAATAACGTTATCATTACCTGGGCGATGGGCATTACACAGCACAAGCATTCGGTGAACACTATTCAGGAAATTGCCAACCTGCAATTGCTGTTTGGCCAGTTAGGTAAACCGGGGGCAGGCCTTTGTCCTGTGCGAGGGCACAGTAATGTACAGGGTGACCGTACCATGGGGATAAATGAAAAACCCGGTGCGGAATTTTTGGACAAGATATCTGAAGTATTCGGTTTTCAGCCTCCGCTTGAGCACGGCCATAATACGGTTGGTGCGATTAAGGCAATGCTGGCTGGTGAGAGCAAGGTGTTTATCGGCTTAGGGGGAAACTTTGCGGCTGCCACTCCAGATACCTCGTTAACCCAGCAGGCGCTTTCCAATTGTTTATTGACCGTGAATATTGCGACCAAACTGAACCGGACCCATTTGATCCCCGGGCAAGAGTCTCTGATCCTTCCTTGTCTGGGGCGGACGGATGTCGATATGCAGGTTACCGGGCCGCAGAGTGTAACGGTTGAAGATTCATTTAGCATGGTTCACGCATCTGCCGGGGTCGTAGAGAGTGAAACGGCGGAGATGCGCTCCGAGCCTGCGATTATCGCCGGGATCGCAGAAGCCACCCTTGGCAAGGCACCTGTAGATTGGAGTTGGCTCATTGAGGACTATGACAGAATTCGTGCGTTAATTGCCGAGGTCATTCCCGGGTTTACTGGCGTTAATGAGAAAATCAAACAGCCGGGCGGGTTCTACCTGGGCAATAGCGCAGCCGAACGCCGATGGCAGACCCCGTCGGAGAAGGCGCAATTTATGCGTCATTCCCTTCCGCAGCACCTGCTACCTGCGAACTTACGTGAACTGAGCCAGGACCCGGTGTTTGTGTTACAGACGATGCGCTCGCACGACCAGTACAATACGACGATTTATGGGTTTGAAGACAGGTATCGCGGGATCTCTGGCGAGCGTAAGGTGCTGCTAATCAACGCCAGTGATATTGCAGCTCTCGGTATGAAGAATAATGATCTGGTGGATGTCGAGTCACTCTGGCCAGATGGTATCGAACGTAAAATTTATGGCTTTAAGCTGGTAGCTTATGATATTCCGCCGGGCAACATTGCCGCTTATTTCCCGGAAACGAATCCTTTGGTGGCCATTGATGGTAAAGGCGATCTAAGTGATACGCCGACATCCAAGGCCATTCCGATTATCGTAATACCAAGTTCCATGAAGGGTGATGAGATTAATATAGTCTGCTCCTAGCCACTGAGTGCGGAGCCTCCGGAAAGACCAGATGGTGTTTCCGGAGGCTGCTTTTCTGAAATGAGGTGCTAAGCCAGAATAGCTGCCAGTAGGGGTTAAGTTTATGGCTGTGCAGCAGGTTCTGGCTCGGCCAGAAACTGCTCGAGCGTGTTAATCATCGCATTAGAGCCGGCAAAGAAAGGCATTCTTTGATGCAGCGATGTCGGCGCAATATCCAGGATCCGCTCTGCGCCATTGCACGCTTTACCGCCTGCCTGCTCCATAATAAAAGCCATCGGATTGCACTCATAAAGCAGACGTAATTTACCGTCAGGGTACGCAGCAGTGCTAGGGTAGAGGTAAATCCCTCCCTTCAGCAGGTTTCGGTGAAGATCTGAAATGAGCGAGCCAATATAGCGCGATGTATACGGACGGTTATCCTCAGGCACATTTTCCTGGCAGTACTTAATGTATTTCTTCACGCCAGCAGGGAAGCGGATATAGTTGCCTTCGTTGGTAGAGTAGCAGCTGCCGTGTTTACTGATCTGGATGTTTTCATGGGAAAGACAGAAAACGCCCAGAGAAGGGTCATAGGTAAAGCCGTGAACCCCTTTCCCGGTGGTATAAACCAACATGGTAGAAGAACCATAAATGACATAGCCTGCTGCAATCTGGCAATTGCCTGGCTGGAGAAAGTCTTCTTCTGTTGCGGTACTGCCAACCGGTGATAGGCGGCGATAGATAGAAAATATCGTACCGACTGAAGCATTAACATCAATGTTAGAAGAGCCATCCAGGGGATCGATCAGAACCACATATTTGGCGTTGCGGTTTTGCTCTTTGCTGAAAACGACAACTTCATCTTCTTCTTCACTGGCAATGCCGCATACTTGGGCATGTGACTCGAGGGCGGCTTTGAATTTTTCATTGGCGAAAAGGTCGAGCTTTTGTTGCTGCTCTCCCTGGATGTTCTCTTTGCCCACCGCGCCGGTAATATCCATCAACCCGGCTTTGTTGATCTCACGGTTTACAATCTTGGCCGCTAATTTTATTGAAGCTAATAGCGATGATAGATCACCACTGGCATGGGGGAAGTCATTTTGTTTCTCGATGATGAATTCACCAAGCGTTTTTATATCGGACATTTCCTATCCTTGAATTCCTATTATTTGAGTCTGGCAAACTAAGTGCAATGTAAAATGCTGATTTAACATTGTTTTAGATGTGTTTTATTCCACTGATAACAAGTGTATTTGTATTTATGCTGTCATGGTGGCTGAATTTTATAGTAACGAATATTCACCGATTGAAGTATGCGTAGAGGGTAATAAGAGTGTTTCTCCATGTGCACAAGACGTCATCGTGACGGGCGACCTCATGGGTCGGGTTCGGTGTAGCCGTAACAATGTATGGCTTTGTACTGTTGGCGACAAACACAGACAAAGATATGTTATGAGTCAAATATAAAACACTGTACATTTATCTCTATTGACCGAGTTTACCTGAACACGATGTTCCGTACCGAATTCAACAGAGAGAGATACCCATGAAAAAGCTCCTTATTGCCTCGACGATTGCGACTTTATTATCTGCCTGCGCGTACCAGCAAAAGCCAGTTGTCGATATGACAAATGTCGATCCGGTGCAATATGAACAGGACTTTTCATACTGCCAGTCGTATGCCGAAGGTGTCGACAAAGCCGAGTCGGCCAAAGTTGAGGCACAAAACGGTGCGGCGTCTGGTGCTGTGGTAGGTGCGGTAGTCGGTGGCCTGGAAGACGGGTTGGCAGGTGTCGCGGCAGGTGCCCTTGCCGGCGGGGCCATCGGAGGTGGTGCGGGCGCATTATCAGGAGCGAATGATGCGACGGAAGTTCAGGCTAAAGTGCTTCGCCGCTGTCTGGATAACAAAGGTTACGTTGTCTATGACCTTGAAAAGTAACTGGCGTTGAATAGAAAAAAGCGGCTCTTACTTTGGCAAGAGAGCCGCTCAGCAGAAGTGGTAATTCGTTTCTAGCCCTACACTAAAAACATTCAACCGGAGCTGAAGTACACTGGAAGCAATGTGAGCAATGTCGTGCCTTCAGAGCAAGAAGATGAATCATTTTCCTCTCGTCTGAGTGCGTGTTAATAATAACCATTCTCATTTAGATTGCAAGTGATTTGTTGAGAATTATTGTCAGCCATTTCTGGTAGTCATCTTGTTGTAATTTCACCATAAACCAAATGCAAATAATTCGCATTTATATTTGCATTTGGTTTATGTCACTTGTAGTATCGCCGTCCATTTATAAAAAATAGAAATATAACGATGAAATACAATAAATTATCAGCATTGTTGACTGCTGCCTTGCTCACAGGCTGCAATTCAAGCTCGACAAGTAGTGCTGCTAACCCAGTCAGTCAAGGACAAAATCAGGCAACCCAAGATCAAAAGGTGGAGTTGTCGAGTAAGAGTATTCAGTTTGTTGATGCATCCAAGGTAACCTTTGATGCGCCGGGTGTTTCTGTTCAAACCGCTCAAAAAGTCACCAATATCACGACCAATTTTGGTAAGGCCTATGTTGATCAGACATCAGGGCGCTTTGTGTTCCAACCTACCGCTTCGGCATCAGCAGCTCAGACCAAAGCGACGGTAAGCAAAAACACGGTTGCTAAAGCCGCTGACACGACATCAACACACCGCCTGGCATCTGCCAACAATTATCATTTTGAAATTAAATACCAAATTGATAATACGAATTATCAGGTGACGGGTTACGTGCTGCCTCTTCATAAGAATAGCGATAACACTGTGGTGACCCGCTTCGTTAAACTGGATGCTGAAGGCACAACGCTGGCGGAAGACAAGCAAGTGATGACGATGGAAACCAGCGATTGGTCATGCGTGCAGGATGCCAGCTCAAACCTGACGTGGCAGGTATTACAGGCCAACGGTGAGTTTGCTTTTGATTCAACCTATTATTGGGGCGATCGTGTCGTTAACAATCGCGATTTTTCTGAATCAGCTTGTGGGCTGAATACGGTTTGTAATACCGATAACCTGATTGCAGCCGCCAATAGCCAACAGTTGTGTGGAAAGTCAGACTGGCGCCTGCCGACCCGCAACGAGTGGAAAACGATTTTAACCAACGACATGCTGGACGATAATAAGCGCCTTTCGCCTGTCGACAGTTTTTTCTTCCCGTATGTTGATGCCAACTATGACGAAGCGTATTGGAGCAGCAGCTATACGTTATATCCGAACGGGCATGACAGTAATGCCGTTGAGGGCGATTGGCAGGGCTCTAACGCAGCCGTCGGCGATGCCTATGTGATGTGGATGGGCAGCGACTTTGCTGATGAAAGGATGCCTCCGCGATCAACCAACGAACCTCGCCTGTCGATGCTAGTTAGCGGTAGTGTGATTGCTGATGACGCTGTAAATACTATCGAGGGAATCACGGCGCCACTGAAAGCTGAAGTAAATGCTAAAGGTGATGAAGACAGCAAGTGGAAGGGGCGCTTTACCAAACTGGGTGTTTCCGGGCAGCCTCTGCAGGATCAGGATGCTGCTGAGTGGGCGTGTAGCCAGGACAAATTCTTCGCTACCGAGGTACCCAATACTCAGATTCTTTGGCAGCGAATTGATAAAGCAGGTCCATTAATGAGCTATGACCAAGCCGTTGCCTATGTCGATACCATTAATGCCAATACACTGTGTGGCCGTAATGACTGGCGTCTGCCGACGGAATCTGAGCTTAAGTCTATCTTGGTTACTAGCTCTGTATCTTATGGTGATTATGAATTTGAGACTGACCGTGCCGGTTATGTGAACACTATTTTTGCGGATACGGTGGTTGAAGAGAACAGCTATTACTGGACAAAAACAGCGGATAACTACTACCCGGATAGCAAGCATATGGCCGTTGCTTTCCAAAGTGAATGGTCCGACAGCAGTGGCGAAAGCAATGCCTCTCTGTATCGTGTTCGCTTGATTTCGACCTCGGCTGTACAACCATGAAGTCTTCCTCTTTAACATTGGGCGCTGCATCTATTGCAGCGTCTCTGCTGCTTTCTGCCTGTAACGGCTCTGGCAGCGACTCCGCGCCAGTATCCGTACAACCATCAACTTCGACGCCGGTGTCGCAACAACTGGATTTGTCGCCGAAAGCGCAAGTGACGCAGGGTGGTGTGTTTACCTACAAGTATCAGTTGAAAAGTGATCAGACACTGCGTGTTATTGAACCGCCAAAGTTTGGTCGGGTAGTGATTAATGGCGGAGCGCTTGAATATCAGGCACCTCAGGCGGAAACGGGGGCCGATGCCTTTCGGCTTGAGTTGGTCGGTAATGATGATGTGGTTGTGATCAACTGGCTGCTACGGATAAACCAGAGTACGCCACGGTTCACCCAAAGCATGGTCAGTGAGCCGTCTGCAGGAAATACATGGCAGTGTGTGACAGATACCAGTACGCACCTGGGGGTGACCTGGGCGACAACCACCCAGCCTAATCAGCAGACGTTTGCCTGGAAAGATTGGGATGCGACCTTGCCGCACCTTGGGGCACAGTGCTTATTTGGTGATGGTGAATGCAATACCGATGCGCTTATTGCCCATGCGAACCAGAACCAATGGTGCGGTAAGAGCGACTGGCGCTTGCCTTTTGCTTATGAGATGAAAAATCTCACCAGCGAGCAGGACTTTGCACTCGACCGAAATCAGGCTGCGATTGATCCTTATTTCTTTGCCGATGTCGGGTTTGAATATTATTGGCTAGCGACGGATGCCAGTGATGAGCAAGTCGATAACCTTGCCCATCGCTACAGCTTCGGGGCTAAGCGCAACAGCGTTTCAAACCAGAATAAACGCCAGCCGGCCTCGGTCATGCTGGTCAGCGGCGAATACCGCGACCCTTCTCTGCCTAATCAACAGGTGGAGCCGCAGTCGGAAGCAACCAGCTTTATACGGTTGAATGATCAAGGGCTGCCTATCGATCGAGCGCTGCAGCAAAATAGCTATCAAGAGAGCCCATGGCGCTGCCTGGACGATATGCGTAGCTTGGTGCGTGATAACTTGTTTTTGCGTGACGGCCGCTTTTCTTATGTTTATTGGCTGACACCGGGCAATAGTGATATCACCAATACGGCACATACTTTTGCGCTCGAAACCAGTGTCAGCCATTGCGAACAGTCCACCTGTACCCTGGATGAGATGGTGAAGCAGGTGAATGCCTTGCAGCAGTGTGGACGGGGCGACTGGCGCGTTCCATCTCAGGAAGAGCTTGATTTATTGCTACACCAGAAAGTTGATGGCGGTGAGTTTGAACTGCTGTACCAGGCATCGCTAAACCAGCCTGAGGCTGGTAACTACTGGGTGTCGACAAAATCAGGGTATGCGACGTTACCATTGCCATATGTATCTTCGCTGACGCCGGTTGCGGCGGCTCCAAACCAGCGGGCGAAAGTATTGCTGATCGCCTCAGAGTTTGAGCCAAGGGCGACGGAGGATCCCCGCTCTGTCAATAACCATGGCAGGCCAAATATGACCAAGCTGCGGCAAGACTATGCGACCTCTCCGGAGAATTGGCCGGCACCGTTTGTGGATGATATGTCCGGGTATCAGGAGCTTGGTGTAATGCCTTTGCCCGAGTTTCCAAATACCAATCCCTATCAGGCCAGTAAGGTTGAGCTAGGGAAAAAACTGTTCTTTGACCCGTTTCTTTCCCGGGCACAGGATGTCTCCTGTGCTAGCTGCCATGACCCGCAAAAGGGGTGGACGGATAACCTGGAAGTCTCGATTGGCCATGACCGGCAGCGCGGTAAGCGTAATGCGCCAACAGTGGTGAACAGTGCCTTTTTACCGGTTCTGTTTTGGGATGGCCGGGCAAAAGATCTGGAACAACAGGCGCTGATGCCGATCCAGGATCCTCTGGAGATGGCAGAGACATTGCCCCGCCTGGTTGAGCGACTAAATGCCCACCCGACGTATCCTGCACAATTTGATGCAGTGTTTAATCAGGGGGCAATTACCGCAGAGCAACTGGGGATGGCATTAGCCACATTCCAGCGTACGATTGTGAGTAACGAGAGTAAGCTTGACCGGTTTGTTAAACAGGCTCCGTTGGGCAATACCGATGCGCTGAGTGATCAGGAGCTGTGGGGGCTGGATATTTATCGCCGTAACGGCCGCTGTGCGAACTGCCACATGGGACCGGAATTCACTAATCACGCATTCGAAAATGTGGGACTGACTTACTATAAAGCGTTTTATGAAGACTTAGGTCAGTATAACGTCGACGGTAAGAGTGAAAGTGTCGGTAAATTCAAAACACCGTCTTTGCGTGATGTCATGAATACGGGTCCGTGGTTCCACAATGGCTTGGTTCACACAATGGATGGTGTCATTTCGATGTATTCGGAAGGAATGGCGAGCAATGCGCCGTTTGGTTGGAGCAAATATGATCTTAACTATCCGAAACTGTCAGAAAAAATCCGCCCGTTGAACCTGACTTATCAGGAGGCGGAAGCGTTGAAAGCCTTCATGAATGCCATCACTGCTGACAGTCCGCAGCAGCCTGCTTCTCAGGCCAGCCTAGGACAGTAATCTGCAAGGTAAACCAAGAAGGGGGGATCGGCGCTCCCCCCTTTTACATGATGGCTTCTTGTCTAGGCCGATTGTTAGCTCAGCTCAAGGGTTTCATTCAGTTCGGCTATCTCCTTTATCCAGGCTTGCTGAAGTTTGGGTTTCTGATGTTTTGGCTTTCTTGCCAAATCTTCTTCCAGCAATACTTCCAGCTCGATCAACCGGGCCAGCAACGGCTCCAGATCCGACGCTGTATTCGAGTCTGCACTCGGGGACGTGACGGTTGATGAACTGCCTGGTGGTTTGAGTGCGACTTCACCTTCCTCCTGCTGTTCGCTGCCATAACCCGATAACTTTTCATACACCTGATCAAGGTCATGCCATTCTTCGAGTTGCTGATTGTCTACCAGCCAGAAGCGGTTGCAGCTTTTTTCAATCAGCTCCCGATCATGGCTGACCAATATACAGCCGCCCTTAAATTGACCGAGTGTACTGGCCAGCTCTTCTTTCCCTTCCAGATCCAGGTGGTTTGTTGGTTCATCCAGAAACAGCAGGTGATAGTTAGCCAGCGTCAGGCCGATAAACAGCAGCCGGGAGCGCTCACCGCCGCTTAGGCCAGCAACAGTCTGGCTATGGCGCAGATAGGGGAATCCGGCGCTGATCAAAGCCATTTTTCGCTGTTCGTCAGGAAGCGGGGCAAAATGGCGTAACGCCTCAAGCAGGGTATCGCTATCATTCAGCTGCTGCAGAGTCTGATCGTAATAGCCAAGCCGCCCTTGCGGGTGAAATACAATCGCATCGCTCGTCTCCTGGTGTTCGACATGTTGCTGATACGCCAGCCATAACATGCGTAACAAGGAAGACTTGCCGGTACCGTTACGGCCCATAATCGCAATTCTGTCACCGCTTTTTAGCTGTTTGGCAAGCACACGGAACAGAGCGGGCGCACCGGGCTCGGGACGAACATCGAGCGCAGAGAGTTCAAGCAGGCGGTTAGCCGGCAAAGGCTCCCCTTTGAGTCTTAGCTGCCAAGGTGAACCGGCGCTAAGCTGGGTTTGGCTTTCCTTGAGCCGGTCAGCCCGCTTTTCCATATGTTTGGCTTTACGGGCGAGATCTTCATTGTCGTAGACCTTGCCCCAGACAGCCAAACGCTTGGCGCTTTTTTCAATCCGGTTGATTTCTTTTTGCTCGGCCTGATGGCGCAACTCGTCTGCCTGATCTTTTTCTTCCAGCGCCTGCCGGGCTTGCGAGCACGGAAGACGGAAAAAGTGCAGGGTTCTGTCACGCATGATCCAGGTACTGTTGGTGACTGTATCTAACAAGCGCTGATCATGAGAAACCAGAACAAAGCTGCCTTTCCAGCTGAGCAGGAAGTGTTCCAGCCAGAGCAGAGTTGGCAAATCCATGTGGTTGCTTGGTTCATCGAGCAACAGAACATCAGGTTGCCTGATCAGAGCTCTTGCCAGCAGCAGTCGGGTATGTTGCCCGCCACTGAGCGTACCGGCGGTCAGAGTCCAGTCCTGCTCCTTAAATCCCATATCAGATAGTAGCAGTTCAGCTTGCCAGTTTTCTGTCTGTCTGATGCTTTCAGGTAGTCGGGCAATGACGGCATCAAGCATCGAAACCGAATGTAATTCCGCGGGAAGGTGCTGTTCTACCCGTTCAATCAGGCATTGACTGGCGTGGGTGATTTGTCCGGAGTAACCGGTAAGGGTGTTGCTGAGCAGTTTAAGCAAGGTGCTTTTGCCACAGCCGTTGTGGCCAACCAGGCCAATACGATCTCCTTTGGTAAGGGTGAAAGAAATCCCTTCAAGCAGAGGGCCCGAAGTAACATCATAAGAAATAGATTGTGCAGATAGTAAAGTGCTCATTGCTTACTCAAGATTTGCGGCTGCACAGTTTGCCAGTCATTGTCCGAAGGTCGGTTCCAGGCAAAATCGTACGCCATCGTCAAACATTTGCTGACGACAACCTTGTAAGCCAGAGTGAAGAGAACTCTAGTATGTAGTCATAATGGCTTCGCTCAAGCAGAGGTTATCGCAGCACGATATCGCAAAAACTTGAGTGATTCTGAATACCATAAAATTGTGCGAGGTGAATGTCACACAGAATCATAATAAGTCCTCCTTGTCTTAATTGATTAATCGATAAGCCGCATTGTAGTGCGAGAGAGCCTGTCCCTCAAGCTTGCATAACGTTATCGGTGCTTTTTGCGAGCGATAAGACATTTCTTATTGACCTCAACTTAATTTGAGGTTTTATACTCCGCCTTATTGAATTTGGCCGGATCCTAGAGTCAGAATTTAGATTGAAGTAAATAATCTTCAAAGCCTCGTATATACCCAAACTACCTCAAGATGCTCGTTTCAGCGAGAATTACTTGGCTTGTAGGCTAGGCACCGATTAGAAAATCTAGTGGTTCTAAATTAATAATCGGTAACAACGCATAGAAGCCAAGTAAACTCGCCCTTTGGGAGTGAGCCAGCGAACCCATTTCTGTGTCAAATAACGTTGAAAGGGAATAGCCATTCCTACCGTCATTTTCCTTGAACTGAGCTCGCTGGTCTCACTCTGAATCCTGCATCTTGAGGTAGCTTGGGTATAACATATTGAAGTAGAATAAGATTAATGCTTATTGGCTAGATGGTGGTTAGCGCTTGAATCATTTTGACTATAACTTACTGCGAGTGCTTGAAGTGTTGCTTGAAGAACAAAGCGTCACAGCGGCAGCATCACGGTTGCACCTTAGCCAGTCGGCGGTCAGCAAGCAATTGGCAAAGTTGCGAGAAACTTTTGATGATCCCCTGTTCGAACGCACTGCTCACGGGTTGAGAGCGACGCCGCGTGCAATGCAACTGGCCCCGCAGTTACGCCAAGTGTTGCAACAGCTCGAGCAGTTTACCCGTCCGAGCACGTTTGAACCGTCGCTCAGCCAGCGGCAGTTTCGGATTGATTTGGTTGAAACGGCCTATTCGCTCACTTACCCGTTTTTTATGCCAGAGCTTTTGGTCAAGGCACCGAATATCACGCTCAACAGCCAGACTTGGAATCAAGAGAGTATCGCTAAGTTGCTCCGTTGCGATATTGATATGGCAATTTGTAGCCGGGAGTGGGATGAACGTTCTCAGGTGCATATCAATACGCTGCCTGCCGAACTGAATTATGTCGAGCTGGTGCGGGATTACCCTGTTTGTTTAATCAGAAAGGATCACCCACTGCTGAAAGAAAAGTGGGATTTGGAGACTTTTCTGAAATATCGTCACCTTCAGGTTACGTTTGGCGGCATTGAGCAGTGGTTGCTGGATGAGGTACTCGGCCTTCAGCACCAGAAGCGTGATATCGCTGTCAATATGACTGATTTCTATAGCGCGATGAGCTTGTGTGAGCAGAGTGACCTCATTCTGTGTGCGCCTGCCCGGTATGCGTCAAAGATGGTCCGGCATTTTGAGTTGTTGACGCTTGATGTTCCTGTTGCGGTTGAACCGGGCGCCTATGTCTTGCTGTGGCACAAGCATTTTGATCTCGACCCCAGCCACCGCTGGCTGCGGGAGCTGATCATCAATAGCGTCAGTTTGGATGGCTGATCGCTATTGACTCGCTGCGGGAGTGCTAACACTCCCGGCTGAGTTTAGAGGTTGAGTTCACTTTGTGCCTCATAGAAGGCTGACTTGTATTGCTTGAAGGTTTCCTTTTTGTCTCTGAACAGTTCGAGCAAGTCGACCGACAGAAAGACACCACTATCGCTGCCGTAGAAGGAAGCTCCGAGCATGAATTGGGTCTTGAATCTGAGCGCTACTCCCCACCCAAGATCATCTACACCATCACGATCAGTGTACAGTCCGACAACGGAGGCTCCTGACGGGATATACCACTGCTTGCGATCCCAGGCATCAATACCAATACCTTCCAGCATCAAGGTGGCTTTGTTCTGGCTGCCGTCTTCGGCATTGCTGACAAAATCATAGACCAGACCGGGTCTTAGGAAAATATACTGATAGCTTGGCGGCAGTAAAAGTTGCGGGTTATCTGAGGACTGCCGTTGTGAGTACAGTCGGCTGCTATTGAACCACAGCTCCCAGGGCATCTGGACCAGGCTGTCTTCCAGAAATTGATCCCACTGCTTGCTGGCATTGGTATGAATACGTGTAGCGGCATCCACGTCTTGTAGTGTTAGAAGCTTGTGGGAGTGGCTTAGCAGCTGGAAAAAGTTCGTCATGAATGTCTTACAGTCCGAATTGTTCTTATTACATAATAAGATGGTCCTGCTTGTATCGTAGTAACCGTCAGGAAGCTCTTGGTTGCCAACGTAGAGTGGTTTTTGTTGAGGGGGAAGGTAAGGCTGACTTTTTAACAGCTTGATGTAGCGATTAAAACTATTCTTATCCAAGTCTGAATTACTGATGAGGACAGGTTCTTGTTTTTCGATTGCGCGGATCAACATGTTATTGATACCGGCATAGTCCTCATTATTCAGTGCCTGCTGAGTGTAAAATTCAATGCAGTAATTTTGTTGTATGGCCATCATCTCATTGGCAAAAGGCATTAACTGGTGAGGAACGACTTTTTGCGTATTTTGATGATGTGTTGTTAGGCCGTCGCAATATTCTTGCTCTGTCTGTGCTGAGGCGCCAGTAATTCCGACACCGTAGAGAAGAGCAACATACAATAACCATCTGGACATGTGGTTACTCCTTGATTAATGGGTAGACTGTTTTAAAGGCGGAATAGAAGCGTTGCCAGTCGTTGCCCCCGGGCTGTTTGAGTGCCTCAATAAGCTGAATCACTTCTTCACTGGCGGCAACGAGCTTGTTATTGGCTTTGAACTGGCGCAGGGCAATGTCGATGCCGTCACTGTAGCTTGGGCTATTGAAATACACTTCGAATAAGGGTTGATTGACGACGGGGTTTTTGAGGTAGTTGCCGACATCATGCGGGAACTTGGTGGCTAAATGTTCAAGTTTGTCATCGATATTGGTTAATTGCGTCCAAAGCGGGCCGATTGGCTTGTAAGGGCGCACCATAGTGAAGGGATCAAGCTTGTGGTTGATGTTAAAGACAAGGCTTGAGCAACCCGTATCCGAAGGATTGACGACAGTCTGGTCTACCGGAACAACCCCTTCAAGTACTTTGGCGACATTGGCCAGATATGTCACGCTGCCCAGCCGGTTGGTGATGGGGTTCAGTTTGCCATCGGAAGGGTCGATAAGCAGATTTTTGTCATAGAGAATGCTCAGGGAATCAAGCGTAACTGCGGTGCCGAGCGAGTGGGCTATGATATGAACATTGCTGGATCCCCGGCTACGAATAAGTTGGCACAGCTGGCTGGTGAAACGGGCCCGGATAGCTTCGCCAAGCATGGTAAAGCGATACAGTACTACATCAAGCCAATGGGTAGTGAAGAGGACTTTTTCGCTAACTGATTTTAGGTCATCTTTGAAATCAATCAGTTCATTAATATTTGTGAGTTCTGGCATTGAGCTGGCGGCGGTAACAATATCGCCAAACTCGCTTTTTAGCTTTTCAAGATAGTCTTCGAAAATATCATTGTAGGAAAAAACAATAACGTCAAAGGCCGATTCGATATTGGTGGTATCTGGGTTGGGGTAATAGGACAAGGCTGCATTGAGCGATGTAACGACTTCGGTTTTAAACGAAGTCTCGGTATGGTTCCCCATACCGTGAACTAAAAAGAGAACAGGTTTCATAGGGAATACCCTCACATTGACGGGGACAATGTGAAGTGTAGTAAACTGTCTGGGCACAAATGTATTTGTATTAAGGCATAGATGACCTTTAAATCAAAACTGCGAGGTGCATTCAAATATCTTAACCACTGTTTGGACCCGAAGAAATATGGAAGTTTCTCATTACCCCTATTTCATTTATGTTGACAGTGAACTGGCCGGTTTTGCGTTGGTACGAAGATACCCATCCCAACCCGCTATCTATGATTGGGGCAGTTTTTTGTGTTACGGAAATTTAAAGGGCAGGGTGTCGGTAAGCTGGCCCTTAAATCTGTACTCGAACGCTTTCCGGGGCGGTGGCAGATCCGGGTTCTGGTCGAAAATACGGCGGCACTGGGCTTTTGGACTTCAGCGGTATCAAGTGTCGTCGGTAATGGCTAGACGCTTTCACTACAGAATGATGTCGATTTGATGATGAACTATATTCAGTTTGAGGTTTAGCCACCTTAACCGCTCCCGGCTCAAAGCCCTGATTAGTGAACTGCGGTCACCGTGATAGGGAGCTTGTTATTGACTTTAAGCAGCGGTGTGATGGCCGTAATGTTGTCTTCCAGCCACTTCCAGGCAGATTTGGTCGGGATCAGTACCGGCATGCGGTCATGGTAGGGACGGCAGATCTCATTGGCAGCTGTTGTCAGCGTGACCAGTTGCGGAGTATCGCCCGGAAACCAGATCCCGGCCATATAAAATGGTCGTTCGTCTTGATGACTAAACAGGTACTTCTGCTTGCGAGGTGCTCCCTCGTCATGCCATTCAAACCAACCGCTGCAGGGAATGAGGCAGCGGTGGTTTTGCATCGCATGGTGAAAGGTTTTTTTCTCATTGACCGTTTCGGCCTGCGCATTAATGATTTGCTTTTTGGCCCAGTTTGGGTGGATCCCCCAGTGGACGTCCTGCTGTTCTACCGAACCCTGCACATAGATAATTGTTGATACGGTCTGGCTAGGACGAAGGTCGAGGTTTTCCTCGGCTTTAAACACGCAGCCGATTTCTTCGCTGACTATTTCGCTGAACATCCCGCCTGACACACTGAATCGTCCGCACATGGTGGTTACCTCATCTTCAGTTGGTGGCTGATGCTTCCTGCCTGCGTTTTTCATTGTTATTTTAGGAATGTATAAAAAGTATGAACGGTATCAATAGATCTGCAAACGCAGTAATGAGAGGGTATACAAGCCCGGTGGTTTTCGGGCTTGTTTCAGTAGGCTATTGCGGTTGGCTGGGGTTAAAGGACATCAATCGTGATCTCGTCAAAGCGATATAGCTGGCCGCCGAACTCTTTGATGAACACTTCGGCATCAGATTTCTGGGCAAAGCTGGCCAGTGTTTTGCCCATAGCCCCTTTTTTCTCAGAGCCGATCACAAACCAGGCCTCGCGGGCATCGATAAAGTACTCATCTTCCGGACGCTGCCAAGGTGTCTTGCTCATATCATGAACATAGATCTCTTTGACCTGACGCTTGTTTTCCGGCTGCAGAACAAAGCTGAACAGATCTCGGGTCGAGCAGAACTTATTCACGGTTTCGGAAGACTTGCTGAAGTTCTCCCCCTTCGGCCCCGGGAAGTTGCTGATGATCATGCCACACAGGTGGCACTCATCAGCTTGCTCGATTGCCACGGCTTGTCGCACCATAGCTTGATCCGCCGATTCTTGCTCGCTGCAGGCTACGCCCAATGCAAGCATTAGAGCAACACTGACAGTTTTTAGAGGGGATAAAGTACGCATGTTTGTTTCCTTACTGATTCAATCGTTAAATGCTTAATTATTTTTGAGTTATTTGCTTTATAGCTTTTTCTTTTTAAAGACCAGGGCGGCGACAACCAGCGGTGTGACCACCCAGCCGAGCATGAGTAAGAGCATGCTGGCGGGAGAATTGCTTTGGTCGATGGCAACAGCCAGTACACCGTTTACATCCTCAGTGTTTAGAGCCGCGAGGTTGATGAGCCGGAATAAATCCGTCGGGTTGAACATCATCAACTGGACCAGGTGTTGCTGCGATAGCCCTTCTTCCACTCCAACCAAAATGGCCAGTAGGGCCAGATCGAATACCAGGACAAAGAAAAACCAGATCATCAGAGCAATACCTGCTGCTTTGGATTTTTCCGACACCGCTAGGCTAATCACATAGGCTATGGCGATGAAACAAAGGCCAAGCAGGGTTGCCGTAAGGATGAACAGGCCGAAAGCTGGGACAACAGCCATCCAGTCAGACTGGATGGCAAGTAACAAGGCGGCGCTGCCAAAGCCAAGACCAGTAGCCAGTGAAATGATGGCGCCCTGACCCAGGAACTTTCCGATCAGCAATTGAACATGGCTGATAGGGTAGGTCAGCAGCAACAGCAGGGTGCCGGATTCCTGCTCGCCGACAAAGCTGTCGTAACTGAGCAGCAGTGCGATGAGCGGGATCAAAAAGACCGCAAGGCTGGACAGGCTGGCGATGGTCGAAGACAAGGAAGCGACGCCTAGCTGCCCGGAAGCGACCGAGCCGTAATAGCTTAGCCCTAATGAGAGGACAGCAAAGATCAGGGTAATAGAGATCAGCCAGCGATTTCGCAGGCCGTCCTGAAACTCTTTAATTGCAACGGCAAAAACAGGATTCATGAGCTAATGGCCTCCGAGTTGGTTGTTGTGGCCGATTGATCGGGTACTTCTTTGTGGTCGGAAACTGAAGAGCCATAACACATGTCATCGTTGAGGTAATACTGGTAAAGCTGGTCGAGGTTGGCTGGTTCGATTTGCAGGTCGGCAATCTGGTTGTATTCGAGTAGTTTACGGATCACGGTCAGCTTGTCGCTCTCGGGCACGTTTAACCGATTATTTCCGGCTCGGTATGGGCTGAGGAAAGGGTCATCCTGCAGCGCTCTGTCAAGTCCCTGAGTGTGGATCGCAACTGGCAGGTTGGCTTGTTCGCGTAGCTGCGTCAATGTGCCCATAGCCCGTTGCTGGCCGCCCGATAAAATCATCGCCCGGTCGATATGCTGCTCGACGCCCGGCAGAATATGCGAGCAAAGGATGATACTGGCCCCGTTGCTTTTCAGTGCATCGACGGTTTGATAGAACTCTTTTGTCGCAATCGGATCGAGACCGACAGTGGGCTCATCGAGCAGCAGCAGTTTCGGTTCGCCCAAGAAGGCCTGTGCCAACCCCAGTCGCTGACGCATACCTTTGGAGTAGGTTTTTACCTTGCGTTTCATGGCGGCTGTAAGCCCGACCTGGTCCAGCAGGGCGGTGATCTGTTTCTTGTTCACCGACTTGAGTCGCGAAAAGTAGGTGAGTACTTCAAGCCCGGTCAGGTGATCATAGAAGCTGACATTTTCCGGCAGGTAGCCAATTTGGCGTCTGCTGTGCCAAGCTTGCTTGGATTGCGGATCGATACCAAAGACCTGCACTTCGCCATGGCTTGCCTCGATGACACCGAGGATCAGCTTCATCATGGTCGTTTTACCGGCACCGTTATGGCCAAATAGACCGAGTACTTCACCGGGATCTAGCTCCAGATTGATATTGTTAAGCGCTTCAACTTGCTGGTAGTGCTTGCCTGTATTACGCAAAGACACAATTGGAGCGGTTGCTTTGTTAGATGTCGTCATAGAAATCCTGTTACCCCGCAGTTTGGTCTGGAATCGGCGGCATGGTTTCGGTTGATTGCGGCTGGCTGATCAGTGTGCCGTCTGAGGCTGATGGTACGGTCATCAGCGGAAAGCTGTCTCTTACACCGGCGGGTTTGAGTACTGGAAATTGTTTTTGGATCCAGCGCAGCATCAGAATGGCTGGGCTATCAAGAAGAACCTTGGCTTCGGGATACTGCCAGATAAGCTTGTCGATGCCGTCGTTGGGCTCAAAAGGGGTATCCCCGCGGCCGTTGTTATCTAAGTCCCAGCCAAGGTAGTTACTCCAGAAATTACCGATACCTTCCTGACTCCATTCCTGCTCGCGGTTAGAGACATATTTCACCTGCACCGGGTTGTTGATGAAGCTATTGCCGAAGACCTTGACGTTCTCCGACCCGGCCGTGAGGTGAATGCCAATCTCGGCGGTATCGATAGTGTTGTAGCTGATTGTGTTATAGCCAGAGTTGTAGACAAACAGCCCTTTGCCGTCGCGGCCCATGACTTTGTTTTCTGGCTTGGTCCAGACATTGGAAATGCGGTTGTGACTGATATCGGAATAGGTAATGAAATTCATCAAAAAGCCGTAATCTTCGCTGTCACGGGTTTCGTTGCCCCGTACAGTCAGCTTGCGCGAGCTCATCAGGGCGTAGCCGGCGCGGGTGTTGTAGGCTAGGTTATCCAGCACTTCGTTGCTGTGGGAGTACATATAGTGGATCCCGTAGCGAAGGTCATGCATGGTATTGTTTTTTAAAACATTGTACTGACTGGCGATAATATACAGGCCATCGCGGGTCTTGCTGACGGTGTTGCCGGTGACTTCGACATCTTCCACCTTTGACAGCTGAATGCCGTTGCCTCTGTCGGCTGAACGAAGGGCGGGGTTGCCTTCCACCTCGTTGCCTTTGACTTTGATATGTTTTCCGCTCTGCAGCCAGATGCCGAAGCCGTCTCCCTGTAGTTTGTTGTTGCGAATAATCAGGTTGTTGGCTTTTTTATCAGAATAGATACCGGCATTTTGTGCCGTTAAGTCGCTGCCCCAGTTAATGATGGTGAGATCTTCAATCACGATATCCGAGCTTTTGAGTAGCAGGGCATGGCCCTTGCCGCCTGCGTTAATTGTGGCAACATTGTTCCCTGTGAGGGTAATAGCCTGACGAAGAATGAAATTACCTTGATATTCACCAGCATCGAGTGAGACGACATCGCCTTTTGAGGCGGAGTCCAGGATGGCCTGCAGGTTATCGTCAACGTTGACCTGTAGTGTTTTGGCCAATGCGACAGGCTGAAATAAGGCCAGGGTTATCAGTGTAATTATCGGTTTTATCATCGGCAGCTTAATTTCCTGGGGATGGGAATAAAGTGCCGGACTGGCCGGCACTTTATCAGTTTGGTTAGCCCTTGATGCTAACCGTCTTCGCCGATCAGGCTTCAACCAGCATCCGGCCGCGCATTTCCATGTGGAGCGCATGACAGAACCAGTTACAGTAGTACCATTGAACTCCCGGCTTGTTGGCGATGAAGGTAACGGAAGCCGTTGCCTGTGGGCCAATTTCCATCTGTACACCATGGTTGGTCATACAGAACCCGTGCGTGACGTCCTCAACCATATCGAGGTTGGTGACAACCATGGTGACCTCGTCGCCAAGCTTGACCTTGAACTCTGTGAGCCCGAAGTTCGGTGCAACCGAGGTCATGTAGACTCGTACCTTGTTGCCGTCACGGATCACCTTGTTCTGGGTCATGACATCGACACCGTCTTTCTTGGCTATCGCCAGTGTCTCGGCGAAGATTGGATCATCACGGGTCCACAGCTTCTGCGGTTTGACTTTGCTGCGGTGAACAATCATACAGTCATGCGGTTCGGCATAGGTCGGTCCGTCGTGGACCAGCTTCATCTCGTCGCCGGAGATATCGATCAGCTGATCATTTTCTGGACGCAGCGGGCCGACTGGCAGGAAGCGGTCTTTCGAGAACTTACAAAGAGAGATTAGCCATTTGCCATCGGCGTCGCGTGTCTCACCCTGAGAGGTATGGTTGTGGCCCGGCTGATAGTGCACATCCAGCTTCTGGCGGATGTAGTTTACCTTCTCGCCGTTGTAGGCCTTGATGGCATCTTCGACGTTCCATTTTGCAATCTGGCTATCGAGGAATAGGGTGGTGTAGGCATTGCCACGGTTATCAAAGGCGGTGTGAAGTGGGCCCAAGCCCAGTTCAGGCTCGGCTACGATAGCATCACGCGGCTTGATCTTGTCGCTAAACAGGTCATCGAGTTTGTTGATGGCAATCACTGATACGGTCGGGGATAGCTTGCCGTTGGCGACGAAGTATTTGCCGTCAGAGGACGTATTGAGTCCGTGCGGGGACTTAGGCACCGGAATGTAGCGGGTCAGCTCGGAGCCTTTGCGGCCATCCAGTACCGGTACATCGTTACCGTTGTAGGTTTTGAACTCGCCAGCTTTGAGTGCGGCTTCACAACGTTCGAGATTGAAAACGACCACGTGGTCACGTTCGGCGGTGATCATTTCGCCCAGCGTCATACCCATTTCGGAGTTATAGCATGTTGAAGCGAAGTACTTACCGTCATAGTCGGCATCGGTATTGTCGAGGTTGCCGTCGACCATCACCTGGAAAGCGACCTCCATCTTCTCGGCATCTATCACGTTAAACAGCGAGCGGTAGGTGCTGACATCTTCCAGTGTCGCCTTACCGTCATTGTTCATCGGGATTTCAAACTCACCGTTACAGATCACGTACTTGGTTTCAGGTACTTTCTGTACCCGCAGGCCGTGGATAGCTTGGACATTCGGAATAGTTAGCATCTTATCCGTTTTCATCACATTACAGCGGATGCGCGCAACGCGACTGTTGGCTTTGTCGTTGATGAAAACGTATTTACCGTTATAGCGGCCGTCCGTCATACTCATGTGCGGGTGGTGGGAGTCCCCGGCCAGCATATCGGCGCTGTCACCTTTGATTCGCTTACTTTCGTTGGTGAGACCCCACCCGGTAGCACTGTCAGTGTTAAAGACCGGAATACGCATTAGCTCACGCATTGAAGGCAAGCCAAGAATACGTACCTCACCTGAGTGACCACCACTCCAGAAGCCATAGTATTCATCCAGATCGCCCGGATGAATAAACGGGCTGTTTGCGGCTTCCGATGCCTTGGCCTGGGCCATTGAGGCAAACATGGCTGCCGACATCGGAGCAACGGCTGCGCCTAGTCCGATAGCGGCTGTCTTGCCGAAAAATTTACGTCTTTCCTCGTTTGGCAATGTGTCTTGATGAGGTTGCTCTATCAGATCATTGTTCTTGTTGTCACTCATGGTTGGCTCTCCATACCGTTTTTTTACACGCCACGGTTATTAATAGTTGTAGGGACATCAGTACTTGATGGATTGTCTTCTACTTGTGTTTCCTTTTTACTCGGAACTTATTCGGTATCTAGGTGTTTCTAGTCGGTAACAGTGACGGGGATATCCAGTTCAGTGTTCCGTCGTTTTTTGCGCGCCAGCTTCTTAAGCGGCGGGCATTTTTCTTCGTTGTAATAGGTGATCTGGCAGTCGAGGCAATAATGGCATTCGCGCATATTGATCTCCCCATCAGGCTGAATAGCCTGAATTTCACACTCCTTGGCACAGGTCTTACAGGGCGTACCGCAGTCAGGGCGACGTTTCAGCCAGCTGAACAGGCGCATACCGCTGGGAACCGATAAGGCGGCACCCAGTGGGCATAGGTAGCGACAGAAGGGCTTGCGATTAATCAGGTTAATTAGGATCAGAAATGCAGCCCAGGCAATGAATGGCCATTCCCGGTCGAATTTCAGTAAGAAGGTTGTTTTGAAAGGCTCGATTTCAGCGAATTGCTCGGCCAGTGCCAGAGAGTCGAGAGAGATCCCGAACAGGACTAACAAGATCAGGTATTTGATTGCCCACAAGCGCTCATGAACCGCATAAGGTAGTTCAAATTGCGGAATTCTGAAGTGACGGGCGAACTGATTGACTAGCTCCTGAAGTGCCCCGAATGGGCACAACCAGCCACAATACACTGCACGACCCCACAGCAGAACAGTAACGGCTGCGGCACACCACAGGGTGAAAATAATCGGATCAAGCAGGAAGAGATCCCAAGAGAAATCACTCATAAGCGCCTGCAAGAAGGTGAACACATTCACGACTGATAGCTGCCCGCTCCATGCCCAGCCAATAAATACCACGGTGACAGCCAGGAAGCCATGACGAAGGTTATGAACAAAGGTTGGGTGGCGTACCAGTATGTCCTGGAAGAACAAGATCAGCAGTAGTACGCCTAGCAACGCGAGCAGGATAACCACCTCGACCTGGCGCTCTTTCCATACCTGCTGGGTGAGTGACAGCTCAGGTTCGGGAACAATAGCTGGTGGAGTGTCGACATATTTTTCCAACATGTCGTAGCTGCCCTTGAAGCTGGTAAAAATGCTGTCGATCGGACCAGTCTGGCGTCTGACCAGTAGCTCAAGCTGCCAACTGGCACCGGGATCAAGCTCATGGTGCGCCTGTACCCTGAAGACTGACATTTCCTGGAATGATGGCGCACCGTCGATATAGAGATCGGTAACTCGATTGTGGTCGAGATCGCGAAATGAAACTTCATTTTCGCCCTGGTGGATTTGGATACGATCGAAGATCCCGCCACGTACATAACCCGAGCCTTTGAACGAATAGCCGTTGCCCAGTACGGCGACTAGATGCTCTCCGGGTTTTAGGGAAGAGGTTAACCACTCGTAGTCGGCATCACCGAATAGGTTGCGGCCGATGGTCGGTACGTCGGCCAGTGTGTAGTAGATTTCGGCAAACATCTCCTGCTTTTCATCTGCAGGGGCATTATCAATATGCTCTGCATCGGTACCGACAAAGGCCTCGTCGATTTTTTCGTTAGTGAGGTGGAGTTTGCGTATGGAACCATCACCGGTTAGTTGGAGCCAGTTCGCTTTTTCAAACTGATCTTGGTGTATGGTGGACGGTGGCTGAATGATACCTTGTTCTTTCTTAACAATGCCCAGTGACTGAGCCACTTTTGTTGCGGCCTTGGTGATGGCCACATTCATCACCATCACAGTTACAGTTGCTCCGGACAGACCATCAACAGCGACATAGCCCTGGCTTTCGTTACCGCCGACCTTGATTCTGTCTTTGACGGACAAGCCGGTGTATTGATCGGCAAATCGCCATAGCTTTTGCTCCGGAATACCGGCCAGGATAATTGGCTCGTGATGTTCGAGGACCTTGGCTGTCAGGTAATCCCCGTTGGGGTCGATGGCTACCAGCATGTTGACCGGTTCGCCGGAGTAGGCTGGTATTTCTGCTATATCATTGGTTTCAAAGGCATAGCCTAAAACTTCATCACCGCGGTAGACCTGCCAAACCGGGGGCTCGCCCTGTTTGTCTTCAATACGAGTCGCGTCAGGAAAGGTTTCTTTGATAAGAGGGATGGGATCTTTGGGCGGGCTTACAAACAGTGCATGTGCCGGTGTGATTCCCCCGACAAAAAGCGAAAAGAATAAGATCACACGTAATATCGCGGTATTTATTAGATTGATTGTATTCACCAACGAACTCCCGGGCAGTGTTACCCAAGTGGTTACCTTTAATGTGGTATTTTAGATGTATCTTTTGGGCGCTATTCATGATTAAGATCAATTTCTTCACATGTTGTTACATTTATCTTGTCGAATTGAGAACTCTATTACTTACGGAGTGGAGCCACTCCGTAATCGGGTAATAGATTTGACTTTTAAAGAATAGATAACATGGGTGGAAGTGCTTATTTTTTATGGTGATTAGTGATACACGACACACTGTTTTGTCGTTGTTTCTAAGTTGCATATATCTATCGATGGTGATGATGTGGCACTCTATGTCAGTTTTATGAAGCTAGCGATGAAAAGTTTTATCATTTTCTGGCTCAAGAGATTTGTCATTTAACCGAAATAATACCTGTAGTGTTTTTTTGGATTATGAACCACGATTGGTTGTATTGAACGGGTATCAAAAGGAACTGCGGTGATTCGTTTTTTTCAATTCTTGATTGCTATCGCATTGTTGGGCGGAGTGGGCTTTTTTATTCTTCAAAGTGCGCCGGAGCCAGATTATGACGAACCCAAGTATAAGTTTTTCGCTTCCAAGTACCGCCCTGAAAGCGAAGAGCATAGAAACTTATACCAGCACTATTCAAACTTGGCGGATATACCGATGCCAGTGGGGACCTGGGAAGGATATAGCAGCAAAAATTCCCATTTTATCTTGAAGGTTAACGAGATGGGTGGGTTTATTCTGTCGATTAACCCAAATGCCAACGATGACACAGAGGGTGCACTGACGGGGATGCTGAATATTACTGGTCAAGCCTTCAAGGCGCATCATGTGGTCGGTTCGGCAAAGAAAGTGCTGCCGAAAAGCGGTCATATTGTGGTGAAGCAGTATACGCCGAATGAGGTCCATGTTATTCACCCCCAAACGTTGGAGGTGATTCGTTTTAAGCGGATTTCCGAGCTCGATAGCTAATAGTAAATATCCACCTATAAAGGTTTGCGCGATAAGTGCAAACCTACCTTTCTAACCTGTCGATTCAGCTAGCCATTGCCACCAAATGCAACACAGCAACAATGCCTGTCAGGCGGTTGCGCATTGGCTGGTAGCCTTCAGGCTTTCCTTCTTTTTCGATTTGGCGAATCTTCATTTCGGCAAACCAGACTGCGACAAAGCCAAACAGCAGTACCAGAATAGATACCACATAGCTCTCTGGAGAGTGAAGCAGTACGCCCCAGGCAATCAGCGAAAATAGAATACTGAGGATCAGCGCGTTGCGACTGAGCTTATGTTTGATGTGATCGATGGCATTTCCCCAGAGGATCCCGGCAAGAAAGCTCAGTATCACGGCACTGTAGGCAATAAAGACCTTCTGGGCGTTCAGGCCAAACATTGTTTTATCAGCCCAGATACAAAGCAGGCTGATGATAAAAGGCAATAGCCCGAGGTAGGCAAGCCGGGTCATTATTCTGTCGGGTGATTGTTCCATGAAAGCTCCCCTGCAAAAGAAATGTGGCTAAAGTGAAAGGCACTTTCAAAGCATAGCAGAGCGTTAGTTGTTGCTTCGGGTTGAGTTTTTGCGAAGCAGGAAGAAACGGAGAGGCTGGTGCCTCTCCGGTACTCAGGCTAAGCGTTGGGTTATACCAACTCGGCAAGCATTTCGTCGGAATAGTCAACCAGAGTCTGGCCTTTTCTCACTTTCTCGACATAGTCAGGATTGGCAATCAGCGGTCGGCCAATAGCCAGCAGGTCGAATTTATTATCATTAATTGCCTCGCTGCCTGTTTCGGCGCTATAGCTACCTACACCAACCAGGGTTTTCGAGTATTGTTTACGTACGTAGCTGGATGCGGTACCGCCCAGGTAGTCAAATTCCATACTGTCATCGAAAATGCCGATGTGAAGGAAGGCCAGTTCACGCTGTTCTAATTCAGCAAGAAGATAATCAAAGACCTGACGATCACGTTCGTCGCCTTCGATGTTGAAGTAGGCGCCCGGTGAAACACGTAATGCTGTGCGCTCGGCACCAATGCGTTTGGTAATCGCATCGACAACAGCAAGCGGGAAGCGTGCCATATTTTCCGGCGTGCCGCCAAACTCATCTTCACGATCGTTACTGCTGTAATGAAGGAATTGATCGATCAGGTAGCCATTGGCACCGTGAATTTCCACCCCGTCAAAGCCAGCCTCGATAGCGTTGGCGGCTGCCTGGGCATAATCAGCAACAAGTTGGTCGATTTCTTCCGTTGTTGCTGGTTTTGGTACGGTATAAGTCAGCTCACGCATGCGAGGTACGCTGCCTTCGACTTTCTTGGCGGAAGGTGCCAGTACGTATTCGCCACCAAAGAAATGAGGATGTGCAACACGACCTGTATGCCAAAGCTGAGCGAAAATCTTTCCGCCTCTTGCATGTACCGCACTGGTTACGTTTTGCCAGCCAGCGATTTGCTCAGCAGAGAAAATACCCGGGGTATTTGGGTATCCCTGACCATCAGGACGAATGATGGTCGCCTCAGAAATGATTAATCCGGTATCAGCCCTACGGGCATAGTAATCAGCCATTGTCTGGGTGGGTACTAAGTCATCGTCTGCCATACACCGTGTTAGCGGTGCCATGAGAATACGGTTTTCAAGGGTTAGCGTGTTGTTCAGTGCATATGGTTGAAATAGATTTTCCGTCATGTCTCTAGCCTTATTCTTGAATGCATATTCAAGTTAGACTTTTTTGAACGAACATTCAAGATGTTTTTTGAATGATTGCTCAATATTGATTAGAATCACTGGGTATAGAGTTATTGAAAGAGTTGTCTATGAGAAGTGCTGAGTTTGATCGTCAACATGTATTGAGAGCTGCAATGGCAGCATTTATTGCCAAGGGCTATAGCAAAACCAGCATGCAGGATCTGAAGAAGGCCACGGGCTTGCATCCGGGCTCGATATACTGCGCGTTTGAGAATAAGCGGGGACTGTTACTAGCCGCGCTTGAGCAGTATCGTTCAGATCGCCAGACGGAATTCATGGATTTGTTCGAAGACAGTACCTCAAGTCTTGATGCGTTAAGGGTGTATCTTGATAATGTTGTCGACGAATGTGAGCGGGAAGAAATCAAAGACTGCCTGCTGCAAAAAGCCCTGAGTGAACTTGCTGATCAGGATGATGAAGTCGAGAGCGTCATTGCCCAAATGCTAAAGCAATGGCAAGAGGGGATTGCAGCCCAAATTTACCAGGCGCAACAGGATAATGAGCTCCCCTCGAACCGCGATCATCAGCAGTTGGCGCAGTTTTTGGTGATGGGGATCTACGGGATCAGAACCTTCTCTCACACCAAGCCTGCCGAGGGAGCCTTACGTAACCTTGCCGATCAGTTGTTCGAGCATATTCGCTCATAGCTTTGGCGCAAAGCTTTATCGTCTAGTTATACAGTAATGCCCGACATCAACTGTCGGGTCAGCTCTGATGCTGAAATTTCTTTGCAGCCTGTTGTATTTTGCCCGCTCCATAGTGGGGAGAAATCATCTATCCTCCGGCCTTCAGCTAATTTTCGCAGTTGGGCCATCTCTATCGAGGCATAGGGAAAAGCAGGGGCGGTCGTATTCATCGCACCTAGCTCCTTCATGACACGATTGACGATACCGCGAGCAGGCCTACCGGTAAAAAGGTTGGTCACGGCTGTTGGCCGTACTTGGGAGTTTTTCAACGCTGTCCGGTGCAACTGGCTGGTTTTGGCTTCATCGCACAATAAGTAGGCAGTGCCTACCTGAACGGCTGTGGCACCTAGTGTTAGCGCTGCCTGAACACCTTTGTTGTCGGCTATTCCTCCTGCGGCAATGACAGGTACACGGACAGTATTAGCAATCTGCGATACCAGCGCAAAGGTGCCGACTTGAGTCGATAGATCATCGGTCAAGAACATCCCCCTGTGTCCACCGGCCTCAAAACCTTGGGCTATTATGCCATCGACTCCTCTGGACTCCAGCCACTGAGCTTCCTGGACTGTGGTAGCTGAAGAGATGATCCTCGAGCCCCAGCCCTTGACCCGCTCGAGCAAGTCATCATCGGGTAGGCCGAAATGAAAACTGATTATTTCGGGTTGGAAGGGCTCGATGACATCGGCAATGTTATGGCTGAACGGCACCCTTGTCGCTCCCTGGGGAGAGCTCTGGCAATTCATGCCCAACTCTGAAAAATAGGGCTTAAGAAGGGTCTGCCATTGTGACTGGCGGTTGATGTCATATTCTGGCAGAGAATGGCAGAAGAAGTTGAGATTGTAAGGTTTACTGGTAGCGCGTTTGATCTCGGTAATTTCATTAATGATGTCATCAATGCCGAGCATGCCACAGGGCAGTGACCCCAGTCCGCCCGCTTCGCTGACTGCAATAGTCAGCGCGCTGTCTTGTACTCCGGCCATGGGGGCCTGAATGAGTGGCAGCTCAGTGCCTAGTATGTCAACCAAGTGTTTATTATCCATAGCTATATCCCTTTAACTATTGGAGGCGCGCTTTTAGGCCAAGGCCACCTCTTGCTTTTTGCCTTGCTGTAGCGACAAGGTCCATAATGACAGTGCGGCAAAAAACGAAACGGCAATGACCACTGCCCATGTACTTTGATAGCCGAATTGCTGAATCTGTGCTCCCATAAAGACATAAGTTGGCATCAAGGCCAAATTTCGAATTGTGGTTAATATCCCGCTAATACGTCCACGATGACTCTGGGGAGAGTGATTGGCAAGGTAGACCCCCTCTTTGGTGACTAACAATACTTCTGCGGCAGAGAGGAAAATCCAGGCGAAAAACTGCATGGCGATAGTGGTGTTGAGTAAGATCACCCAGTAACCAACGGCAAATAATAGCCCTGAGATTGCCAAACTTTTTATTTCGCACTGCTGGCTGGTGAGGCGCATTAATAGCGGGGTGATTAACACGACAAGAATGCTGGCAAATGTCATCAACTGACCAAATAATACCGCGCCATGTTTATCAAAAACATGGCTTAAATATAGCGGGGTGGTCATTGTCATTTGATACAAGGCAAACCAGAGCAGCGTGCAGCAAAGTGTAAAAATAATCAGTCGGGGACGCTGGCGAAGAACTTGCCACACCGAGCCTTCAGCCGCTCTTTCTAATTCAGGTTGATCTGAATCTACATCGTGTATGTTGTGTTTGGGCTCTTTGACCCATAGCATGACGACCACAATACCGATAAAGGCGGCAATACCATTTCCCCAGTAGATCCAAACGGTATGATTCCAGAAAAGGTATCCGGCTAGCACCGGTCCGATGCCCGATCCCAAATTATAGGCAAGGTAGCTGAGTGACATAACCGCATCACGATTTTTCGGGGTTGATAGATCAGCAACCAAGGCACTGCTGGCCGGAAAGGATACGCCGAAGCAAAAATAGCTTATGAATAATAAAGCAGGTGCGAATAAGTGACTTTCAGAGAAAAAGCCGCAGACAATTAATATTACCGCTCCTGCCAGCTCGCCTGTCACCATTATGCGTTTATGGCCGAAGCTATCGGCAAGCTTTCCGCCAATTAAGTTACCGAACAGGTAAATACCGGTAACTCCCATAGCCAGTCCGCCTGCCACAGTGGTGGAATAACCTAATTTCTGAGTGAGCAGCAAGACTAAAAAAGGAATAATAAAATTCCCGAGACCAAGCAGAAAACGTGCGAACGCAATAAAATAGATATCGCTTGGTAGCCCTTGATAGATCGACAGAGAGCTAGCTATTTTCCTTAACATTATTTTCCTTTGGGTATACGTATATCAAGTCGTTATTGCAATACTATTCTGCTTGGGTGATAACATTGCCAGACAATGAATGGGCGATAGCCCTAAATGCGGCGAGAGAGTAATCCATACTCTCATAGCTATTATCCATGAACGCAAGATCTGCGCTGTTTTTTACAATGACAACATCAGCTAAGCGGTTAATATAAATATATTGGCCATAGATGCCAATCGCTAAAAACTCTTGATTGACATTTTCGGGGATCCACCATTGATAACCATAACCCCAATGTGTATTTGAATTCTCTCTTTTTCCGGGCATGAGATGGGGAGCGTCAGGCGTAATGCTCTGCTCTATCCATTGGCTTGGAATAATCTGTTGATTATCAAGTTGGCCATGATCGCGATAGAGTTTTCCCATTCTTAGGTAATCTCGGCTGATAAGGTTTAGCCCACCCAATACCATAGGCTCACCGGTACTGTCGGTGATAAATATAGCCTCGCGTTCTGTGTGTAATTTTGACCACAGCTTGTCATTAAAATACTCTTCGATTGGTTTCCCCGTCGCTGCCCGCAACACCATACCGATAACATGGGTGTCCATACTGACATATGACAGATATGTACCTTGTTGGCGCGAGCGAGTGAGCGAAGCGGCAAATTCATCGAAGCTACCCCCTAAAGCCATAAGCCGGCCCATACGGTTTATGTCACTGAAAAAATCACCATAATCCTCGTTAAAATAGATGCCGCTGGACATCTGTAAGACATTTTTGATGCTGACACCTTCATACCCTGAGCCGATTAAACTGGGCACATAGTCAGTGACCGGTTGATTTAAATCTGAAATGTGGCCTTCCTCAATGGCAATGCCGAATATAGCACTGAGAAACGATTTGGCCATTGACCAGGAAATTCGCAGATCAAACTCATTTGTGTCTTGGTAATACTCCTCGAAAGTGATGCTATCACCTTTTAACACCACTAGGGCGGTTGTACTGGAGCGCTCAATCCAGTTCTGCATGTCAACTGACTTGTCGTTATAGGTAAAGTGCTGGGGAAGCGGTGAAGGGGAGTGGCCCAGTTCGTCAACCATCCCTGAAGCGGCAACTGTTTTTGTCGGAGCTAGCCTTTTCATGTTGGAGAAGTTCTCAACGATGACATCCTGATCGAACAGTCGCACGGTATGATAAAGCTGTTGAAGCTCTGTTTTATAATTAATAGCGGCCACACCGAAGATAAAAAGCAGAAGCAGGCAGCCTTTCCCAAGTACTTTTTTCATGGCCAGCTCCTTAGCTCAATTTAACAATAGCACTGGTCGAAAGTTGATAACGGATGCGCTGGATACTAGGAGTCAGTATCCAGTCTCTTGATATCATAGACCAGATGTTTTGATTAACCTAAATCCGTTGCTGCGCATTTATCTCCATGAAAAAATGGCACATTTACTTATTTAGATTGGTATTGCCAACTCTGGTTTAGAACCTGGCATCTGTACTGATGCTAACTTATTGCCACCCTTCTATCGGATCAGAAGAGGACAACGAGTGGTATAATGCTGAGCGTCAGTATTCCCCAAGCTAGTTTATTCCAATCCCACAGTCGCCTGCCGTTAAAAGATGAAAATGGGAAAAAAGGTAGCGTTACGTCTAAAACGAGTAATCCGGTACCGACCAAGAAGGCGGTTTCTAATGAATGCAGCCAGTGTTCAGCGATGAAATTATGATTGAGTAGCAACCCAATACACCATATCAAGCTGGTTAAGCATACCGAGGATATCAATGCCATTTTGCCTAACTGAGGGATGTGGTCTTTGTATGTCCAGTTTTTCTCCACTGGATATAACGAACCGGGCGCGGCCATAAACCCACCAAATAAGAGTGCGATAAGGCCGGATAACATAAGCCCAGATTCCCACATCTTGAATTCAACCTGTTGTTTTTGGTACCAGGCGATACTCAGCATTGCGCCGTAACGGATACCATAAAAGACAGCAAAGGTGGCCACCAAGGTAAGGATATTTTTCAAGGCCAGAAAATCAGCTTCCCCCTGACGCCACAGTGAAACAGTCAAAATAAACACATGGCTAAACAGGGTAAATAACCATTCACTGCGGCTGGTGGATGAGTTAGCGGTGTAGGCTGGCAGGTTGTCAGTGGATTTGGCCCACATAAAAAAGCCGACATCGAAGAAGTGGAAGCTGTTAAGCCAGATACGTAAGTTATTTAGCTTATATGTTTTAAGTTGCTCGAACAGTGATAGCCTGGAAAAGCCACTGTTGCTAAATAGCTTACTTGAACTGGTATTGTTGCCTTCAACACAGGCGAATAGTTGTGTACAGCCATGTTGTTCTAGTGTTTTGAGTCCGGCGGCAGATAATGACTGACCTATACCAAGTCCAGCGTGTTGGGGAGAACAAAAAATTAGAGAAACTAACCCTGCTTTGACATTTTCTTGAAGCATAAACATTTTCAGAATAACCCCACCGACAATTTCGCCGTTTTTTTCTGCGACTAGGGTATGTTTAGAAAAAGAGAAAAATAATCGCATAAAAAACGGGAATGCATTATTCATAATTTGTTTGAGCGCTTTTTTCTCACCAGCTTTGATAGGGCGAATAGTTACAGCTTGATCTGCCACGGCATTTCTCCAGCGAAACAGGTGTAGGTTATTGATATAAAAGAAGCTTAAGTAGCTGTTGGCAACTCTATCATCATCAATCGACTGGTTTTCAACTAAGAGGAACTTATGCGAGCTTTGTCTTAATGCGTGGTGCAAATGAGAGAACAACTCACTAAATTGGAGAAATACTTCTAAAATCATGAAGATAAAGGTGGAAAAATTAAATTTCTCTGATTTTTCAATAGCAAACGTTTGGTATGCCTTAAGCCCTTAATAAATGGATGTTGTGATTTATCATTTATGAGCAGAAAGAGAAATAATAAATTAGGTTTTATTATATAAAACCTAATTTATTACCGCTGTTGAGGTTCGTTTATGGATTATTCAGATTAATGTACTAGTATTAGGTTGCCATAAGTAAAAAGGGAAGTGACAAGATGAGAATAATAATTTTACTGTTCGGCTTAACATTACTAGGGTGCAGTACCACAGACAATCTGTCTTATCAGCCGACTGTCGATGATGAGTATGCTGACCGGCAGGATCGCGATAAAGAGATGATTCGAGATACAGATCGTATCTGATTTTGTCTTTGTTCGCGTATCGCTTAGCAAGATAAAGCAAAGGTCAACCGAGGTTGACCTTTGCTTATTATTTTTTACAATCTTTGATAAAAATTTCGTCTGCCCATTGTGGGTTATCCACAAATGGGTTCCTATTACCTTGAATTTTTTGGATTTTGTTATTTCTATTTGCTTCAAAATCATCAACAGGATCGATTAAGTTCCACTGAAGCAAGGAGCAAACGTTACCGAGCGCATTGCCATTATTGCTAACAGTTGGGACTAATTCTAAATCAGGTGTGATGCTGTCTTTTCCTTCGTAACGGGTGGCCATGTAGAACATCATGCGAGCTACATCGCCCTTGACCGCATCACGTGGTTCGAAAGAGTCAGAGTCATAGCGGTTTTCCGGTGCTTCGGCGACAGGGTTATCGCTATAGTCGTATTCGAGGTTACCGCGAGTTGAGTTTACGCTTTCGTCTGACGGGCGAAGGTGGTGAATGTCGGTATAGCCGTAAGCTCCTTTGTCATTGAAGCCGCCGTTAGATTTCGGGTAGGAATGCTCTCGGTTCCAGTTATCACGCCCGAGGTTACCTTGGCCGGTTTTTTGCCCTTTTGCCTGAGAACGGCCAGTGTAGATAAGAATGACGTTATCTGGGTTGTCAGGGTCTTCGTCAGTAATATCTAGTGCATCCCATACATCAAACGAAGAAGACGAGTAAGGGAGCTTATTAATACCGGTAGAGATGATGATATTTAGTGCGCTCTTTAGCTCGTCACCGGTTTTGTTGAGTGCCAAATCGTAGTAACCGTCAGGGTTGTTAATCTCGCCCGGATCGACAGGTGGAACAATTTCTTTGGTTTTACAGGTAACAGAAAATGGCGCAACAACATGGGGATCGTGGGCCTGAGCATAGGCTGCATTAGCGCTACAGCAAGAAAGCGCCAAAATGGCAAGAAGTGTCTTTTTCATAGTTTTTTCTCAGAAAAAAGGGAGGCATTGAATGCCTCCCTTGATGATTCAGACCAAGGTTACTTGTTCATCTTGCGACGGAAGAAACCAAGACCTAGTAGTGACAGCAGACCAAATAGACCGGTTGAACCACCATGGCTGTGACCTGGGTTTGGATCAACTGGCTGAGTCTTACCTTCAGAAACTTTGATGGTCTCTTCTTGAGAAGTATAAGTTGGTTGACCTGTTACTCCGTCGATGATTTGTTTTGTCATCTTGAATTCACCAGCGTCAGCAACTTCACCTTCAAGCTCAACCCAACCTTGCTCTATGATTGCTTTAGTCAGAGTTACAGAGCTAGTGTCCGCACCAGCAACAGCGGCTTTGAAAGAGCTAATCTTCTCAATGTTCAATACGGCCTTGTCACCTTCGTGTAGCGCAACGCCACTGATGTTAGTCAAATCGAACATAACCTTGATTGGCTCACCAGCAACAGGAGCTGCCGGAACTTCCGGAAGATCTGCCGGCGGGTTTTTAGGCTCTGTTGGTGGAGTGATAACTGGTGGCTCTGGGTTAACTACGGTACCGAGTTTCAGGTCGATAACCGCTGGGTCGTGATCCGAAGCGCGGTATAGATCAGAGAATCGTGTAGAGCATGTACCATTTGCACAGTTATATTTATCAGAGTATTGGAACAACGTTGACTCAGCGGCGTTGATGTTCCAGTCGGTTGCATCTACTACTTTATTCACAAGCTCAGGCGTAACCAGGATGTAGTCAAGCGTGCCGACTTCATCATTGTAAGAGTAGCTGTATGAATCAGGGTGTAGCTGGCGAATAATATTAACGTAGCCATAAGAGTCAGTAATAACTGCACCTTCTTCACCGTGTAGTGGTGTACCTAGTATATTTTCATCACCACCAATATACGTATTACGAGCTGCTTTGATCACATGGCTTTCAGGTGCATTGTCACGGTTAGTCAGAACCATGATTGGATCTTCGTTACCGTAAGAGTTTAGGTCACCAAGGATTAGCTTGTATCCGTCGATCTTGTTTAGCTCTTGGCCTAGATGGTAAGCCGCAGAGACACGGAAGTTTTCGCAATTACCCTGTTTGTCACTGTCTAGCTCTTTACCGGTTTGAACATCCTCCCAGCAAGGTGAACCCTTAGATTTTAGGTGATTAACTGAAATGGTGATTTTCTCTTCTGTACCATTAATCTTGAAGGTAGGAGCGAGAGTATCTCGTTGGTAATTATTACCATTTTCTGTTTGGTCTTTGTTCTTAGTATCTTTATATGCGACCTCAGGTGCATGCTGTTCAGGCATTTCAATCAGACGATAAGTATCTAGTGAAACTTTACTTGCTTTGAAGATCACTTGGTTCGCAATAACATCAGAACCTACAAACTTATCATCTTTGTTGCCGACAACGTAAGAATAGTGGTCAGATTTATCGTCAATTAGAGCATTAATTTTATTAACAAGATGCGCAACTGCTGAGTTCTCGCCAAAGCCATTGTTTTCGATTTCCATCAGGCCGATAATATCGGCATTCATAGCAACAATTGCCTTAGCAATTTTGTCACCTTGAAGCTGGAACTCTGGCTCTGACTCTGCACCACGGTTATCATTTTTGAGGTTACTATCACCACCGAACGGAGAGTTAAAATAGTTAAGCACATTGAAGGTTGCAATACGAAGATTACCGCCTTCTTTTAATACAGGTGCTTGTGTACGTTCTGAGTTCTCGTGGATAAAGTTATCTTTAGTGATTGTGTTGGTTACATACAGACGGTAATCGTTGTAGCCATACATACCAGAATAGCCAATGACACCTTCAAAGCCGTCGACAATATCACCAATACGGATGTAATCTTCAGTCGTAGTAGTGCCATCTGGCATAGGCACAGCACTTGCCGAGCCAAATTCTGGATACCAAGGTATAACACCACTTGGTGCTTTCTCGAATGATTCAACTACAATACGTTTGTCTTCGTTGCAATCAGTTTGGCGCTCTGAATCAGTATCAATGTTATCGTCATGAACAGCTGGTGCGTTGTTCTGGTTTGGATGTACGTTGACCTGTCCATTGGAGACAACCATATTGTTTCGGTAGAACGGAGAACCGCTGAAGCCAAAGTTTCGACTAACTCGCATGTCAGAGTCTTTGTCGAATTTAACCAGCATGCCTTCGTGACGTTCTAGCGTGAAATCAAAGTCTTCATCTGATTCCAGAACGCGCAGAGCTGTTGCTGCTGGCGTTGTTTCTGAACCTGTTACTTTTACTGAATCAACACTAACAAGCTTCGTCCAACCCCAATCTTCTTTTACCTTGGCAACGACAGTAACAGCAGAACCAACTGAGATGTCAGAAATTTTGCTTGTTTCAACAAAGATACCGTCAGAAGTCAGTGCGTCACCGTCACTTGGCGCCTGCATGAAGAAGCCAATCTTTAGGTCCTTGCCTAGGGCTGTTTTTTGGATGGCAGTAACAACACCATTTACCTCGTGGTAACCAACTGACTCATAAGTACCATTTGGTACGTCTATACTATCGATAGTTGATGACCAGCTTTGGCCTTGGATTTCTTGAATAGTCGCTGGTGTTGATTTTGGTGGTTCTGTTGGTTCAACAGAACCACCACCTTCAGCGATACTACCAAAATCGCTGTAATCTTTACCTGTTCCTTCGTCTAGTTTGGTCCATTGAGTTTCATCATAAACAGCTTTAGGGGTTAACTCCGAACGACGAAGAACGACATTTTCACCAAATTTTGAACCATCAACAGTGCCAACAACATCAATCATGGTATCAGTTGAGTCAAAAAGGCCTACTGCATCATTACCATTGAAGTCCAGGCTGCCACTTGTTTTATCTGGTGTAAACGGCAGATCAGCATTACTTGTATGAGCCAGAGTAATTACATCATTCGGCTGAATAGTCAGACCATCAAGGCTGATTGAGTTTGAGAAGGTATTTTTTCCATTTGAGTCTTTACGCAGACTGTAGCCATCAAGGCTAACTGCGCTTGTACCTGTGTTACCGATTTCAATTAATTTATTACTGCCGCCATTTGGCTCCGCATATTCCGTGATAAGCAGATTCGCCTGGGCACCACATGAAACTGCAGCACCGATGGATAGTGCGAGAATGGATTTTTTCATTATTTTCACCCTAAAGAAGCCCTGTTATCCCTAACAGGGCGACATATCATTATTATTTGTAGACAATTTCGCCGTTTGGCTGGAATTCAGTGACGTCAACCGTACCTTTCGATTCGATGAAATCTTTCAGTACTTCTGCGTCAACATAGCCAGTGTTCACAAATGCCGGATGCTGAGTGATGTTCGGGTAGCCGTCACCGCCAGCAGCATTGAAGGAAGGAATGGTGAAGCGGTAAGTGTCTTTTACGTTCAGTGCTTTACCGTCAATCTTCACGTCAGTCACTTTGTCGCCGTTTACTGTCATGGTAATACCGGAGAACTGAGCATAGGCGCCTGAATCTTTAGACTTGGTACCAACAACATTCAGGTAGTCCTGAACTTCGGCACCTGTCATATCAACATAAGTCACGATGTTGCCGAATGGCTGTACCGTCAGAACATCTTTGTAGGTGATATCACCGCCAGCGATAGAGGCGCGAACACCACCAGAGTTCATAACAGCGAAGTCTGCTTTGGCACGCTCTTTGTGAGCTGTTGCGATCAAGCGACCAAGATTTGTCTGGTTGTTACGTACGATCTTACGCTCACCAACCAGATCACCGTTGGACGTACCGATCTTCACGTTAAGTGCGGCCTGGCCTTTGTCCTGGAATGGCTTCAGGGTATCGAAAACAGCCTTGTCTTGCGGGATCTCGTCTTGGATGAAGACGCGAACTTTCTTGCCGTCAACCTTGATTTTCTTCTTCAGGTTAACTGGAATAAGATCGTATGATTTTAGTTCGAACTCACCGTTTTTGAAGGTATAGTCAGCACGGCCAACGTATTTACCCCACTCGTGCGCCTGAACAATCCAGGTGCCGTTCTGCTGATCCGGCTGGCACACGTCACCCGGGTTGAAGTTCTTGTTGTACATGTTCGGACCTTCCATGCAGACAGGCTCTTGCGAGTGACCGCCTACAATCATGTCAAGATCGCCTTCGTTCAGGTAACGAGCAAGTTTCACATCACCCGCTGCGTTCGAACCGTGCTGGCCATCTTGATAGTGGCCCATGTGCGTTGCTGCGATGATCACATCTGGGTTGTGCTTGCTCTTAAGCTCGGCAATAACTTGCTTGGCTTCTTCTTTTGGATCTTTGAACTCAACACCGTCGATATATTCAGGGTTACCGATCTTGGCAGTATCTTCGGTTGTCAAACCAATAACAGCGATCTTAATGCCTTGCTTGTTAAAGATTTTGTATGCATCGAACATACGCTTGCCATCTTTGTAGATGTTAGCGGCAAGGAATGGGAATTCAGCCCAGCCTTCCTGCTTGGCAAGTACATCAAGCGGGTTGTCAAATTCATGGTTACCGACAGCCATTGCATCGTAACCTAGCATGTTCATACCAATGAAATCTGGCTCTGCATCTTGCAGATCTGACTCTGGCACACCTGTGTTGATATCACCGCCTGATAGAAGAAGGACAGAACCGCCTTCTGCTTGAACTTCAGCGCGAATTTCATTGATCAGTGTGGCACGGGCAGCCATACCGCGTTCGCCGTATTTGTTCTGCCAGAAGTTGCCGTGGTTATCATTGGTATGAAGAATGGTTAGGTTATATTCTTGACCCTGAACCCACTCATGTGCTGGTTCCTGGGCAGAATTTTGGGCTGTGCATCCGGTTGCAACCGCTAGTGCGAGTGCCGATAAAACGATCTTTTTCATGAGACGCCTTATTTGAAGAGGGGGGGAAGAAAAGAGAGAGCCAATCAAGGGACGAAAGATCAGCTCTCTAGTTGTTCTAGATGTATCGAGTTACATTAGAACCAGTAGTAAGCCATTAGGTAGGCTAGAGCACCTGATTCAGTTGTCTTCTTCTTGTTTGCATCTTTCGCACCTTTAAGCACGTCACCGAATGCAACTTCAGCAGCCAGTTTTACGTTTGATGCGTAGCGGTATTCAGCACCAACAACACCAAAGTATGCTTCTTCTGCAAATGCGTCAGAGTCAGAGTAGTTAACGTTAGCAAGCAGGTTTAGTTTTTCTGTCATTGCGTACTTACCACCCAGGTTTACACCCACTTCGTTTGTATCTGAGCCTTTATCGAAGTTTTTGGTTTCATCGAATACCAGACCGGCAAGAGTGAATTTACCTAGTTCAAGCTCACCGTGTAGTGAGTAGATAGATGTTTCGTCACCTTCTTCAGCACCAGCAATTACTGTGAAAGTATCGCCGTAGTAGCCGATGTAACCGTTAGTTACTTGGCCGAACAGTGAATCTGTTTCGTAGCTGTACTTCACTGGGTGACCGAAGTCATCAGTCTTGCCATCCCAACCTTCAAGAGAGTGAGAGATTCCCACTTTCACGTTACCGAATTTACCGCGGTACTTGAAGGTGCTGTCCTGGTCACCAGCTTCAGAGATACCAAGACCTAGTTCGTTAGTTACGTCACCGAATGCGTCAACGTGGTCGTATGCAGTATCAGTACGGCCGAACTCAATGGAGTGACCTTTAGTTACGTTGTAACCAACATATGCTTTGTCGATGATGATGCGCATGTTGTTATCTTTAGTCCAGTCCTGACGTTCGCCGTCAAGTTCAAACTTCGCGTAGAAGTCGCCAGTCTGACCTTTAAGACCGATAGTAGCGAAAGAGTCATCAACAAAAGTTGTATCTGGACCAAAAGGAGTTTTGTCAGTATCAGAGACGAACGTACCGCCAACTTCTGCACCACCGTAGACTTTGACGTTGTCGCCATTGTCTGCTTTGTAGACTGTTGCTGCCTGTGCTGCGCCAGAGATTAGAGAAGTTAATGCCACTGCGATAATTGTTTTTTTCATTATAAAATCCTTGTAAGAGATTGTGTATGTTCCGCGGCGACAAACATTAATCATTTGGAAAATCTTGCACAAGTTATTTCGTGTAAAGTGCATATTTGCTTTTAAAAATCGTGACGCATGGCTCAGGCAAACGTTTGCAAAAAATAATTAATTTAGGCTGTGAATATTATTTCTAAGTGATGATTAGGTGTTTTATTAAAGTTGTGAGTTTTTCTGAGGGTAAAAAAAACCCTGTCATGAAGACAGGGTTAAATTTGTTTTTAGAACTGTTCAAAGGGAACAGGGATTCAACAATTAGCAAGTTTTACAGTGATATCTAAAAGCACAACTTGTTAGCTCAAGATATTGGCTTATTAAAGTACATGTTTTTTTCTATAACGCAATTGATAATTTAAAAATTACTGGGTTTTATATTGGTGAAAAATCAGCCTTTATGGCTTGTTTTCTATTGTTTTAATAACATCAAACTTTCTAAAGTGCTGATTTTTAGGTGTTTTTGCGGGTTTTTATTAAAGTGTAGGCAACCCATTAAGTTAAGTGATAGTTGTTGTTGATATTGATAGCTATATCACATAAAATTTTTTTGAAATATAATTCAACAAAATGCCGCTATTGATGAAATAAAAACTTTTACATTTTGCTTTGTTGAGTGGTTAATTTGATATAACGTTTGTTCTTTACGTTTCATTCTTTCTTTTTAAAATTGATTATTTTATTTTTTAATTCTCTTTTCTTGTTGTTTTTTATTTCTTGTTTTCAGTTTAATTATTCGGTGATATATTTTATTTGTGGTTTTTGTTTTTATCATAAAAACGTTTTTCATGATTTTTCAAAGGTGATTTTTACTTGTGATTATTTCTATTTTTTATGAATACTTAGCTTATGCCTTTGGTGTTTTCTTATAGGTCTTGTGAATGATTTTTCTTGTTGTGTGGTGATTTTATTTTATTCTTAATATTTTTGTTTTTTAGAATTAAATTCTTCTAGAGTCAATACTCTAAATGATAGGGCGAATAAAATATATTCATGGTGACTCACAAAAACGGATTGTACTGCCATTAAGCATCAAGAAAAATTGTGACGCGGGTTTGATTTTACTGATAGTGATATCAGTTGCTCAGTGTTAAAAAAATGCTAACTGTTTGCTTTTTAAAGTCGTTACAAATGGCTTTAATATAACTGACATAAAAATGTAATCTTGGAAGCAGTTTTCTTTTTGGCTGCATGTAATTGCTCTCATAATTACTGTACAAAGATGTATGCCTTTTAGTGCAAATATGACATTTGACATGTTTCTTTTGCGGTTTAATTGATCTGGTGTGATATTTATCCCATAAGCTTGTATTTAGTGGGTTCGTGTTGCATTAGGTTTAAGATTATCCTCATGTTGGAGGCTGGAGGCTGGAGGCTGGAGGCTGGAGGGGCATGAGATTTTTTGAGTTTGTGCTTTCGGAAGGTGATTTTTGTCGTGGTCACTAATATCCCGCGCTGCTTCAGGTACAGAACGGTTGCCCGCAGTGGGTGCTGATTCTGACTTCAAGTAGCCTCGGTCTGCTCCATACGATAGCGTCATAAGAGATGTAGTTCTGGTCGTAGTGACACATTATGCTCTGAGGATGGCCTTTTTGCTTGTAAGCCATAGTTAACGTCGTTGCGATTAAGGTTTCGCCTTGCTTATCAGATGCTGTCCAACGAATAATTCGACGGCTGAACGAATTAGTAACTACAGCGAAATAGTACCATCGATTTTCAGTTCATATGTAATGTTGTTCTTACACAGTTGATTAGGTACGCTGACATCGAATTATCTCATCACGACAGCTAAGCTCTTAACATCTATCTGTTGTTGCTAGTTGAAGTAACTCGATGAGGTAGGGACAAAGTAATTGGAATGTTCCCCAAGTGTATAACTGCGGCGTTAGAAAATGTTTATGGATATGAGTAGACCAAGATTAAGTGTTCTTAGGCTAGATTAGGATGGAGAGTGATTTGTACGGTTTTATGTGATTGGAAACCGTTCCCTGAGCGTGGTACTCAGGGAATATAGGTAATGTTGTTAGTCTTGCCAGCGCTTAAAAACCAACGAGGTGTTGATGCCGCCAAAGGCAAAGTTATTACTCATGATGTACTGGCAATCTAAGTTGCGACCTTCACCACGGATATAGTCCAAGGCTCCGCAACGTTCATCTATGCTATCAAGGTTGAGGGTAGGACTAAACCAACCAGAACGCATCATTTCTAAGCTTAACCATGCTTCTATGGCACCACAAGCCCCCAATGTATGGCCGAAGTAGCTCTTGAGCGAACTAATGGGAGCATTATCACCAAAAATGTTAGCGGTTGCGTTACTTTCCGCGATGTCGCCTTTTTCTGTTGCTGTTCCGTGCGCAGAAATATAATCGATGGCACCCGGTGATAAGTTGGCGTCTTGTAGTGCCATCTCCATGCATAATTGCATGGTTTCTCTTTGGGGTTGTGTCACATGGGCTGCATCGCAGTTACTGGCAAAGCCAACCAATTCAGCATAAATTGTTGCACCACGTGCTATGGCATGTTCATATTCTTCCAAAACCAAGGTACCTGCACCTTCGCCTATCACTAATCCATCTCGATCTGTGTCGTAAGGGCGAGGAGTTGACTTCGGGGCATCGTTTTTAAGACTTGTTGCAAATAAGGTATCGAAAACTGCTGATTCTGTAGGACACAGTTCTTCAGCACCGCCTGCGACCATCACAGTTTGGTAGCCGTGTTTGATTGCTTCATAGGCATAACCGATTGCTTGGCTGCCTGATGTACAGGCACTGCTGGTTGGAATCACTCGGCCTCGTAGACCAAAAAATAGCCCGACATTCACGGCTGTGGTGTGTGGCATCATCTGTACATAAGTAGTTGCCGTGATGGCTCGAGTGCTCTTTTCGTTCAACATCACACCAAACGCACCAACGGCTGAGGTACTTCCAGTGGAAGAGCCGTAAGCAATACCGGTCTGTCCGTTGGTGAGTACCTCATGATCGATCAGGCCACTTTGCAGTAGGGCATTTTCAGTGGCTAATGTTGAGAGTTTAGATACTCGCCCCATTGAACGGATCTTTTTGCGGGTGTAATGCTTAGGCAGCGTGAAGTTTTCGATTGGTGCCGCCAGTTTTGTATTCAAGCCGTCATATTGCTCATAATCCGCCATGTAGATAGTTGCATTCTTGCAGGCACGTAGCTTGGGTTCGACGGTTTGCCAGTCGTTACCGAAAGCGGTAACTCCTGACATGCCTGTGACAACAACACGACGGCTCATACTAGACCTCCATTTACTGAAATTACTTGGCGTGTTACGTAAGATGCAATGTCGGACATTAAATAGCTGACAAGTCCTGCAACTTCTTCTGGTTCACCCATACGGCGTAGTGGTACTTGTGGTAAGGCATGTTCTTTGACATGCTCATCAATCATGCCTGTATCAATCAGGCCCGGAGCCACGCAGTTTACTGTGATCTTTCGTTTGGCCAATTCTAATGCCAATGATTTGGTGGCACCAATGACTCCAGCTTTTGCCGCGCTGTAGTTAGTTTGACCACGGTTTCCGGTGATCCCTGATACTGATGCTAAGGTTACAATTCGACCGCCTTTGCGTTTTCGCACCATGGGCATTACACATGGGTGCAGTACATTGTAAAAACTGTCGAGGTTGGTGTGGATCACATTGTCCCACTCAGCTTCTGTCATAGCAGGAAATGCGGTGTCACGGGTAATCCCAGCGTTGCTTACTACACCATAGTACGCACCATGCTTAGCAATATCGCCTTCTAGTTGATTGCGACACTGATCACGGTCACTAATATCAAATTGAAGTAGACGAGCGGTCCCGCCCACGTGTTCAATCTCGGCTAAGGTAGCCTCAGCACCGGCTTTGTCACTCATGTAGTGAACTGCAATGGTAAACCCATCTTTTGCAAGCTGAATGGCAATCGCACGTCCAATACCTTTGCTTGCGCCTGTCACTAATACATGTCGTATCATGAAGAAGTCCTATTATCTTGAGAATAACCAATCATTTGATCTAATTTTTCTTGTGTTGGTACAAATGCATTTAATTGGCTGGTGGCGAGCAGTTGTCCTTGATGTTCAATACGACAGCTAAACACGGCCATGCCATTGCTTTCCATTAGACGCTCGGCAAAAATGTCGAGGGTATCGCCCTCAGAAAATGTACTGCATTCGGCTTGGTAGCGACGGCAACCCAACAGAAAGCCGATCGGAGATGGTTGGCCTTGCAGCCATGACTGATACCCCGACCACCCGGCTACGGATTGGGCCATGAATTCAATGCCGACATACCCAGGAATCGCACGGGTGTGTACATTGAAAAAAATACAGTCTTCGCGAACGGTGACTTGACAATGGATATGTTCTTCTCCAACGTCGATTAATTCATCGACTAGTACCATTGGTGTGTCGTGGGGAAGTAATAGATGAAGGTGTGGAATCTTAGTCATGTGCATATCCAAAAATCAGACTAATGTTGTTGCCACCGAAGGCAAAGGAATTACTTAATATCGCTGACTTGGTCAGTGTTTGATGTGGCGTCACCAAATTGATCGGTGCCAAATTTTCGGCAATGTGACCGTCATTGACCTGCATGGGTAGATCAATACCATAATGCAGTATGTGCCAGCAAATCGCTGCTTCTACCGCACTTGCTGCCCCCAAGGTGTGGCCAGTAAACGGCTTGGTCGAGCTCACCGGGGTTTGACTACCGAATACTCGATGAATGGCTTTTGCTTCCATGGCATCGTTCAACTGAGTTGCGGTGCCATGGGCATTGACGTAGCCAATGTCATCAGGTGTGAGACCCGCATCGTCTAGCGCTTTGCGCATTGCAGCTTCAGCACCAATCCCTTCCGGGTGTGGTGCTGAGATATGGTGGGCGTCTGAGCTATCACCCGCACCCAACAAAGCGATAGGCGGGTGGGCCGGAGCATGAGTAGGTGTGGATACTTCTCTTTTGTCTTGTGGAGACAAAGACAGCAACATAAAGGCTGCGGCTTCACCGATATTGATGCCGTTGCGGTTTTGGCTAAAAGGGTTACACATTGTCTGCGAGAGTGCGTCTAAACAGTGGAAACCGTTTAATGTCAATTTGCAAAGAGTATCGACGCCACCAACGATCACTGCATCGACGATACCGGCCTTCAATAAACGTTTAGCCGATAGAAAAACACGACCACTGGATGAACAGGCCGTCGATAGTGTGTAGGTTGGGCCCGTCAACGAAAAATAGTCGGCAATGAACTCCGCGGTATTGCCAATTTCTTGCTGATAATAATGGTAGTCACCTGGGAAGTGCCCGTCCCGCTCATTAGCGAGTAACGCGCGTTCACCATCCGAAATACCGGAGGTGCTGGTGCCCACAATCACAGCTGTACGGTCTGCACCATATTTTTTAACGGCATGCTCTATATGTGGTGCAATATCAAGCAAGGCAGATAATGCCAACCGATTGTTTGAGGTATCTTGGTGCTGGTAGCGTGACGCTATAGGGGGCAGTTTAGCAGCGACCTTACCGATCACGGTATCCTTCCCGTCATTCAGGTAGCCTGATACCGGCACCATGTCGGGTGACTTGCCTTGCTGTAAATGGGCATGAATGTCGTTATGACACTTTCCTAACGCCGAGTGAAATCCGCACCCGTGGATATAAACGGGTGAGGCGGATAACGCTTGGCGTGTTGTGTCAGTCTGGTTGTTGGTCATTGTTATCATTATCGCGATAAAACGCGTGGTTTAAGGTTTTACTTGGGCACAAGATCAGTCGGTTTTCCAACTATCAGGTGTGTGAGTACTGCAATGTCTTGATGATGATGGTGTAACCAAGTTGATGGTTAATAAAGACAATATCTCCAGTTAAGCGATCGGCTGCCTGATATCGGATGTCGGCGACAACCGTACCGTGATTATCTATTAGCTGGCGGTGTTGCTGGGTTTCAACTAGTTGCCATCCTACCTGTGACAGCGGGCCCTGCCAGGCATCCAATGGCCACAAGGTGATCATCAAATTAAAGAGCACTTGTTCGGGCTTGGGCAAGGTGTCACCCAACCCCGGTAGTACGCTGGCTTCAATAGCATTGTTTTCGTAAGTCAGGCTGAGAATGCGCGAGCCCCACGACGAGAATCCGGCAAGTGCAACCTTGCCACTGTCGATTTGCAGCTGTACCGGCAATTGTTGCTGGTTTTGCGGTTGACTACCGTGCTTATCCGCGCTGCCCTTTGTCTCTTTTCCTGGTGATGCAGGCCATTGCGCAGTAATCAGCTGGCTGGCTGATAGCGTCTGGCCTAAATCTGCTGGTGTGGGCAAGGTAACAAAAGTATTGGGTGCAATACTGACCTGATTGGCTTGTTGCACGGGAGTCAAGCTGCAGCCTGCGATGGTGAGCAAACTGGCCCCGAGTAGGGCCGCTTTCATTGACCACCAGATGGTACGGTGTTGGGTAAAGCTATGACTCATGCCTGTTCCTCTTGCTGAATCGATGCGGTCGCATGTGATGCTGTTTGTGGCTGTGTGTTTTTACGGGGGCGCGATATCGACATAGAAAGTGGTGCCAATAACCAGGCCACCAAAATACCGATTAGAACAGTAATGCCAAAACTGTGGATCGCTTGGGTATCACTCAGGGCCAGTAAACCAAACGACAATAAGGTTGTTGCAGCCGATAAACTGATGGCTAACAAGGTGCTCTGTGCATGGTCGGCGTTGATTGTTTCATTCGCCGATGTATCGCTGTGACTCTGCTCCGCAAAGAATAACGTGTAATCAATGCCGATGCCCAAAATCAAAACTAAGGCGAGCAAGTTAAACAAATTCAATGGCACGCCGGTTAACATGGTCACGGCAATCCCTGCACAACCGGCGATCACCGGTGGCAGAATTAGCAACAGACTTTTCTTGAAACCGTAACGCCATGCCAATAATGCGCCAATTGCCAAGGTTGCTGCAATCAGCAATTCAGTGACGCGTATACGGTATTCGCCAAATAGGGCAGATACTTCATCTGCTTTGTCCAAGTAACTCAGGTTGGCATCACGAGTCGCGAACATTTTCAGCACGCCGGGTTGTGACACGCCATTCAACATTACGATCGCCGCTTGTGTGCCGTGTAGCTGTCCGAGCCACAGAAAACGTAAGTGCCTGGAGGCGGGCGAGGCCAAGAATACATCGGGTGTCAGCGGACTGAAGGTTGCTTCCCAATGGACAGGCGTGGATAGTTGTAAACGCTGACTTAATTCCGCACCTTGCTGTTGATAGAGGCCTTTTACTACTGTGAAGTTGGCGGCTTGCACATCCGCAGGCAGTAAGTATTGGCTTAAGCTTTGAAAGCCATCGAGCACACCTTGCTTGCGGTATATGTCGAGCTGTTGGCTGACGCGTTGCAACTGACTTAACAACGTCTGCTCATCGCCTGCTGTTACCAGCAACATTTGCTGGCTGCTGCTGACACCTGTAATGGTTTTGATCGTGTCTTCTTGTTGTTTCAACTGTGTAGGTAATGCTTGAAGCTGACGAATATCATCGTTGTACTGGGCGTGATACAACCCAGTTGCTGAAACTAACACAAGCACCGTTGGAAAGGCGAAGCGCACGCCACGGTGCTGCCAGATCGTGAGCCATTGTGTCATCGGCTGACGTAATGGCAGCGCGCGCGGCTTGCTCGGTACTTTCGCTAAAATCGGGTACCAACACACCACGGTACCGTAAGCGGCAGAGAGACCGATTGCTGAAAATAGCGACAATTGCTGCAAGCCTGGAAACGGCGCAATCAACATTCCTAAATAGCCGATTAAACTGGTGATCAACCCCAGCGTGATGGCGGTAAAAATGTGCTTGAGCCCGGCACGAGCATCCCAGGATTTACCAGCGGATAATCGATCGGTCAGGTAATGGAACGCGTAGTCAATTGAGACGCCGATCAAGCTGGCACCAAACACCAAACTGAATAGATGCACTTTGCCAAAGAGGGCGATGGTAAACACAAAAGCAGCCAATAGGCCGCAACCAATCGAGAGCAGTGCCAGGGCAAGAGGCAATGGGCTGCGGTATACCGCTAGTAACAGTACAATGATGCCGACAAGAGAGCCTAGTCCGATGGTACTGATTTCACTTTTTGCACTGTCGGTCCCATATGCCGCATAGAAAATGACGCCGGTATGAAGTACTTCAACGTCGTATTGGCTTGCGAGTTGGTGCTCTAGTTCGGTCAATGCAGGCAGCTGTTTTTGTAACGTAAAACTGTAGGCGGAATCATTCAACTCGGCCGTGATCAATGCGTAGGTCTTGCCTTGATATTTCGTGGTTAAAAAGCCGTCCTTCAGGGTGAAATTGCCTGCTTGGCGGGTTAACTGCGATAAAAAGTCACGGAACAGTAGGAAAGGGTCATTGGCCAATTCAGTACCCGTGACGCCTGAGAAAGGGTTGTAGACAGCTTGAACCACCTGCTGAACCTGCTGTGCAGGCGCGTCACGTAATCGGATTTGTTGTTCAGCGGTCAGCAGCTGGTGGCGTTTCGGGAAATACAGCTCGCCCCATGCTTGCTGGGCACTTTGGCTAATAGGGCCGGTGACCTCGCTGAACATGCCTAGCGTGTTTAAGGATTGGGTAAATTGTTGAGCGGCGAGCGTCAGTGCTGGCTTACCTTTCCCCTCTTTATCATCGTACTTGTTTTGATCAGCAGATGCTGGTGCACCGATCAAGAAGATGACCTTGTTGCTCATGCTATTGGCAACATGATCAAAGGCTTCTTGAGCTATAGGGTCTTGGCGGTTTTCCGGCAGCAAAGCCAATATATTAGTTTCGATCGGCAGCTGTTCGTTGGCGGTCAGTTGGTAACCCAAGATGCCCGCCAGCATCAGCATGGTACACAGCCACATAAGGCCCAGTTTAGAATTGGAAAGCACGTTGTTCTTCTGCCGTTAGATCGGAGGGAGTGGTACGCTGATTACTGAACGTGATGGTGGTTTGGTCTCCACGCACTTCGGTCAGGATCAGGTGATCAATGAAGGTTTTACCGTCAAGAGCGATGGCTTTGAAGACGGCATTCAACGGTGCTGCTTTCGGCGTTAACAGCAGTTGCCAACGACCGTTCGATTTGTCACTCAAGGTGAGGTTAAACTGCTCGGTCAATTGGCGGGTATCACCCTTGAAAAGAGACAGGAAGATATGGCTGAAATAGAACACCATTGGATTGTCACTGGCTGACATTACCTGTGCAGCCTGATCACCGAACTGCTGACTCAATTTGTCTTTGGTCAGCACCAGTGATACCGGGAACGGCATCGCTTGTTGCCATAATAATCCGTGTTGCTCAGCTAACAGAAAGTGACCTTGCGAGGTTAATGGCGCATCGAACATTTCCATTTTGCGGGTTTGCGCGAAATCGCCACGAACCAAAGGTTGTGATGACAATGTCTGTTGTAATTCCGGCAGCGTAATAGCCTGTGCGGTTGTAGTCAAACCGCCGAAGCCAAGTATGCAACATAAAGCCAAGGCAGCGTTGAATGTACTGATTAAGCGACGTTTTTTCACTGGCTTTAATGTTGACGTAGTTACTTGTTCTGTTGTGTTAGGCGTTACCTGCATGCCATGCCTCTACTTTGTCGGTGAATACTTTCGGCGAAACAAAACACATTTCTTGGTCTTCTATCCCAACGGCCACCTGCATGGTGTGGGCTTTGGTCATACGTTGCTCGGTTTTCGCATCATAAATCACGTAATCTACACGAAGTCGGTTTTCCCATTCTGTTAAGGTCGCGGAAATGCGAATCGCATGGTTGTACGGGATTGGTTTGACGTATTTCACGCGGGTATCAATGATCGGCCACATGTAGCCTGACGCCATCATGGCGTGATAACTGTAGTCGATCTTTTCCATCAAGATACGGCGAGCCTCTTCAAAGAAGCGGAAGTAGTTACCGTGATACACCACACCCATAGGATCGGCATCTTGAAACGAGGTCACCATGGTGACCTCGGTACGTAATGGTCGAGGTTGTTCGGTCATTAATCGATCCACCTTGGATAAAAATTGCGATCCTGCATCGCTTTAGGCGCCGTAAACAGGATCGACTCATGAGTTTGGATTGTAATTGAATCAGTACAGCGCCCAGTGCTGCTGTTGAATCTTCTCAACGAAGTTGCGTAGATCCCCTTCTAGCGGACGATCTTCTATCACTGGGCTAAAGTCGCTGAGTACTGCATCTGTCATGGTTCTCAATGCCGGACTGAAGTGACTGGCATCCAACTCGTTATGGCGTTTACGGATCTCTAGGGCTTGAGTGGCCGCTAATAATGAGGCTGCCGTTACTTGCTCTGTCAATTGCAATACGCGTAAGCAATCGCGTGAAGCTATGGTGCCCATACTGACTTTGTCTTGGTTATGACATTCGGTCGAGCGAGAGAACACGCTGGCAGGCATGGTATTTTTCAGCGCTTCCGCTGTCCAGGCAGATACACCAATTTGTACCGCTTTGAAGCCATGGTTAATCGGCTTACGATCACCTTCGGCGCCGGTTAAGTTAAACGGTAAACCATTATTAAACTTGTAGTCCATTAACTGGGCCATTTGGCGATCCAACAGGTCAGCAATGTTGGCCACGGCGGTTTTCAAGGTATCCATAGCCATCGCAATGTGGCCACCATAGAAGTGACCACCGTGCAGGACACGCTCGTTATCGCCGTCGATGATTGGGTTATCGTTGGCGCTGTTAAGCTCATTTTCGATCATCTGGCGTAGCCAAGGCAGGCTATCTTGCAGTACGCCAATTACATGAGGAGCGCAACGTAACGAGTAGCGATCTTGCAGACGGTCACTGTTGCGAGGCGGACGATTGGCTTGTAGGTCAGAACGTAACCAGCTGGCAATCTGTTGTTGACCAGGGTGTGGCTTTACCGCGAATAATGCTTCGTCAAAGTGGAAGTCGTTACCGTGCATGCCAACAGATACCATCGCGGTTATACGTGTGGCCAGTTGCGCAAGGTATTCTGCTCGTTTGTAAGCAATACAAGCCAATGCTGTCATTACTGAAGTGCCGTTCATTAATGCCAAGCCTTCTTTTGGTTTGAGTTTGATTGGGGGTATCCCCAATTCTTCAAAGACCTCGGCAGTTGGGCGAACTTCACCTTTGTAAATCACTTCACGCTCGCCAATTAAGGCCGCTGCGACGTAAGATAGCGGGGTTAAATCACCACTTGCGCCTACTGACCCTTCCTGTGGAATACGCGGCGAAATGTCATGGTTGATCAGAGTTACTAATTGATTCAGCAAGTCATGACTGACTCCCGATACTCCTTGCGACAAGGAACACAAACGCGTTGCCAGTACAGCTCGGGCTTGCTGATGGTCGAGGTTATCACCCAACCCACAACCGTGAAAACGGGTCAAGTGCAAGGGCAATTCATCGACCAGGTTTGGTGGAATCGCTACAGTACAGGAGTCGCCATAGCCGGTTGTGACTCCGTAAATCACCCCTTCTTCTTTAAGCAGGCGTTCTAGAAATGCCACACCACGATCGATCTTGGCGGCGTATTCTGGCGTGTTGTTCATGGCGGCTGGTGCGCCGTTGGCAATCGCCATTACGTCTTCGATTGTGAGGCGCTCTGCACCAAAAGTAACGGGTTGCTGTGTGTTATTTTTCATTATGATTTCCACTTAACTGCCAGAAATTAAAAAAGTTGTACCATTGCAGAGGCGCCTTCATCGTGTAATGTTCGAGACGGTTTGCGTACTGGCTAACAACTTGGGTGAGTGCCTCTTCGCGTTTCCCTCTGGGCAGTTTGATTTGTTCACTAAAGGGTTCGAAATACACATCAAAATGCGGTGATGTTTGTGTGTCGTCTCGTAGCCCAAACATCAAGTAAACCGGTGTTTTTAATACTGTGGCTAGCATGAATGGACCTTGAGGAAAGGGGGCAGGTTTTCCGAGAAAATCGGCCCACACCACACGTTGTTCTTTGGTAATAGAAGTGCGGTCGCCGACAATAACAATCCATTCGCCCTGTTCGATTTTTTGTTGTAGTAAAATCGCGGTATCTGGCCCTAACTCGCTGACTTGGATCAGGTTCAGATCGGATTTCGGGTTAACGGCTTTCATTACGGTATTGAAGCGTTCAGCGTGTTTGGTAAAGACCAACGCATTGATTTTGATATGCGTATGGCGTCGACTTAGAGCACGACAAAGCTCTAGGTTGCCTAAATGCGACCCTAAAATGACCACCCCGCGCTGTTGCTTCACAATGTGATCAAAATGCTCGAGGCCATGAATCGTTAAATTTTCGGCTGAGAAATCGCCGCGCCATGCCGCCAGCTTATCAAGCATAGTATGACCAAAAGAAAGCAAATGGTTGTAACTGGTGAGCTTAGGCGGTAAGACCTGATTATATTGAATGGCATGAGCTTGCAGGCGTGACAAGTAACTTTCTGAAGCTCGGCGGGCTGATTTACCTGTGAGGTAATAATAGGCCATCACGCCTTTTAGGATTAGATTAAATGCTCGACGCCCCAACAATGAATAAATGCTGAGCAAGGCTTTGATACCAAGGATAGTGCCACGCTCAGCATGGGATGACCAATGTTGCTGTTGGGCCTGTTGGCGCTTGAGAAGTTTCGGAATGCGAGGCAGCATGCCAAAAAAGAGCCGGGTATGCATGGTGCTGATCTTGACGTTGTCCCATAGTGCATCGAAATGTGAAATACCGCCTTCCGGGTAAATCACCTTGGTATCAATGAAACGAACATCACAACCATCCCAATACATGCGTACCATAATTTCGGTATCGAAATCCATACGTTTACCGACGTTATTACGTTCTAGCACTTTTATCGTAGGGCCGATGGGGTAGGCGCGAAAGCCACACATACTGTCTTTGATGGCAAAGGATAATGTTTCTACCCACACCCAGATGTGGGTAGCATAGCGGCCGTACAAACGGGCTTTGGGGACGGTGTCATCGTATACCGGTTGGCCGGAAATTAATGATGTAAGGTGCGTTTCCGATTCGGTAATCAGCGTTGGCAAGGCATCCAAATTGTGTTGTCCATCGGCATCAATTTGGATGGCATGGCTGAAACTGTGTTTGAACGCTTCGTATAAACCTGCCGTGACCGCACCGCCTTTGCCTTGGTTACTACCCAGTGTTATGAGCATCACGTTTTTACGGGTAGTTTGCGCATGTAGGATGGCCTGTGTTTCAGGCCCACTGCCATCATCGATGATGATAATCGGGAAACCATACGGGGTTAGTGCATCTAAGATGTCAGGTACTGTCTTACCATGGTTATAGCATGGGATCAGAAAACAAGGACGGAACGTACTCATACGGTAGCCCCCAGTTTTATACGGCCAGAGGAGTGGGTACCTTTGGATGAGGTATAAGTGAAATGTAGTTTCTGCTTATCAGCAAACCATTCAAGTGTGAGGGTAACGTTACTGCCGGGTAAGATTGGCTCTTGGAATTTAATCACTTCCATGCCTGCAAAATGCGGGTAAGCATTCAGTAGTTTGTGGCCATAATATGTGGCCCAATCAATTTGGGTTACACCAGGTAAAAGGGGATGTTGCGGAAAGTGTCCCTGGAAATCCAAAATATCAGCATCGACGTGTAACACCAGTTCCGCCCGAGAGGCGTTGCAGTGTTGAGCAGTAATGGTTGGCTTACGTTTTGTCATTATGGTCTTCGTGTCAGTAGTGAAAGTCATTCATTGAAGCAAGTGTGCTCGAGTGTTGAGGCAAAACTAGTGATTGCATAGTTAACAACACGTCTTATCAGCCTGTAAACAATTGTTCTAAATCGCGCACTAAGCGTTTTCCTTGGCTGTTAAGCGGTATTTCATCAACCGTACGATAACGGCGGGGAACACCGACAGGCTCTATCCATCGACGTAACGATTGGCGTAACATCAACCAGAACTTCCCTTTGCCAATCTCTGCCATGAGTTCGTGGCCACTTGGTGTCAAAGTTATGACCGCGACCAGACTTAGGCGTTGAGTTTCTTCCAACGGCAAAACAGCTGCTTCCTCAATCCATGCTAGCTGGCATAAACGATGTTCAACGTCGGTGAGCGAAATACGTTTCTCTTCAATTTTAACAATGCGATCAGCCCGGCCTTTCAGCATGAAAGTATTTTCAGTTAAACATTGGCATTGGTCGCTGGTTTGGTACCACTGCTTGGTATTAATAAATGGTGACAGTACGCGTAGGCAACCTTCGGCATTGAGCTTCATGGATAGCGCGGGGAAGAGTTGCCAAGGCGTGCTTTCGACGATTTGTTGGCGATAACCGATGCCCCCTGTTTCAGTACTGCCAAATACTTCAAACGGGAGTTGCTCAAATAAAGTGTGGCTTTGTCGAGCAGCAGCCAGTGGTAATGGGCCTCCTGACGAAAAGATGGCACGGTAAGGTTGTGTTGGCGACTCTTCAGTCAAGCGCTTCAATAAAGCAGGGCTGCTAATTAAGACAGTTTCTTCATTGGCATGAGTCATTACTTGTTCTGGGTAAATTAAATCATGGCGCTCAAATGCACGGCCAGCACACAGTGGCCACAAAATACGGAACAGTAAGCCATAAATATGTTGGTGTGATACTGTACTTGAGATGGTTGCATTGATTAGTTGCTCGCCCCAGATTGCTTCTAACTGGGCTAATTCGGCATCTAAAAGTGCAAGAGTTTTCTCAATAGCTTTCGGGGGACCATTTGAACCTGATGTGAACAAGGTCAATGGTATGTCTGATAAAGTAAGCCGCTTAAAAGCATCTGATTTTACCGTTGATTGGATAATGTTAGAATGCCCAGTAACCGCTTGCTGAGCCAGCCCCGATGCTAAACAACCCACCATAGAATCACTGGTCATGCTGGCAATATCATCGTGCAAGATAGCATCATAATGTGGTGCTAATTCGGCTAGTGCAGCAGGTTGATGGTTACCAGGTAAGATCAGGTGGCGGCCTGCGTGAGCAGCAGCTAAAAACGCAACGGCGAAGAAGTAGCTGTCCTCAAAACACAGAGCCCATCGCTGGTGTTCACTGTGTTGCAGCGCTTGAGAGAGTACACTGACATCAGTACGAAATTGTGCCCAATCTAACGTTTCTGTAGCAGAAATCGCAACAATATGTGTGTCTTCGTGTGGTTGACTCATTAAGGTTGCGAGAGACGGGATGTTCATTCTTACTGTTTCCATTACGTATTATTTTTCTTGTTGATGACGGACATGACGACGCGCTATCCATTCAGCAGCAAATAGCCCACCAGCTAATAGGTAGCTAATTAGGCCGTTATATAAGGTCCACATAGCGAGTGGCATATAGCATGTTGTTAATGCGATACCACCGTTAATCACAAAAAAGCCACACCATACTTTGGTGACCGTGCGGGTATAGCGTACGCCACTGCTTGGGAGATCTGGTTCTTGCAGGCGCGCCAAGCGTTCAATCAAGGTTTGTTTTTGAAACAGGCTAGCGCTGAACAACCCGAGCATGAGGATATTGACGATCACCGGATAAAAGGTGAACCACCCTTCTTGTTTGAATACGCTGCCAAGTAAGGCTAGCGTGATACCTGCCCCACCGCTTAACCAAGCGATATATCTCAATTCCTGTAATTGAGTTTGGCTTCCGGCGACAATACGTAGAAAAAACAATACCGCTAGCACTCCCGCTACAAAGCCTAATCCCCCATGACTAAGCCCGAAGTATACTGCTAGCGGATATGCCAATAACGCTATCGCTGACAATGTGGTCAGCCAGCGCATTAGTTTTCCTTCAATAGTTCAACAACGGCATCGACGATATCATCGACGGTCCGCACTGTTTTGAACTCCTCAGGTTTGATTTTTTTGTTGGTCAAGTTTTGCAGGTGCACTACCAAATCTACGGCATCAATGCTGTCAAGATCCAGCTCCTGATAGAGTTGCGCTTCAGGTTTAATGTCATCGGCATCAATTTCAAATAATTCCACCAAGGCATCACGCACTTGGTTAAACACTTCACTACGGTTTACTTCTGTCATAATGGTTACGCTTTCGATGGTTACTACCCTGCTGGATCAGGTTGCAGGGCATAAGTGATATTATGCTTTGCTTTGAGAAATATAATTTGCGAGATTCGCAACTGACGCGAAGTGTTCGCGCGTGTTGGTGTCATCAGCATCGATCACAATGTTGTAGCTTTTCTTGATGGCTAAGCCTAGCTCTAGCGCATCTATTGAATCTAAGCCCAGGCCGTCGCCGAACAGTGGTGCATCGGTGTCGATATCATCGACAGTAATATCTTCAAGGTTAAGCGATTCGATGATTAGCGCTTTAAGTTCTGTTTGTAATTGTTCCACTGTGACCTACTTATTTGTCTAAGGTGTTGTTTTGTGTCTAATATTTCGCTTTTAACGAGTCTTGTGCTGCCTGATATAACGGTTTGCTTTTGCCTTAACTGACCAAGGTTCGTTATTTTATCATTTCTTTTTCATCTATGGATGGGAATAATACATCGGCAAGATGACGGTTGAGATGACGAGCGGCAGATGCTGGCGAATCGGCATGTTGAAGAAAGGGTTCTATTGCTATTTTATCTTTGACTGATACTCGAAAAAAGGGTTTGGTATCGGGTACTTGGTACCACTTTTTCTCTTTAGTTAAAAAGCTAGGTTCCACGGTGATATGGATTAACCTCAAATCTGTATTAGTACGCACCGCAATTTGTGCTGCGCCTCGCTGAAGACTAGATGGTTTCGTTGGTGATGTGCGTGTTCCTTCTGGGAAAACCAACAATACATTGCCGTCTTGTAAGCGTTTGCTGCAATCCTCAAGCAAGCTTTCTGGATTGCGGTTCGGGATGTAACCTGCTGCTTTCACGATACCTTTCATGAACGGATTATGCCAAATGGCTGCTTTTACCAAGCAATCACATTGCGGTAAGCGAGAAGCAATAAGGACATAGTCTATCAAGCTAGGGTGGTTGGCTATTACAAGGCAGTTACGATCTTGCTGTAGGCTTTCAATCCCTTCAAAACTGTAATCCATAGCACCAAAAAATCGCATCGTGAGTGAGAAAAAGTTGAATGCTTTTTGAATGATCGACTGCACGCGCATCTCGCGTTGATGTTGATCTTTAGTTGGTAACGTTATGATCGGGAAGATGATAAAAGTTAGGCAGAGTGCTCCTAATCCAAAAATGAAGAAGCAAAAGCCCGTGGCAAAGATCCGCCAGAGTTTATTGATGCGCTGAGCTAGGGACAGTGATTTTATCGCCATTGATTAACGTTTCCAGTGCCAACGCGTCCGAGCGCTATCAATAGTCCAAGAGCTGTCGTTCTGTGCCAAGTGGGCAAGTACGTCCAAGGATTGAGGAAATGCATGTTTGCTGGTATCAACCAAATTGCGGTCAGTGTTTGAGATGTCAGGTGATGGCGTTTGAGGCTCCCATGCCAGCTCCACGTCATTGCCGCTAGTTAGTAACATTCCAAAGGCATAGCTTTTATAGTTCGGAGCATCAAAATGCTGATATGGAGCAGGTAATGGCTCATCAAAGTCAACTAATAACACCGTGTGGGAAGGGTGTTCGACTAAATATACTGCAGCTTCAATAAGAGCGGCATGGAGGGTGTTCTCGCAGGCTCCTAACGAGGTTACCGGAATTGCCTGCTTAGTCGCTATGGTATAAAGACCAGAAGCCGTATTATGTACGGATTGAGAGAATGCGGTTGGTGAGGCATCTTCACCATTCAGAATATCCTGCATTAGTTTTACGGTGCGTGTTAGCTCCCCGTGGCGGCTGGCAAATACGATGTAGTCAACTTTGGTGCTGTGTATATCGACTAACGACATAGCAGCCTGCATAGCAAGCTTGCTCAGTGAGCTCATGCGGCGACGCATCATTGCTGGAATTAGTGTGGCCGGGACGGGATCGCAGTGTTCAGGCCACTGCTGGTCGATTGACCAGGTTGTCCATGCCGATGAATCGATAAGTCCAGGCGAAAGCGCCAACCAATTAATTACATTGAAGTGTACACTGTTCATTGGCAGTATTGTATACTCGATAGCTTGTTAGTTATATCATCAAAACAAATAAAGTGGTCATTAGATAATTAACAGGGTAATGAATGCAAGTGTTTTTATGCTACCGTACCTTCGTAACGAGATCATTATTATCCATCTTCATAATATAAGGAGCAAAAATGAAACTTCTTAAGGGTATTGCTATTGCTGCTATGTTAGTAACATTGGCTGGCTGTGGGCGTGTACAACCCCTACGAAATGTAGAGAATACTCCAGTTGCGTATAATCTACAAACTACTCAAGTAAAACAAGCAATTATGGATGCTGGAAAGCGCCGTGATTGGCTAATGACTGAAACAAAGCCTGGTGTTATCCGTGCTGAATATATGGCTCGGTCACATATAGCCATTGTGGACATTACCTACGACGACAAAACATATTCTATTGACTATGTTAGCTCAGAAAACCTTATGTACGAAGATGGAAAGATACATCGTAACTACAACCGCTGGGTGAACAACTTAGATGTGGATATTAAGAAAGAACTAGCAATGATTGCGCAGTAATTTTTCTTATTTGATGTCGATGCAGCATATTGCTTGTTGACTATAGATAAGGAAATTTGCCGTGTGTTTATATGTGCGGTAATAGTGTGTTCTGGAACATAGTATTTTTTGTTCCAGAACAACACCTGAACTTATTTTCCCCTTACAATATCAACCTTTTTTATAGCCAATACTGGATTTTCTGTGACTTCATACCAAAACGATCCGTTTAATGCTTTAGAAGCCAAAACGGAAGCACAAAAAATGGCATTTGCACCAATCGTATTTCATACTGCAAGAACATTGCGTGATTTAGGAATTTTGAGTGTATTGGATCAGGCTGGCAAAGCTGGCTTGCCAGCGGAAGAGATTGCGACACAAACTGAAGTTAGTGAGTATGGTGTCAAGGTGCTATTGGATATGGCATTGAGTGCAAATATTGTGACATGGTCGCATCCCAATTATGTGTTGGCCAATTTAGGGTATTTCTTAGTTAATGATGGTATGACCCGAGCCAATATGGATTTTACCGCAGATGTTTGTTATGCAGCGATGATGCATTTAACCGAAGCGATTGAAGAAGGGACACCTGCTGGCCTGAAAGAGCTTGGCGAGTGGACGACCATTTACGAAGGGTTATCTCAGCTACCTGAGAAAGCGAAAACCAGCTGGTTTAACTTCGATCATTTCTATTCTGACCGTTCTTTCCCGATATTGCTTGAACGCGTGTTTGCCTCGAAACCTAAGCGTTTGTTTGATATCGGCGGTAACACTGGCAAGTGGGCATTGCAGTGCTGTCAGCATGATGATGATGTTGAGGTCACCATTATTGATCTGCCTCAGCAAATTGCGATGGCGATGGAAAATGCACAAGCGCAAGGGGTTGCAGATCGGATTCACGGTTACCCTACCAACATGTTGGATAAGACGCAGTCATTACCCCAAGGGGCGGATGTGTGGTGGATGAGCCAATTTTTAGATTGCTTCTCACCAATGGAAATTCTCAGTATTTTACGTCGGGTTAGAGCGGCTATGTCTGAGGATGCGACTGTGTATATTCTGGAGTTGTTTTGGGACGCACAACGCTATGATGCTGCAGCGTATAGTTTAAACGCAACCTCGTTATACTTTACGTGTTTGGCAAATGGTAACAGTCGCTTCTATCGTAGTGAAGATTTTCTCGAAATCGTGTCGGAAGCAGGCTTTATTGTGGAAAGCCGTACTGATGATATCGGTCTAGGGCATACATTACTGGCTTTAAAAGCTGGTTGACTTTATACAACACTATTAACGATATGCGAGCACACTTATTTGCTCGCATTAACTAGATGTAAGCCACTTACGGCAGGATCTTTTTTATTGAACGACATGTTTTTAGTATACCACTAACAGTGTTAGCAATTATTACAGGCTGATTTATCGATAGTTTTTATCACTAACACTTTTTATGCTTTTTCATCCTTTTTTCCCCTTAAAACTGATACATTTTCACTATCAATAATCGCCACTAATCTTCGATTTTCTAATTCAAGCGTCGCATTTTTCGAAGTTAATACATGAAGCTTCTGATTAAGTTCAGCAATAGTCGCTCTGAGTTGACGATTTTTCTCTCGTTCTGCCTTCAATGCTTGATGTTTCTCATCTCGCTGTGTCTGTATATCTTTATTTGCATTGCCACGTATACGTTCTAGCAAGTCAGGGTATTCATTATGGATCAAAGCACGACTGACACCAGCTTCTTCTGCAACTGATGAAACCGATATTTTTCTGCCGACATTAACGTGTTTGGGACGTTGCTTCTCTAACCTTATAATCGCTTTACGTATTTTATCGTGTGTAAGCTGGCGTTGATTATTATGTTCTTCTGGCATTAGCTACGACCTTTCTTTTGATATTCTCGACATCCGCCCCTAGATCCGCCAACACTTTTTCACAACGCAGTATAGCTCTCTCTACTGTTTGATTACCTGACTCACCAATATCCTCAATGAGGCGCAATTCAATTTGCTGAGCATAAACCGCTTCCCACCACCCTTGTTTTTTATCATCAATTACGCCGTGTTCACACTCCTCGCACTGCCCACCTCCACAACTTCCATCGTCGTTAGTACACCAAGCTAAACTTGTGGCTCTTAAAAAAATATGTTCTGAAATATTTTTAATCATATTCTTTCTCGATTTAAAGGTACGAACATCCTCATTTTTTCCACGAAGATTACGTATATTTTTTGCCAAACCACCAGATAGCGGTGTATCAGGCTCAAGCCAATGACCAATTATCCCCTGGCGTACATCATCAAAAGCAGCATATATATCATCGTAAAGATCTAAGTCTTGTTGTTTGTTCATGGCATATAAAGCACTCATATCCAGACTCCAATGCTTGAAATGATCTCGCAGATAACGCAAGTCACCCAACTTATGATGTACGACATAATTAGCGAATGTTCGTCTAAATTGGTGAGGAGTTAGGTGCCATTCGAGCCCGCAACTATCAACTCGAGCTTGTAACGTCTTTATTAAAGCTGAATTACTTATAACTATAATCTTATTTTTTTTGTTCTTACACTCTGATATAGCCAAGCAACCAGATATATTATTTAATCTCATATATTCCACGTGATCATCATCTAGTGCTTGATAGAGTTCTTTAGTCAATTTCAACTGAAGAGGCGCTGATAACTGTTCTAATATTTTTACTGATTCAATTGCAAGTTCTGGGCATAACCAATGCGTGTTTCCTTCATGTGTTTTATCTGAACGAGAACCAATAAAATAAAAGCGTTCACCATCTTTCACTTCGCTATACCATTTATCTCTTTTTATGTTGAGCAGTTCATGGCTTCTCATACCGGTTGTCAATAGTATTAATAAAAAGCAACAATCACGAAGTTCAAAAATTGCCTTGTTAAATTCTATTAGGTTACCTTCCCAACCGAGCAAGTTTAAGCATTTACTCTTATATTTATTGTGATTAGATTTGTACTCTTCTCGAAGAACAAGCTTTGAGATTGCATTTTGTAGTTCTATCAGTTTATGTGCTTCTTTCAGCTTTTCTTGAGCATATTGAGTTAACGGTGCTAATATACTATCCGGAATAGTAAGTGTTTGAGCTTCTTTGCTGTTTGGGTTATGACCGATGATCGCTGCTGCACTCGATTCTGGCCAAGGATGCTCGAAACTATATACTGTACCGCGTAAACACCTCCAACATGCTTCTACAGCGTTTAGTTTATGATTTTGTGAATTACTTGATAATGACATACCTTTACGTTTACCAGAGCAAGCTTTCAACGCCTTCACATAATACACGTATTGCTGTGTAATGATTGGGGTTATTTTTGATGTATGATTAATGTTTCTCGAAGATAACCAGTTTAGAAAACATACTAAACTTTTGAAGTCATATAAATAAGTATTTCCACGTTTTTTCCTACTAACTGAATCTTCTCCCCATAGCTGCCTTGCCACTATAACTTTAGCAACACCCTTTAAATTACCATCTATAATTCGTTCAAATTTTATAACCTTATGACTATCCCTGGTACTTTCAGGAAACCAATGATTGGGCAGTACCCATTCCTCATCCTCATATCGCGATAAGACACAGCAACAACCATCATCCAACTTAATTACAGTTATAATACCTTTAGGTGATTTTTCATAACTTATACTGTCTCTTAGCCGCTGTTTATCTGCATAGAACACCTCTGGCAAAATTATCATCGTGCCAACCTCAACATATCCAAATCACGCCAAAACGGATGGGGAAAGCTCTTAGCTTTTTGCCGATTATGTTCAATTAATTCTTGGTCAAAATGAGGGGCTATCTCATTATCAATTATTCGTATAATATGTCGTAAATACTTTTTCCAGCGCTTTACTCCAAAGGTGTCACGCTCCTGCACCACTGCCCAATAAAAACTGAACAAACGATATAAATCGTCTTCAGTTACCACAAAGCTTTTACATCGAAAGCAACCCAACAGCTCTGTACATACAGTGCCGTTTTTAGGTGCAAGGTGTCCATTCATAGGATCTTTACAGCTGGAAACAGGTGTATTCACTTTAGGAAGGTGGCTAACCTTAACTTCTAGCAAGTCTTTAATTCGCACCTCACCAAGAAATCGCATATTACGCTCAGCCTCAGGAGGTGGCGCCCAGTAATGCCGATTCGCTGTTTGTTCTGTATGTTTACCATGCCTAGCGGCAATTAGAGGGTCTTGTCCAGACATCTCCCAAATACGATTAACAAAGGTTTTTCGCAACCTCATCATATTCAATGAAATAGGATTACCATCATCATTCAAGAGGTCATGGGTTTTAATCAGCTTTGTAATAACGCCTTTTAAATCTGAGTTACTAAGTGGTTTGGCTTCGCCATTCCTCCCTTCATAAACTAACAATCTTGATTTATCATCGCAACGAGCTCTAACGATAGCATTCCGCTCAATAGTTAATTCAATAATACTAGCTACATTGAGATTAACACTTCGAAGTAAAGCAACATCTTGTGATTGTCGAAGCGATACTACATGCGTAGCATTCCCCCTACGTTTAAATGCAACCAGCAACCGCAAATTCGCCTTTATAGGATGCGGCTGTAAACAGTCAATCGGAAGTGTTAGCACTGGTGTAGGATTCATACCAGTTGAGATCCCAATAGCTAATACGCATATACCTAACTCATAGCCTGTCAGTGCTCTTTCATGAGCAACCATATGAGTTACTTCGTTTTTAAGGGCTATAACCAGTCGCTTTTTCTCCTCCGGACTTAGAGCCCTCTTTCCTTTAGCTTGTCTATTCGAATTAGGAAAAGGGTTTCGAGGGAATATAGATTTAATATCTACATCCGATAAATACCCCTGATTGTAACTGGCGACAAGAACTGATTTACACCTAGTATAGTATCCCCTTTGACTTACAGGACTATCTTTAAATCCTTTAATATAATGAATGAACTTATAAATGAATAATGTGTTGATGTCTTTTGGGCACATATCAGTATCCAGCCCAGATCGCCATAAAATACAAAATTCAAAAAGATGCTTCAGACCAGAGCAATAACCAACAATTGTCGCAATTGATAATGATGCCTGTTTTGTACTAATACTTTCTTCCAACAATTTTTCGATGGTGCACTGACAGATAGTCGTTATCGCATCAAACCCTTTACCATAATAAGACGAAAAATCGTAATTACGGATATTTGATCTACTTTCGGGAAAAACAATCTTGGTTACAGTTGGTATATCACCCAATGATCGAACATTGGCTGTTTCACCTTTGGAGCTTGATGATGCTGTTGACGAATCAGGCACGGTAAATTTTTTCTTGCTCATGCAGCCACCTCATCACAAATGGCATCAACTTCTAACTGGTATTCTGTTATCAGGTCATCCTCAATCTCATGAAGAAAATGAAGATAACGTTCTGTAGTACTGATACTGCTATGCCCGAGCCTGTCCCGCACATAAATAAGCGGGTCAAACGCTAAGTCATTACGTGTTCTCAATGACTTGAGCGTATGAGTAGCATAGGTATGCCTCAACATATGCGGGTTCACTGAATAAGGTAAACTCAGTTTAGCCAGTTCATTATTAAACGCTTTGGACTTAAGGCTCCAAGATTTACCATAGCGGTTAACGAACAACTTATCCGTTGGATTTTCTTTAGCTATTAGCAACTGGTGACGCTCATGCAGTACATAATCCCAAAGTGCTGACATTACTGACACGGGAACATGAATAGAGCGAGGTTCGCTACCTTTAGTTTTTATTTCACCAGGAGTTAGATTCACAACAATATGACTCCTACATTGCACGGTATGAGGGTTAACCACATATTTTGTGGGAAAAGTTAAAATTTCTTCTTTGCGAAGACCTGTGGCAAGAGCAAGCCTAACCATAAGCAGCAACGTTTTGTTATTTATTGCACTCAACAGGGATTTTACCTGCTCTGCATTCAGTACTTTGATTTTTGTACGCGGTTGCTTTAGCATCACATCAGGTCTAGCCTTTAGGCCACCACTGGTGTCTGTATGAGCTAAGAATTGTTTAGGTTTTCTGACTGTCACAGCCTCAAGCTCGTAAGGCAATGTTTTTACCCAACCGTGATTATAAGCGTATTGATAAAATTGGATGGCTAGTCGAAGCCGTCGGTTGATGGTAGTTGCACCGATATTAAAATAACTCATTGATGCATCACGATAAATCGCAAGCAATGTTTCATCTTGTCGGGATTGAATCTTCTTCCAATCTAAGTTGTTAGCTTCAAGAAAAGCAAAGTAATCATAGATATCTCGCCCAAATGTTTCCCAACTTCGGTAGCTTTGAACACGTCCACGTTTAATGCAGTAATAAATTAAGAATTCAAGGGCTTCAACGAAGATATCACCGTCTTTCCTAACCAATACTGGAAAGTCAGGATAGCTCACACCTTGGATTTTAAATTCTTGAGTAGAAAAAATCAGATCCATAGCCCCTCCAATATTGATGAACAATATTTGAGTTTATGTGGTATGAGTATTTATGCCAGTTAAGGGGCGAGCGTACGCACTAGAAGGATGTTACCTTTTTTGAAGAAAGACCATGTGCCTATCGATGATTATTGGGGGACGTTATTTCAGGCAAATAAACTACGGTAGTAACTCTTTTGGTTCACAATCAAGTACTTCAGCAATCTTATACAACTTCTCTAAAGTTATATTTACTTCACCGCGCTCAATACGACCAACATAACTACGATCGATATCGGCTAACAATGCGAGTTTGTCTTGTGAAATAGACCTACTCTTTCGCATGTCACGTAGCTTTCGTCCAACAATCACTGCTAAGTCTTTCATTTTTCGTCCAATCAAAATGAAAGACTATCCTGTGTGGCGATACTCAAAGCTACGGACTATAATCCGCATTTTTTCAATTCATACCAAAAGAGATATACAGCCAATGTCCGATAAAGTAGTCCCTATCAACTCTGTGCTGTATGAACTGCTTGTAGTTCATGATATGAACAATTTTACAGCATTGAATCTCAGAGACCGATTTATTGAGTTGAGTGATGAATTATCTGCAGATGAAGCAAGACAGTACATCTACCGTCATCTCGCAAGATTTCAACAGCTTAATTTCATCAACAAAGCTTCAAGCACAGATGGTCAGAAACCGATCTTTTCCAGAACTGCACATTTCTCAAAAGTAAATTGGGGTTTGCACACAACACTATCAGCACCCAAGAGAAACTTGAACGAGCCCAGCAAGATTTCATCTCTTGCATTGAAGAGTCAAAGACATATACAGCATTGGCCAAACAGTATCCCGAACTAGCTAGCCCATTACTTAAAACTAAAGAAATGACTGAACGGCAAAGTGCAAAGCTTATTGGTGAGATTCGTGCTTTCAAAATGGCGATCTCGATTCATGATTAACCTTCGTAACTGGCAGGCAAGCTGTATTGATCTAGCCTTAGAGAACTATTCAAAAGGTCAAAAGCACTTTCTATGTCTAGCAACTCCAGGGGCAGGAAAGTCTACAATGGCTGCCGTACTAGCAAAAAAGTTGTTGTCCAATTTACAAGTTGACTTTGTGATCTGTTTTTCACCCTCAAAGGCAATTGCCCACGGATTAACCGACACGTTTGAGCGAGTACTGGGTAACAAGTTTGATGGTCGTCTAGGAGCAAAGGGACAGTCGCTAACTTATCACTCGCTCAACCATCTGGATCGCAGCTTCTGGCAGCTATTTCATGATTTTCGGGTACTTGTTGTTTTAGACGAAATCCATCATTGCGCCGGTGATACATTTGAACGTGCTAATGCATGGGGTCAGGTCATTCTAAAAAACGTCCAAGAACATGCAGCATATACTCTAGCGTTAACAGGAACGCCTTGGCGTACAGACGCCATACCAATTTGCTTAGCGTCTTATAGTCATGATACTGACCAAATTATCTGTGACTTCGTATATGGGCTAAATGAAGCAGTCAACGACCATGTGTGCCGTGTACCAACTGTTATTTTGTTTGAAAATAGCAAAGTTGTCTCTAGCGATCAGAAAAACCGAATTTTTTGCAGTATCAAAGAATACATCGAAGCCCCTGGCACTTCATATTCAAACTTGCTTAAAAACGAAAAAGCAATCAACCACGTGTTTAATCAGGCACTTAAGAAGCTGCATACAGTTCAAAAAACATATAAAAATGCTGCTGGCTTAATCGTTGCCGAATCCGTTAAACATACAAAACAGATATGTCGCATACTCAAAATAGAATTCAGTATTTCTCCTAAATTAGTAACATACGAAGAACAACATTCTCAGCACATCATTGATACGTTTCGTACTAGCTCTGATGAGTGGATAGTAAGTGTTGGTATGGTAAGTGAAGGTACCGACATCCCAAGGCTACGTGTGTGTTGTCATTTTAGTAATGTAAAAACAGAGCTCTACTTCAGGCAAATTCTTGGACGCATCATGCGTAATACTGACGGCAAAAGAACACAAGCATGGCTATATACGCTAGCACATCCCCAGCTAGTAGAATATGCTCACCGTCTTCAGGATGAAGTTCCAGAAACGAGGGTCACTTTTACTGAGGATATGGACACCACCAACGAAGCACATAATGGCGGTGAAATTAGCGCTATAGATAATAATCAAAGTGACTTATCGCCGATTGAAACTGGGGATTGGCAAAGTGACGTTGATAGCTATCTCGAATTAACTAGCACGGAGTATCCCCAAGCAACCGATGATTACTTTAAAAGGTACGCCAATTTAGTTCCGTCAAACTCCCTCGGTAGTTAATGTAATGACAAAGTCGCTTGGTAATTAAAGTACGACAGAATCGCTTGGTGATCACAGTGCCAGCGACGATCATGCTGACACGCCTCTGGACAGAATCGTTTTAGGTGTTTTACTAAATTAGCAGTAAATGAATTACTTATCGTAATGAGAACAAACTAAAGTAGAAAGATCACTTATCTTCGTATTATCGTCTTCAACCGCTAAAATGATGATATATCTACCATGAGTGCTTTATTGGGACGTAAAACAACTTGGCTTGCTAGTATCACGTAACTTGATTATCGTGCGACTCAAACTAGGATTATTGAGCACGCCATCATTCAAACTAGTATTATTAAAATCAGTGCGATATAAATCTGCTCGGTGTAAATCAACATTGAGCATTTGCGCATAACTCATATTGGCGTTACGCAAGTCAGCATCACGAAAAATAGCATCGTTTAAGCATGCGTTCTTGAAGTTCGCGTATGTGGCGTCGGCATCACTCATATCGGCGCCGGATAGATTGCTATTGCTGAAATTGGTTCGTATTAAGTTCGCTCGACGAAGATCTGCTCCTTGAAGGTCAAGGTTACTGAGGTCGGCACTACCTAAAACGGCGCGCGTGCCACCTTTGCTTTCCAGCCACAATTTGTGCTGTTCTAAAATAGAGTCCAGTTCTTGTTTATTGTATGTATTCATACTCAAAGCCACTATTACTTAATTATGCTGCGCCATATTTCACTGTCTGGGCCGACTACACACTCACCATCGACTCTCATCGATAAGCGAATTAGGCAACGTTTAACCACTTCTTTGAAATCGTGTTCTGGTAAAAACCTGACCGAATCGACCAAAGCTTTGCAGTGAGGAGTGGTTTGTTCTTTTAAAGTGTAGAACACCCACTTGCCCTTCTTTTCGTGATTAAGCAGCCCAGCTTTATACAGCATTTTTAGGTTACGAGAGACGTTGTATTGAGTTTCACCAATGATATCCATTGCTTCTGCTACTGCTATGCATTCGTCAACATGAAGGAATAACCAGAACAACCGTAATCTGTTTGGTTCCGACAATGCTTTTAGCGAATCAATATATTTTTCATCCATCATGGCGCTTTACCCTTTCAACTAATAGCGCCACCCTAGGTGAGTGGCGCGACGCATCTACACAACGTATTGGAAGATAGCACCGCCAGTTATGGCCGCTGTTAATACTATTCCCACAAACGCTATTACTGCTTTTCTTTTAAGAACTGATGATACTAGCGCGATTTCAGGCAAACTTGCACCAGTACCACCGATAATTAATGCTAATCCTGCACCTAAGCCCATTCCTTTAGCAATTAATACGTTAAGCAAAGGAATTGCCATCTCGATACGCAGGTAAAGTGGGATACCAATCAGCGAGGCAACGACAATCGATTGGAAACTGGCACCACCTACATACTTCTCGACTAAGTCGGCTGGCAGGAAAGCTGCGGAGAACCCGCTTATTGCAGCACCCAGTAATACGTATGGGATGATTCGCTTGAATAAAGACCAAGCACCGCCCATCGCATTGCGCATTCTTGACGGCGAAGATGGTGCGCCACCACAAGTATTGGTTGTGTTACTGCTGCATCCTTTACCTTTTGTATCTTCGAGTTCATCACCACGTTTGATTTCATTTCTCCAAGGAGATTTAGAAATCAAATAGCCCCCAAGTACAGCAGCAATAAACGTTACTAAGAAGTAAACCACGGTGATCTTCAAGCCGAAGGCAGCGTAAACCATCGCCAGTACAATGAAGTTACATAATGGTGCCGAGATGATGAAACTCATCACCGTACCAAGTGACGCTCCCATTGATGCCATCGCCATGGTCACTGGAACCACCGCGGCACTGCAAAATGGAGTGAGCATACCAAAGAACGCACCTAGCAAGGTTCCCCATTTATCGTGTTTGGTGAGTGTCGCTTGGAGTTTATCTTGCGGAATATATTCTCGCATGATGCCGGTTATAACCGACACGATAGCAATGATAACGACTAAGCCTTTGGCCACATAAAAGAACTCATTTAACGCAATAACTAATTTAGCATCCACAATTGGAATCTCTAGCAAGTGAAAAGAGAATCGATCATATACACACTTGCACAATTGTGCAAGTGTGTATATGTGATTAGTTTATGCTTGTGTCACTATCGAGTTAAGCTGATCTTGGGGTATACACGCTAAAAGAAGATCTTAAATAGCTGTGAGCTGCCTGAGTCGATACGTACGCGACTTCGGATAACTTATAATAAGGCTAACTCGCATGAACAGAGTAAGAATGAGCTATTACACTAAATGATTTTGGGGCATAAATGAGATAAATTCATGGCAATTACAACAAAAAAACGGGGAATCGATCTTCTCTACATTAATATCATTGATTAACATAATTAAGTGACTATGTCTGCTTATAGTGCCATTTATGTACGTTAACAAGGGGAAATATGCAGGCTTATGGTGCAAACCACACACTTGCTATCAATCTGGGGAAATGAAGTTCTACAGGTGGTAAATGGAAATCAGGTAATAATTGTAGTAATTACCCTCTTCGTAAATATCCACCTTCAGAGCGAGTGGCTTAGATTGGCCCCCTGAAAGGGGGGCTATTGTTAATCCTACACCCCTAATTGTAACTGACGCTCGGCTTCTTCCTTTGCCACACGCTCTTGATATCTTACATATCATCGAATTATCACTTTGTTCGCTCCGACCGAGTCAACAAAATACCCTCTCTGCCAAAAATGATTTCCCCACAACTTGTTTTTCCTAATGTAAGGAAATTTCACGAACAAGCGAAATGAAGTCCGTCCTTTAACGAAGCCGACCAACTCTGAAATGCTGATTGTGGGTGGCGTTCAAACAACTAAATGGACATGAGCTATTTGAAATTTCTTCATACTGCAGTAAACATATATAGACTTCTTTTGCTACATTCCCTTTTAAGATCTTAAACCTATATTGGGATGTCCAAACTATGTGATACTGACATCTATACAATGAGTGCAAGCTTTTACCGTATCTGCTCATGTTAAATATATCCTCGTTTGTTACCAGCAAATCAAGGAGATAGATAACATGAGCTCCTTTACGGCGTAGCGCTAGGAACGATCACCACCATAGGAGGTGGTTTTAGAATAACAATAAATCTGGCGCATTAGCGCCAGTATTTACTTAGAAGATAATTAGATAACAACTTGATCGTCGACAGTAAAGGCAGAGTGGAAATTTGAATATTAAGCTTTACTTTGCAACATTACCTGCAATGTTCAGCGTATCCCATGTTCTCGCGAAAGGAGGGGCATAGCTAAAGTCGAGATATCCCAACTGTTGAGTGGTCATCTTCGCAGTGATGGCAACGGCTAAGGCATTCAAACGACCCACGGCGCCTTTCTTGCCGACAATCTCGCCACCCAGTAAGACTTTTGAGCTCGGGTCGTAAACCAATTTTACTTTGATGTCTTCCTGCCCCGGATAATAGTCTGTCTGGTTTTTATCTTTAATCACCGAGGTTTTGAACGGCACATGATGCTGGTCTGCTAACCACTCCGAAACCCCGGTGCTTGCCAATTCATAATCCAGCACCTTCAAAGATGCTGAGCCTAAGAAGCCATCAAGTGAGGAGTCTTTCCCTGCCAGCTTATCTGCCATCATTCGAGCCTGTTTATTGGCTGTGGTAGCAAGCGGCAAATAGACCGTTTTTCCCAGTGATAAGTGGTGTACAACGGCACAGTCACCAACAGCATAAATGTTCGGATCTTGTGTAGCGCCAAACTCATCAACAAGCAGTCCGCCGTTGGCGGCTTTTGGCAAATTAAACAGTTCGGTATTAGGGCTGAATCCGAGCGCCAAGATCACGATGTCGGCTTCAATGTCTCCTTTGTCGGTCATGACGATGTAACCGCCTTCCTTGCTATCGTCAATGCGCTCTACCAAAGTATTATTCATCAAATTTGTACCAGTTTCATGAATCGCCTGTTCAACTTCGTGAATCATTTCCGGGCTGAACTGACGGCTCATAATGTGCGATTCACGCTCAATAAGGGTGACTTGTTTTCCCAAATCATGGGCTGCATCGAAGACTTCCAAACCGATAAAGCCTGCGCCGATAATGGCTACACGAGGTTTATCGATATCTTGCAAAGCTTTTTTCACTGCGATGCCATCTTCCATACTGGTAAGCGTGTAGACATGCTCTGTGTTGTATTCACCAAAGTTTGGCACGATAGGGCGTGCGCCCGTAGCGATAATCAGTTTGTCGTAGTGCAGCTGTTGCTTTACATTGCCGTGCAACAGCGTAACGGTTTTCTCAGCCTGGTTAAGCGCAATCACCTCGGTGTTCAGGCGAATATCTAAACCGGACTCTTTTGCTTGTTCTGGTGTTCTTGAGATCATGCGTTCTGTGTCATCAAACTTGCCTCCCACGAAATAAGGCAAGCCACAGGCACCGAAAGAGATGTAACTTCGCTTCTCGATCACAATCACTTCGTCGGTTGGTTGATTTCTTTTGTATTTGGCAGCAAAGCTCATACCCGCTGCATTGCCACCTATTATAACAACTTTCATTTTTACTACCTGATGGGTAAAGAGCACTCAGACGAGTGCTCGTGTGAATAAAGAGAAGATTAAACAGTGACTTTGCCGTCTTCAGAGTTAGTCATGCTGTCGTCCGCGTTATATTGCGTCATATCCAGCGAGTCATTGCGCTTGGCGGTGACAACGCCGGAGAGCATTGAGCCGGAAATGTTGAGCGCTGTACGTGCCATATCGATTAACGCTTCGATAGAAACCAGAATCGCAACTACAGTAATGTCTAAGCCCATGATGGTGAGCACTGCGACAGCTGCGAATGTTGCGCCGCCACCAACGCCAGCAATACCAAATGAGGCAATAGCAATGACAGCAATCAATTGAAGGATGAAGCTCATGTCAACCGGAATGCCCATCATTTGTGCCGCCATGATCGCCAGCATGGCCGGGTAAATACCTGCACAACCGTTCTGGCCTATACTGGTACCGAAAGTTGCGGACATATTCGCGGTTTCTTCATCTACGCCAAGGCGTTGAGTCTGAGTTTCTACATTCAGTGGGATGGCCGCCATACTGGAACGTGAGCCGAAGCCAAACACCAGTACCGGCCATGATTTTTTAGCAAACACCTTTGGTGATAAGCCAAACAGGGCAACCAAAACAAGGTGAATCATAAACATCACACCAATTGCGACATAGCTTGCCAGTAGGAAGCGTCCCATTTCTGCCAGTGCAAACAGATCATTGGTCATCATGAACTTGGTCATCAGCGCAAACACACCATAAGGGGTAAGCTTTAGGATCTCACGTACCATTGACAGCACGACTTCCTTGGCTGCGTTGATGAAATCGACAAAGCTTTGTACTTTCTCTGGCTTACGCTTTTTCACCTGCAGAATACTGTAACCTAAGAACATACCAAACAGCACAGTAGACAGAGTTGACGTTCTCTCTGCACCGGTCAGCATCTGAAAAATATTGGTTGGAATGACAGACAGGATTAGACTGGTGAAGCCGTTATTTGTCATCAATTCCTGAGTAGACAGCAATTTGTCACTACGTGCTTCAATCGCACTGTTTGTGCCAACCAAGTTAACCAGTCTGTTCGCATCAATATCAAACAGATAGGTGCTGGCAATACCAATAACGGCGGAAATGGCGACGGTCAAAATCAGTATGCCAATGATCTTTGGAGCGATCTTAGACAGTGCACCATTGCCTTCCACGTTCATGATGGATGCGGTCATAGCTACAAACACCAATGGAATTACGATCATTTGTAGTAGCTTGATATAACCATTACCGAAGAGCGAAATGAGCTCTGCAAAACGGCCCCCGACTTCACTGCTCGTTCCCAGCCCTAACTGGATTGCGCCACCAAACAAAAGACCGGCCACTAGTGCACTGAGGACGCGGTAGTTAAAGCTTCTCTTCTGCGTTTTTAAACGAGCCAGAATGAAATAAAAACCCAAAAATACTATGCTTAATGCAACTAATATTAAACTCATGAAAGACTCCCAATGTTTCAATCAATTCTACTGAGCCACCTAAGAGAACGGAGTTTGCTCACCTAAAGTGACTGGAAAAATGTGCCGTTCACCGTGAATGACTTGCAGGTGATTTGGCTTTGATGATGTGAATATGACGCGGGAGAGAAAGAAAAGATGCAAAAAAGTTGCACAAAATAGCGAAATAAGAGCGAAGAATTTTTTTTAGTTTTTTTGCGTCTTTTTTCAGGTTTTATCGTCTTCATAAGTTTACAACAACATTTCTATGAATTTGAGGTTCTGTAACCATGCTGTCCGAATGGCAAAATCACAAAGCACAACTTCGTAACTACATCAACAAGCGCGTCGATGATAAAGATGCGGTGGACGACATCCTTCAGGACGTATACATCAAAGCCAGCACTAATTTGCATCAACTCAAAGCGAAAGGGAGTTTGAGAGGTTGGTTGTATCGTATCGCTCACAACACCATTATGGATTTCTATCGCGGGCGGTCTTCTTATGAGGAACTGCCAGAGTACATCGCCGAAGAAGAACTGACGACAAATGAAAAAGCTCGCCATGAAATGGCGGAAGCGCTCAGGCCGCTGATTGAAGAGCTACCTGAAAAGTATCGTTTACCTTTGCAGATGGCGGAGTTAGAAGGTATGTCTCAGCAAGATATCGCTGACCGATTAGGCTTATCGTTATCGGGAGCAAAAAGTCGTGTTCAGCGCAGTCGTATTAAGCTTCGTGAACAAATTATGGAGTGCTGTGATATTGAAATAGGCAGGAATGGAGTAACTGACTGCACACCTAAAGATCCGAATTGTATCCCTTCACGCTACTAACTTACCGTATTGAAACATGGTGGGCAGTTTGTATGGCATAGACAGGCTGCTCATTTTTTTTCACTATTTTTGATTTTCTGCGTCTTTTTCTCATTTTGTTCGTCTTCATTAGACAAAGCAGTTTATGTGAAGAGAACAAATGAAAAGTACCGAAGTAAAAAATATTGAAGTGAAACACTCTGAAATCAACATGATTTCTTTTCTAAACAAAGAAGATGTTAGGACCTCTCTGATAGATATTCGCCGTGGCATCGAAAGAGAGCTAGTTCGCACAACCTCACAAGGTTTGTATTCAGAACAGCCTCACCCTAAACCCCTTGGCTCAGCACTGATACATCCGTACATCACGACGGACTTCGCCGAAGCTCAGCTGGAGTTGGTGACACCTGCAATGAACGACAGACAAGCGACGTTTGAAATGCTTGGGTCTTTGCATCATTTTGTTGCGACTCACATGCCATCAAATGAAACCATGTGGGGAGCGAGCATGCCGCCAGTACTGCCGAATGAAGAAGCCATTACGATTGCTGACTATGGCACCTCAAATGCGGGTAAGCTCAAAATGCGTTATCGCCATGGTTTGGCGAACCGTTATGGCAAGCGTATGCAGCTGATCTCCGGCATTCATTACAACTTTTCGCTTCCGGAATCGTTCTGGAAAGCATTGCACAGCCATACACAAAGCCCTTTGTCGTTGAGTGAATTTATCGCAGAGCGTTATTTCCACCTTATTCGTAACGTTATCCGTCATGGCTGGGTGATTCCGTACTTGTTTGGTGCTTCACCAGCAGTCGATCACAGCTATATTGCCTCTAATGAGCATGAGCTCGAAAAGCTGGATGATGACACATTTTACCTGCCTTGGGCGACTTCGCTGCGTCTGAGCAATATGGGTTACAGCAGCAGTGAGCAGTCGTCATACCCGATGAGCTTTAACAACAAGCAAGAATATCTAATCGACTTGTGCCGAGCGCTGACAAAGCCCAGCGAGCGTTACACGCACCTTAATGCTGACAAGCAACTTAACGCGTCTGTCTTGCAGCTTGAGAATGAGCTGTATGGTTCAGTGCGACCAAAAATCGTCAGTGAGGAGCAACGTCCCTTAATGGCGATGTGTCACCACGGAGTGCAATACATCGAGCTGCGTAGTCTTGATAACAACCCTTACCTGCCTCTGGGGATCAGTGAGGAGCAAAGTCATTTTCTGGATCTGTTCCTGACTTACAGCGCACTGGCATCCAGTTCGGATATTACCGACGAGGAGCGAGCTTTAATCGTTCGCAGACAAGAGCTGGTTGCCACACAAGGGCGTAAGCCGGGCTTAATGCTGCCAACTTTACAAGGAGAATTGCCTTTGACTGAGCTCGGTGAGGAGCTGCTGACGGCAATGAAGCCAGTTGCCGATATGTTTGACAGCGCCTTCGCAACCGATTTTTACGCAGAGAACGTAGAGCGAGAAAAAGCCAAGTTTAGCAACAGCGATCTCACGCCATCGGCGAAGGTACTGGCAGATATGAACAAAGGGCATCTAAGCCACACAGCATTTGTGCAGCAACTTTCTAACGTGCACATGAAGGAGCATGTTGGAAGACAAATTGACCCGGAAGAAATGGAGAAGCTGATTAAGCTGGCGGCGGAGTCTCAGCTTGCTCAAGCACAAATGGAAGCGCAGCAAGAGGCCAGTTTTGAAGAGTTTATCCAACAAAAGAACCGCTTGCAGTGTGACTGTGAGCATCAAGAGGCAGCGGTGTAATTACTCATGAATATTCTTTGGAAATTGCGTGGCTACATGAAAATGTTTGCCCGCCAGTACATTATTGCCATTTTGGTACTGCAAATTGTTGCATTATTAAACCTGGTTCCGTCTTGGCTGATTGGTCGAATTGTTGACAACATCAGCGCTGGTGAACTGACTTTAAGCTTACTGCTTACCCACCTTGCCGGGATTTTGCTTGCCGCACTGGCGATGTATGGCTTGCGATACGTGTGGCAAAGCAGGCTTTACGGCGCATCGATTGCTATTACTCAGGTGCTGCGTCACGAGCTGTTTCATAAGTTTTCCGTGCTTTCGCCGACGTTTTATTCCCGTCGTAGCACGGGAGATCTGATGGCACACGCTACCAATGATCTCAATGCGGTAGAAGAAGCAACCGGTATGGGCATTATGACACTGGTGGATTCCTTGATTGCGGGTTTTACGGTGATCTTTGGCATGATTTTCGTGGTCAGTGGCGAGCTGACAGCGGTTGCTCTTTTGCCGTTCCCACTGTTGGTGTACATCACTCACAGGTATGGAACCAACCTGCACAAAGCCTTTAGCCGTGCGCAGGCGATGTTTTCAAATTTAAATGAAGAAACCCGAGAAACCGTTTCTGGCATTCGTGCAGTTCGCTCTCATGGTATCAGCCAGCGTCAGGAACAACGCTTTGGTAAAACACTGGACGACACGTTGAATGCAAACCTGTCGGTGGCCAAAGTAGACGCTGCGTTTGCGCCAACCATTCAGCTGTTCTACGGTCTGTCGTTTGTTATTTCGCTGGGTTACGGCGCTTGGTTGATCAGTCAGGGCAACATTACCGTGGGGCTGTTTACTACGTTCACTCTTTATCTTGGTCAGTTGTTGGGTCCATTCCTGCAGTTTGGCTGGCAGTTCAATGTGTTTCAGCGTGGTAGCACCTCGTGGCAGCGTCTGGAAAACCTCTTCTCTGAACAACAAGAAGTGGTGGAAGGGAACAATACGTTGCCTGTGGATGCAAAAGCGAACGTGGAGATCAAAATTAAATCATTCACTTATCAAGGCGCAAATCGACGGGCGTTGCAAGACATCAAACTTGAGGTTCCTGCGGGGGGGCTAATCGGCATCACCGGGCCTACAGGGAGTGGCAAAAGTACCTTGTTGCAATTGGTATTGAGACAGTTCCAGTTGGGCGAGCAGTCAGGTATCAGCATTGATGGCCATCCGATTGACAGCCTGACCTTCGATTCTATGCGCAGCAAAATGGCGTGGGTACCACAAAAGCCGTTTTTGTTCTCCGGCACTATCGCTGAAAACATTGCATTGGGTAAGACGGATGCCTCAGAGGTTGAGATTATCCATGTGGCTGAGATGGCGGGCATCAAAGATGAAATAGAAGCCATGCCAGATGGGTTCAGTACCGAACTGAGAGAAGGGGGAACCAATCTGTCCGGAGGTCAGAGACAGCGTATTACCTTGGCAAGGGCGCTGCTGTCTGATGCTGACATCCTGCTGCTGGATGATCCGTTCAGTGCTTTGGATATGAAAACCGAGGTGACCGTGCGCCAGAACCTGAAACAACACTATGGGCACAAAACCGTGCTGTTGATTACGCAGCGACTGCCAAATCTGATCGAAGCGGACCATATTCTGGTGTTGAACGAAGGTCAGATTGAAGAACGAGGCTCGCACCTTGAACTGGTCGCAAAGCAAGGCTGGTATGCCCTCGTATATCAGCGTCAAAGTCAGCTGGGCAAAGCGATGAAAGATATATCACAACCACACGTGCCGGGTTCAGGTGAGTGTCAACTGGCAGGAGAAAGTTATGCGTGATGCACAAATCAATCGAGCGGGTGACACCTCTCTGTTTCGGCGTTTACTGGCTTACTCACTGCCACATAAAATGCGTTTTGTGGTGGCGTTTATCATGCTTGCCATTGCAGTCAGTGCTGAGATGGCCATTCCATGGCTAGCTAAGATCATTCTTGATGAGGTGATTGTACCCAAGCAGTTTGAATGGCAGTACTTAGCGTGGCTCACCGGCTTGGTAATAGTTTTCTATGCGATATCGGGGCTGTTTACCTATTTGCAGGCGGTGTTGTTTCGTCATAGTGCTTTGCTGATGGTCAATGATGTACGAAAACAGCTGTTTAGTCATGTATTGAACTTTCCTATCAGCACGTTCGACAAGCTGCCTGCGGGTAAGTTGGTTTCATACATCACCAATGATACCGAAGCTTTACGCAACATGTTTGTATCGACCGTCCCAACCATCGTGCAGGGCAGTTTGCGTATTGGTGCGATCTTTATCGCCATCGCGCTGCTGGACTGGCGCTTGATGTTGCTGAGCCTGGTGTTGATCCCAGTACTGTTGCTGACAATGCATCTGTATCGCAAGATCTCTATGCAGGTGTTTGAAGGCATCCGTGTGCAAATCAGCAACATCAACGGTCAGATTAACGAGTCTTTACAGGGCATGGCGTTGATTCAGGCGTTTCGTCAGGAAAAAGCCTTCAAAGAGAAGTTTGAGCAGGAGAACAAGCGTTGGTTTGATTTCCGAGAGAGATCTATTGCAATAGACAGTCTGATGCTCAACCCGTTAACACGTTTGGTATCTACGCTTACCGCAGCGGGCATAGTGGCGTGGTTTGCCGGTGCATCACTCAGTACTGTGGTTGAGGTGGGTACTCTGTATGCGTTTTTGAACTATATCGAACGTTTCTTCGACCCGTTCCGTCAGCTGTCTATGGAGCTGAACAAGTTGCAGGTGGCAACCGTGTCATCGAAACGCATTTTCGAGTTGTTGGATGATGACTCGGAGCAGCAGCACCGTCCAACGGAATTTGTACCGCTATCTGCTCAGCACGATATTGAGTTTCGTAACGTGAATTTCAGTTACGAAGAAGGCAAGCCAGTACTGTCCGATGTGAGCTTTACCGCGAAAGGCGGTCAGTTTACCGCGATTGTTGGTCATTCCGGCAGTGGTAAAAGCTCTGTGATTAACCTACTGATGCGCTTTTATCAGCATCAGCAAGGAGAAATCTTGGTAGGTGGGCAGTCTATAGGATCGTTTCCGGAGGTTCAGCTTCGCAAGATGTTTGGCTTGGTCTCACAAGACCCAACCATCTTCAGCGGTTCGGTGCTGGATAACATCGACCTGTCGCATGAAACACCGGACAAAGACAAAGCCATGTTTGCGGCAGAGCAGGTGAAAGCGCACAAATTTATCCAGCGCTTAGCAGACGGTTACGAACATCAGCCAGGTCATGGCGGAGCGTCACTTTCAGTTGGCGAAAAGCAGCAATTGGCGTTGGCGAGAGCGATCTCTCATGACCCGAAAATCTTCTTACTGGATGAAGCTACGGCCAACATCGACAGCGATACCGAAGAAGCGGTGAAAGAGGCACTAGAGAGCATTCAAGATGGCAGAACCGTCATCACTGTTGCTCACCGTCTGTCCACCGTCCAGAGCGCCGATCAAATACTGGTTATGAATAAAGGCAAAGTAGTGCAAAGCGGCACACATGATGAGTTGATCGCCCAAGATGGTGATTACCGCGACTTGTACCTCGCGCAAAAGGTGCAAGAAGAAAACGAACATCAAAACAACACACTCGGCATAGCAGAAGCAACCGCAGCCTGAGTCATCGAATTTAAGAGTAATAAGACAATGAAGACAGAAAAGCCCCCTTTTGTTTCTCAGCAAGCAATTGAAGACGCCTGTGAATGGACCATCATGCATGGTGTGGCATTTAGGCAATCCGACAATACCGCAAGGCACTGTCCGTTCAGTATTGCACCAATGACCATGGAACGTGATGTGTATGAACACCTACTGAAAGTGACGCCACTGATCACCAGGCTCATCAGCAGTGTCTCGGAAGACCACGATTTTTTGCAAACCACACTGAGCGATATGGCCAAAGCCGATCCATTTTTTGGCCGTTTAATGTCGTTGCACCAAAAAGCGCACGGTGACATCAATGACAGGCGCTTACCTGCACGCCAGCCGCTACTTCTGATGCGCACCGACTTTATGGATGACCGACGTCATGGTGCAAAAGTGATTGAGTTTAATGGCATCGCGGCAGGCATGGCGCCGTTTGGTCAGCGTGCGACTGAGTTCCATGCTTTTATGCAGAACCAATGGCCAGAAACTTACCATAATTGGTTGGAAGACAACTTGGCAACACCGGCAGATAACGTTGGGCTGGAGCAGCTTGCTTACGGTATTGCGACGGCGGCAAGAAAGATTAAAACGGACTTGAATGGCCAAGGCAAGCCGACGTTTCTAATGGTGGTACAAAAGAACGAAGACAACGTGTATGACCAGCATTTGCTTGAAGTCGAGCTGCAAAAGTTAGGACTGCGTACCGTAAGGCGTACCTTTGACCAATTAAGCACCCAACTTTCAACGGGAGACAACCAAAGCTTGATATTGGAAGGTGTGGGGGCTATTGACGTTGTGTATCTCCGTGCGGGCTATCAATATACCGACTACTTTGCGCCGGAGCTGAATGAGTCGGTCTGCTGCCATACATTAAGCCAAACCCGGCTCTTCATCGAGCAGCACCACGTGGCGGTAAATGCAACCATCAGCCAGCAGTTGGCAACCAGTAAATCCATGCAGATGTTGCTGACCATGATGCCCGTGGATGAATATGCACGTTGGGGGCTTAACCTTGAAGAGGCACAATTGGTGAAAAGTGTTCTAGCAGACATGAAACCAATCAATACCGGCACCATTGACTGGTTTAACACAGCAGCGAGCAAGCAAGAGTGGGTACTTAAAAATCAGGGCGAAGGCGGCGGCCATTGTGTATTTGGTGAGGATATCTGCGACAAGCTGAGTCAATTAATCCCAGAAGAGTACGATGCCTGGGCGCTGATGCAGCGTTTGTATCCTCATGAGCGCGAGAAGCCAACCATTGCGGTACGTGATGGTCAGCAAACGTTGGTGGAGGATCTGGTCAGTGAGATTGGCCTGTTCACTGCCTACTTTAACGGTGAGCCTGTCACCCAATACGACGGTTATGCGGGATACTTGATCCGCAGTAAGCCTGCAAGCGAAAACGAAGGTGGCATCCATAGCGGAAAAGGGATTTTGGATTCGTTGACACTAGTGTCGACAACCACCTCATCTGAAGCGCAGCAATATAGCGGGATATAGCGCTTACTATTTTACAAATTTCCCCTAAACCAAATAAAATGAGCTGGAGCAAAGCCTCTAGCTCATTTATCTATGTGGCTCAATTCGTTTCATGAATACCACGTAGTTACCTTTTGCTTGGTGAGCGTCATGCGAGCCCAGTATGGATGAATAGTATATTTCAATCTAACTAGAGTGTAGGCTTATAAGTATATGTAAGATGGTTGCAGGTAATGCGACAGACAAAATCTGAGATTCTCTGTTTGGACAATCTTGAACGTTAAGCACCAAACCTGCTTCACTTATAAGATTTCAGGACTATTCAAATTCTTCTAGCTTTGCCATTCTCTGCAGATCCTCACTTGTTTATTCACTCAGCTTCTTTTGTACGGGTAATCAAGTGAAGATAGTCTACATAGCAGGATCTGCTCTGTATTTTACTTCATACCACACTTCTAGTACTATCGAAACATGCAGAACACTACCCGAGGAAGCGTATGCTATCTGAATGGTTAAAGCACAAAGAGCAACTTAGAAGATACGTCGCCAGATATGTGGATGATACCCATGCTACCGAAGATATTCTGCAGGATGTCTACATTAAGGCGAGCATGAGCTTTCATCAGCTAAAATCCAAATCCAGTATAAAGTCTTGGCTGTACCGCATCACCCATAACGTAATCATGGACTTTTATCGTTCACAGAAAATATACGATGAACTATTCGAAGATGTGGTTGAGGAAAGGGTGCCGGAGGAAGAAGCCAACCTACTAGTGATCGGGCAGTGTTTGCGCCCGATGCTTCAGTGTTTGCCGGAGAAATACCGAGTACCCCTGACGTTAGCAGAGCTGGAGGGTATGACACAGCAGGAAATTGCGAATAAGCTTAACCTGTCGCTCTCTGGCGTAAAAAGCCGGGTGCAGAGGGGAAGGCAGCAGTTCAAAGAACTGCTGATAAATTACTGCAATATCGAGTCAGGCCGTGAAGGCATCATTGACTTCTACCCAGAACCAGAGTGTAAACATCTGGCCAATATGGCCACCTGCCAGCCCCGGTAGCTTGACAACGCAACAGGAGAAGCTTTGGTATTCAGAATCTCTCATCGCAAAAAGCTGATTCCGCTTACATGGTCAGCACCATACGAAACTCAGCATCTCCGGATTGCATCTTCTGATAAGCCTCATTGGCCCTCTCCAGTGGCATGGTTTCTATCTTCGGTCGTACGCCGGACAAAACGCTAAAGTTGAGTGTTTTCTCATTCTCGAACGGTGAGCCGGTAATAGATCCCATAACACTCCGCTCTCCTGCGATCATCGGTCCAAACGGGACCGCCAGAGGCTCATGACTGAACCCAAGTAGCATAACTCGCCCCTGAGGAGCAAGAGCTGGAATGAGAGCCGAGATGGCTGAGGAATTTGACGTTGTAGATAGAATTGCCTGGGCTCCTCCCATCTCCAGCAATCTTTTGGCGACGTCCTCTTTATCACTGTCAATATAGATATGAGCACCTAAGTCGGCAACCATTCGTGAAATATCGTTCCCACGTCCGATAGCCACAACTTTAAAACCCATTTTGTGTGCATATTGAACGGCCATGTGGCCAAGCCCTCCTATACCATGAACCGCTACGAGATCTCCCGCCTGCGCACCTGATTTTTTTAGTGCGTTAAACGTTGCAATCCCTGCACACAAGATTGGAGCCGCTTCTGATGACTCGAGTTCGTCCGGGACAGAAACCAGCCCGGTCTCGCGTGCAATCATCATCTCAGCATAACCCCCATCCTGGGTTGATCCAACAAACGGCTGCTCTCTACACAGCTGAAACTGCCCACGCCGACACGCCTCACATTGAGTGCAGTGCCCGCCTAGGCGCCCAACGCCAACTCGTTGCCCGGGCTTCCAGTATGAGCTAGCACCGGGTCCGATTGCCGCAATGCGGCCTACAACCTCGTGACCCGGCACACGAGGCACCTCAAGATCGGGCTTTGGATTTTCAATATCACCAACATCAGCACCACAGATGCCACATGCCTCAACTTCAATCAGCACTTCTCCCTGACCTGGCGTTGGTATTGGGCGGTCTACCAATTCAAGAATGCCGGGGTTTGTTATTTGCATTGCACGATAAGTTTTTTTCACGCTTGTCTCCATAAGTTACCTGAGTATCAGCAGCATCACTAAACATAAGCCGGATAAGCTGCTTGTAATTAAAGACGGCGAAACCCGGCATAAGACGCAAAAAAAATTTATCCTCCGAGACAGGAAATTTTGCGTCTTTTTGTTTTAACTCTCGTCTTATTTGTACCGACAGAGTAAAAACGGAGAAAAGCATGTTTAAATTTGAACCAGAGTACAAAGACGCACCGAGTAAATTTATTAAAAATGACAGCCAGATGCTAAAGCAGATTTACGGCACTGATGATGTTGTTCCATATTGGATAGCAGACATGGAGTTTCCGATCGCCTCTCCCATCACCCAGGCAATGCAGGAACTGGTACATAGGGAAACCTATTCCTACGAGTTTGATTCAGAAACGGTATTTAAGGAGATAGCAAACTGGAACCAAAGAAGGCATGGCCTGGCTTTGAATCCCAATCAGTTTGTCCAGGTACCGGGAGTGTTGAGTGCAATTGCTCTGCTGATCCGGGAATTCTCCGAGACTGGTGACGGCATTCTGCTCCAGACGCCGGTCTATCACCAGTTTCGCCGATTAATTGAATCGGCAGGGAGAAAGGCGGTAGGCAATACCCTGAAAATCGAGGACGGGCACTACGTTATGGATTTTGAGGCGTTTGAACACCAGTTACAGCATGAGAACGTCAAAATTGTGCTGCTGTGTAATCCGCATAATCCGGTCGGAAGAGTATGGAACAAACACGAGCTGGAAAAGTTGGTAGACATTGCCAGGAAGTACCAGACGCTAATAGTAAGCGATGAAGTACATGCCGATATCGTCTTCGATGGCTCTGTATTCACCAGTATCGCTTCTCTGGATTATGATCAAACTATCACCATCATTGGTTCACCCGCGAAAAACTTCGGTCTGAACAGTATCGCCAACGGTTATATCTACACTGATCAATCGGCCCTGAAAGATCGGATTAAAGCGACCGTAGCTTCCATGTCACTGGATCATGGCAACGCATTCACGACCTACGCGACCATAGCGGCGTACCGACATGGTGAAGCTTGGTTCGAGGCATTTCTTAAGTACACCCAAAACAACCGTAACTGGATCGTGAGTTTTATGCGTGAACACCTGCCACAAGTGAAGGTGTTTGAACCTGAAGGAACTAACCAGATTTGGTTTGATTTCTCCGGCCTGGGGCTAGACTCGGTAGAACTCAAAGCTTTGCTGGCTGATGAAGCAAAGTTGGCGCTGACGCCGGGAACCTGGTTCGGAGAGCCAGACGAAAATTACTACAGAATGAATTTTGCGGCATCCATAGAGCAAATAGAGGAATCACTTCGCCTGCTTCTGGGCGCGATAAGCGGAATCCTGCGTTAAAGCTCAGGCTCCTATCTAGAACATAAGAGAACCAGACAAGTAATCATCATGAAATCAGAAAAACATAGTAAAAGTGAATGGTCACTGATCATTAAGCTTTTGTTGGGCATCGTAGTAGGCTCGATCGCGGGCCTGTCTGCCAGTGAAGGCATAATGTCTGTGATTATGTCCGTTAAGTACGTACTCGGACAGTTTATTTTCTATACCGTGCCTTTGGTTATTATTGCCTTTATTGCACCTGCCATTACCAAGCTCAAATACAACGCCAACAAAATGTTGGGAGCTGGTATTGGCATCGCCTATTTGTCGGCTGTGGGCGCAGCGAGCTTTGCCTATATCGCAGGGCTGATAGTTATCCCCTACCTTTCTGTTCCAGACACCATTGAGCGGCTTCATGAGTTGCCGGAGGCAGGCTTCCAGCTTTCAATTCCGCCGGTGATGTCGGTAATGTCAGCCTTAGTACTGGCTATTCTGCTTGGGGTGACGGCGCTGGGAACAAAAGCGGAGTTGATGGAAAAAGCGCTGAATGAATTTGAACGTATGATGATGAAGGTCATTAAGTCTGTCGTGATCCCGATACTTCCACTGTTTATTGCTTCGACATTCGCTGGCTTGGCCTATGAAGGCACGCTGACACAGCAACTGCCGGTGTTTCTCAAAGTGGTATTACTGGCTCTGGCCGGTCACCTCATCTGGTTGATTGTGCTCTATACCATTGCAGGCATTATTTCAGGTAAGAACCCTTGGGAAGTAGTCAGACATTATGGTCCGGCCTACTTGACTGCGGTCGGCACCATGTCCAGTGCAGCAACACTTCCTGTCTCCTTAAATGGGGCTCGGAAATCTGAGGTGCTGAGCAAAGAAACGGTAGACTTTATGGTGCCGCTGGGCGGAACGATTCACCTTTGCGGCTCAGTGCTGACAGAAACCCTGTTTGTTATGGTGATCTCTCTGATGTTATACGGAGCTATCCCACCAGTTAGTACCATGGCCGTATTTGTTCTGCTGTTTGGTATCTTCGCTATCGGCGCTCCCGGTGTGCCGGGCGGCACCGTGATGGCCTCAATGGGGATCGTTGTTGGTGTCCTCGGGTTTGACCCGGCCGGTGTTGCGCTGCTTATTGCCATATTTGCACTGCAGGACAGCTTTGGAACAGCATGTAATGTGACCGGTGACGGCGCAATTACCCTGATGCTTGAGGGATTGTTTAACAAAAATGGCGAGCTTACCGAGCCTGCTTCTAGTCGTAGCACTTAACTCTCTTCCGACCAGAGATGACCACCTATGGGCACTAGGCCCAATTTACCAAATAACAACGGCTTAATAGTCAATAAATGAATCCTGCAACTCACAGAAAGATCAACTGCAGCGATCAGTTTTACGGAAAAAAGACATGTCACAAAACATTACTAAAGGGATCAAAGCGCTAAAAGAAGAAGCGTATCGGTTCATAAATGATATTTCCATTGAAGAGGCTAAAACACTCTATAACCATGATGACTATATTTTTGTCGACGTCAGGGAGGCAGAAGAGCGTAAAAAGCATGGCGTCATTCCCGGGGCATTTACCTGCCCACGAGGGATGCTGGAGTTTCTGATTGATCCGGATTGCCCTGTACACCATAAGATTTTTGCTCAGAACAAAACCTATGTGTTCTATTGTGCACATGGACTGCGTTCACTGTATGCGGCCAAAAAGGCTTCTGATATGGGGCTGGGTCCGGTGAAAAACCTTGAAGGTGGCTTCGCTGCCTGGGCTGAAAACAACGGCTTAGTTGTTCAAGAATCATAGCCTTAGCTATGTCATAAAAATCATCATAAACTCAGTGGTACTAGTTGCCACTGAGTAATTGTGTGAAAGAACAGGAACAAGTGTAGAAAGAGGAATAGAGTTTTAAATTGATAACAAAAAATGACGAAACGATCAGACTGATTTTTGTCCAAAGCCTTGTTGAGTACAAACCAATGACACCTACCCATTCACCACTAACCAACAATTACACTTTTAGGAGTACAAAACATTTTCCACTCCTCCACTGATTGTTCTAGCCATTCAACTATACGTTGCTGATTGTCAGGAAATTCATTGGTCATTGCTCGTGCATGTGAACAATCACTAAAGCGCCAGAAATGTTTATTACCAAGTAATTGGTTGTGTATTGCTTCACTCGAAGCAATTGGTACAACACTGTCACTTTCGCAATGAATCACTAGACTGTTGGTTTCCGGTATTGCTGTAATTCGATCAGCAACTGCATAGTCATCTCGTATGACGACATGGGCTAGCCATGAATACCAATTTCCTAGAAATCCTTTATTAAGTATGTACTCAGCCTCATTGATATAACTAGTGAAGGAGGAGTCTATGATCATGCCATCAATTGCTACCGGATAATCGGCTTGAGCACGCATGAAAATGTTGCCTCCGGTCGAGGTGGCTATTACAAACAACGGCAATTGTGTGTCGCTGCGTACCGTTGCTAAATATTGGAGTACTGTGATGGCATCGTAATAGGCAGCTTCATCACTGACTTTACCGGAGGAGTGGCCGAACCCAGAGTAGTCGAACACCATCACATCGTAACCATGCTCTGAAAGCCAATCTACTTTTTCTTTAGTGGCCTCCATGTGACCGCTATTGCCATGAAAGTGAGCAACAATACCTTTTACTGGGGGCGTTGGATTTGCTGGGAGCCACAGATAAGCAATGCTACTGCCTGAGGATGACGGTAACCATTGTATATTTGGATTGAATGATGCTGCTTGGGATGGTGAGAAAAAGGCTTTATTTGCACAACCTTGCAGATATAGGAACAGTACAGACAACAAAATATACTTCATTATTATTTCTCCCTCTCTTAACAAATCGTACGATAGAGGAAATGAAATCGATCTCAAAAAAATGAGAAAATCAGTAAATTCTTTCGTGCCATTGTATCGAAGGCGTATCTGTAAACATTTTTTACTCCTAACAATGATTCGTCTTATAGGCAAGAATACAATTTGATACGATGTTGCTGAATATTGCCGATAGTGTGAGAAAGTACAGTGATTGCAGTTATTACTTATTTGTTCTAGAGAGGAAAAGCAGTTGATAGAAAAACAACGTACACAGGTTGCCATAATTGGAGCCGGGCCTTCAGGAACTGTGGCTGCTGCTTTGTTGCATCAGCAGGGTATTGATGTCGTTGTGCTCGAAAAAAGTGTGTTTCCTCGGTTTTCAATTGGTGAGAGTTTGCTGCCAGCATGCATGGAAGTGCTCAAGAAAGCCAACATGGAGTCGGCAGTTAATGCTGCCAGTTTTCAGTTTAAAGATGGTGCGGCATTTCGACGTAAAGGCGCGTACACTAGCTTTAATTTTACTGAAAAATTTACTTCTGGGGCAGGTACCACATTTCAGGTACAGCGTGCACAGTTTGATAAAGTTTTGGCCGATGAAGCGGCAATACAAGGCGTGGAAATCAGATATCAGCATTCATTGACTGCAATAGATATGGCCAATGATATCAGCATTTTAACCGTGCTTGATGCGGATCTGCAGACATATCAATTAGAAGCTGATTTTGTACTTGATGCTAGCGGATTTGGACGTGTGTTACCGCGTCTATTATCGTTGGAAGAGCCATCGTGTCTGCCAGAGCGTAAAGCGATTTTCACTCATGTGGTTGATAATATTGATACGACGATGCCAGCCAACGAGGACTATGATCGTAATAAAATTTTGATTTCTGTGCACCCTGAGAATAGTGATGTGTGGTATTGGTTGATCCCATTTAGCAACGGTACCTGTTCATTCGGTGTTGTGGGTGAACCTGCTTTTTTTGAAGCATACCCAGACAACACAGTTGAAGCTATTAAGCTACTGGTAAGTGAAGAGCCAGGGTTACGCTCGTTGTTAGATAAGGCTGAGTACCCCAACCCTGTAGGTGAGATTGGCGGTTATTCTGCCAATGTCACTACATTGTGCAGCAATAAATTTGCCTTGCTTGGTAATGCGGGTGAGTTTTTGGATCCTGTTTTTTCATCGGGGGTGACTATTGCGATGAAATCATCAGAGCTGGCCACGGATCTGTTGATCAAACACTTCAACGGAGAAGCTGTTGATTGGCAACGTGATTATGCGGATGCTTTAATGAAAGGGGTCGATACGTTTCGTGCGTATGTGGAAGGCTGGTATACCGGTGAACTGCAAGATGTGATTTTTCATGAAAAACCGGAGCCTAAGATAAAACAGATGATTTGCTCTATTTTGGCCGGGTACGCATGGGATAGCGCCAACCCGTTTGTAGCCCAGCCACAGCGTCGTTTGCGTATGATTGCTGAGGTCTGCCGCGAGGATTAGTGGTATCTCCAATAGTAAGTACAAAAAAGGCTGCATAAGCAGCCTATATTTCATTTGATCGTAGATTGACACTACAGGTGTTATATGAAGTAACAGCTAAGCGCACTTTAATTTTAGTGTCACTGAGCTCGCTTAAGACTAAGTATCGCTTCCTTTCCTTTACTTTCTTCAATTTGTTCAAGGTTAGCTCCACCTACAACCCCCCCCATTTTGATGTAATTACGGATGAAGTAATTCTTCTCAGGTTCTGTATAAATAGATAAATAATTCTCACTAAACTCAGACTCTGTACCAATGTAGTGGTCAACAGATTCCGGACATTGTTTTAAGCTGATTTTCGGCATTAACTGGCGACAGCCCATCATTGGCTTGGTGCGGCCGTTGCCTATTGTAGTAGTCCATCAAGTAATAGCTGATGTCTCTCTTAGCCTGTGTCTGGGTCAGGTAACCTGTTGCTGGTACCCATTCGGTTTTCAGGCTTCTAAATAGTCTCTCCATAGGAGCGTTATCCCAGCAGTTACCGCGACGGCTCATACTTTGAGTAATTCGATATCGCCAAAGCCTTTGACGATATTGACGGCTGCTATATTGGCACCCTTGGTCTGAGTGGAACATTACGCTGTTAGGTCTCCCTCGTTGTTCCCAGGCCATATCCAAGGCTTTGCAAGTCAAATCAGCATCTGGCTTATTTGATAACGCCCATCCCACAACACGTCGGCTAAATAGATCTAGTACGACGGCTAGATAACTCCATTTTGAACCTGACCAGATATAGGTAATATCGCCACACCAAACTTGATTTGGTGCAACAACAGAGAACTCACGCTTCAGCAGGTTCGGGATGTCTGGTCGCTCTGACTTAGCCTGCTTATAGCGATGCGAGCCTGGTTGCTTGCTCACCAAACCAGCTTTTTGCATGAGCTTTCGTACCTTGAATCAACCAGTCTCGAAGCCCTCTGAGCGCAAAATAGAGACAAGAGTTCGACTGCCTGCAGCACCTCGGCTCATATTGAAGAGCTCTTTAGTTCGGCTAGCTAACCGAATGCGATTAGCATCCGGCTTTCGCTGCTTAAACTCGTAGTAACAGGACGAAGCTACATCGAACAATTCACAAAGCATTTTGACCGGTTCATGCTCCCTTAACTGGTCAATTAGCGAGAACGTTCGAGTTCGTCCGACATTAAGAGAGCTGTAGCTTTTTTTAGTATGGACTTTTCTCTTTCTAAGCGATTAATTCGAGCTTCTAACTCTTGAATCCTCTGCTGTTCAGGTGTCAGAGCTTTGGTGGTTGGGGTGATTCCACCACGTTCAATCTTTAGTTGATCGACCCAGCGTCTTAAGGCTGTCTCTCCAATATCTAGAGAACGTGCTGCCTCTGCTATTGAGTAGCCTTGGTCAAGAACCAAGCTCGCAGCATCCATTTTGAATTCAGAAGAAAATGTACGTCGTTGTCGTTTTGTCATTGAACACCTCGTTTACGATGGAGACTTTACCACCTAATTTGGTGTCCGGGATCATTAAACCACTACAGTCTGCGTCAGCACACCTCTGGACAAAAGTGTTTCAGGACTTATGCTAAATTAGAGAAATACGGATTATTTTTTGTATGGATGGCCACCAACTACGTGGCCAAATTTTTTGACCACTACACCTTGGGAGTTGGCAAGAATCCATTATTTAGTAGTTGTAGCACCTTCTTTATAATGAATGTCTCTTTAATCGTAAACGGATTAGGCATAAGCGTTTCAGGGTTCCGTCCACTATCAGGTAGATACCCTAGTAGTTTCGCATAAGCGGTAACTTGCGATCCCAACAGTTCATAGTGAGCATCAAACAGCTCTTCACTTACCTCTCTGGCCTCTTTTTTACATAAGCAACAAACTTCGAAAAATAACAACATCCACAATGGGCCTGAACAGTACTTAGCACCCTTCAACACTTCCATGTAGTGCTTTGTCGCAATAATAGATTCACCAGTAGCTACAGCATTCTTGGCCTTAATCCAATGCTCAACCCAGCTTGGTTTGAATGTGAGGCCTTTACTCCACTCTTTAATTGAAAATTGCTCTCCCTCACCATAAGTGAACTCTAAGACGCTAGGGATATTATCTGCCTTATTTAAAATAAGGCCATAACTATCTAGTACGTCTTGATACTCATTTAACTTAGCTTTGGCCATTTCAAATAATATTAATTGCTCGGATTCAGGTAGCTCCTGTTCCATTGCGTAATCAATCACTTCACTGGCCGATTCCATCGTAGTTTCACCCAACAACGGGTAGCTAAATTTCTTATCCCACATAGGTTCACATTGATTGTCATTCAAGTGCGTATTGAGATAATGGATGACAAACGCACCTAAGGCAGAGGCAGTAAAGTAAGCATCATCACATTCAGCTGGTGTCAATTTCTGTACAGGTTTAATCGTTTTAAGATAGATACGCCACTTAACTCTCTTAAATTGTGAAAGCCGCTCGATGACTTGTTTGGCTGCAGTATCAACATTGCTACCTTGTATGTCAGTGAACTCTACACTTTTACTGGCTTTCGCTTCTGTATGGTACTGACTAAGTTTGTAGATTGAGCTATCTGCATTTGCCAAGAGTTCATCGATTAAGCGGCGCATTGGCCAATTATCTTGTAGTGTCTCTTGCAACCAGTCTCTATCGCCTAAAGCATGGTGAGAAACTAAGCTAATGATGATAGATTTCAGGACATTGTTAACGAAATATTGGTAAGCTTCGGGGATAGCTCCATCAACTATCATAAACTCTCTGACCCACTCTCGATAATATTCAAGAGCATGTAGATAATAGTTTTTCGCTAAATGAGCCGTTTCATGTTCAGGATATCGCTCTCCAATAACTTGCAGCACATAATTCTGAAATTCTTTGTACTCCTCAATAGTGCTGAAATCATTTTTCGCGTATTGAATGACGTATGATCTGATAGTCTTATGCTGTTTAGATACTAGCTTGTTATCAGGGGCTAGTTGACGAGTTGCATTAAGCAACTCTTGAATATAAACCTCACTATGATTTTTTGCCGCCACCAACGAGAACGAATCCTGTAACGCTTGTCTGCGTTCTTTTTCTGTTGCTGGTACATAGAATGTTGCCTCTATTTTTTCATCACTCCATAAGCCCAACGAATCACAAACAACTTTATGAAACTCACCAAGGGTGGGGACATGTTTAATACCTGTCATATTTACTCCTTATAACTACAAGATAAATATAAACCAACCCACTTTCTCCTAACTAGGTATTGAAACATTTATTACTTAAAAATCATCAGCTTAATTTCAATCTAAAGGAGTATTAAGATGTATTAAGTCTGATTACACACGCTCTTTTGGTGCTTCGCTTTCGCTCTATTATGAGAAATAACCTCACAATGGTAAGGCCTGATTAATATCGATGCATTGATATTAGGAAAAGTAGGTCAAATCATCGATTACTTTTTATTGTTGATAGATTGAACTAAACTGCAACAGGGCATAAGTTCGGGTAAGTTTTTCCGTCAAGAGTGCCCCCAGCCTACTACGAACCCTATAAAGCCTACGAACTGAAATGACTCAATGAATTTCTCGGGTTTGTAGGGCTTCTTGAGAGATAGCATTTACAGAAAGCGATATGTAGGTGGACGACAATACCTTGGTAGTGATGAGGTGAGTATCACTACGTTGATATTTTCAGTAATAACCGCCGAGTGTAAAGCATCACCTTGATTGCCTTGTTAGGGCAAACACAAGGGATTTGAATCACTTACCAGAAACTCTGCCGCTACAGAAATATCTGCTCGAACGCCTGCCAGTTTACCCTACCGATTAAACCCGAACAGAAATTGATACATAACTTCATGAACCAACTAGCAAAATCAGTAGCCATTGGACAAAGAATTGTTCTTTACCAACAGATATAAATCAGAAGCTTCGAGCAAGATAGCAAAGATTAAATCCTGATAACCCTTAGCCAAAAATTGAAAGCTTGACCCGCAAAACCTGAAACGAAAACCACGTTGCCCGTGCTTTAAAGCCATAACGTCTGCAATAAGGTGCCCCACACTAAACTAACAAAGCACACAGAACTTCATAACATAACCGCCGAGTGTAACGGGTCACCTTGATTGCTTTGTTATGGCAATTTTACTTTTGGTGGTTTGAAGAATTGACTTTCTTCGTCGCTTCATCAGCTGTGATTTGACCAAAAAGAGTATCCATCATGTAGCCGATACGCTCAGCACCGTCGCCAAATTTATTTGGATTTGCCGTATATGGGACTTTGAATTTTACCTCGCCGACTCTTTGACCATTTTGAAATGCATTGATCTCAGCATTTTTCAAATATAATGCAAGATCCCATCCCCAGTGCCCCTCATATTCGAGAGTTAGTTTATTTAGATCATGTTTAGAACCATCAGGTAAAATTGTATAGTTATAGTTATTTATTTTTAGCCATGACTCCATTGTATTTTGGAAACCGTCACGAGTATCTTTGTCATTAACTATTACTACTTCTACATTATTCACATTCGTTTCGATTGGTTTTGCGGTATAGCGAGGTGAACCGCAACCAGACAAAACAACCACACCGACTGCTGCAAGTAGAAAATTTTTCATCACATATCCTTTCTTTAATATTTATTAACTTAAAATAATGAAGCTAAATTAAATGCCATAACGCCTAGGCACATGCGCCCGTAGCACAGATGCCGAAATTGAATACCGTATACACCCAAGCCAAGTCATACCAAAAATGCCGAGTGTAACGGGTCGACATGGTGACTTTTGTTATGCAACTCCATCCTAGAATGCTGTCCCTACTTGGGCGAAGACTTGTCCGCATATGATCTCCTTTCGCCGGGACAACAACGAATACTGGACTTAAGAGCGCAGATAACTTTCAGAAACTTTTAGCCAGCCGAGCTTTCTTACCTGCCTGATACCAAACTTGATTGGCTGCCCTGCATTGAAGCTGAAAGCCAAAGGGATCGCTGTTTCCTGAAACCACGGAACAAAAAGGGTGTTAAACAGGAGCCTGAGGATTTGTACTCAAAGACAACAAAGAGACTTCCAACACGCTTTTCCCCGGAGCCAAGCGGCAGCCTATTAATGAACGAATGGCCTGAGAAATTTTGGTATTGAGCGATGAAGTTACAACAAAAATAATACTTTGCTCTAGGTGCATAACATTTTATCTAACGAACCCAGATCGTAAATCTCCTGCATATCGGTAGATATATGAACGAAATATGCGACCTGCTTTCGTATATCCTCATAAGTGCCCTGCGACTTGAACCACGATCAAAACTAACTGTAGACATACCTATTCAGTATCAAAATGCAATGCTACCGCCCTTGGGCACATAGAGCCCACATGAGTGTCTAAAAGCAGGCAATTCTATCATTACATGTCTAGATTTCTTTGGTGTTGCTCAACGTTATGTGAATCAAGGTGCTATTTGTAGAACAAGTTAATGACTTGGGCTTTGTAGACGAGGTGGTGGGGAGCTTTGGGTTGATGAGTATCATCTATCAACGAACTAGTAATATTTAGCGCTACTTATCAAAGTTTCGGACTTTGAAAATCGGTCACATTTTGGATAGGCATATGTGAAGGGGGGAGGGGGTATTTTGCTGTGGTCCATCCCCCCCTCCCTAGCTCTAACAGCTATCCAATTTGAACACTTTGCTCACCAGCTCATCATACAGAACATCGATATTAACCCCCGCCGCCCCGTATAACCCATAAGTAATCGTTCCTCCTGCATGCCCAAGCACCAGTTTGGTGAATGCTTCCGGCATACCTTTGTTAAGACACAAGGTACTAAGTGAGTGTCTGAACGAATGGAAAGATATTGAGTTGGTCAGTTTGCCTTTGAAGTGTTTCATAGCCAGGCTAAACCAGTTACTCAGCGTGTTCCGTGCCTTGCCTTTGGTTCGGAATAAGTAATCCATATCATCATCAAGTGTCTCAACCACTTCGGCTATAAAAGCTCTTAGGTCGAATTCGTAAGCGCCATCCACAAGCGGGACGTCACGGATTGAGTTTGAATTTTTGACTGAGTTGCCGTCATAGTCCTCATGTATAGAGATATACCAGTTCCCAACGTCCGTTTGTTTTACATCAGCTTTTCTTAACTGTGTAAGCTCTGCAATCCGACAACCTGTTATCGCTTCAATACGGGCAATCCAGCCAAGGTAAGGGGAGTGGGGCTTTTGTACTCTTCGAGTCACTGCGAAGTTATCAATGTGTTGTAGCAACGCGGGAATGCTTTTCGTCGGTATCGACTTGGCTTTCTCTTTCTTGTTGATAGGCGAATTTTCACGGATTTTCAGCTTAATTGCTGGTGATTTGTCTATAAGTTCATTTATCTCCGCAAATTCGAACAGCGATACAAAATCACCCATACGCAGGTTGACGGTTGATGCTTTAAAGCCATCATCAATCATCGCTTGCCTGACTTTGATGAGGTCGTTTCTCTTGATGTCCGTCAGGTGCTTAGTATGCAAGCCAAGCTTCCTGATGAACTTCTCTAGTGTGGTGAACGAGGCTTTTCGGCAGTACTCAGTAGAGGACTTCCATGAACGGGAAGCAATCTTGTCTGCAATGAATTGCTTAATCAGGGATGTAATCGTGATTTTCGGTTCACGTTCTGATGGCTCTACCGTCTTTGGAACTAACTGGGCATGCTGGTGAGATAATGCTCTGTCATGACTATTACGGCGCCCAGGAACTACTCTACGAACAATCTGGCGGCTATCTGTCGCGAACCAGTCATGCCGTTCCCGCTCACTACTCAGCTCATTGCGGGCGATAGTCCGAGATGTCGTCCTGACATCTTCAAAGTCCGTATAATGCCCAATCCCATCAATCAGCCGTTCTTTCAGATAATCCGCATTACCCACTGCCCGATAACGCTGGCTTGTCCTTAGTGACACGGTGACAGACTTCCGATTGGGACTCCCCGTGTAATGAAGAATACGCAGGTAATAGGTATTCACTTTCTTCTGCATCGAGAAGTGCAGCGTTCCTTTAGTGCCTTGAGTAGGGCTAGTTGTATGACCTTTATGATTGACCCTTTGTGTGACCTCTTGCTTGACCTTAGGTGACTCGTTAACAGCATTCTGGCGTTTAGCCTGAAGCGATGAGGGCATTAATCCTCTCTGCATCGTCATGGTTGTAGCCCCATTCATTACAGCGAGTTACCTTGTTATCAGCAGCCTAATAGTGTTTATTCACGCCCTCCTCTTTGGTGAAAAGCGCCCCAGATGGTATCCTTCCAGCCCAGTTTTTGTGTTGTGCCGGAAATGTAATGAATTTTAATCGTATTGTCTGCTTTGACCTCGAAATGTGTTGTTGGAATGATGGTCGGGAGTCGAGAACTGGAGAGATTATCGAGATCGGTGTTGCCGAGCTGGATCTGGTAACCGGTGAGATTGTTCGTCGCGCACAGCATTATGTGAAGCCGGAGCATGATGAGATTTCTCCGTTTTGTACTGAGCTGACAGGTATCAAGCCTGAAGTGATAGCCAAAAACGGTAAGCCATTGGCAACGATTTTGAAGTCTATCGAGCAGAAGTTTGGTGGCCGCCATAAGATTTATGCCGCCTGGGGGCGGGATGACTTGATTCTGCGTGCCGAGTGCAAAGAGAAAGGACTCAAGGTTCCTTTTAATGAGTACCTAAACTTAGCAACTTTGTTTCGCCTTCAGCGTCATGTCAACAATAAACGCTGTGGTCAGCGTGCGGCGATGGACATGGCGGGTGTTGAATGGGAAGGTCGTCAGCACTCAGGCTATGTGGATGCCTATAACCTTGCTCGTTTAGCCAAGACATTGTTCATCTCACCAAGTGACTAGATTCTGTTGTCAATTGCCTGACTTTGTCAGTCCTTGTAGCCAGAGAGTAGAAAAGCCGCGTTATGAAGCGGCTTTTTTGTGGTGTTTAGTTAACAGGTAGATTTAGGCCAAGCGAACATTCATGGTGATCTCGGCCCGGAAAACAAGGTTTCCCTCAGTATCCGTGACTTCGACCGGCACTATTTTATCGCCTCCCGTTTCCCACTCGATCCCGTCTCCTGTTGCAACTGCTGTAAGATCGGTGGTGGCTTTTTTCAGATATTCTACCGTCATTCCAACCGGTAGCCAGCGGCTTGTTGTCGGTACACTGACATCAGTCATCATTCCACCGGCAAGCTCAGCCATATTACACATGGCAATAGCATGGACAGTGTTGATGTGGTTCGTTACTTTTCGCCGTTTTTTTATCGTTACTTCCGCATAGCCGGGTTTGAGTTCTCGAATTTGCGGTTTGATTGAGGAAAAGTAAGGAGCCACACGGCAGACGATGAAAGTAAAAAGCTGACGTCCGAATGGGAGGCCGGACAAACGCTGGTATGTCTTCAGGTTTTTACGCATTGAAAATTCCTTTTTCAAATACAATCTGGTCCGACCACGCTACAGTCGCGTAGGCTAAAAATCAACCATTTACTTTCTTTTCCTCTGAGAAAGTTCACTCTTTCTCATCAGGAATGATTCTCATATTATACAGGTTGATGTCTGTGTAATTATTTGTATTCAATGCCTTAAGTCTATTGTTAAGGTTCTTTCAGTAAGAGTAGAGGGCTAGTGGAACGGAGAATTCTCCTAAATGTCTGACAATAGAGCTATGATGTCTTTTTAAAGATATTTATATCAAAGATGACCTGCCAAACTATGACGTACATGAATAATGATTCATGCAGTGACGACTAGAAAAAGCAATCTAAAGGCTAAAGGCAGACCATGTTCTACTTATTTCCATTACTTACCGTTTTAATTTGGGCAGGGAATGCCATCGTTAACAAGCTTTCGTTCAGTGTGATAGATCCGGGTGCTATATCTTTTTACCGATGGTTTGTAGCCATGTTAGTACTGACACCGTTTGTCCTGGGGTCGGTGTGGCGCAATTGGTCAACTATACGACCATATATTCCTAAGCTAGCTTTTCTGGCGTTACTGGGCATGGTGCTGAACCAGTCATTGGGCTACTTTGCGGCGGAAACGACAACGGCTACCAATATGGCATTAATCATCTCGTTAGTGCCGCTTATTAGCATGTTTCTCAGTGTGCCCTTGCTGGGACAGCGCCTGTTGCCGTTGGCCATTGTCGGTGCTGTATTGTCGCTGGGTGGGTTGGTCTTGATGCTGAGCCATGGCGACATCAGTAAGCTGGTTGCGCAAGGGATCACTGTTGGTGATGCCCTGTTGTTGTTGGCGGCGTTTGTCTACGCATTATATTGCGTGCTGTTAAAACGCTGGCAGATGCCACTGAGTACCTGGCAGTCTGTTTATGTTCAAGGCGTATTGGCGGTATTGATGCTTGTTCCCTTATTGATGGGCAGCGAGCGGGTTGCAATCACAGCTGAGTCACTGCCATTGATCATGTATGCAGCTATTCCGGCATCGGTGATTGCGCCTTGGTGTTGGATGCAAGGGATCCAGCGTTTGGGGGCGGACCGTACGGCGATGTTTATGAACTTGATGCCAGTGTTTACGGCCGGCATCGCGAGTGTGATACTGAGTGAGCATCTTGCCGCCTATCATTACATCGGCGGCGGCATGGTATTGGCTGGTGTAGTATTGGCACAGCGGAAACCTAAAGCGATAACACCGCAATTGGCAACGGCGTAAATCATAGACAATTTGTGACTTACAATAGAGCGGCAATGACCTTTGGTTGTTGCCGCTTTTATCTATAAGGGGATGCCGGCCTGGGGGGCGATACTTTCTAATGATGATGTCCGGGATATCTTTGGCTACATCATTGATGTTAATACTAAACAGCAGCCTGGCAACCAGTGAGGCCTGTTTGAAAAAGACATGACAATATGGCTACAGGCTTCACTGGGGTACATTTGGGAGGAGTTGATGCTTAGCTCTTTGAGCCAAGCATCAGGACGGCGGCTAGTGCTAAAAAGGCACTCATCATCAGAAAGGCGTCGTTGTAGGCCATGATGGCAGCATCACGTTGCATTGTTGCCACCAGGGATGCCTGGGCTTGTACCATGGCCGTGCCAGAGTCGCTACCTGCCTGGACAAAGTAGCTGCTTTGCTGCAACAGCTGCTGCCAGGCGTTGGAGCTGACGCTGGGTATCGATTCTTTGATATGTGCGAGATGTTCGCGAGTTTTGTTGTCGAGCATTGTCGCGATAATCGCAATACTGAACGCACCACCGAGATTTCGCATCACATTGGTCAGTGTCGATGCGTCCGGTGTGTCTGCCTTGCTGATCCCCTGCATGGCGACCAGTGACAACGGCACCATGATAAAAGGGCTGCCGATAGCACGAAGCAGCATCGAAAAAATCAGCTGTTGCCCGCCAAAATCAACGCTCATGTGAGTGTTGACATAGCAGCTTAGCCCAAACATCACGAAGCCAAATGTCACCAGGTACTTCGGCTTGAATATGTTCGTCAGTTTTGGCACCAGCGGAAAAATCAACAGCTGCGGAAAGCCCATCCACATCAGGATCTCGCCGATCTCCAGTGCGTTGTAGTGTTGAATCTGTGTCAGGTAGAGCGGCAGCACATATATCGAACCGAGTAGAGCCATGCCCAGGATCAAATAGGCCAGGCAAGACATGGCGAACTGTCCGTTTTTAAGCAGGCGCAAATTGACCAGCGGCTTCTTGTGTTGCAGCTCATTGATCACAAAATACACTAGGCTGACTGCCGAAATGATTGACAGTGTGACGATAAAGTCGGAGCAAAACCACTCTTCTCGGTTGCCGTCTTCCAGTACCACCTCCAGACATCCCAGGCCAAGCGCCATGGTGATGATTCCAACCCAATCGGCTCTTAGCAGGCTCTGAATATTGAGAGGTTCATCGTCCAAGCCGTAGCGTACCATGGTGATCAGCAATATGGCCGGCGGAATATTGATGTAGAAAATGTAGTGCCAGGATAAGTTTTCTGTTAGCCAGCCGCCGAGCGTTGGACCAATAGACGGGGCAAAGGTTGCAGTAACTCCGAACATTGCCATACCTATCGCCCGCTTATGGATTGGCAGCAGCTGTACCACCAGCGAAAATGCCAGCGGGATCAATGCCCCGCCACTAAAGCCCTGCAGCGCTCTGAACATGATCATTGAGGTCATGTTCCATGATATGGAGCACAGTAGTGAAGACAGGGTAAAGATTACCGTTGTCCACGTAAGATAGCGACGTTTCCCCAACGCCATGGATAGCCAGCCGCTCAATGGGATCGCAATCATTTCTGCGACCAGATAAGAGGTTGAGATCCATGAGCTCTCGTCCAGAGTGGCTGACAATGCACCCTGAATATCTTTTAGCGAAGAGTTGGTGATCTGGATATCTAAAATAGCCATGAATGCACCAATCAGCCCGCCGATCAAGGCTATCCAGTGGCGGCGAGGTACCTGATCCTGAGCTGTCTCTTTAGCCTGTGATGGCAGCTCACTGAGGGTGTCTGACGTACTCATGTGCTAGCCTCGGGTATCGACAGTGGCAACAACAGATAGCCCCGGGATTAATCGGCCCTGGAGCTGGGCTGGATCGGCGATGGTAATTTTTACAGGTACCCGCTGAACGATTTTGGTGAAGTTACCTGTGGCGTTCTCTGGGGGCAGCAAGGCAAACTTAGCACCTGTTGCCGGAGAAAAGCTGTCAACAATTCCTTCCAGTGGCTGGCCGGGAAACGCATCCAGCTCGACTTTGACTCTTTGTCCTTGATGGATCTCTGCCAGCTGAGTTTCTTTGAAGTTGGCCTCAATCCATACATCCGAAGTAGGAACCAGACTCATCAACGGCATGCCTGGCTGGACATATAAGCCCACACGCAGGCTACGCTTGCCGACGATCCCGTCAACAGGCGCGTAAATGTTGGTGTAACTTAAGTTGAGTTGTGCCTGCTCAAGCTGGACATTGGCTTCGTCGACAGAGGCTTCTGCCTGTACGATTTGGCTGGCAATCACAGCCAACTGATCTTTGGCGGCTTGATAGCTGGCGGACGCCTCGTCGAACTGGGCTTTGGTCACTTTCAGGTGTGAAGTGGCGCTATCGAGCTCATCTTGTGAGGAGTAGTTACGTTTGAGCAGGCTTTGGGTGCGGTTAACTTGCTGTTGCGCCCGTTCATATTCGGCACTGGCTGATGCGATCTGGCTTTCTGACTGACGGATCTTGGTCTTCTGTAATTGCTGCTGGGCATTCAGGTTGTTTATAGCTGCCTGGCTGACAGCAAGGTTTGCCTCGGCTTTGTCACGGGCTGCAATAAAGTCCCTATCATCTATTTGGGCCAGTAGCTGGCCGGCTTTGACCGTTTGATTATCGATAACAAAAGAGTCGGTGATATAGCCGGAGATTTTGGGGCTGATGTTGGTGATATCGCCTTGAAGATAGGCATTGTCCGTCGATTCGAAGTACTGTCCGTAGCTAAACCAATACCCCCCGGCACCAAGACCCAGGGCCAGCATGATGAAGGTTGCGATCAGCGGCGCTTTGCTCTTCTTGTGTTGTGGGGTATCTGTCATGGAGGCCTCTATTGATGATGTGATTAATTGAGATTTTTTTGTGTTACAAAGTGTAAGCGAGAATGATTAGTTGATTGGATAGGAAAAAAAGGAAACACTGTTGCAGAAATCTAATTAATTGGTGGCAGAATGGACCTCAATACCGTTGCTATTTTCTCTCAAGTTGTTGAATGTGGAAGCTTTACCCAAGCTGCGGAAATGTTGGATTTAACTAAGTCGACAGTAAGCCGTAAAGTGGCTGAGCTTGAACAACATTTAGGTGTGCGCTTGATCACGCGCTCGACCCGGAGTCTGACCCTGACGCCAGAAGGGGAAGCTTTCTATCAGTCATGCCTGCAGATGCTTGAAATTTTGGGGCAGGCCGAGCTGGAGGTCACGGCTAATCAGGATTTGATCAGAGGACGGCTGAACGTGGTGATGCCCGTTGAGCTAGGACAGAAGGTCTTTGGTCCTTACATCAACGACTTTCTAAAACTGTACCCCAATGTCACCGTACACTTTGAACTGACCAACCGTGAAGTGGATATCATAGGGGAAGGTATTGACTTGTATGCCCAGGTAGGTGAGGTCTCTGATTCCAGTATGGTTGCCCGCCCTTTTTATACGACAAAGCGAGTGATGGCAGCCAGTCCGGACTATCTCGCGCAGTATGGACCGATCACGACTCCCGCTGATCTTAAAGCGCCCCATCAGCAGGTGAAAATTTACAATAAGGCTGTAAAGATGCCCAACTGGCATTTGATGCAAGCCGACAATGAAATCTATATTGATTTACCTTACCGGCTGAGGGTCAATACCATCACAGCTTCGCTAATGGCTTGTCTGGATGGTTTGGGCGTTGCCATGTTGCCTGAGTTTCTCTGTCGCGAACATTTTGCTGCTGGCAGGCTAGTGCAATTGCTGCCTGACTGGGAAATGCCTCATGCCCCCATTAGCTTTGTCTATCCGCAGCGTAAGCTGCTCCCTAAACGGCTACGGATCTTCATCGACTACCTGATAGAGCGTTTCGAGCGCGATCTGGAGAATATGCTAAACAAGGAAAAGATTTAGCTAATGACGGCAGAGTTTACAATGTAAATCAGAAACGGTGTCGATAGCCGAGGGTAAAGGCAATATCGGTACTGTTATCCATATTAAAGACATTTTCGATCATCGAGAACTCAATGGCGCTACGCTTCATGTGGTAACGATAGCCGAGCAGAATTTCATTGGACGGCTTGGACAGATCGGAAGCGGCATCGGTCGCCCCTTCATAGATATGGTACTCAGCAAGTAGCCGGTGCTTTTCCGTTAACTGGAACTGATAGCCGGCACCGAACGACAGGGCCACTGAGTTATAGGGGATATTACCAAGTACCTCGTCGTCATTGCGATATGACAGGCCAAGCATACTGTAAAACATGTGCCTGTCACGTCGATAGCTGTAATTGAGCTGCATCGCCTGCTCAAAGTTGCTGGTTGCAAACGGACCGCTTGGTACATAGTTGTAGTACAGTGAGCCGCCGATCGATAAGCCGTGTCGTTTGGTTTCCAGTAACTGGTAGCTGGTGTAGAAGGTCAGCGCACTGCCGAGGGTTTCGCGGTTGAAGTCATGTATTTCGACACCGTACTGGGGAACCGAAATATCAAAAGAGTGTTTGCCTACTTCATCGCGCCCGTTTTGGCTGATACCAAATACGTCATGAAAGGCGGAGGTCAAACTGTCCAGATGGTTGTTGGCAGAAAACCGGTAGGTGTAGTCGAGCTCGACGAGCCATTTGCTATTGATCTGCCACTGGCCGCCAACGGATATGGCATTCTGGTAATAGTCGGCGTTGTATTCATCGGTATGTGCCCAGACACTGGCAATGGTCCCGGTAGTATAGACCTCTACGGTTCCGGGCTGGTAGCTAAAGCCGCTGCGCACAAGTGGTGTCAGACTATTCGACTGGATGGGAGATTGGGCGTACGTTCTCAACGGTCCGTAGTCATCAAACCGGGTAATACTTTCTGCGGTTGCATAGCCGGAGCCAAAGAGTGCCGTAACCCCAGATAAAGTGTATAGCGTGATACTGCGTGTATTCATCACAATGCCATTTTGTCTCTGTTGTTATTATTGGTGTAAATAGTTGATAGGTATCTTGTATAACCTAACTTGCCTGACCACTTTCTGAATCAGTCTGAAATAGCAATGAAATAGATACCTTTACCGCAGAGCAGGGTCGACGAATTCTTCGGTAACTCATCTTGATTGTAGTGAAATGTGTTAGAAAGTGGCTGTTCAGTATTGCAACCTTTTCTTACCTTCGAGAAAGGGGGGAGGGGAAGACTGATGTTCCATTCGAAAGGAGAAATCAGGAGCCATTATCCACGGCTCCTGCTCGTATTGGGGGGATCAAGACGCTAGGGAATGAGAAGTGTCGGTTTCGCTTCATAGGAGAGAGCGAAGTCAATTTCCCAGCTCATGCCATTCATATTGAGACGACCGTCAGGTACGCCGTCCAAACCGGGCTGGCCGGTATCGGCAACTTCCCACTGTTGAGTTCGTGGCGAGGTGAGATTGCTGAAATTATCTCCCTGGCTGCCATCGTCGAGCGTATAGATATAGTGCCGGTTATCGAGTTTGGCGGCACCATAAACTCTGACGCTATGTCCGCCTGTCCAATCACCGTCGACATCATACCAACTAAACAGAATCGTCACTGCCCGGCCCTGTACAAGCTCGTTGAACATCCACTCCCAGGTTGGGTTGAGCCCTTCTCTCTGCGAAGTGATTCCGTTCATGATGACAGTACCGTTGTCGCAGTCGGCACCGCTCCCCAGTGTTATTGAGCCGCTGCCCTGATGGCGAAACTCTGTGGTGTCGAAAGCACCGGATACAGGGTCGGCCAGATAGCCAAACACGCCCCGGATGAGTCCGCAAAAGGTGGTATAGCTGCCGCTATCTAAATCGAGTACACCTGCGCGCCGGCCGTAGCTGTCGATGTTGGCAACCAGGCTGTTTTCAGGCACCGGTTCCCAGATAAGTACATCTCCGGCCGAAGACACTTTCCCGATACCGCGAATATGAAGCTGCGGAAAGCGCCATGCCAGAGGCAGGTTATCGTATCTGTCTTCCAGGTATTGCAGTGCATTGGCATGAGCCATCGGCACGCACTGGTTACGGCCAGCATCAAGGTTGGGTTGGTCGGCTTGAATGACTTGGATTGGAAACAGCAAGTCATCCGGTAGTCCCGGCGCAGGGGTAACTGGCTGAGGCGGGCGTCCCAATGACAGGGAGCTAGGGATGGTTGATGAGATAGGGCTGACTCTGCCATCGACATGGCCAGCTCCTTCAGCGTTGATGATGATAGGGCTTACGCTAAAAGTTTGTGGTGGAAAACGTTTGGCGAACTGGGCCACATCTTCAATCGTTGGCAATGGCTGCGGTGAGAACAGAACGGTAGCACGCATTCGCCGCAGGCTGCCCTGGCCATCTTTACCGGGACGCAAGTCAAAATAGGCTGACATCTCTGGTTCTGGCGTATTGGGCTGACGACGAGAAATTGTGGCAGATGATCCTCGTCCAGGCTGGGTAAACTGCCTATTGTCGGCATGCTTTATCGTTACTGTTTTTCTGCGGTCATTACTATTCGAATCTGCGGGGGAAGATACAAATAGATTACTGATTGCCCAGACGGCTTCCCCGCCGCGGTTTTGAGGGTAGGTAAAAACATTGACATAACCCGTGCCGAGCGGCTTACCCCGGCGATCGGTCAGCTTTGTCGGTTTGACTCTGAACTGACCCCAGTCACTGTTGCTGATAGGGCCTATAACCAGATCAAAATTGACCTGATCAAAGAAAATGGCGTTGGAACCTGAGTGTAGTTGAGTAACAGGCAATCGCTCTGAAGGTGAAGAATTGCGGTGTGTGGCGCTCGCTGCGCTGGAATACAGCAGTGAGAACAACAAGGTGATAAGTATACCTTGGTAGATTTTCATGGTCAGACTCTCGGGAACATTCGATAGGTGTGGGCACCATCCTATGCCCATACAATCATTGTTAACTCAAACCCTTAGTGAACGGCACCCACTCCTTTGACTATGCTGTTTCAAGTATAGTTAGGGGGGATGCCGGGTATTTCTTATTTACTCAAAATACCCAGTAGGGAGTAGTACTGGTCGTTTGGGGATAACGGCTAAGGCTTTTGAAAGAGCGGGCTTAACATATCGGCATCATCGAAGTGCCTCTCACCAATAAAGGCAGTAGCATGGTGGCCTATCTGGCGCATTGTACCCGGCGATTTGACACCAAACGGCCATAGATACCAGCGTTCCAGCCGGGTGCTGGCCATCAGCATTCCTTGTTCGTCAAACAGACTTTTTTGTTGGTTTTTCCGTAACGGCAGGCTGCGCAACTGCTGGTAGTCGAGGAAATTGAGCTGACGTGGCAGAGCACTGTTCTGAACCCAGCGTAAGCCTTTCATCATATGATCCCCCTTAGAGACAGTGACCTGCAGAGTTGCTGCATCGGGCCTTGGATTAACATGCATGGTGATCGGTGCCTCGATGCGGGTATTTCGTTTTGTGAACTTGAGCTGTGTATCCAGGGCAAAAATCATATGGTAGCAGCCGCAGTGGTGAATACTGTCGAGGATGTAGGGTCTTCCCCGGCTATCGAGGGTCAGTCTGACAAGGAGTCCGTCGAATTGACCGGCATAAGGATCGATCGCGGAGGTTGCTGTCCGGTTGGCAAACCAGAGGCTGTACTCTAGCTGCAATAGGATCTGGCCGTGAAACCGGGTATAGCTGTGGTTGGTATACAGCGTCGGCTTGCTGGTATTTACATAAGGTTGGCCACCAGAGTGGTATGCCACCTGACCAGGCTTATCATCGAGCGATGCTGATTCGATGAGAAACTCTGGTGCATAATGTGCCGATAGCTGAGCGACTTGATACTCGGTAAGCAGGGGCCATCCCAGATGAGATTGTTGTCTGGTGCGCTCGAACCAGGACTGAATTTCCTCCGAGGAGAGTTGAGAAGGCGTGCTTGCAGCAGCATAACTGATGGTGTACTCATCCAGGGGAGAAATAAAGCCACTGATAATTCGTTTCTTTTCGGTATCAATGGCAGGGGTTGCCAGTGACTTGCTGATAGGATAAAGGCCAACAACCCGTTGCCAGTTTTGATAGTTAGACTGAATATGAGGCGGATATTGGCGTAACTGGTGCCAAAACTGACGGTCACTGAGTGTAGTGTGGGTGAGTTGTCGTGCGCATTTATCGTTGTGTTCAATATCGAAACCGGCTTTATTGGCGAGGTTTTGGTGCTCAACCTTTCTCTGAACGGAAGCCAGCCGGGCAACATACTGTAGCCATTGTTCTTTGCTTTGCTGTGATGTGAGATCCGATATGAGCGAGAGACTGAAGCGATCGAAGGCAAGGTGCGGGTAACGCGGAACCCAGAGGTGTTGCACATCCTGTACACCTTGTTGCTGAACTATCCGTTTGAAGTCGACTAACTGAAAGGCACAATTTTGTACTGAAGAGGGATAGTATCGAAGCTGGTCGGAAACGCTATCCGGTATGGGTTCTGGCAGGCTGGTACATGAAACGGCAGTGAGGCTGATGATGATCAGAGCCAGTATGCGCAAGGTAATGGCCCGTAGAACGGCTATACGTCGAGCGATATATTCCAGAGCGGTAAACTGCCAGACCATTAATTGCCAACCTTCTTATTGCATAAGTAACAGTTAAAGACTTTCTTCTGTATTAGTTTTAGCATGATTTGGCTTGCTCGAGAGCAAAGCGGGATCGGTATGAGTGTTAATCTGAAAGAAAAAAGCAATGACCGAGGCGGTCATTGCTTTTATTGATGGAAGGGGAGGGTTATACCCGGTTGATGTCGGTCTCCGGGAAGAAGTTCGCCCAGATGATCCAGTAGGCACCGGCCTTGACGGTTTCAACTCGAGGCAGTTTGCCGTTTGGAGTCTGACCGTAGAAATCGATCTCGGTGACAGCTTCTCCCGTTGTATTGTAGAAAATACCCAGGCTTTTGAACTCGTTGTCGTAGCTGATAACAATTTCTTTTCCGCCAACCGTTGCGTTAACAGGTTTGGTATGAGATTTCACGAAGTCGACAGTGTATGCCACATAGTCGTCACCCACATTTAGGCCATAGACAGTTTCTTTAGTCGGAAGACGAGGATCGACGTGCTTGATGGTCGGGAAGGTAGGGTCGACACTGGTGGCCTGATCTTCAATGGCATGATTGAAAATTAGCTCCATAATTGGATCGTAGATCGCCAAGAATGGGTTTTCCCAGAATGACGCCTTCATATCATCAACCAGATAGTCGTTAACAAATACTTCGCCTTCAGGGAAAGCTTTGGCAAATTTCTCAAATGGCATTCGGTAAGTTGGCCACTCTCGCATTTTCGTATCAGCATTATTGTTGCGGTCGGTTTCTTTCTGTCCCCAAAGTTGCTGAATAGGCTCGCCGCTATGCTTATCGTACATGACCAAGTTGTTTTCCAACTGGTTCATTGGTGCCAGATCGAGCTGTTGACCGTTGATTTCGGGTGTATAGGCCATTCCCAGGTTAGTTAGGCCGCAGTAGGTCATGACGACGTTTTCGCCACCGAGCTCGCCTTTACCGGCAACATGCGGGCGCAGCAACTGCTTGTCGGAATGTGCCCGCGCTTTACCGTTGATTTCAAGAACAATCACGCTCTCATTAGGGGCGTAATATTTGGTTGCTTGCTCCACAGACAGAAATACGCCGTTATCCATCCGGGCGCGCATCATAATGTGTGGGTTAATCATGCCGCTGTAGAAATTGAAACAGAACAGCAAGGAAAGGAAAATTAAGGGTTTGTTGTTGATGATGTCGCGTTGCTTGAATTTAAAATAAAGAACGGCAAGAAAAGCGGCCAAGCCGACAAATGCAAGTAGGTAGCGGTTATACCAAACCCACATCGTGCTTTCCCTCGGTGACTGGATAAACCACTGGCTGATATCCGCCAAGTCTTTAAACAGGAAACCAACACAGATCTGGGCCAGAATCATACAGGCCCAGAAAATGCTTTTGGAGTGTTTTTTGATAATGTCTTTCATCGTTTGATTCACTCTGGTAGTACTGATGGAGTGAGTCTAAAACGGGCGTATTTGAGGAAAAACCGGTCTTCGTGGAATGCACTGTGCCATTAAATGGCATAATAAAAGTAATGTTATTTGATGCCATTCTCGATCGAATCGATCCTTGCCTGCAGGAGCATCTCAACTTCATCAAGCAGCAGTTTTACCTTGTTGGGCACATAGCGTCGGGAGTGGTAGACACCGTATAAGTCCTGTTGAAAGGCGTATTGGCCGTCAAATAGCTTAACGAGCTTGTTAGCCGCAATCTCGTTGCTTACCATGATCGTCGGCAGGCAACATATGCCCTGGCCAGCGACGGCCAGCGCCCTTAATACATAGGGAGAGTCTACACAGCACTTATGGTTTAGCGGCAATTCTCGCTGGTGGAAACGCCAAGCCATTGCCTTGGGGTTGCCTTGGGTCAGGGCCAGGGCCAGGGTTGATAGGTGCTGGAGGTCTGCGGGCGTGTTGGGTATACCATGAGCGGCCAGATAGCACGGGCTGGCAAAGTAGTCATAGTTTAGGGTTGCCAGGGGACGGGCAATAAACGAAGAATCCGGCTGCTCGCCAATATTGAGCTGTAAATCAAACCGTTTCTCGGCCATCAGGTGTTGCGGCTGAGAGTCAGAATGTAAATTTAGCGAGATGTCTGGATAATCCTGGCAGAACTGGGCGACATGATCGACACAGAGTTCAAGAATGCAGTCAGGGGCGTAGACGGTCAGTTTTCCCGAGTAGTCCCCCTGTTTCTGGGCGATTTCTTTTTCGGTGGTCTCGACTTCCTGCAGTATTTGCTGTGCCTTGTGAAAAAAAGCTTCGCCGACTTCGGTGAGATGAAGACGGCGGGTCGTTCGTTCCAGTAACCGGGTTTTCAGGCTTTGCTCCAGGTCTCGGATACGGCGACTGACTGTCGACTTGGGGAGCTCGCAATAGTCGGCAGCTTTGGTAAAACTGCCTTGCTCAACCACTTTTACAAACAGTTCCATATCATCCAGTTTCACGCGATCAACTCTCAGCTACCTAAACGGTAAATACTATCACAACGAAACAATTGCAGATCAATAGGCAGGCTCCCTTAAGAGATTGTCGAAGCTGTCGCTTATGAATTAATAAGGCCAGCTGCTAAACATACAATGACATGAAGGATCGTATCACTATTTCGGTATCCACGATAAATGGCTCCGAATACTTCTATCTAGGAAAGACGAAACAGAAAGCTGTTCGCTGGGCTGTCGCTTCATTGTCGGTCGCTTCGTTACTGATTGCTGGCACAGTCGTATACCTTCTCAATGAGGTCGAGTTTTCGAGGACTAAGCAAGCAGAGCTGGAGAGCTTGTCCTTTTCGTTAAACCAGGACCTCAATGCGTTAGAGCTAATGAGAAAGAAGCTTGAACACGATCTGGATGACCGGGAAAACCAACTGATCACGGTGTCTGAACGATTGGGAAGCCTGGAGAACATGCTTGGCGTAAATGCCGATGGCGATATGCAGTTGGAATCCCGTTTGGATGTGGCAGAGCTCAATTCGGCAGTCCGAGTAGCTATTCTTAAGAGCTTACCCAACGGAGCCCCTGTTAAAAATGCCAGGCAGTCATCTCAATTTGGCGTACGTATACACCCGGTAACAGGTACTAAACGCTTACACCGAGGGTTAGATTTTGCGGTGAATATCGGTACGCCAATTTATGCGCCTGCTGACGGGGTTGTTGCGACGGTACGACCAAACAATAAAGGGTCGGGAAACTTCCTGCGCTTGCAGCACTCTTTTGGTTTTACGTCGTCATATTCCCACCTGCAGAAGTTTGCTGTAAGAAGCGGTGCATTTGTTAGCAAGGGAGACTTGATTGGGTATTCCGGTAATTCAGGTTTGTCATCAGGCCCGCATTTGCATTATGAAGTCCGTTTTATTGGTAGGGCGCTAGATCCTCGCCCGTTTGTCGAATGGGATATAAACAATTTTGAATCTATTTTTGAAAAAGAGAAAAAAGTTAAATGGGCATCTTTAACAAACAAAGTAAAGCAACAGGTCAGCATGCAACTACAACTGTCATCGCAAAGGGATGTAACATCACTGGCGAGCTCCAGCTAGCGTGCGATATTCAGGTTGATGGCATTATCGAAGGTAAGCTTCGGATTGACAAAAACTTAGTGGTTAGCAAGTCAGGGCGCATTAAAGGTGAGATTTATGCCGATAAAATCATTGTGAATGGGCTTATCGAAGGGACCTGTTACGCCAATGCCATTGAAATCATCGAGAGCGGTAAAATTTCAGGCACTATTTACTGTGATAACTTAAGTATCGAGCAAGGCGGCAAGTTCTTTGGCAGTACCCATCCAGCAGAAAAAGAGCAAGTTGTAGAGCTGTCACCGAGAGATAAGGCAGAGACAAAACCGTTAAAGAAGCCGGTAGATAAAAAAGCCAGTAACGAGTGATGATTCACCAGGTTGCTTGGGGAAGGCGCAATGAGAGATATCATGAAATAGACATGATGGGCTAGATGTAATGAGACAGTTGTAATGAAGCAATACCAACAAAATACCCCTCTAAACTTGTCATTTAGAGGGGGTATATTTTGTCAATTAGCCTATCAAGCTAATGATATATTTTGATTATTCTTAGTCGTTCAGAGGCAGTTTGCCTTCCCAGACGATCTGGCGGTAACGCTCGGCGTTGGTATCGCCTTCGGTGCTGAAAATCATGACCACAGCATCCTGGTCAAGACCAAGGTCCTGCGCCACTTTCTGCCCTTCAGGGTGATTTGCCAGCAGGTGTAGAAGACCCATGGTAATTGCGCCTGACTCACCGCTGGTGATAGCCTGGTCGCCTTTTTGCGGGTTACCGAGAATACGCATACCAGTTGCGGCAACATTATCGTCAACAGAGACAAATACGTCGCTACAGTCACGTAGGATTGGCCAAGTAACAGGGTTTGGTTCGCCGCAGGCCAAGCCGGCCATGATGGAGTTGAGATCACCGGTTACGTTGACCATGCTGCCGTCTTCGCTTGAGCCAGAGCGGAAGATGCAGTCAGCGGCACTTGGTTCGGCAATAATGGTTTTAAAGTTCTCTGCGCCCAGTTTGTCGGCCAGGAAGCCAAGAACACCGCCAGCCATTGCGCCTACACCAGCTTGAAGCATTACGTGAGTTGGCAGGCCTTCAGGCATAGTTCCCGCTTGTTCAATAGCTTCGTCTGCCATTGTCATGTAGCCCTGCGAAATCCATGTTGGGATCTTGTCGTAACCTTCCCACGCTGTATCTTGTACTAGCATCCAGCCATTTTCTTCGGCGGTTTTGTTGGCAAGACGAACAGTATCGTCATAGTTAACGTCAGTAACGATACACTCGGCACCCAGTCCCTTGATACGGTTAACACTGGCTTGTGCAGAGCCTTTCGGCATATATACAACCGCTTTCTGACCCATTTCACGAGCAGCCCATGCGACGCCTGTGCCGTGGTTACCGGCAGTTGCAGTGGTAAATACCAGTGGTTTTTCTAGCTTCGAAGCAACCGTTTTCAGGTCGATCTCGGCAATATCCATTTCCAGATGTTCAGCCAGTAGTCTGCCCAGGGCATATGAACCGCCCAGTACCTTAAATGCGTTTAGACCAAAACGGTGAGACTCATCTTTGACCAAAATAGCTTTTACGCCAAGTTTGGCGGCAAGTTGAGGCAATGAAACCAAAGGAGTTGGCTGGTAACCCTCAATTTGACGATGGAATTCGCGGGTACGTTGCGCGATTTCTGTCGTGAACAGTGAACAGGTTTCACCGGTATAGAACTGGTTATTAGAGACTTTAAGCATAATCATCACTTCGAAAGGGGCAGAACAGGGACTAGGCCACCGTCGGCGACGGCTGGCCTCACTTCGTTATTACTGGTGGATAAAAGCGACAGCTTCTACTTCAACCAGTGCATCTTTAGGCAAACGTGCAGCTTCGACACATGAACGGGCTGGCGCGTTCTCGGTACCAAATACTTCTGTGTATACTTCGTTGAATGCAGCGAAGTTTTCCATATCAGACAGAAAACACGTTGTTTTTAGCACAGAATCCAATGAAGCACCGCTCTCTTCCAGCACTGCCTTTAGGTTTTCCAGCGACTTACGAGCCTGTTCCTTGATGCCTCCCTCAACAAAAGCCATTGTTTTCGGGTCTAGCGGTAGTTGGCCAGAGGTGAAAACCATGTCTTTGAATGCCGTACCTTGTGAGTATGGACCAATTGCTGCAGGGGCTAGATCTGTGTGGATTTTTGTCTTCATTATTTTTCTCTTTTATCTCTGTTATTACGATTTGAATTCGCGGATATATTTATAAACTGCATGGCGAGTGATCCCGAGTCGCTCGGAAACCATGGCTGTCGCCTCTTTTAATTCAAATATCCCGTTTTCAAGTAATAGCTTGGTTATCGCTTTGTTTTTACCTTTCAAGTTAACCGAAGTGTCACTTTCAATTTCTTGAATAGCATGATCAAGCGCTTGCTCAATCACATCGGTTGCACATGAACTGAAATTTTCATTAACAGCGACGTGGGAGTTCGCCATGTCGGGCATTAATGTTTTGATTATTTCCGGGAAGGGATGGGACAGGTTCATATTGATACAAAACAATCCAATCGGCTTTCCGTTTTCACCTGCCAGTACGCAGGTCGTTGATTTCAGTAAAGAGCCGTCTTTGCTCGTCGTGAAATAGCTTTTCGGTGTTACCTCGCCCGTCTTTTCGATCAGGCTGAGCATTTTTAGCCCGAGATCAGTTATCGGGGAGCCAACTTTACGACCTGTGTGGTGGCCGTTGACGATCTTGACGACTGATTTCTCCAGGCTTTCAAATGAGTGAATCACAACCTCGCAATGAGGACCGATAAAATCAGCAATGGTGTCGGCTAACCGAAAGTAAGTAACCAAGAACTCTCTGTCTTTGTCGGTAAATTCTGCATTAAACGATGCATATGCTGTAGTTTTCATTTATGACCACAATAGTGAACTGAGACTGTTAACTATTTTGTTCCTCAGTTGCCAAGAAAGCAAGGCTAAAATCAACTTTGTGTAACTATAAAACTATAAATTGCGATATCAGGCAACTGTAAAGTTAACTGATGGGAACTAAAATTGACTCAAATCATAAAAAAACCCAAATTTAACCTCAAATAGTGCACTAAAGTTAACTGCGCGACATAGGTCACATTATTTAACTCAATATTCAGTAAGATGCACCACAGTAACGTAAACAATATTGAACTGTGTGGCGGTTACCGTTCACTTCTGTGCCCTACAGCCTTACCACACAGCCATGACAATAAAGGAAGAGGTCGTAATGACTAACTATTTACAACGTGGTTTTGAAACGTCTGAATTTGAACATAGAACAGCACGTGCACAGAAAGTCATGCATGAGATGAAGCTCGATGCGATGATTTTCACAACTGAGCCGAATGTTCGTTACTTTACTGGGTTCCATACTCAGTTCTGGCATAGCCCAACTCGTCCTTGGTTTGTCGTGGTTCCTGCCGAAGGTAAGCCAATCGCTATCATCCCTGAAATTGGTGCAAGTGGCATGGCTGGCACTTGGGTGGAAAACATCATCACCTGGCCGTCACCGCGTCCAGAGGATGACGGGATCAGTCTGGTGGCCAGTGCCCTGAATTCGCTGCCATGCCGTCACGGTCGAGTCGGTGCGACATTGGGCATTGAGTCTCACTTGCGCATGCCGGTGAATAACTACCTGAAGCTGACAACCATGGTGAAAAAAGAGTTTGTCGATGTGTCATTAGCGATGCATGAGCTGCGCCAGATTAAGTCACAGGCAGAAATTGAGAAGACTCGCGAAATCTGCCGCATCACCAATGTTGGCTTCAATAAAATCCCTGATTATGCCCGCTCCGGCATGACTGAGCGTGAGATTTGTAAGCAGTTCCGTATCGATATGCTGCTGGAAGGTGCCGATGAATGTCCTTACATCATTGCCGGTTCAGGTCCTGACGGTTACGACAGCATCATTATGGGCCCGACAGATCGCGTTATTGAAGAGGGCGACGTGCTGATCATTGATACCGGTGCGGTTCGTGATGGTTATTTCTCTGACTTTGACCGTAACTGGGCATTCGGCAGTGCCAGCGAAGAGACTAAAGCAGCATACCGTGCAACTTATGAAGCAACGACTAAGGGCTTTGAAGCGGCACGCCCTGGAGCAACCACCACTGACATCTACAACGCAATGTGGAAGGTGTTAGAGGCAAATGGTGCACTGGGCAACGATGTTGGCCGCCTAGGCCATGGCCTGGGAATGGAGCTGACCGAGCGTCCATCCAACACGGCGACTGACAACACGGTTCTGAAACCGGGCATGGTGATGACTCTTGAGCCAGGTATGGTGTATGCACCTGGTAAGTCAATGGTTCATGAAGAGAACATCGTGATCACCGAAGACGGTGCAGAGTGGCTGAGCGAGCGTGCTGAGCCTGAGCTAATTGTTATCTCATAAGCTCAATTCTATGCCATGCCGAGGTGTTCGGCATGGCAACCAAGCAACATAACTATAAAAAGATCAGAATCATGCAAACGATTGAAGAATTCCAGAAGTTTGAAACTCCACTTACTCATGTACAGTCTCCGCGTATTGATCGTGTTCACATTGGTCTTGTCCAGCTAAGTACTGACCACTCCCTAGAGATGGACTGGGCAAAACTACTTGGTACTCAGGCCGGTGTATTTAGCTCCCGTGTTTATTACAGCAGCGAAATGACGCCTGAAGCCTTGGATCAGATTGCGACCGGTATCAGCGATGCGTCAGATTTGATTGCGACAGGTTTGCCAATGGATGTGATGGCTTTCGGTTGTACCTCGGCCTCTATCATTATCGGTGAGGAAAAGGTTGCCAACCTGCTGACCAAAAATCGCGGTGATATCCCTGCTACCAACCCATGGACCGCAGCCCAGGCCGCATTCAAGCACCTAGGCGCCAAGAAAATTGCCGTTTTCTCTCCATATCCGACAGACGTGAATTTCCCTCTGTATCAGCAGCTGACCAACGCCGGCTTCGAGGTTGTTGTCCTTGGCTCGCTGGGAATTGAAAAAGATACAGATATTACAACAGTTTCTAAAGAGTCCATGCTTGAGGCTCTAGACAAGATCCTACCAGATTCGGGGGCCGATTTAGTCTTTATGTCGTGCACCAATTTACGCGTCCTCGACCATATTCAGGAAATTGAAGACAAGTTTGATATTCCCGTTGTTTGCAGCAATTCAGCAATGTTCTGGCATGCGATGCATCTGACTGGAAAAGCAGCGCAGTGTCCAGGTTACGGACGTCTATTAAACCAATAAGTGTAGAAGAAAGGATTAGATCATGAGTAACACAGTGAAGGGTTGGATTGCAGCGATCTTTATCGGATTGCTCTGGGGTATACCGTGGATTGTCGGTACACCTATTATGGAAGTGATGGATGCGCAGGTACTGGTATGGGTTCGTTATACCGTTGCTTTCATTACTTTGGGTATTGTCTTTAATGTTGGTCTATCAACCGGCAAGATGAAGAAAAAGGCAGACTTCAAGTTAACGTGGGATAACCGCAGTGATGTGTTCTGGGCTGCGGCCTGTGGCATCGTTGGTCAGGGTGCCTTTAGTTACCTGTCGTTCCTGTCACTAGATTATATTACGGCTTCAGAAAATGGCGTTATTCAAGGCCTGATCCCAATCTTGATCCTGACCGTCGGCTTCTTCCGCCACAATGCCCGCTTCACCATGCTACAAATGCTGGCTGCTGTCGGCGCATTTGTCGGTGTTGCCATCTTGGTTATGGATCCGAACTCGGAAACAAATGGTTTCAACATCGGTCACCTTATCTGTCTTGGTAGTGCTGCAAGCTTCTCTTGCACAGCTTATGCTCGTGCGAAACTGGCTGAAAAATACGGCTCTGTTGCAACCATGTTCCACCAGTTCATTTTCGCCTCTATCGGCTTTGGTGTTTATCTGATGTTCTCAGGTGCTGATTTCTCTTCTGCGCTGGGTATCTTCAGCTCGCCGCTACGTATGCTATGTATCGTTATTCTTGGTGTTGGTATCTCAGGTACAAGTTACCTTGTGTACATCTACGCAATGGAGCGTGTTGGTGTTGACGGTACCGGTATGGCGTTGAACCTGATGCCTCTGTCTTCGTTTGTACTGGCTGTCTTTGCACTGGGTGAAGCGGTAACGCCGATGCGCTTACTTGCGATGGCTGTGGTTGTTGTTTCTATGATGCTATTTATGAAGTTCGCTCATAAAGAAACAGCGGCAGAACCAAAAACTGTAACTGAATAAAAGAAATAAAACATGAGGCAGTACATATTGTGTACTGCCTGTTTTCATGAATAAAAATAATGATTTTGTAGGCATGTATCATGAATATGACTAAAAAAGATATATTCTTGGGGTGGGTTGCTGCAATCGCGGTAGCCGTAATTTGGGGTGTTACCGGGGTTGTATCTAAGCCGTTGTCGATGGCGGTTGATCCAATGACACTGGTGTTTTTCCGTTATGTAACAGCTGTAATCGGCCTTTCTATTATCTTTTTCTTTACTTCTCGCAGTGAAAGCCTCAGTAAAGATTTAGGCTCCTCTTTACAGATTGAGAAAAAGGATTACCTGAAAATTGCGCTGTGCGGGATAGTTGGTCAAGGTGTATTTTCGCTGTTTAACTTCCTCTCTTTATCTCACATTGGCGCAACAGAGAATGGTGTTATTCAGGGGATGCAGCCATTTGCAACTGTCTTCTTTGGCATGATGTTCATGAACTTTAAAATGAACAAAATCCAATGGGGTGCATTTATTGCGTCAGCTATTTGTATTTATGCCATGAGTGTTGGCCCGACTAATACGATTGAAGGCGGTACGCCGCTATTGGGCTATGTGTATGTCACATGCTCTATGTTGGCACTTGCCTGGACGGCACACTTGCGTGCAAGTTTGGCGGACAAGTATGGTTCTGTTGTTTCGATGCTTTATCAGTACATCTCTGTCGCAGTTCTGGGAATTATTGTGGTATTCGCAATGGGGCTGGACCTTTCCCAAATTACCATCATTATGTCTAGTCCGTTGTTAATTGGCTTATTGATCTTCTTGGGTACAGGTATTTCTGGAGGTAGTTACCTGATTCAATTATTTGCTTTCAAACGTATTGGCGTGGAAAAAGCAACCATGGCACTGAACTTGATGCCGCTAGTGGGTTACCTGGTAGCTGTGGTTACACTTGGTGAACAAATGGCGCTGGGTAAAACTATTATTGTTTCTCTCATTGTTGTAGCGCTATATGTGTTCACCAAATTTGAAACAACTGAACCAGAAACTGAAGAAGAAACGCTTAAACCTCAAGAAGCTTAATTAATAGATGCGCAGCGGCAAAGTACTGCTGCGCGATTTTGTCGGAGAAGAATAATGACCATCGAACAGAACGTTATCAACTGGCGTCATCACCTGCATAAACATCCTGAGTTTGGTACGGAAGAGTATAAAACGTCAGAGTTTGTGACCAAGAAACTGGAAGAGTTCGGACTTGAGGTTCATTGCGGTATTGGTGGAACAGGCGTCGTTGGAATTCTGAAGTGTGGCGAAAGCGATCGTTCAATTGGCTTGCGAGCGGATATGGATGCATTACGCATTTGTGAGGCAAACACCTTTGATCATGCCTCAGTACATGAAGGTGCTATGCATGCCTGCGGTCATGATGGCCATACGGCTATGCTTCTTGGTGCGGCATACCAGTTAGCTCAAAGCAAAAACTTTGATGGTACAGTATATTTTATCTTTCAGCCTGATGAAGAGCGTGGCACGGGTGCCAAAGCCATGATTGAAGATGGTTTGTTCACACGCTGGAAGATGGATGCTATTTATGCCATGCACAATTTACCGGGGATCCCTGAGGGGCAGATAGTAACGAGACCTGGCTCTCTGATGGCCAGCGAAAGCAGCTTTGAGATTGATGTTATCGCAACCGGTGGCCATGCTGCGATGCCGCACATGGGGACCGATCCGATTGTCGTCGGGGCACAGATTGTTACGGCCATGCAGACGATAGTCTCGCGTAATTTGAGCGCGATTAATGAAACTGCGGTTATTTCAGTTACTGAGTTTGCAACAAACGGCACTGTGAATGTTATTCCTTCTCAGGTGAAAATTACCGGCGATACCCGTAGTTATACGGATGAAGCGTTGCATAAGATAGAAAAAGCCATTGAACGTGTTGCTGCAGGGCAGTGTATGTCGGCAGGCGTAGACTACAAATACCACTTCAATAACAGCTTCCTGTCTACTATCAATGCGCCGGAAGAGACTGTTCACGCTATTAAGGCTGCCGAGGCTGTTGTTGGGGCCGACAACGTGAATGGAAACTGTGAGCCGTTTACGATCAGCGAGGACTTCTCTTTCATGCTGCGCGAAGTGAAAGGGTGCTATATCCTGGTAGGTAATGGCCAGGGAGAATGTGGTGGTACTGCGCTTCATAACCCATATTATGACTTTAACGATAATATTCTGATGACAGGTGTTAACTACTGGCAGACGCTGGTTGAGCAGCAGTTAAATAAAGGCTAAGCCTTAACAGCTCAGTACTCCTTTCCTGAAATCTATCGGCAGCAGTTTGTAAATAGACAAACTGCTGCCTGTATTTGGTGTTAGATAACTATACCCAAGCTACCTCAAGATGCAGGATTCAGAGTGAGACCAGCGAGTTCAGTTCAAGGAAAATAACGGTAGGAATGGTAGCCCCTTTCAACGCTATTTGACACAGAAATGGGCTCGCTGGCTCACTCCCAAAGGGCGAGTTTACTTGGCTTCTATGCGTTGTTACCGATTATTAATTTAGAGCCACTAGATTTTCTAATCGGTGCCTAGCCTACAAGCCAAGTAATTCTCGCTGAAACGAGCATCTTGAGGTAGTTTGGGTATATTCGTCATTCGTGGGCATAGCTAATCTTACAGTTAGTTATGTCTTTTTTGATATAAGCAGTTTCAGTACAACTCGAAAAGTTATTTTTAACAGTGAGAACTTTCTCATAGATATATATCGCGCGCAGTGGTTATTACGGTGGTATTTCTAGTGTATTGATAAGTAGATGGAGGTTGTTTTGAAATTCCTAAAAAACGGGTTGTTTTCATTTATGCTCAACCTTAAATGTTTTTTCCACCTTTCTTATCCAATGCTGCAGCTCCTCAGTGCTATCGGCATTGGTATTGGGCTATTACTCTGTTTTTCATCTTCCGATGTAAAAGAGAGTAGTTATCTTATTGTATTTATGTTTGCTGTTTTTAGCATAGGTATTCTCCTGCTTAGGCATTATTACCAACATATATTGATATGGTCAGACTCTCGCTCAAACAATGTGGTTAAATTTCCTAGGTAATAATCTAGAAATATATAAACAATAACAGTTAAGAATTGATACTATGAAAATTAAATTTCAGCACAAGGTGGTTTTTATATCATCCGTTATTGTGTTTGTTGCTCTGTCAGTTTTATCTCTTCAACAATACCGACAGGTAAAGTCACAAGTCGAGCCGTTAATTCATCAGAGCATTGCGGAAATAGTAAATGGTGTGAAAGCGACTGTAGACAATGAAATTGTATCGAAATCGCAATTGGCGACCTATACCGCTCAAATGATTGAAGACGAAGTTTCTACCGGACATATTGCCAGCGTTATCAACAAGCCTATCGCTAAGAATGCCTTTTCTCTGATTGGTATGGGTTTTGAAGCCGATGGACGGATACAGAGTAACGATATTAATTGGCAACCGGGCAGTACGTACGATCCGAGATCTCGTCCATGGTACCGACGGGCCAAAAATGAAGGTAAAACTATTATCACGGCTCCTTATATGGGGGATACGGGGAGTATTTTAGTGTCGATTGCCACCCCTGTTTATAATGAGGGGCAGTTTGAGGCTGCTATTTTTTACGATCTGAACTTGGACCTTCTTTCTGACACTATCAATCAGATTTCATTATTTGATGCCGGGTACATCTTCATGGTGAATAAGGATGGGACGATTGTATCTCATCCGGATCAGAAACTGGTTGGCAAGAACCTGAGCGCTTTCATTGGTGATCATGGTATCAGCGAAAACTACAAACTCATTGATTATAAAGGTAAGCCGACCTATATCGATTTTACTCCTATTGATAGTCAAGACTGGTATATCGGTGTCATTCTTGATTACGAAAAAGCTTACTCATCGATTATTCAGCTGCGCTCGTCGTCAATGGTGATGACCGTTTCTTTTGTCTTTATTGCCGTTCTCGCACTGATTTTTGTACTTAGGTACTTTATGCGTCCATTGGGGGTATTAAACGAGGCAATGAAAGATGTGGCTTCCGGACAGGGTGATCTGACTCACCGCTTAGATACCAATACAGATATCGAGTTTTCCGAGCTGGCCCAGAACTTTAATGCTTTCACTGGCAAGTTACAGCACCTTATTCAAGAAACTAAGCTTCTCGGCGCTGAAATTGGTGCTGATGCTGAAGTTACGACTCAGGGCGCCACGCTGACCGCGACGGACATTACCAATCAACTCGCGGAAGTCGAGCAGCTGGCGACGGCTATGAATGAGATGGCTTCGACGTCTTCAGATGTTGCCGGTAATGCACAAGGGGCTGCTGCTGCCGCTCAGGAGGCGGACAAGGCGGCGGAAGATGGTGTGAGTGTTGTATCTCATACAACCGATGCTATCAGTACTTTGGCTAAGCAAATAGATGAGACGGTTGTTGTTGTTCAGGATTTAGAAAGTGCAACGGGTAATATTGAGTCGATTCTTTCGGTGATTAATGAGATAGCCGACCAAACCAACTTACTGGCACTGAATGCCGCAATAGAGGCTGCTCGTGCCGGTGACTCAGGACGCGGTTTTGCCGTTGTGGCGGATGAAGTCCGGACATTGGCGCAGCGTACCCAACAGTCGACTACAGAAATACATAGCATGATTGCCCAGCTTCAGTCCGGGGCTCGCTCGGCTACCAGCGTGATGGAAAAAAGCAAAATGTTGACCGATGAGGCCGTGTCGAAGGCATTGGAAGCCGGAGATTCACTCCACCAAATTAAGCAGTCCATTATTCAGATCTCTGACATGAACTTGCAAATTGCTTCGGCGGCTGAAGAGCAAAGTTTGGTCGCTGAAGAAATCAATAACAATACGATCAAGATAAAAGATCTGTCCCAGCAAGTGTCGGATCGGGCTCATGAATCATCATTGCAAATGAATGAACAGGTCTCGAAAGTTCATCAGCAAGAAACCTTGCTGAACAAATTTATTGTTTGATGATCTCAATGGCAGGATGGGTATTATGTTTGCTCGAGTAAACGGTAATGTGATCGCGACTATCGCGTTTGTATTATGGGGGTTGTTACCTCTGTACTTTCAGTTTACACCTCAGGCGGATACGAATGAGTTGATTGCAATGAGAATCATCTTCTCGGTGCCGTTAATGTTACTGATTCTAAAGTGCCTGAAGATACCCAGCCTGACTTTTTTCAACGCGATGAAGAACAAGCGGTCACTGTGCCTGTGTTTTATCGCCGGAATTCTGAATTGTGTTTCACTCTATGCCTTTACCTGGGCAATAACCAATGATCAGGTCTTGGCAGCAAGTCTCGGGTATTTTATCAATCCGCTGTTTTCTATTGCTTTTGGTGTGTTGTTTCTGAAAGACAGACTCACCTGGGCGCAGAAAGCGGCGGTGATCCTTGCTGTTTGCGGTATTGGCTATCAGGTCTACTTCTATGGTGAATTGCCTTGGTTGTCACTGGTGATGGGCAGCTTTTTTGCGCTTTATGGCCTAATCAAGAAATATATCCGGTTCGACTCGCTGACCTCGATGTCCGTTGAAGTGACATTATTAATGCCGTTTGCGCTGGGTTATATATTGTTTGGCTTCATGGATGGGAGTTCGACAGTACTGGCGGGTGATATGACCACTTTCTGGCTTTATGCCGGTGCTGCGCCTGTGACCTTGTTGCCGTTGGTATTTTTTGCCCTGGCGGTGGAACGAACGACGTTGACTATGATTGGCCTGACCCAGTATATCGAGCCCAGCTTGCAGTTTGTATTGGCAGTATTCATTTTTGGCGAAGTGCTGGATCAGGTGAAAGTCGTTAGTTTCGGGTTTATCTGGATCGGGCTTATACTCTGCACCGTAGAGGCACTGGTATTTTCCAGGGTATCCATGCGACGGGTCTAGGGGATTCGGAGGAGCGCCGAATCACATATGATTCGGCACTGTCTGATTTGTGATTTTGGGGCTACAAAATTACATGCGGTAGATAGCGTGACATGTCTTGGGTAACCCGCGAGGTATCTTCACGGATTGAGATCCCGCCGGCTTTGTCATCAATCAGCCAGCTGCCAATCAGGGTGTAATAGTCGCCAAACTTTGGCAGCGGGTGATAGGCTTGGTAGATCACGCCTTCATCGCCGTAGGGGCCTTCGGTTCGCAGAGTCTGTCGTCCTGCCTGCACGATTTCTATGTTGGCTCCTTCTCGGGCAAAAATCGGTTTGATGACATAGTCTTGCAGGTTGCCGAGCTTGCGGTCATCGGGAAAATAGGCGGGCAACAGGTTGGGGTGACCTTCAAATTTTTGCCACAGCATTGGCAGCAACGCCTTGTTGCTCAGGATCGATTTCCACATCGGCTCCAGCCAGTTGACGTTGGCCCCAGCCAGTTTGTTGCCGTATTCCTCGCGAAACATAAACTCCCACGGGTAGAGCTTGAACATCCAGCGGATCGGCCTGTCTTTCAGATCGGTAAACTCGCCTCTGCCGTTCAGGCCAATATCTTCAACATGCACAAAGGCAGTCGAGAGCCCGGCTTCTTTGGCACAGTCTTCCATGTATTGCACGGTGCCGCGGTCTTCTTCTGTATCTTTGCAGCAGGAAAAATGCAGGGTCTGGCCTGGCTGGCGGCTGGCCAGTTCCTGAAAGCGCCCCATCAATAGCTCCTGGAGCAGGTTGAACTGATCGGCATCGCGCCTTATCGAGCCGTTTTTTACCAGATCTTCCAGCCATAACCATTGCCAAAAGCCGGTTTCGTAGAGAGAGGTCGGCGTATCGGCATTGTTTTCATAAAGCTTGGCGTGCCCCTTGCCGTCGTAGGCAAAATCAAGCCGAGAGTAGAGCGAGGGCTCCTTTCGTTGCCAGGAGTCGAGGACGTTCTGCCACATAGACTCGGGAATTTGAAATCGTTGCAGCCAGTACTCATCCCGGACGACGGTATCGACTATCTCGAGGCACATCTGGTGAATTTCTTCCGTGGGATCTTCCAGATCCCGTTCGATCTGTTTGAGCGTAAACTGATAGTAGGCGGTTTCGTCCCAGTAGGGCTGATCGTACATGCTATGAAAGCCGAAGCCATATTCTTTGGCAAGCGTCCGCCAATGTGGTCGCTCTTTACTTTCAATTCGGAGCATGTTTTATCCTTATACTGCTGTTTTATAACAATAACCCCGAGTGTACATGGCTTGATAGCCGTTGGCAGCAGCTGAGGTAGCAGTTTTGGAACAGAGTCTGGTTAGACTGCAGTAGAAGAAGGCCTCTTCAATAGGTTGGTTAGTGATGGAGGGAAGAGGCCTTTTGTACCAATAGCGGACGCTAGCTCGCGTAATAGTTCGGTACTAACATCCCGAAGGAATGCAAGATCCAGTGTATGGGAGAGGTTTAGAGTAAAAAACCTAATTGACTACATTCTAATCAACGTAATGATGTATACCCAAACTACCTCAAGATGCAGGATTCAGAGTGAGACCAGCGTGTTCAGTTCAAGGAAAATAGCGGTAGGAATGGTAGCCCTTTCAACGTTATTTGACACAGAAATGGGCACGCTGGCTCACTCCCAAAGGGCGAGTTCCAGTTCTTTTAAATAGATAGGGGCTTCTATGCGTTGTTACCGATTATCAATTTAGAACCACTAGATTTTTAAATCGCTGCCTAGCCTACAAGCCAAGTAATTCTCGCTGAAATGAGCATCTTGAGGTTGCTTGGGTATAGTAGTTTATAAGCATCAGCTGCCAGTTCTGGGTGAACTGGCAACTGAGAAGGAGGCTAAGTAAACCACAGCGGGCAGGCGGTACCTGCTAGCGGAAGAACAGCTGGCTAAACGGGTTGAGCAAAGTTGCAAGCCCGGTTGTGAAGTGCAGCGGTGCATCGAGAAGCGTCAGGCAGAGGCAGTCCTGATCCGCCCGGGTTTTGGGTGCATGCCGGTGTTCTGAGGTCTGGACGATAAAGTCACCGGGTTTGTAGGTGGCGTGCTCGTCCATAAATTCGCCTGCAAGCACTAGGGTGATCTCAAGCCCTTGATGCGTATGCTGCGGCAGGGCGCTATTACAATCCATGTAGATGAAGTTCATCTTGCTGTGACCGCCGGTAGCGACATGGGCACGTTTAATGTTGCCGGGTAGACGGCTCCAGGGGCCAATTTGCTCATCGTGCTGCTGTAGAGCCCGAGGTAGCATGAACTGCTTGCTGTTAATTTCAATGTGCGCCTTTGTGGCGTCTGCAACTTCGCCCCGTGGTTGATCCGGGTGGCACAAAATAGTATCAAGCAGATCGTTGAGTTCTTCAGATAATGGCTCCGATGGCACTAACGCCATTTTCTGTGCCTGGGCATCTTCAAGCTCGGCAACACGGGCGCGACAATGGCTGCATAGCTCCAAATGGGCGCTCAGCATGATGCTTGTTGCCGGTTCTAGATCGCCAGCCGCATAGCATGTCAATATGTCATCGTTTGGGTGAAAACGGATATCAGTCATCCAATGCCTCCTTCATTTTCTGTAGTGCTAACCGAAGCCGGCTTTTTATGGTACCTAGTGGTACGCCTAATGCGTCAGCTACATCCTGATGTGACGCTCCTTGTAAACAGATAAGCCTGACAACTTCTGCCTGGGCAGGAGGGAGAGTGTCGACGAGCTCCTTAAGCTCGCGAGTAACAATGGCATGAAACTCTTTGGGAAGACGATCGGGATCCTGCTCCTCGCTGAGTGTCGGCCAGAGATCATCTCCCTGAATCCAGTCATTCTGATGCTTGGATTTACGTAGCAAATCGAATTTGACGTTACGGGCAACAGAATAGATCCAGGTTAGCGCTGCACCTTTGGATTCGTCATAGAGGTGAGCTTTTAACCAGATCTTGAGCATGGTTTCCTGGACGACTTCCATAGCCATTGCATCATCCCTCAACTGTTTACGCGAAAAGTTGAGTAACTTGGGAGCGAGCATAACAAACAGCTTTTCGTAACTCTGTTTACATCGCAAGTTAGCAATATTGAACAACAGTGATGCCACATCAATAGCGGGTGATTCTTCGTTGAGCATAGGCTCCTTGATCTTCTCGGAGTGAGTACATCGACTGATTTTTATCATCGTTCTACTGCAAGCATGGGATCGATATCTGACTAACGCAATAACTCGGCATAAAGATCACTTTGGCGGATCATTTTTTTGAGATAACGAAGGCTGGAGTTTGGCCCCGGTTGCTTCAGCAGTCTTTGCTTGGTGTGAACAGGCAGGGGCAGTACTTCCAACCAACGCCAGCAAAGCCAGCATGGATCCTCGTAGTCGGTACGCCCGGGATCATTCGCTGGCCCTTGGTGAGCGCATTCTTTTTGCCACTGCCGGAGCTGAACCACAAGCCGGTCTGTGGTACTAAGCTTATGGCTGCAATGCCACAAAGGGAACAAACTGGCAGAGAGATAGCGGCCGGGAGTTTTATTCTGTTCGGCATCAACGGCTCCCCACTGAGGGAGATCAAGAGAGACCTGAACCTGGTCTCCGGAGAGCCAGTCAACACAATCGATACTGGCGAATGTCACTATGTCTCCTGCTTTGTCTGCGACTTCGCCGTTGCTGTCTTGCATTACAATCCATATTCCTCCTGCGCGAGTTGCCTCGAGGATCATTTGGCTAAACAGCGCCCCACTGCCACTGATTTGTTGTTTAGTTAGCGGCAGCAGGTGCTCGGTCGTAGTCAGAACAGGCAGAATATATGAATGATACGGTCTCTTCGGCACAGGCATCTCCAGATTATCTTTTTAATTAACTACGCAGCAATTGAGCGATTAGATGACTGCAATAAAAAATGCTGTTAAATGACTAACCTAGCATCTAAATCCAGAATTTTGTCTGGCTTTTATGATCGAATGATTCACCTTGTTCGTAATTATTCCCGACCAACAATGAACAGGAAGAGGGTATTCGAATGAAAGCCAATTCGTTAGCGTTAGTGTTAGGTTCGGCATTTTTATTATCGGGTTGTTTGCTTGAAGATGAGCCCCAGTTACGCGTGACTCACGCCAGTAGCGATGCACCACTGGTTGCAATCACGCTAAACGGCAAAGTGGTTGGCGGGCTGGAAGAAGTGGATTATCAGGTAGCAAGCGGATTTTTGAATCTTGAGGAAGGTACTTACAACGTCGGTGTCGAGGCATTGCTTCCCGGCGATGAGAAAGTCGAGGTTATTGGGGCTAATCTAGACTTTGCGCCAGATATGCAATACGACGTTATTGCGCTTAACAATGCAGCGGCTATTGAAGCCGTCGTGCTGAGTCGTGAGAGCATTGGGCCGGGAGCGGGTGAAATACGTATCGATGTTCTGCATGCACACCCTGATGTACCAGGTGTAGATATCTACCTGACGACGGAAGAGAGTATCGACGGATCACAACCTGCAGTTGGCGGATTGGAGTTCAAGGTTGACGATATGACGTTGCCTGTCACTGTTGAAGCCAAACCCTATCGAATCCGGGTAACTCTGGCTGGCGAGAAAGATGTCGTATTCGATAGTGGCGATCTAGAACTGGCGGGGGGCAGTGACTTGATGATCACGGCAGTACCGAATGTGTATGGTGGTGCAGTTTCGCCAGTAAACCTTTTGGTCGCTGACGGGCAGGGTATAACAGTCCTGCGAAACAAAGAAGAAAAAGCAGCTGTGAGGGTGGTACATGCTGTTGATGATGCCCCCGAGGTAGATGTACTGGCTTCTGATGAGCCAGTTGATGGTCTCACTCTGATTGCTTTTAGGGAGTTCCGTAGTCTGGATCTTGCCGCAGACACTTACGATTTGAGTGTGGCTGCATCAATTGATAACAGCCTCGTTGTTATCGAAGCGCCGGACACCAGTTTTGAAGCGGGCACTACGACCAGTATTTATGCTGTTGGTAAGTTGAACAGTATTACTGATTCAACTATCGAACCACTGGTTATTCCAGAAGATCTGCGCTCTGTCGCCCTCTATAGCAAGGTACGGGTGGTACATGCCAGCCCTACAGCCGGTGACTTAGGCTTGGTTGATATTCACGCCTCGGCAGATGGTGTATTTGATGAGACAACGGCTGTCCTCAAAGGGGTTGATTTCAAGGACACCGCCACATTAAACGTGCCAGCAGGTACTTACTTTCTGGCAGTGATCCTAGCCAGCGATGATACCTTCACGCCAGCTGTCGAGGCTATGGCCATGGTTGAGGATGGCGGTGTCTACTCGGTGGTTGCCACGGATGACTTCGCCGGTGGCTTGGTACTGAATGTCGATAATTCCGCACCCTAGGCGGCAGAATAAATAGTTTGAAGTGTTATCTGTTTGAGCCAACCTTTGCCAGCCGTTAAGGCTGGCTTTTTTCTAACTATCGACTTGCTTCGGCAACTGTTATAACAACGCTGCCTGTTTTTCGCCCTTGCTCGTCATAGGTATCAGATATTTAGCATACGGTTTAGCTTGGGTTGATCAGTAAGCGTAATGTTGCTGAGCACCCCCGCTCCGAGTTTGACTTTAGTTCAAAGCCCCAGCCATAGCTTTGGCAAAGACGTTTGACAATGAGAAGCCCCAGGCCGTGTTCGGTTTCGGTGCTGCCAGTCAGGCCGCACCCGGTATCGGTCACGCTGATGGTGTGGTTATCAATATGGATGGTGATCTGTCCCTGCCGGGTAAAGCGAATAGCATTATTAACCAGGTTTTTGAGGATCATTGCCAGCACCGGCTCGGGCAGATTGAGCTGGGTTTCGGGTTTTAGTGCAAGGTTTAGTTCTACGCCGTCTTTGAGTTTGGCGCGGAATTTATCCAGTGCTATCTCATTTTCATTGACGACTCTCATGGCGCCCGCTTCGCTGGCATTTTCTTGTTTCACTATATTCAGCAAAACCTCAACGGTTGCATGCATGTTGGTGGCCGCGACGAGAATGCGGTCCCGTTGCTTGGCCTGAAACTCCGGGTCGTCCTTCATTCCCTGGAGGTTAGCGGCACCAAGTACAATGGCGATGGGGGTTTTTAGCTCGTGGCTGGCATATTTGGCGAACATTAGCTCCTGTCTGGCGAGGCGCTCTTTCATTTGCTTGTATTCGTTCAAGTGCTTGGTGAGGGTTTGCAACTCGTCAATCGAACGCTCGGACACTGAAAACTCATCATTATGATTGTGTTGTAACTGGTGGCTAAGTTCGGTGACCGGGGACATTAACCCATCGAACATCCGTTGTAGGGAGTAGCGCAAGAACGTAATTAGAAAAATCATTAGCGCGAATGATATCAGCATTGGTACGTGCCAGCTGTCATCGCCAAATTCGATAGCCCGCGCGTCAATCGTCAGATAGAGCGGCGTTTCTTTTCCTTGAATATCGGTGAAATTTGAATGGAAAACGACAAAACCATCCTCGAAATACGAACGATGCCGGGTGATGCCATTTTCCGTGAAAGGCATGAGTTCTTTAACTCTTTCTGGCAGCGCACTTTCGTTGTAGTAGGCGCTTACATGCGGACTGAGCTGGGCGAAATCATCTTGTATCAGGGTGTAGTGTTCTGTGGCAATGTGTTCGAAGGACGCCAAATGCAGACCTATTTGGTTATCTTCATTGATCACCAAATACATAGAGAAAGGAAAAAAGACCAGAAAGGAAGAAGTCAGAGCGATCGCAGAGAAAATGAAAAGTAATCTCGCTTTGACGTGCTTAATCGTGTTGCCGTGAAAGGACTTGAACATCTTGATTATTCTTCCAGTCGAAAGCCAAATTTCGGCACTGTGACCAACATGGCTTTGTCGAATGGCTTATCCAGTACGTTTCGAAGTAAATAGATATGACCGCGCAGGAGATCTTTATCAGGGGAATCATCGCCCCAGATGGCATGGATGAGAGTTTCGCGTGAGACAACTTCAGGCGCTGCTTTGATGAGCATGGTTAGAATTTGGTACATCACTGGGGTGACGGTTAACTCGATATTCTCACGGGTGATCCGGTGCGAGTTTTGGTCGATTTTCAAGTTGCCGAACTGAATGATAGAGCTGGCGACTTCTCCGCGATAACGCTTGATAATGGCACCTAGGCGAACTTCCAGTTCCTGAAAATCAAAGGGCTTGGTTACAAAGTCATCGATACCGCTTTGATAGCCGTTGAGCAAATCTTCTTTGCCGTTCAGGGCTGTTAGCATCAGGATAGGCGTCGTACATCCTTGTTCCCGGAGTTCTCTGGCAACCTGCAAACCGTCTTTTTTGGGCATCATCACGTCAAGAATAATGGCGTCGAACTCGTTTTCGAGCGCGAGCTTGAGGCCTCGTTCTCCATTGGCGGCAAAATCAACTTCTGCCCCTTTCACTTCCAGGAAGTCAGCCAGAATACCTTGCAACTCGTCATTATCTTCAACGATTAATATCTGTTTGTTGGTCAGCATGTTGCCTCGGGAGTCAATGTTTTCAGGTATCTGTTTTCTATGGTAGCAACTTTTTGTCGAAATTTTGTCAATCCCCGTTATTGACAAAAACTCGACATTCTCGCCTTCAAACTTTATCCAATAGACAATTGAGGGCTATTGCCATGAAACATAACCTGGTTGCAATGGGGTTAATCGGAGCCTTGCTATCAACCTCTTCGTTTGCGGTTGAGCTTATCGGCCATACCAGAAGTAAAAACATGACCAATGTGGTCTCTGAAGTTAGCGGTACGGTTGAAGTATCAGAGTTTGAGACCGGGGCTTTAGTGTCGGTTGGCAGTGTGCTTGCCAACATTAAGGCACAGGACTTTGAACTTGAGATCCGCAAGCAAGAAGCCAACCTTGCTTTGGTTGAGGCCGATTTGACCATCAAACAGTCTCTCTATAGCCGGTATCGAGAGCTGAGAAACAAAAACAGCCTTTCACAGAATGAGCTTGATATTGCGGCGGCAGACTTGGATGCAGCTAAGGCGACAGTAGCATTGGCTCAAATCGAACTGCAGAAAGCCCGATTGGATTTAGGGTACACCCGGATCAGTGCCGACATGAATGGCTATATTGTTAACCGCTCTGTTGAAGACGGTGCCTGGGTTAACCAGGGCGACTTGCTGTACCAGGTCGTCAATATTGATGTACTGAACGTACGCTTGTTAGCCAGCGAATATGACATCGGAAAACTCCGTGTAGGGCAGGAGATTGAAATCTGGACAGAAGCGAATCCCGAACTGAAAGTCCGCTCTTCAATTAAGCGTATTGGTGTGGAACTTGATCCGGCTACTTTTGCGTACCCTGTCGAGGTGGAAATCAACAACCCCGATCACCGGTTCAAGCCAGGGATGTCGATCCATGCATCGACAATATCGTCTGACAACCTTACCGCTTCTAACTCTCAACCTTAAAGGTCAGGATCATGCAGGGATTTATTGCCTATTTTGCTCGCAGGAGTTTTCTCGCCCGCATCTTGACGGTGATGGTATTAATGGTCGGTCTGGCCTCTTTGAGTATGTTGAAGCTCCAGGAGCTACCCGATATTGCTTTTGAAGAAGTGGAGATCACAACCCAATATCCGGGGGCGACGGCGCAGGATATTGAGCTGAACATTACCAACCAAATTGAAAAAGAGCTTAAGTCCGTTCAGGGGATTAGGAAATATACGTCGCAGTCAACGGAAGGCCTTTCTTATATCTCCATAGAGGTGGATGAAGCCGCTGATATCACCAAAGTGCTGCGGGATATTCAGCAAGCGGTGGATCGCGTTAAGAGTTTACCCAAGGATATTACCAATCCGCCAGTTGTCGAACAGCGCAGCACATCCTCGTTCGAAGTGCTGACGTTTGGCGTCAGCCATGACGGGGATTATGCCAGTCTGCAGCCTTATGCACGAACGCTGGAAAAGTCGTTAAAAGGTCTTACCGGTGTGGGTAGCGTGATCATGACGGGCTTTAGCGAGAGAGAGTTCTGGATTGAAGTGGATCCTGAAAAGGTCAGCCGTTACCAATTGACCTTTGATGATGTAATTAATGCGGTGAACAGCCGTAACCTGTCGCTGTCTGGCGGAGTGGTGGAATCCTGGGACAGCGAACAGCGCATTGTCACCATGACGCAAATTCAGTCGGTCGAAGAGTTGGGGCAACTGGTGATCAAAGTATTGCCAACCGGAGGTCTGGTTCGCCTGTCAGATATTGCCACGATGACTGATACCTTCGAGAAAGCAACCGAAAAAGCGGTGATCAACGGCCAGTCAGCAATTTTGTTCAGTGTGACGAATGGTGCCGGTGCTGACATTATCGCCACGGTTAATAGCATCAAAGCGCTGATCAATGCCGAGCAGCAGCGTTTAGGTGATCAGTATCGCTTTGAATTTGGTTTGAATCTGGCCGATGACATGAGCGACAAGTTCTCGATAGTCTCGATCAACGGGGGGATCGGGTTGTTATTGGTACTCTTGGTGCTGAGCTTGATCCTAAAACGACAGGTGGCTTTTTGGGTCTCGGTATCTATTCCATTTTGCGTCTTGGGGGTGATGGCCGTATTGCCTGCTTTGGGCATGAATCTCGATAGCATTACCTTGTCTGCACTGCTATTGGTGATCGGCATTATTGTGGACGATTCCGTGATTATTGCCGAGAGTATTTATCAGGAGAAAGAAAAGGGTAAAAGGGCACTGGAAGCCGCCATTGACGGAACCCGCAAGGTGATAAAGCCGATTATGGCAAGCCTGACAACCACTGCCCTGGTGTTTATTCCGATGTTCTTTATTCCCGGTACCATGGGCAAGGCGGTCATTGTGATCCCGTTAACGGTGCTTGCCGCGCTGCTGTTCTCTTTGACGGAATGCACATTTACCCTGCCTGCACATTTGGCCAACTCACTGAAGGAAACTAAGCAGGAAGTGTCTTGTCGCGAACTTCGCCCTGATCGCTTCCAGACCGTTATATCGGCATACACTCGGTTACTGTCACGCTGCCTGAATTATAAAAAGAGCGTGTTGCTGGTGGCAATGCTGATGCTGGGTATCAGCGGTTGGCTGGCAACGACACTGAAGCTGGATATTTTCCCGTCTGAGGCAGCAAAATATATTGAGGTTTATACCGAGGTAACGCCGGGGACACCTCTGGAAGATGTCAAAGCAGCACATTTCCAGCTTGAGCAGGCTATTGAAGCATTATCAGAAAATGAATTGGTGAGCTATCAGCTGACCTATAGTAGCCCTGCGACATCGGGGTTGATTGTGTTATCGAGTTTTGAGCAGCGTGAACGCAGTGCCGAAGAGATCCTTGTTGAGTTAAATCAACAGCTAGAGACTGTGGATGAGCTGTCTTTCGTCAAGCTGTCGATTGATGCCGGTGGCCCTCCTCCGGGCGAGCCGGTTGAAGTACGGGTGCTAGGTGGTAACCAATCACAGCGTGAAGAAGCCGTGGTGCTGGTAACAGACTGGCTTAACCAGCAATCAGGTCTGAACAAGGTGACTAACAGCGAAGCCTTGAAAGATCCTCAGTTACAAATTGTTCCTCAGTATGAATGGTTGGCTCGTTATAATCTGACCGTCTCTGATCTGGCAACGACGCTGCGAATTGCCTTTGAAGGCGAGACGGTAACATCAACCTGGTTGGGTGATCAGGAAGTTGATATGCGTGTTCTCATGGATGCGGAATACCGGAACATTCAACGTCTGAGTACAACGAAGATCTATACGGCAAACGGTGCGCAGGTACCACTCAGCCGATTGGCGAAAGTCGAGCGAATTGACGTTCCGCGTCAGATCCAGCACTACAATGGCGAACGTCAGGTTATCGTAACGGCGCAAATTACAGATCAGGCGCTGACGCCAAATATGATTAGCCAAACGCTAACACAGGCTCTTGAAGGTAAAATGCCAGCCTCAGTAAAGCTTGAAATCGGTGGTGAGGCCGAGAGTACCAATGAAACCATGAGTGGCTTCGTTGTTGCCTTTCCGGCGGCCATTATTGGTATTTATTTCGTTCTGGCAGTGATGTTCGGTTCATTGTTACAGCCAATGCTGGTGATGGCGGTGATCCCGTTTGCCATTGTCTCTTCATTGATGGCACTGTTTGTCCACATGCAGCCATTGTCACTGTTTGCGCTGATAGGGGTTCTCGGCATGACCGGGGTGGTGGTGAATAACTCCCTGGTGTTGATTAACCGAATCAATGAGCTGAGAGAAGAGGGGATGGCTGTACTGGATGCGATAGTCGACGCTTCTGCTAGCCGTTTGCGGCCGATAGTGCTGACGTCAATGACAACGGTTGTTGGGTTGCTTCCTCTGGCGTATGGAATTGGCGGGACTGATGTCTATATGGGGCCTATGTCGCTCACACTAGGTTATGGCTTGTTGTTTTCACTGCCAGTCGTATTGATAGTTATCCCGTGTTTGTATCTGACGTTTTTTAGCCGAGAAATGAAGTCAGATGACATAGAGGAAAGCCAACAAATGAGAACCGAGTCTACATTTGCGTAAAACCGATATGGTATTCATTGCCTATAGATTGCGAGATACTGACTTTAACTTATTGATCTCAAAATATTAGTTGCTAGGTAATGAAGAGTGCGAAAAAGCACCGAGGTTTGATAATGACGCAATATAAGAAAAAGAAGTTATTCGCAATGGCCATGAATGCCATTGTAATGCTGGTTAGTTTTGTCCTAATGGAATTGAACATATTGGGCATAATTCCGATGATAGTGATGGCCTGTTGTACCATTGCTATTTTCGGCAACGCGATGTTCTACTTTTTCAATTACGATGAGGACGCGGCGGATCTGAGTGAAATCGGTAAGACGGTTGCGAAATCCGGCGTCGATGGCATGGCGGAATTACGAAACAAGAAGTAGCTATCGGCTGTTTTGAGCATTGTTCTGTCGCTTGTTAAGCCTGCCCGAATAAAACTCAGCCCCCCCACGATACTGGGGGGCTTTTCTATATCTGAGAGATATAGTCAGGTATTAAAACTTAAACTGACTGACCAGGCCGGAGAGGTGATCGGCTTTTTGTTTTAGCTGGTGGCAGTCTCTTGCGGTCTGCTCAACCATGGCATCACTTTGGCGTGCGATTTCTGCAATGCTGGTGACATGGGGAGAGATCTCATTAATCACACTCGACTGCTGGCTGGTGGCAGAAGCGATTTGCATGTTGATGGCATTCATCTCGCTGACGTTGGTAGAAATTGCCGTGAGTTGCTGCTCAGAGTGAGACGCTTCTGTCTGACAGTTTTTGCCCAGCTCAGCACTGGTTGCTATTGCATTGACCACCGCATCGGTGCGTTTTTGCAGCTTATCAATAATAATGCGGATCTCTTCTGTCGAGCTCTGGCTTCTGGAGGCCAGGGTTCTGACTTCGTCGGCAACAACAGCAAAGCCGCGCCCCTGCTCGCCGGCTCGTGCGGCCTCTATGGCAGCATTGAGCGCCAATAGGTTGGTTTGTTCTGAGACACCGCTAATCACATCAAGTACGGTATCGATGGAATTAGCATCCTGAGCAAGCTGGGCTACGACCTCGTCGGTGTCGCTCAGCTGCTTGTTCATGTTGTCGACGCTTTCATAGGTGGCTGTAACTGACTGGTGGCCTGTCGTAATCGCCTCGGAAGCTGAAGCAGCACTGGTGGCAGCACCGTCGGCACTTTGGGCGATCTCGTCTGAACTGGCTCCCATTTCGTGTATTGCGGTGGCAACTTGTTCAATCTTGCTGGTTTGATGCTTGATTTCCTGTTCCATTGAGCGGGCAAGCTGGTCAACATTCTCAATCGATGCTGAAATTTCTTTTCCGGTATCAGATACACTCTGAAGCAGTTGACTCAGATACTGAACGAACTGGTTATATCCCCGGGCAATTTGGCCGACTTCGTCATGGCGTGAATCATCGAGCCGCTGGGTTAAATCGCCACCTCCTTTGCCAATATTTTCCAGTAGCTGGGCAACATGAACAAAGGGCGAAAGCAGTCGATTGATCGACCAGGCAGACAGAGGAATAAAGATGGCGGCAATCACCAGTCCCATAACAATCATGTTGAAGCTAAAGCTACTGAGGTAGGCCAATACTTCGTGTCTCGGCACCTGGGTGATCAGCGTCCAGCCTATGCCCGGCAGCGCTTTGCCACCAATAATCTGCGGGCTACCGGCAATGTCCATCTCGCGGACGGTGGATTTCTCGGTACCCAGCAAGGCACTAAAGTCGTGTATTCCCAATGTAGACAGAGATTGTCCAACCAGCTGTTTTTGCGGGTGTACTTTGATAATGCCCTGATCATCGACCAGAAAGACAATACCGCTATCACCGATACGAAATTGGCTTATAAGCTCGGTCACCTTGTCGAGGGTAAGTCCGATACCGGCAACACCAATACGTCGTCCATTGTTCATGACCGCGTAGTTAACGAACATGGTTGGAATACCTGTGGCACCCTCGGTATCAATTGACAGTTCGAACGGCTTGTTAGATTTCATAAACTGGTGAAACCACTGATCGCCAGGGGTGGTATCACTCATGGTTTTTAAAATGCCTGCCGGCGTATAGTAGGTATAGTCGTCGGCGGAAATAAAATAAGAGGTGATAGCATTAAATTCTGTTCTAACGTCGGAAAGGTATGTGGCTATTTCTTGTTTTGAGGTGTCGCTGGAGTAGTGAATAAACAAAGGGGATAAGGCGAGTACTTGTGAAGCAGTGACGGGGACATTGAGTTGAGCATTTAAATCATTGCTTACTTCACCTAACACTGCGGGTAATTCGCGCTGGAACGTTTTGTCGATAAGAATGTTCCAGCTTGAATTAAAGGAATACGCACCCATCGCAGTGATGATCACTAAAGCTGCAGTTACTGTAGCTAGTATTGCCTTGTTTCTAATTGTGAGCTTCAAGCTTACACTCCTTATGATGACCTGGTTGAATGGCTATTTCTTAAGAAAGCTATAGGTAGGGTCTTAAGAGATAACGATATAGGTTAGAGGTATGAGTTTTCATTGATGATCAGGGGGATAGCAGTAATGCTAAATCCGATCATGGAGTCGATGACAACTGAGTCTGTAATGCCAAGTGAGCATTTATTCAATATCGGTTTTGTGCCGAGGATACAGTACGTAACTCCCATGGTCTGGGAGCATATCTACATATTTGTCAAAATAAGTTGAAGGCAGATCAAATATTCGTAGATATATAAATTGCCATATACCCATATATTATATAGGGGTATGTTTTTTGTAATTAAGAATTATATTGATTGCTCAGCTGTGAATATTTATTGAAAGCTTTTACTTTACTCGTACCCAATGAAAATTTTCGAAATATGAGTTAATTGTTTCGAGTTTGTTCGGTTGTGCATTTTTCCAGTAAGTGTTGCTTTTTTTATAAAATAACCAGCTCATTGCTGAACTGGTTATATATAAATAGGCGGGTTATTCGTCTTTGAGGTAGGCACTAAGAAACTGCGCCACGGCCATTTCGATCGCAATTTCACGTTCTTGCTGGCTGGCAGGGGGCAGGTGAACAAGAATCTGTGGCCAGAAGATTGTGGATTTCAGGGCCGCGGTAAACTGTTCTGCTGCAACTTCCGGATACTCGATATCAAGTTTTCCTGCTGCATTTCCTTCTTCGATCCATTTCGTCAGCCCATGCTGGCCTTCTAGGTTTTGTACCTTTTCCAACATGAGTGTGGCGGAATCACTTGAGCGCATACATTCAGATAGCACCATTCTGGCTAGCGAGATGAAGTGTGGACAACATAGGATCTCAACTTTTTTATGCGCCATAGCAGTTAGCTGGGCTTTGACTGACAACTCGGGGTTGAAAGGGATCTGGCTAACCACACTGACATTGGATAGCAAGCGCTCAATAATGGCGCTAAATAGACTTTCCTTGGTTGGGTAGTACTTGTAGAGCGTACGTTTAGAGACTTCGGCCTTTTTCGAAATGGCTTCCATACTCGCCTGCTCCAGTCCTTTTTCAGTGAAAATATCAATTGCAGCAAGAATAATATTTTCTTGTTTTATTTCAGCGACTTTAACCATTTCAGCACCATTGATGAATAAAAAAGTAAACGAGTGTGTTTACTTTTACACGATTCCCGTTAAGATTAAAAGTATACACCATCGTTTACTTTTGAGGCTAGCGAAGCAATGAATACAACATTAAAAGCATCTATGGTCGCTGTGCTGGCAGCGCTTGGAATTGCTGTCAGTGGTAGCGACAAGGTTGATGTCGACGCTGTGCGAAGTGAAGATCTTAGACAGGAGCGCATCGCGAGCTCGCCTCAGTTTATCGATGGTAAAGTGGTTTCTCACCTGCCAAAGGTTAGCGCCGAAGAAGGCATGCTAAAAACCATGTGGAAGTTTTTCATGCAGCGTGACCGGTACAAACCATCCGAGCGTCTTCAGTTTCAGGCGGTCGATACCCACTTGCTTGCTAAACCGAGCCAGTCGCTCAGGGTAACCTGGCTGGGACATTCCTCATTGTTTGTTGAGGTCGACAATACCCGTTTGTTGATTGATCCGGTATTCGACTATGCAGCGCCTTCTTTTTTTGCCCGGTGGTTTGAACGAAACGTTGATGCGCCGGTCAGCCGAGAAGATCTGCCGGTTCCTGATGTGATCCTGATTTCTCATGATCATTATGATCATTTGGAAGAGAGCACAGCGCGATACTATGCCAACACGGATGTGAAATTCTTTGTGCCGCTCGGAGTGGGCCGCCATCTTGAAAAGTGGGGCGTGAAAGCGGCCAATATTCAAGAGTTCGACTGGTGGGAAAGCCAGCAGTTTAATAGCGTGACCATTACTTCGGCACCAGCCAACCACAATTCAGGTCGCGGGCTGTTTGATTCGAACAAAACCTTGTGGTCCTCATGGGCGATTCAGGCTAATGCCGGAAGTGTGTTCTACAGTGGTGACTCGGCCTACGGCGAGCATTTCAAAGAAATCGGCGAGCGCCTAGGCCCGTTTGATTTGTCATTTATCGAAGTGGCTGCCAATGTGAAGAACGGCAAAGGTTACCCGGTCGAGGGCTGGGGCCATATGCAGGCCGCCCATACGATGCAGGCTCACCTGGATGTCAGGGCCGAAAAGCTCTTCCCGGTGCATTGGTCTACTTATGAGCTGTTCCTTCATCGCTGGGATGAGCCTGTGAATGACTTGATTGCCGAGTCAGAGGTCCATAATACGGAGCTGGTTACGCCTTTGGTCGGTGAATCGCTGGATTTCTCACAACCTGTACGTACCACTTACTGGTGGCAAGACAGCCTGGAGTGGCTGGATTATTCGCAGTTGGCACAAGCTCAGCCTTAAATTATGGGTACACAAAACAGTGCCTGATACTTTCAGGCGCTATTTTGTCTTTGTTCTTGTAGCTTCTTGATAAACGTTCAATATTAGCGAAGTTTCCACTACCCCTCTTCATAAATGAAATTGCCTTTACACCTGGTTTGTTACTTTCGAGCAGGAGCTGGTTACCGCTTCTATGGTATTGCTCAATTTTTTCGTTTAATCAGCTTGTGATAATAGAGGCTATCGTTAGATTATTTGGTCTAATATCATGATTAATAATAACTACTAGATACAGCTTGAACACTGGTTTGACCTATTAACCTAAATTTTTAGTGGTTATATACTAGGGAGGTTGAGGTTGTAGAGGTCTTAAAGTAATTAGTCTCAATCAGAGAAAATATTCAACAGCTCAATGAGAAAGTCCTGTATCATGGTGAAAATAATGCTGAGGCCACGTTCCACAGAATATTAATAAAAAGAATACTAACGAGTACACTGATGAGTGATGTTGCATATTCGCTATTACCAGCACTGACTATCCACAATGATATTGTAATTGCGTGTAATGACGTTTTCACAGAGCAAGTTGGATATGTGAAGTCAGAAATAATAGGCTGCAGGTTGCATAGTGTTTTATCTATTCTTGATACGAAGACCCAGCACACCATAAGCAATGAACAACTTACTGCTTATGTTGTTGATAGCGCTCAGAGGAAATCCGTCAAAGCTGCGCTGAAAAACAAACATCATTATTCACTGCCGGTTGATATGCAATGCCTTGCTAGCAAGGCTGAGGTGAATGTCTTTGAGCTGTATTTCCGGGTGCTGGAAAATAAATCGGTTGATCCGATTACGGGACTGCCTAATGGCTGGGCAATACGCTCTCGAGCTGAGTACTTACTTCGTCTCCCTGAACGGCATAAACCGAAATTGGCGTTGCTTATTTTTTCTGTCGATAATTTTTCAACGATGAATTTTCGTTATGGTTTCGATGTCGGCGATAACTATTTATGGGTGTTGGGGAAAACGCTACAGGAAAGTATTAACGACAGGGGATTGGTGGTTCGTTATTCCAATGCAAAATTTGGGGTATTGGTCGAAGATTATAACGGGTTGTCAGCCGAAGCCTTTGACGCCTATGTTGTTCATATCTGCAAACACCTTTGTGATGTTGCGGCAATGCCATTGAAACTCAATGGTGGTCACCGGGTGAATAAATCTTTTAGTATTGGAGTCAGTGCTGAAAGTGCTATTTATGACAGTTATCATGCGATGGAAGTGGCGGCTGAAATAGCAATGAGAGAAGCAAAGAAGTTCAGCACTTCCAAATATTGCTTGGCGACGGAACAGACGAAAGATGATTTGGTTTTTAAGAAGCTTATCATTGAAGAGTTACCTCAGGCGATAGAACAAAACCAGATCAAGATATATTTTCAGCCCCAATATGATTTGAGCAACGGTATGCTTATTGGTTTTGAAGCATTATCTCGCTGGCAACATACGGAGTTGGGTAATATTCCTCCGGATATTTTTGTGGGTATTGCTGAAGAGATTGGTTTGCATTTTGAATTTGACTTGTGGGTATTTAATCAGGTTTGTTCACAAATTGTTGAATGGCGGAAGCATGGTGTAAATACCCCTCGGATAGCAATCAATATATCGTTTAAAACAATAGAGATGACGACATTTGTCTCTCGTATTGTGGATATTATTAAAACAACCCAATGTCCGACGGAGCTGATTGAAATAGAAATCACAGAGACGGCAACAGCAAAGAATATCAGTACGCTGAGGGACAATATTACGCAGCTAAAAAGTGCCGGGATCAATATTGCGGTCGATGATTTTGGAACTGGTTACTCATCACTGAACTTGATTCGTACTTTTTGCCAGTCGCTGGATAAGCTGAAATTGGACCGCACACTGATCGAGAATATCTGCAATACCGAACTGGACCGTGAATTTACCCGGCAGATCATTGAACTGAGCCGCGTGCTGCAGGTTAAAGTGCTTGCAGAAGGGGTTGAAACGCGGGAGCAGCGTGAATTGCTAACACAGCTTGGTTGCGACTGTGCCCAGGGTTACTATTTCGACAAGGCACTTCCAGTATCAGAGACGAAAGCATTGATTGACAGAGCCTATAGCCCTATTGATTGACGATCTCTTGACTGCAAATAACGGCTAACTCGTTGGCGTTAATCGCTCTTTTCTCGGGGACCTACCAAAGGAATGCATTGAGTCACAGGCATAGTATCTCAGGCATTGCATCTCCTTATCTATACTTATCCTCAGTGCTAAAACGAGGTACTGATGATGACATTTTTAATTACCTGGCAGTTACACCAAGGCAAGCTTCATGCAACGCTGGCTCACTTTTCTCAGCTTACCACAGAGCAGGATCAGGCCATGATGGGGGAAGAGATCAAGATGATTGGCCGCTGGCATGATTTGGTCAGCGGAACGGGAGTCGCGATTTGCGAGTCTGATAGTATCGAGGCGGTGTCTGCCTACGCGCTGAAGTGGAACAATGATATGGATATCTCAGTACAGGCGGTTGTTGATGATGAACAGGCCAAGGCGCTGGGAAGCAGATTGTTAGTATAGCCAGCTTTTTCCTGTTTGCTTTCGTTAGATAAATCACACCCTGGTTGCTTGCGAGCAGTCAGGGTGTTTTTGTTGGTGGGGGGAGCTGGGAGTGGGTATAAATTGGGATTAGGCCGAGATAGGCAGATCAAAGGATTGCAGGTAATGCCGTGTATCGCGCTCAGTTTTCAGGTGGCTATGGTGGATCACCAAAATAGACTGGATGATCCGCATGCCCAGTCCCATCGAGCCAGATGGGGCATCAGGATCAATCTGGTTGGTGATCTGGACCGCGACATCATGTTGGTGGTGCTCGGCTTGAAGCTGGATGGTCGAATAAGCCGGGGCGTGACGGATAGCATTTTCGAACAGGTTGGAAAATAAGCGTAGCAATAGCTGTTCGTCGCCGTAGACAGTGTCGATATCCGGTAGCGAAAGGCTTAGCGAAAGATGTTTTTTCTCGGCATCAATTGCCAGGCTTTCCTGGGTTTCTCTTATTATCTGCGTGAGCCGGACAGGCTCGAAGTGCGGCTCTGGTACGTGTTTTTGGCTGCGAGCCAGCTCAAGCTGCTGGCTTAGCTGTTCGGCAAGCTTGTGCGCATTGCGATGTGCGGTCTCAATCAGGGGATCGGGAGAGGGGGCCTGGAGCTGCCATGTTTCCAGATAACCGAGAATACTCGACAGCGGGGTTTTGAGATCATGGCTCAATTGCATGAGCAACTCCCGGCGATTATTTTCTTCCTGTTGTAGCTGCAAGAATTGCTGCTGGATCCGCTGTGCCATGAGATATAAGTGTTTGGCTATGGGCTTGAGCTCCGGCACCTGATTGACAAAATCAGGGCGAAGACGAAAGTTGTTTCCGGCCTGTTCTCTCAGGTTTTGGGTAACGGTTTCTATCGGCTGGAGCAGAGTTTGTCTAACTAGGCGGTAGGTCAGCAAACTGAAGCCAAGGATGAGAAGCAGGGAGATTGCCATCATGTTGTAGACAGGTTGATTTCCTTCCTGAGAAGCCAATAATGTTCGCTGTTCACTGCCGATCACAACGTATAAATAGCCAATAACCGAATCATATTGCCGAATAGGCGCCACGGAAAAGACTTTTTTTCCGCCCGGGTTACGCGGGTCATCACCCAGAATGGGCAAGGGCTGATTAGCCAAGAATTGCCTTATTGGTATTAGGTTGACATTACTGGCTTGGACTTTGCCTTCAGGAGCAGCATGGCTGCGAATATTGCCTTGCTGATCGAGAAAATAGATTTCGAAGTCGGGGCCTAGCAGCATCAAAGTGTGAAATATCGACTTGAGGGCGTCTGGGTTGTAATCGGTACCATGCATCAGAGGATTATCGTCTCTCATATGGGCGGCAAGCTCACGGTGCAAGGTTTGCTGGGTGCGCTGTTCGATAACCTGTTGCTGATAGTTGAACAGGCTACCAATTAACAAAGCCGAAAGGGCAAACCACATTCCGGTGAGCAGCAACAGACGCAGTTTAAAATTCATTGCGATATCTCCTTGAAGCGGCCTCTGTTACCGCTCGGCTTAGCAAGCCTGGAACTTGTAACCGACTCCCCACACGGTGTGGATATACTTGTGCCGGGCTGTTGGTGGCTCCAGCTTGGTTCTGAGTCTGTTGACGGTGCTACAGACGGTATGGTGGTAGCCCGAAAAGTCTGTGTGCCATACCTGCTCCAGTAATTCGTCTTTGCTGTATACCCGCCCCGGCCGCTGGGCCATGAAGTGCAGCAAGGTAAACTCGGTAGCCGTTAGCTTTACGGGGTGTTGCTCGACTTCGACCTGATGCGACTGAGGTTTGATAGTCAGTCCGTTAAACTCAAGAACAGGCTCTGGGGCATTCTCCGCCCCGTCACGGTTTGCCGAATGAGAGTCTGCCGTATGGCTTTTGCGGCGTAACATAGCTCTCACCCGAGCCTGAAACTCCAGTACGCTAAACGGTTTGGTTAAGTAATCGTCTGCACCGGATTCGAGCCCTTCGACTCTGTCTTTCTCACGGTCTCTTGCTGTCAGGATCAATATCGGTAACCAGTTTTGCAGCCTGCGAAGTTCAGTGCATAACTGCAGTCCGTCACCATCATCCAAGCCCCGATCTAAAACAATAAGGTCGAAGGTTGTGGAATTGAGTTTTTCTCTGGCGAGTTCGAGACTACTGACGCGAACGACCTCATGGCCCTGAAAAGTCAGGTGCATGCTGATTAGTTCAGCCAGATCATTGTCGTCTTCAACAATCAGGATCACGGCAGGCTCTATGCTGTTTGAGTTCGGGTTGTTTGCTTTCGTTGTGAACATAATGTCATCCCGGCCGGTTTCTCGTCATACGTTGTAGAATGCAATACACGTATACCAACGAAAAAAGACCGGACAGGGATGAGTTTCTTTCAACAGATGCTATTCCGTCCGAGTAATGGTCAGCCTCGCCCCCGGATTGAGAAAGCGGTGGGTCGCATTGAGAGCCGAGCTTGCCAAACCATCATCTTGGCTGATGACACCAGCATGAAAGGATACCCTGTCATTGTCGTCGCGGACGCTGTTGTATCCTTCGCCGCCAGCTGCCGGGCCGGGAATAGTGGCGGCCGATTCGTTATTGGCCTCTGTACCGGCATCCCATATTGCCATGTTCATATTCAGGCTCTCACCAATGGCGAGGCTGCCAATATCGAGCTGGGTTTCACCGACAAACCCGTCATTGGTATTAACAAGCATACTGGCAACCGATAGCTGCTGGGCGACGTTGGTATCTATGGTTAACGAGACACTGTCGCTGGCACCCGGCAAAATTACCCCCGTACCTGAAACACTGTATCCGACATTACCGTTGTTCGCCGATTCAGCAAGAAGGTTGCTGTTGTCGCCGCCCTCGGCCATCACCTCGAGTGGATTCGAAGATGGTTGACCGATCTCAAATAACGAATATTGATCGTTGTGGGCCAGAATGGCGAGAGGTGACAGCGGCTGGTTTGGGGTCAGGTTCTTAACGCTGACCGTATAGCTTGCTGTAACAGGTACTGGTTCCTGAACGTCATCATCTTCGATAGGACAGCCGGCAAGCAGGCCAGCGCTGGTTGCAATCATCAGTAGACGATATTTCATAGCGGCCTCCTTACTTTACTGTCACGGTAACGATGGCTACCGGATTCAGCCAGCGGTAGGTCGTGCTGCTGATATCGCTCAGCCCGCCGTTCGGATCACTGTCGCCGAGGTTACCCGGATGGATGTGGACTTTGTTATTGGTCACCGTAGTCTCTACACCAGTACCGCCGCTACCAAAGTTGATAAATGGTGGGTTGGGCATACTGGCAGCCAGCTCGTCATTGGCCTCGGTGCCTGCATCATAGCTGTTGAGGGAGATGGTATAGGTGCCCGGTGCCGATGGAATAGCCCAGCTGTCAAGGCCGACAAAGCCATCATTGGTCGGTAGCAGCATGGCGGTAATCGTCAGACGATCAGCATTGCCCGTGTCCAGCGAGGCTGTTGCCTGCTGACCAGGATCCAAAATGCCGCCGGCCGGGTCTTCGGCAACTACTGCCCCGGCGTTAGTCGCCACTGATGAGAGCCCGGAAATATCTCCGCCTTCGGCCATGGCTTCAATTTCGGCAGAGGCCGTTTCACCAGAGCGGAACAGGAATACACTGTCGCTGTGTGCAGCCACCAATAGCGGGGTGAAATAGATGTTTTTGGTAGCATTGGTAATTGTGACATCAATTTCTGCTGCCAGGGTATGAGCAGAACCCAATAGGCCGATAACGGCAAGGGAGGCTAAGGTCATCTTCATTGTTTGGTCCGTTTGTTATTGAGTCATGCAATGACTATGACGGATAAATCTGGCAATCCTCTCGCGAAAATCTCACAAATTTCTCACAATCGTGTTTTTCGATTTTATCGATAGAAATGAGTTAATTGCTGCGATCAAATGATCGGAAAGTCAGTTTGAAGCGGTGATAAACCGACATGAGTATGAGCTTAACTGGCGAGAGCTTACCGACTCTTTGGAGTGGCAGATCGGCTGGCACTAGTTGGCAGGCTGTTGTTATGAATAATGAAACTTGCACCTTGCTCACAGTATTTCTTGTCTATAGTTGAATAATTATGCTGTATGTATATACAGTTATTATGGTAATAACTTATAAAAATGGAACAAGACAAGGAGGACATATGAGTGAGAAACAAGCGATATCTGGCAGCTGCCTATGCGGAAAAGTGACTATTGAAGCTAAAGCCGCTGATTTGCATGTCGGAGCATGTCATTGCGGTATGTGCCGTAAATGGGGAGGAGGGCCATTCCTTGCCGTTGATGGTGGATCAGAAATCGTGATTAATGGTGAAGAGTTTGTCAGTCGTTACGCCTCTTCGGAGTGGGCTGAGCGCGCCTTCTGCAAGGAGTGCGGGACACATTTGTTCTACCTGTTGAAGGAGAAGAGCCAGCATATCATTACGGCTGGTATTCTTGATCAGCAAGATGAGATGAAGATGGATCACCAAATCTTTATTGATAAGAAACCAGACTATTACGCCTTTATCAATGACACTCAAAACATGACAGAAGCTGAAGTGTTTGCGCAGTTCGCGCCTTAATCAGAGCAAGTCTTAACCGGGTAATACACGGAGTCCGTCAGGGCACCTCATCCCGATGGGTGCGGTGCCCTATATTTTTGCGTGTGATTAGTTTCAAAGGCAAATCACTAAAAAATAGAGTTTTTTGTCTACACTAGAGATAACAGCTAAACGTGAAGAGGAGAGTCCATCGGCAGAGAGGTTTGCAAGAAAGGTGTTAGTTGGCACTTACCATATGCCTTTGTTGTATAGGCAGCTTAGGTATCGTGGTGTTGATATTGAGGGGTAGATCATGCTCGATTTTGCAAACAGCCAGGCTTTGAAAAGCAAACAGGCGAAAGCGACCACCGCATCCAATATTATCAAAAATGTTATTTTATCTGACCTTAACGAACTCTATTCATCAGCAGAGATTGATGTCCTGCAGCAGGCGCAGCAATTGATCGAAGATGGGAAAAATCGGATTCGGCACTTAAAGGAAAAGCGCCTTAACGAAGAGAAACAGCGCCTCGTTGTCGAAGCCAGGTTGCATGAAAGGGCGTTTAAGGTTGCCCTAGCAGCACTGAGTAACATGTCACTTGCAGAGCTCTACCAGCTCAATGCTTCTTTTGCCTTTCAGTCTTCAGCCGTCAGCGAATTGATAGAAGACTATGATCATCAACACTACCTTACCACCGTGCAAAGCTGGCTTGATGCCGATGTCAGTACCGACAGCTATTTCGACCTTTCTCCGCAGGAGGTCCAAGAGGGATGGATGGTTGGCATTGCCAAGGCGGCAGTCGAAATTATCAGTTGGCCGAATCTCAAGCATCATCGGAGTTACCAGGATCCGTCTGCTGGCTATACCGAGCCTTTGGGTATACCTGATGACTTTCCTGCGGCGATTTATACCGATGTGCAATATACCAACCGGTACCGGTTGAGTTCTGACTGCCTCAGGGTGATTCAGGCCTTAACAGAATACGAAGAAAATGAGCAAAAGGTTCGGTCAATTCTAAATAGTCTCGGGCAGGATACGTAATCGAATCTGGTTCCCGAGGGCATGATGGTTGTAGGGATATAAACTATCGTGTAAATGATATTGCTAATATAAAAAAGCCCTGCGATTGCAGGGCTTGGATAGGAAGTGCTTTTAATTACAGTACGATACCGGCAAACAGGAAGCCGAACATAATACTGAATACCATGCTTAGCAGACCCGGGATCATGAAGCTGTGGTTAAAGATAAACTTACCGATGTTGGTCGTACCCGTACGGTCAAAGTCGATTGACGCAATGATCGGGCCGTAGTTCGGAATGAAGAAGTAACCGTTAACAGCAACAAAGGTCGCGATGATCACTTCCGGCGGCAGGCCAAGGGTGATGGCTACCGGTACCAGTACTGCAGTTGTTGCGCCCTGGCTGTTAACCATGACAGACAGTGCAAACAGCGCAAAAGCAAAGGTCCAAGGGGCCATTTCGACCAGACCGGCAACCGTTTCTTTCACCATTACACCATGACCGCCGATGAAGGTGTCACCGAGCCAGGCGATACCAAAGATAGCAACAATGGCGCGCATACCGGCGTGGAATACAGAACCTTGGGTGATGGCATAACCGTCTGGTTTGCAGATCAGGATGATCAGAGCCGCAATAGACAGCATGACAATTTCAATCGTATGAGCCATGCCCATGGCATTGCCGTCAAAGCTTGGACGAAGTGATGGGAAGGCACCCATTAGAACCACAATTAACGAACCGAACAAGAACAGGGAAACGGCTTTTTTTGCTTCAGGTTTCACTTCAAGCTCTTCAACCTGCACCTCTTGTTCCATTTCCTGACGGAAAGCTGGATCTTCCATGCGGCGACGATATTCAGGATCATCTTTAAGCTCTTTACCCAGTTTGTTGACGATGACGCAGGCCGCCGTCAGACCAAGGCTGGTACCTGGAATGGTGACCAGTAGCACGTCGGCAAGGGTGATCCCCTGAGGTTCCAGGAAGGCAACCAGAGCAACAACCGCTGCTGCGATTGGGCTGGCAACGATGGCGAACTGGGAAGCAATGACTGCCATACTCATCGGACGCTCAGGACGAATGCCGCTGCGACGGCTGACTTCCGCAATAACCGGAAGAACAGAATAGGCAACGTGACCTGTACCCGCCATCATCGTGAAGACGTAGGTAACAACCGGCGCGATAAAAGTAATGTATTTAGGGTTTTTGCGCAGGATTTTAGTGGCGATTTTGATCAGGAAATCGAGACCACCAGCTGCTTGCATGGATGCCGCCGCGGCAACTACAGCCATGATCATCAGCATCACATTGATAGGCGGGCTGGTAGGCTGCAAGCCAAATACGAAGCTTAAGACGGCAAGACCAACGCCCCCCATGACACCCAGACCGATACCACCGATCCGCGCCCCGATTAAAATACAGACGAGTACAATTAAAAACTCAACAAAAAACACATCAATCTCCTTGATGACAGCGTTTAAGGTAAATGAAAAATTTGGTTGCACATGATATCTGTTTAATATTTCTCGCGATCAAACATTCATCACACAAAAGCAGCATGACCTTGTAAAATGTAAGGTCTAATGCGTCTTGTAATAAGTAGTTGTTAAGTCGAGGTAATTGGTGGTGATCGCTATAAAGAATACTTGTAGCGTTTGATAACAAAATGGTTGGCTTGTTTGAGTTTGAGTTTGAGTTTGAGTTTGGTACTAGAGCGGTGTGAGTAAAATCAAAAGCAGGTGCTGAGAGTGCACCTGCTTCATTGTGAGTCTGATGGCTATTATGAATAGCTTATTCTGTTGCTGGAGCTTTCACCACCAGGCGATTTCTGTTGTCCCTGCTTTGGCGGATAAGCTCATCACCCGCAAGCATTTCTTCGGACTTTGCCAGGCGGTCATAGAGCAATACGTTGACCGTCGCTGCCAGGTTCATGCAGCCAACTGTCGGGACATAGACAACAGCATCAGCGCGGTCTACCACATCCTGCGCAATTGATCCGTCTTCCGGGCCAAACACATACAGTGCGTTTTCCGGATGCTGAAAGTGCGGAAGGGGAATTGCGCCTTCAGCCAGTTCTACACACACCACCTTTGTCTCGTCAGGCAAGCCATCGAGCAGTGAGTCCATCCCGATAAGCGGGATTTTTCCCGAGATGTTATTGGTGTCGGTGTGAAATTTTGCCGCATGCTCGTAACGTTTACCGGTATAACAGACCGAATCAACACGGTAACACCCTGCAGCACGCATGACGGCGCCGACGTTAGAAGGGCTTTTGGGGTTACTAAGGCCAATAGTGACTCGGGCTTTGTTCATTGATGTTATCCGTCTACCAGGTGTGAAAGAGCGCGGCATTCTATCAAAGCACAACGCAGAGCGGTAGCTCAGGGTAAGTACCGCACTATTCGTAACGTAGTCCACTGCAAAATGTGCAGGATATGGTTATAAAGTGAGCGATCGCACTGAAAGTTGTGTCCTTGCCCCCTTAACGGTAGATAAGTCACTAAAAGATAATAATTTACTGTCTACACTGGAGGTAACTTATGTCATAAAAAGAGGGATCTTTATGTCAATTACACCTCTAAGCAGTGACAAGCTGTATCGCGCATCAGAATTGAATGGACTGGCGGCAGATTGCAAGTCGACCAAGAACCTGACGCCGCTTGATGAAATCGTCGGGCAGGAAAGGGCACAGCAGGCCGTTGAGTTTGCCATGTCGATCAAAGAGAAGGGCTATAACATCTATGCCATTGGCCGTAATGGTCTGGGTAAGCGCACCATGGTGCTGCGTTATCTGAACCGCCATGATCCGAATGGGAACGGCGTGCCTTTGTATGACTGGTGCTATGTCGCGAATTTCGAGGAAACGCGTAGCCCGAAAGTGCTGAAGCTGCCGGCAGGGACAGGGCAGAAGTTCAAGAAAGAAATCGAGAAGTTGATGCTGAGGCTGGTCAAGGCCCTGCCGTTGGCGTTCGACAACGAAATGTATTACAGCCGTTCCGAAACGCTGAAAAATCAGCTGACCCAGAAGCAGGAAAGCTCTTTGCTGACCCTGACCAATGAGGCAAAAGAGAAGAGTGTTAGCCTGTCGCTGACCACTCAGGGTGAGTATCAGCTGGTGGCGCTGAACGGTGAGGAACCCCATACCGAAGAGAGCTTTGCCAAGCTGTCCGAGGACGAGCAGCAACAGTTCGAAGAGACGATTAACGCTCTGGAGAAACAACTTCGCGGTATCGTCCGTCAGTTAACCGAGCTGGAAGAAGAGTTCTCCGATAAAATTCAAAAGCTAAATGAAGAAGTTGCCCTCGATGTTGTGGTGCACTTTATTAAGCCTGTCAAGGATACCTACCGGGGTCAGCCGGAGGTGAAGGCTTATTTAACCGCCATGCAGAAAGATATTCTGGATAATCTGGATATCTTCCTCGAAGAGAGCGAAGAGCAGGTCGCGCTCGCCTATGCGGCGCTCGATAAGAAAATGCCGCGCCGTTATCAGGTCAATGTGGTGGTGAGCCAGCCGGATCAGAAATTCCCTATCGTGGTGGAAGACAGTCCGAGCTATCACTCCATCTTTGGCTATGTGGAAAATGCCACCTACAAGGGAACGGTCTTTACCGACTTTTCTCTAATCCGTTCAGGTAGTTTGCACCGGGCAAACGGCGGTGTGCTGCTGATGGATGCGGTGAAAGTGCTGGAACGTCCTTATGTCTGGGATGGTTTGAAGCGGGCATTGCGAGCAAGAAAATTGAACGTGAGTTCATTGGAGCGTGAGGTGACGCTGTCGGGCACTATTTCGCTGGAGCCGGAAGATATTCCGCTGAATGTGAAGATTATCTTGTTCGGAGACTATCAGACTTACCAGTTGCTTCAGCACTATGATCCTGATTTCAGCGAGCTGTTCCGGGTGACGGCTGATTTTGAAGACGAGATGCCGCGTACCGACGAATCCGAGGTGCAGTATGCCCGTTTTATCTCCAGTATTGTGAATGACAGCGAAATGCTGCATTGCGATAGAAAGGCGATTGCCCGGATCATCGATTACAGTTCACGCCAGGCTGATGATCAGAACAAACTGTCACTGCATTCCGCCGATATTGCCAACTTGCTGCGCGAAAGTAATTACGTGGCGAAATCGTCAAAGGCGACTATGATCCGCGCCAACCATGTCGAGCAGGCGTTGCAGAGCCAGGAGAAGCGGGTCAGCAGGCTCAGAGATCATGTGATGCAGACGTTTACCAATGGAACCACCTTGATTGATACCCAGGGAGATGTCGTTGGCCAAATCAATGGTTTGTCTGTCATCTCGACGACGGACTACCAGTTCGGTGCCCCTAATCGCATTACTGCGACAACGGCTTATGGTGAAGGGGAAGTGTTTGATATCGAGCGCAATGTGAAGCTTGGTGGCCGTATTCACTCTAAAGGTGTCATGATTTTGTCGGCTTACCTTGCCTCCATTTTTGGCAAGGCGAAGAAGATCCCGTTGACCACTCACCTGACTTTCGAGCAGTCATATGGCGGGGTGGATGGCGATAGCGCTTCGATGGCTGAGCTATGTGCAATCATCTCCGCTTTCTCGGGCATGTCGATACGACAGGATGTGGCTATCACCGGTTCCATGAACCAGTTCGGGGAGGCTCAGCCAATTGGTGGCGTAAATGAGAAGATTGAAGGCTTTTTCGATGTCTGTGGCATCAAAGGTCGCCAGCCAACACAAGGTGTGATTATTCCCAAGTCGAATGCACACAATTTGATGCTCCGTAAAGATGTCGTAGCTGCCGTAGAGAAAGGAGAATTTCAGATCTGGGCTATCAGCCATGTCACCGAGGCGATTGAGATCCTGACAGGCAAACCGGCCGGTACTGTGTCTGACGACACTGCCTATCCGCTTGATTCCGTGTATGGTCAGGCTCAGGTGAAGCTCAATGCATTGAGGCTGTAACCGTACCGAGGAACTGAATCCTTCGTTTGAAGAGTGAGTCTATCTAGCCAGCAGGTGTTTCTTGCTGGCTTTTTTTGTCTATAAACGCCGACATTTTTACTGTTTAACGTTCACTTTGGTCCTGCTTTAGCGTGCTGATTTGAGCCTGAATAGGCCGAAATCAATCAATGATGCTCATATGAAATTTTATTACAAAATGACATATTTTGAATTGGTGTCATCTTTGGAGGGTATTGGTGAGCCTAGCAAGTGTGATCTATATCACCATGATCTAGGTGTTAAAACGGTAAAAATGGCAGCAATGTGACAGAGATCACCAAGAGATTATATTTACCCTTCAAGATTTTGTGATCTCATGCATCATAAAGTTATTGACTTTTATGATTGGTGCGATTTGTTTGTTACTTTCAGGTTGGGTTTGCAACGGAGATCACGTAAATATTTTTTGGAATGGTGTTAGAAGTTGATAGGAGTCACAAAAAACCCGTTATCAGTTCGGTTTTGAATATCTATGTTAGATTAATTGGGTACTAAGCAATCGACGGTTTTGGCGAACCGTTACCTAAAACAGATTAAAACTGAACATCAAACGGGGAATCCTAATGATATCACCAGATGCTAAGATCAAGGTACAAAATTTTGGTCGCTTCTTATCGAATATGGTGATGCCCAACATCGGTGCTTTCATCGCATGGGGCTTCATCACTGCACTCTTTATTCCAACAGGTTGGATTCCAAATGAGGAATTAGCCAAGCTTGTTGGCCCAATGATCACTTACCTTCTTCCATTATTGATTGGTTATTCCGGTGGTAAATTGGTTGGCGGCGACCGCGGTGCGGTTGTTGGTGCCATCACAACCATTGGTGTCATCGTCGGTACCGACATCCCGATGTTTATGGGTGCCATGATGGTTGGTCCGCTGGGTGGTTGGGCTATCAAGAAGTTCGACAACTGGGTCGACGGCAAAGTAAAAAGCGGTTTTGAGATGTTAGTGAATAACTTCTCTGCCGGTATTGTGGGTATGATCTGTGCCATCCTGGCGTTCTACATGATTGGCCCATTTGTCAAAGTCTTGTCAGCTGGATTGGCTGGCGGGGTAAACTTCCTTGTCGACGCAGGCTTGCTACCTCTAACGTCCATTTTTGTTGAACCGGCAAAGATCCTGTTCCTGAATAATGCAATTAACCACGGTATTTTCTCGCCGTTGGGTATTCAGCAGGCAAACGAGGTTGGCCAGTCAATCTTCTTCCTGATTGAAGCTAACCCGGGGCCGGGTCTGGGTATCTTGCTTGCCTATATGGTGTTTGGTCGCGGTACGGCAAAACAGACAGCCGGTGGTGCCTCAATCATTCACTTCTTTGGCGGTATTCACGAGATTTACTTCCCGTACATTCTGATGAACCCACGTCTGATTCTGGCTGTTATCGCCGGTGGTATGACAGGTGTGTTCACGCTGACAATGTTTGATGCCGGTATTGTGTCTCCTGCGTCTCCGGGTTCTATCTTCGCCATTCTTCTGATGACGCCTAAGGCATCATTTGTTGGCGTTATCCTGTCGGTCATCGCTTCAACAACGGTATCTTTCTGTGTCGCGGCATTGCTTATGAAGACCCAGCCTGTAACAGACGAAGATGATGATAGCCTGGCTTCTGCTACCTCGAAGATGAAAGGCATGAAAGCCAACTCAAAAGGTGGCTCTCTAGGCGGTGCTGTCCTTGCCGAAGACAAGAGCAACATCAATATGGCCAATGTCCGCAACATCATTGTTGCCTGCGATGCCGGTATGGGCTCAAGCGCAATGGGGGCAAGCCTGCTACGTAAAAAAGTGCAGGAAGCCGGACTCAAGATTAGCGTAACGAACTGTGCCATCAACAGCTTGCCGCAAGAGGTAGATATCGTGATTACTCATAAAGACTTAACTGAGCGTGCCCGTAAGCATGCGGCAAACGCAAAACATATTTCTCTGACAAACTTCCTTGATAGCCAGGTATATAACGATTTGGTGACAAGCATTGTTGCTGCCAGCAGCCCGGATGCGGCAAACGATTCGGCTATGGTCAAGGTATCGCCTGTCGCGGTAAACGACGACAGCTTTGAACCACAGGCTCCGCAAGTATTCCAGATTCAGGCTGAGAACATTCACCTGGGGCTGAATGCCGCTACCAAGGAAGAGGCTATTCGTTACGCGGGTGAACAGTTGGTCAAGCTTGGCTACGCAGAACCTGAGTATGTCGATGCCATGTTTGAACGTGAAAAGTTAGTACCTACATACCTTGGAGAATCGATTGCGGTTCCACACGGTACGGTTGAAGCAAAAGACCGTGTTATGAAAACCGGTATCGTAATCTGCCAATACCCGGCCGGTGTACAGTTCACCGATGACGAAGACGATGTCGCCAAACTGGTTGTCGGTATTGCAGCCAAGAACGATGAGCACATTCAGGTAATTACTACCATCACCAATGCACTTGATGATCCGGAGGCCATTGAGCGCCTGACCAGTACGACTGATGTTAATGAAGTACTGAATATTCTGGCAGGCCAGAAAGCGGCTTAATCCAGAACGATCTCTGAGTGACCCGAGGCTGGTATCCCCCCCACCGGCCTCAACCCCAATTTATATATGGTAGGAATTATTATGAAAGCTGTTCATTTTGGTGCAGGCAATATCGGCCGCGGTTTTATTGGCAAACTACTTTCTGATGCAAATGTTGCTGTGACCTTTGCAGATGTCGACGAGCCACTGGTTGACCAACTGAGTCACGATCAGTCATACAAAGTAAAAGTGGTTGGTAGTGAGTGTAAAATTGATACCGTGACACATGTAACGGCCGTTAATTCGGCTTCTCAGGACGTGATTGAGCAGATCATTCATACCGATATGGTGACCACGGCGGTCGGCCCGAATGTCCTGGATATTATTGCCAAAACAATCGCAACGGGTCTTACCCACCGCTTTGAATCAGGTAACAACAACCCACTGAACATCATTGCTTGCGAGAATATGGTACGTGGTACCACTCATCTTAAAGAGCAGGTCTATACACACCTTAATGCCATTTATCATACCCAGGCTGATGAGCTGGTGGGGTTTGTGGATTCGGCTGTAGACCGCATCGTGCCACCGTCAGAAGCGGCTAACGATCCGCTTGAGGTTACAGTAGAAAGCTTTAGCGAGTGGATTGTCGACAAGCAGCAGTTTAGAGGTGACATTCCGGCTATCGAAGGCATGGAAACGACCGATAACCTGATGGCGTTTGTAGAGCGTAAATTGTTCACCCTGAACACCGGCCACATCATTACCGCATACCTGGGGGCGCTAAAAGGTCATGAAACTGTTCGTGACGCGATTGAAGACAGTGAAATCCGCGAGCAGGTGAAAGCGGCTATGCAGGAAAGCGGTGAGGTGTTGCTCCGCCGATATGGCTTTGACCGCGATATGCATAATGCCTATATCGAGAAAATCCTCGGGCGCTTTGCCAACCCATACCTTCGTGATGAGATTGATCGCGTCGGCCGTCAGCCAATTCGAAAACTCGGCGCCAACGACCGATTAGTCAAACCATTGCTAGGAACAATTGAATACGGAACGGAAAATAGCACTTTGCTAAAAGGGATAGCGGCTGCGTTTAAATATACCAATGATACCGATCCGCAAGCGATCGAGTTGCAAACGTCGCTTAAAGAGAACGGATTACGCGAGACATTGGCTAAGTATACCGGCCTTGATGCTGAAAGCAGCGAAGCCAAACAAATTGAAACGCTGTTTCAGACGTTATAACTAAGCAGGAAGGGCGGTGCAATTGGCACCTTCCCTTCAAGGTCATGGACAGGCATTGTGACTTATCAGTTTGAGCGATTGGAAGATGCGCTTGAGAGTATGATGAATCTGTAATTGAATTTCTTTTTTATCTGGTGTTTGCCACAGTGACGACTGCAGCCTATTGGGAGAAAGGTTGTAGTGTTTGTGGCATTTTTTTTTGTAAAGACGGGGTAAGATAAGAAACTCAATGGGAAAGTAATTCGCCAATTCGATATTTGTTTCTCAGGGCGAAGGCTTGGATCCAGTTAATGGCGATGCAGTAATTTGTTATCTGGTTTAGGTTTAAGAGAGAAAGCCAAAGGGAAGATCTAATGCTGTCACCTGCTACTAAGATAACTATTCAACATTTCGGTCGTTTTCTTTCTAATATGGTGCTGCCTAATATTGGCGCATTTCTCGCGTGGGGTTTTATTGCAGCCCTGTTTAATCCGACCGGGTGGTTTCCAAACGAGACGTTGGCCGAGCTTGTCGGCCCGATGATCAGTTATCTATTACCGCTGTTGATCGGCTATTCGGGCGGTAAGCTCGTTGGCGGTGAACGGGGCGCAGTTGTCGGTGCTGTAACGACAATGGGAGCCATTATTGGTACTGATATCCCGATGTTGCTCGGAGCTATGATTGTCGGTCCGATGGGCGGATGGGTGATCCATAAGTTTGACCAGACGGTTGAAGGTAAGATCAAAACCGGCTTTGAGATGTTGATTAATAACTTCTCGGCAGGGTTGATTGGGATGACCTGTGCCATTTTAGCCTTCTATATGATTGGTCCTTTGGTCAAGGTGATTTCCCTGGCACTTGCAGCTGGTGTGAATGTTATGGTGGAGCTGGGGCTGCTCCCGTTGACGTCTATTTTCGTTGAGCCAGCCAAGATACTCTTTTTGAATAATGCCGTTAACCACGGGATATTTTCACCGCTGGGTATCCAGCAGGCAACTGAAGCTGGCCGCTCCATTTTCTTTTTGATTGAAGCTAATCCGGGGCCTGGATTCGGGATTTTGCTGGCTTATATGGTGTTTGGACGTGGTATGGCGAAGCAGACTGCTGGTGGGGCATCCATCATTCATGTGTTTGGTGGCATCCATGAGATCTACTTTCCCTATGTGTTGATGAACCCGCGATTGATTTTGGCGGCAATCGCAGGCGGTATGGCTGGTGTCTTTACCTTGGGTTTGTTTGATGCAGGCTTGGTCTCACCGGCATCCCCAGGCTCTATCTTTGCCATTTTGCTGCTGACGCCGAAAGCCTCCTTTGTTGGGGTTGTTGCGTCAATGTGTGCAGCAACGGCAGTATCCTTTGTGGTTGCTTCGGTGCTCCTGAAAACACAGGGAACTGAAAACACAGGCTGATGAGTCAGAGGTAAAATAACAGCAGGTTTGTTAAGGGGAGAGTGCAAATAAATTGAAGCCCGGCACCAAAAAATGAAATAATCCATATGGATACGAGAAGAGCGAGGTCTCTTCTTCGCTTTAAAGAGAATTAAATAGTTATGGCACACAGTGACCAAGAGTCAGACATTCTAGAGCGTTTAAACGATGCGCCGACAGCAAGAGGTTTTTTTATTACCTCGGTTGAAATTTTCGATGAAGCGGTCGATAGCTTGATCCAGCGTGTTTTTCGTAAAGATGATTTTGCGGTGAAGTCGGTGGTTGAACCGTTGCTAGGTAATTCTGGCCCGCTCGGTGAGCTGACAGTGAGATTGAAGCTGTTGTTTGGCTTAGGGGTAGTCGCGGACAGTGTCTACCATGATATTGAAGCCATTATTAAAATGCGCGACTTTCTGAATAAGGAAGGCAGTGAATACAGCTTCACTGATCCGGATATTTTGGAGCCGGTCAAACAACTTTCCATGGTGAAAAGCATGGGGGTGGTTCAGTTAGAGATTGCGCCACCGACTGATGATGTCGATATCACCTTCTACCAAATGCAACTGGCAAGACAAGAACAAGTTATTAAGTCGGCACTTGCACTTGCAGTAGCCGGCATCTGCGGTGAACTTGATAAAGAAAGTCCATTCTAAAATGTGACTAACGCCTTGATTGCCCAGAATTAGTACTAATCCTGCCTAATTTCTTTTGATCCAAAGCCAGTTTTAATTCGTTTTGCTTTCCATTCGCGTTAATAGGCCAGATAATAGGTTGATGGTAGCAGCTAAAACGGTTTAGTCGTGGAAAAAAGAAAACGTATAACAATTGCCGACATTGCCAAATTGGCGGGTGTCTCTAAAACAACAGCAAGTATGGTTCTCAATGGTCGAGCATCGACGTTCAGGATCAAAGAAGAAACCCGTGAACGGGTGATGGCTGTCGCAAGAGAAAACCACTACTCGCCAAATCTGCACGCAAAGTCATTGCAGGCCAACCGCTCTGATGCAATTGGTTTGGTTATTCCCGACTTGACGAACTTTGGTTTTGCCTCGATCGCCCGTGAATTGGAAAAGCTTTGTCGCCAGGCAGGGCTGCAATTGTTGATTGCCTGCTCGGAAGATGATTCGGACGTTGAGCGCCAGGTCGTCGATGGCCTGGTCCGTCGCCAGATTGATGGCTTGATTGTAGCCTCTAGCCAAACATCTGATGAGTTCTACCAGACTCTGACCAAACAGATCCCGGTTTTGCAGCTCGACAGGCATATTGGCCAGTCAGCATTGCCTCTGGTGTTGACGGATGCAGCCAAAGTGACAGCAGATTTGATCGAGAAGATAGCGGCGTCTCCTGTTTCCGAATTTTATTATTTTGGCGGTCAGTTAGAACTGTCTCCAAGCCGTCACCGTTTGGCGGGTTTCGAGCTGGGCCTGAAGCGTGCTGGCGTCGAAGAAAAACCCGAGTGGATCCGTCACCGTGACTATCAGCCGGAATCGGGTTATGAAATGATGCAACAACTGCATCAGGAGCTGGGGCGCTTGCCAGAAGCCTTGTTTACGGCCTCGTACACCTTGCTTGAAGGGGTGTTACGTTACCTGAAAGAGCACAACTGTTTGGAGGCGCTGGAAAGCAAAGAAATGCGGCTGGCAACCTTTGATAACCATGATCTGCTGGATTGTCTGCCGCTTAATATTGATTCCGTTGCCCAGGACAGCGAAAAGATAGCCCAGACCAGCTTTCAGCTGATCCGGCTATTGTTGTCGAGTCAACGCGTAACGCCAACCTCTTTTGCACTTGATGCCAATATCTGCTGGCGTAGCCAATAGGTACCCGCGCGATTTTTAGGCTGCTTTTGAGACCTCAAAGCGGTCGACCAACTGGTTGAGTCGGCTGATTGCATTTTTGAGCAGCGTTGTTCTACGGGCTAGCTGCTGTGATGAAATCTCCAGCGATTGTGTGGTGGTCTGAGCCCTTTTAGCGGTGTTGGCGTGTTCTTCACTTGAACTGGCGATGTGACTGATATTATCGAACATAGTGTCGACTGCTTGCTGAAGCTTCTGGCTTCGTTGTCCGTCATCCAGGCGGAAAGTATTCTGCTCGACATTCTTGACTCCTTGCTCCATGAAGTTGACAGCTGTTTCCGACTCCTGCCGTAACTTGGTCATAATGCTGCCGATGTGATTGGCTGCCTGTGATGTCTTGGTCGCCAGGTTGCGTACCTCATCAGCCACCACTGAAAAACCTCTGCCATGCTCGCCGGCGCGCGCAGCTTCGATAGCCGCGTTAAGGGCCAGCAAGTTGGTCTGATCGGTGATTTCCGAAATCAGTTTGACGATGTCGTCAATCTCTTGCATTTGGTTGTTTACATCATTGACACTGCGTGCCGAGGCCTCGACAATCTCCTTGATTTTATTGGTATTGCTGACAGCTTGCTGGTATTCCTTCTGGGCGTTATCAACTGTACTGTGCATCTCATGCTGCATGGTATTGGCAGCGACGGTTGCATTGGAAATCTCCTGCTGCTGGCTGTCGGCAAGAGACAGCATCGCATCGATTGAGTTGGCTGTCGCAATGGTGGATTGATCAACCAGATCACAGCGTCTGAGCATGGATTCGCTGACCTGTTTCACCTCGCTGGATGCATGGATCATCTCGCTCATAATGCCGTCGAGATTGTCGATGAAACTGTTGATCCAGCGCCCCATATCTCCAGACTCGTCAGGCTTGAACTGAACGGTATCCAAGCGTTGCTTGAGGTTGCCATTACCTTCGGCGATGGTCTGGATAACATCCGACATCTGCTGTAGCTGCCGGGCGATGGGTTTGGCTGCCAGGAAGGTAAAACTCAGCGTACTGAGAACAATTGTAAGCAGGGTGACCAGCCCCTGCTGATAGACCGGCAGCGACAGCCAATGGGTCAACAACAGTGGTGTGAGGAGGGAGAAAATCAGTGCCAGGGTGTATTGCTTGCTCAGGGTAAAGCTAAGCGAGCGGTGACGGTAGACTTCTTCCAGATCGGCTTCGCACATCATTCCCCAACGATCAAGCGATCCTTTGAGCTGAAAGGTCACACCCTTTCCGATCACCGGAATGTGCCGGTAGTCGGAGTAGCCCGGATAATCGATATAGAGGTTGGATCCGTTGGCAATGGTTTCTCGTACGCCGGGATGCAGTTCGTTGGTCGCCGGATCGGTAAACCGGATCTCAAACTCGGTATGCTGGCGTATCTTGACCATCCCCCAGTTGGTGTTCACGCCGGACTTTAGGTTCTCGCCATGGGAAAAAGTATTGTCTTCGAAACGGGATCGGGAGAGGGCGGTACCGGGAAGGATCGTGGGATCGAGGCGAGATTCGACCATAAAAATGTAGTTGTCGCCGGACTCATTATAAATATGGCCGGCTTCACGCTGGATCAAATCCCCCATGACATCGTTGGGTACGCGGCCGCATAGGCAACCGATGATTTGGTTGTCGACACTGAGGGGCTGGTAGAACATCAGTGTGACTTCATCATGAAACGCTGAGCTCGAGGGGCCGATTTGCAGGGTTGCTTTGTCGACATAGGGCCCATGCAGGAATGGCGCTTTCAGCCCCTGTTCGAGTATCTTTTTATTATCGTGTCGGGTACCGATATGTCTTTCATAGCTTGAGAAACTCACGCTACCAGTAGTCTGAACAATGAAAAGCTCCGAGAAATCGCCGTTACGTTCCAGTAAGTGTTTTAGTACGCTGTTTTTCTCGTCGTCAGGTTTGGTGGCGACATACAGGGCGGCATTTTGCAGGAAGTCCCATTGGCTATTTACCCATGACTGGAGTATGTGAACGCGGTTGTTCGCGATACTTTCAAATGTTTGTTCAAGTGTCGTACGGCGGGATCGGTTAAGCCAGCAGGCCTTTCGCATGGCTAGTTTTCCCGTCGATCCCCAGAACGGCAACCAGCGCTTTTCTTTTTCCGACAAGTTCATCTTATGTCTTCCCTAACTCAATGATATTGATACCTTTAAAGCAATCTTGGTGCCATTGTCGAAAAACGAACATAGCGCAGAGAATTGCGCTGGCAATGCAGTGTTAGCAGGATAATTGGTGCAATAAAGTGCCAGTTTTTGTGTTGATATTTCGGAGTCTCCTTAAGGCAAGCGCACAGCGCACAATGTTGTTGCACCATTTGAGAGCGGGTGCACTATCTGTTGCACTATTTTGTGGCTTTTTCTCCTCAGCTCTCAGTCCAAAAAAATCCAACTCAACGCGTCTAATAGCCGATCTGACAAATTTTCAGCACAACCAGGCTTTATGTGTGATTAGTGCGCAATTCATATGCTGAATCATATTCCTTTTCTGCATATGTCCAGATCACATAATGCGCAATTTTGACACTATGATCACAAAGCTAAACGGTTTTAGCAGGTTTTGCTCGATCAACTAAACCGGTTTAGCAATAATCAGCTCCGTTGTTTAGTGGTTTACAAATTAATGGATAGATGGAATTAGAATGATGAAAAAAAGCCTCTTATCACTTGCAGTGTCTTTTGCCGTAACTTGCTCTGGTGCCGCTTTGGCTCAAGGCGATACAGCGAGCTTAGAGCAAAGGATTGCTGATTTAGAGAAGCGTTTGGAAAAAACAGAGCAGGTGGCAGTTGATGCAGAGAAACAGGCATCTGCGTTTGAGTTTCACGGTTATGCACGCTCAGGTTTGCTAATTAATGACGACCTGAACGGCGCATCAGGAACTGGTCCGTATATGACTGCGGCAGGTGCGCTGGGCGGAGCGGTTGGTCGTCTGGGTATTGAGGATGACAACTATGTAGAAGTCATCCTTGATCATAATATCAGTCAGGATGACGGATCATGGTCAAAGTACCGCGTGATGATAGCGGACAGCACTGAAACCAATAACGAGTGGACAGCTGATGACTCTAAGCTGAACGTTCGCCAGATTTTTGCCGAGCTAGGAGGCCTGGACTCGTTTGATGGTGCGCTGGCTTATGCATCTATTTGGGCCGGTAAACGTTTTGACCGAGATAACTTCGATATTCATTTCATGGATACAGATATTGTCTTCCTGTCTGGTACTGGTGCGGGTATTTATGATGTTCAGTTCAGCGAAGACTGGCAGAGCAACTTTTCTATCTATGGCCGTGACTTCGGCACCATTGACAGCTCGAGCCTTGAAGTCGAAAACTACATTGTTACGATGAACAACTACATCGGTCAGTGGCAGTTAATGCTTAACGCAATGACAGCAGCTGATAACGAAGACAGAGACCAGACTGCATCATCACCGACCAAACGTGCCGAAAACGGTTACCACGCTTTACTCGCCTATCATGGCAACAACTTCTACGGCGACGGTGAAGGCTTCTCCAAAACGGGTATTCTTGTCGGTCAGGGTCTGGGTGCTGAGCTGAAGGGTATTGGTTCAAACGGCAACCTGAACGAAGATGCTCAGGCTGTGCGCTTATTTAGTTACGGCGTAACCCGTTTTGCCGATAACTGGCGTATTGCGCCTGCTTTCCTGGGTGAATTTAGCAAAGATCGTGTTAAAGATGGTGATGAGTTCCTATGGGCGACGGCGAACGTTCGTCTGGCTCAGGAGCTAACCAAAAACTTCGAGATGGTGTACGAAGGTTCTTACCAGTACATGGATTTAGACAACGGTACCGAGCAGGCTGACGGTAGCTTCTACAAGGCGACTATTGCGCCAACCTTCAAGCTAGATACGTCTGGTGGTTTCTTCCAGCGTCCGGAAATCCGTTTCGCAGCATCATATGTTGACTGGAGCGAAGATCTGAACAACTACTCAGTGAGCCTGGACAACGATGCAAGCACTATGGGCGAAGGCGGAGAAATGATCTTTGCCCTGCAGATGGAGACTTGGTTCTAGTCGGATGCAATAAATCGCATTCATGAATCTTTTGGAGCAGCCTTTTAAACTTGTGATTTTTTAGAGTAATCTTCAGTTTTGCGGTGGCCTTGTGCCGCCGCTTTTTTTGTGCGAACGAATGAATAGACTAGAAAACAAAATAGCCGAGCAGTGCTCGGCTATTGGCTGATCATCAGACTAAATTTTAATTAGTCAGCGATTTCAGCGTTGTGGTAAACGTTCTGAACGTCGTCACAGTCGTTTAGCGCATCAAGGAATTTCTCGAACGCAGCAACATCGTCACCAGAGACTTCTGTCATTGTCTGAGGGACAAAAGATATTTCTTCAACATCCAGTGTTACATCCGGCATTGTTGCCGTTAGCGCATTCTTGACCTTGAAGAACTCAGTGTGCGGTGCATAAACTGTGATGATACCGTCTTCACACTCGATGTCGCTAACGTCAACATCTTCCATCATCAGGTTTTCTAGCACGGCTTCTTCGTCGTCACCATTGAACTGGAATACGGCCTGGTGCTCGAACATGTGAGCAACAGTACCTGGGCCACCAATCTTGGCATGGTTCTTAACGAATGCCTGGCGAACATCCATGAAAGTACGGTTGTTGTTGTCTGTTAGGCAGTCAACGATAACCATGCAGTTACCTGGGCCGAAACCTTCGTAGCGCGCAGTCGCAAAATCTTCACCACCGCCACCTTTGGCCTTATCGATCGCTTTCTCGATAACGTGAGATGGTACTTGGTCTTTTTTGGCTTTTTCGATTAGACGGCGTAGCGCAAGGTTGGTGTCTGGGTCAGGACTACCGTTCTTAGCACAGACGTAGATCTCTTTACCGTATTTTGAGTAAACCTTGATCTTGGCGCCTTGCGTTTTTGCCATCGACAATTTGCGTACTTCGAACTTTCTTCCCATGAGGAATAACTCTCTATGTTGATATTTGGGACTTTTGTTGAGGGCGGATTTTACCAGTTAGTGAGGGGTGAAGGCTAGGAGTTTAAGCGGACTGGTAACGCTAGGAGGGCTCTGGTTGTTGAGAGTGAGAGCTACGTAAGCAGATGTTTTGTTAATGGCTTTGGTTAAAGGTATTCATCTTTCCTATGTAAGTGTGACTTATGTTGCATATATTGAATTTAAAGCCTAGGTTATACCGTATAAGTTTTGCTCAACTATGCTCTGAGTTTACTATTGTGTTTGTCATTCTTTGCATTTTGGTGTGAAATGTTAGACATTGGTTTCCATCGTCTGCCGCTAGATTTTCCTGTCTCTCCAACCCTACTGGCTTCTATTGAAGCGCTGTCGGATGGTGAGTGGTTAGCCCATGTTAACCGTGCTTGCTATGACGGTGCATGGGAAGTTTTTCCATTGCGCGGCCTTTCCAAGTATCAGGACCAATCACCGATCTTGCAGGCATTTGCCTTAGAAGAGTCAGAATCTGAAGCGGATTTTGAAAACTATGCCTCTTTACAGGGCTGCCAGGAGCTTACCGCTTTTCTCAGTCAGCTAAGCTGTCCCATTCTTTCTGTTCGCTTAATGCGCTTGAGCCCCGGCGCAACAATTGCGCCGCACCGGGATCACGGCTTGTGTTTCTCGAAAGGTCAGGCTCGGCTTCATCTCTGCCTACAAACCGATCCTGATGTTGAGTTTATCGTCGAGGGCGAGTCGGCCCATATGAGCGAGGGCGAGTTGTGGTACCTCAATGCGGATAGGGAACATGCGGTATACCACCGGGGAAGCAAAGACCGTATCCATGTGGTGATTGACTGCATTGCCAACGACTGGCTGCGAAATATGCTTGGCCTGCCGGAGCATCGTGAGCTGGCAGACTATTCAGTCCCAGAGCGACAAGCCTGGTTAACTAAGTTGGCTGAGCAGATTGTGTCCTGTCCGTACGAAGAACGTTATGGATTACGTCAGCCGGTAAGGGAACTGGCAACCAGCCTAGCCAATTTGAGCGCTTTGGACTTGCACCCAGATATTTTCCTGGACACCGACTTTACCATGACACCCTATGGGAAGGCGGTATCAATGACAACGGCGGCGCAGTGTGCGGAAGAAGTGTTGCGCACCGCGGTGTTTGTACGCGGTATCCATCAGGCCATTAGCGAAAGATTACACCCTGAACAACCAGTTTCTGTGTTATATGCCGGAACCGGTCCTTTTGCGACTTTATTACTGCCGCTGATGGGGATGTTTTCAGCAGAGCAGCTTCAGGTAACCATGCTTGATATTCACGCCGAGTCCTTGGAGAAGCTCCAATCTCTAGTCGAATCGTTTGGCTTGGGAGATCATGTGGCAGAATATATCTGTGCCGATGCAACCCGTTGGCAGTCTGAAGAGCCGTTTGACTTTATTGTTTCGGAAACCATGAAGGCAGCGCTGGCTTCGGAGCCGCAGGTCAGCATTTTTGCCAACCTAGTTTCATTACTAAAACCCTTGGGAGCATTGATCCCGCAACAAGTGGAATTGACATTCAATGCATTAGATACACAAGGGGCAAGGAACCCGTTAGGTGTTAAAACGCAACTCGATCGTGAGATTGCTTTAAGCTTGAGCGAAGGGAATAAGCATGCCTTGGATGCCTGTGTGGTTTTGCCTGCAAATTGTGTTTTTCAGGGCGTTGAAATTAGGACAGAGATTCAAGTATACGGTCAACATCGCCTTATTGAGCCAGACAGTAGCTTAACTATTTCCCGAACTATCCCGTTGTTATTCAAAGAAGATATATCATTTCGATCTCACGATAATAATGGTGAAGTTATACTACATTTATTGTACTCAATCGGCGCAGAACCGGGTTATTCGGCTTCAGTCGTTTCTTCTAATATGAACAAGCTATCTTTAAAGGATGAATTAGCATGAGTAAAACTCCGCCATTTGAATTAGATTATGCGCGCCGCCAATTTCTGGGAAAAAGCATAGCACTAGCTGGTTTAGTTGGTGTAGCGGGCACACCAGCGTCAGCTTTTGCCAATAATAATGCTGCTAGTCATAATACCAGCAGGCTGAGCGAGCAACAGATGTTACAATTGGGGTTAAAAGCCCCGTCTTTTATGGTTGAGGCACCCAATGGTGTGGCCATGACATTAACACGTAAGTTACGTGTTGCTCGTCAATATCAAGAGTTGCTATATCTCGCCTATGAGAACGAGCCTTCCATTCATGTATATGATGTTGGTTCTCTGCTGCATCGCTTTGACATTCAATTCAATGATCAGTTTGGAGTATTGAAAGACTTTGCTGTGAGTGATAATGGAGATGTTTACGCATTGTTTTCTGGTCAACACGCTATTTTTCATTTGAGTAGTAACGGATCCCTGATACAGACTATCAGTGAGTTCGGTATTGACAAACCAGAACATTTGAATGGACCTCGTTCACTTACTATCGATAGTCAGGGTAATATCCACGTATGGGATGCAGGTTCTATCTGTATTAAAGTGTTTACGGCTGATAATCAATTTGTTCGCCAATATGGCAGGGCTCGCTTAAGCCCTATAACGCTGGTACAAGATATTGATGGCCGAGATCCTATTATTGTAACTGGTGGCCAAAGTACTAAACAAACATGGATTTTTACTGTGTAACTATTGCAGTGCTGATATTGTCAGCTTACACTTCTTATTATCTATCTAAAATACCCAATCTTAGTTACAGCCCTAAGACTGGGTATTTGCATTTCATCTGCCTTAATTTCTTGCTGGAAACATGCCTTCCAAGGCAATGCAAAAGTTAACAACGCAATAAGGCTGCATGTTTTCATGCGGTGTACTGTTTCCTGAATTACTTATTGTTGCCTCACTCATAGGCGCGGGGTTGGTTGCTCCTTGGTTATAAAGCTTATTTCGTGATCCAGGAGTCACCATCTTGGATAAGTATTGCCCTGCGGGATTAGTTTCCTCCCCGTCCTCTTTTACAGCACTAACGGTGTGGCTATGCTGTGGGAGGTTATTCGCATAGAGCGAAACCTCAGGAAGTCCCAAGTATTGTGTAAGGATACGGGGAGTTAAACCTGGCCCCACCCCTGGGTGCATGGGGGCTCTTCCCTGTAAATTTGGAAGCCCCATCGTTGTCCTGCCATCTCCTCCGTATAAGTCACCAATAACAGCAAATAATATTGAATTCTGACTTATTGGTAGTAACGAACCATCACAAAAAGCCCAGTCTCGAGGTGCAAAATTACAGGTAAACATTCGAATTTCACCGACAAAAGGTTCGGCCATACTAAGCTCCTTAGTTACGAGAAGGGTAAGTGCCTTGCAAAGCAATGATAAAGTTGATGCACAAGCTGGGCATTAAATTGCTGTGAGATTGATTGCCACCAGTCTTTGATACAGCACTATCAGCTAAAGTGACATTTTTAGTTGAGGTTGCGCTTTTGGGGCCATAGGCACCGACAGACGGTGTCGCTAAAGTTCTTCCAACTGGGATGTCATTGTTAGCATCGGCATTTGATGCCATCAGTTTATGGGAGTGAGCAGGTATTTGGTCCGACGTTAAGAGTATTTCTTCATACCCAAAACGTTGCCCTATATTCCTCGTAGACAGCCCAGGTCCGGTGCCATAATGCATCGGCAAGCGTCCACGTAGATCAGGTAGGCCAAGGGTCGTTCTGCCGTCTCCGCCGTAATAGGTATTGATAAGAGAGAAAAGAGCTTCATTCTGAGAGACCGGTATTAATTGACCATCGCACAAAGCCCAGTTTCGTGGGGCGAAATTTCCAGCAAACATGCGAATTTCGCCGATAAAAGGGTCTGACATAAATTCTCCTTAGTTTCTGGGAGGGAAGATGCCTTCAAGGGCAATAATAAAGTTAATGACCTGAACGGGCTGCATATTGTTATGGGCTTGGCCGCCCCCCGTACTGCTGATAGCCTCACTCGCCATGGCAACCAGATCTTGCGTGCCCCCACTATAGATGGGGACTAATGTCTCACCTGTAGCTACAGTTTGAGTGCCAAGTAACGGGGTTTCCCCTGCTGCGGCATATGCATCGGCAGGATTATTTGTAGCATATAGGTCATGATTATGTGCCGGTAGTTCCGCTTTGCTAAGCGTTACGGTTTCGGCACCTCCCTTTTCACCTATTTCATAGGAGTTTTCATAAAGCGTGCCTTGACTCAGCGGCACTCTTCCACGCATATCTGGCAGTTTAAAGTTGGTTGTGCCATCTCCTCCATATTGGGTACCGATTATGGCAAATAAGGTTGGATTCTGAGATATGGGGATTGTTGCGCCATCACACTTGGCCCAACCTTTAGGGGCAAAGTCAAAACCCACCATAGTAATTTGGCCAACAAAGGGGTCAGACATGTAGTTTCTCCTGTACGTTCATAATGTGTTTATTAACCGGTATATACCAGTTGATTCTTCAGGCTGTTTGGGGTGATAAAATAAGATACGGCTACATTTTGCTAGCCAATCTTATAGCGCCTTAACTTTTGTTTTCTGTATTACAATGTCGATATTCCATCAGGCTATATACTTCTTTATCTTCAACTTGTTGGAATCCGAGATCTAGGTAAAGGGCTAAGGCTGGATTATTTTTCTCAACATGAATTCGGACACATTTTTCCAAGCGAGTTGCTCTTTCTATAACATCCTGGAGCAAAGTTCGCCCTATTCCCATATTGCGGTATTGGGGAAGCAGGGCGATATCGATAATCCGAATTTCATCTTCTCTTACATCTGTATATAAGCGGCCAATTGCGTCCTCTTCGTTGAGGATTATGTTATAGCTTGCAGCTGTATATTGCTGTTGGTAGTACTGATGCTGGGCGAAAAACTGCATATCAAGAAACTGGTTTATCTGTTCTTGAGGCCACCCTGTTATTGCCAGTTCTTCCGAACGAGTGCTGGCATAGACCGCCGACAAAAAAGGGAGGTCATCAGGCAGAGCTACAGGGCGAAAATGCAATTTGAATTTGGCCATAATTTATGTTCTCGGTGGGTATGTGCCGTCTAAAGCAATGCAAAAATTAACTACGCAATAAGGCTGCATGTTTTCATGTGGGGTACTGTTTCCTGAATCACTAATTGTTGCCGAATTCATAGGCGCGGTGTTGGTTGCTTCTTTTTTGTATAGCATGTTCCGTGAACCGGTAGTTGTCATCTTGGATAGATATTGCCCTGAAGGATTCGTGGTTACTCCATTTTCTTTTACAGCAGTTACGGTATGGCTATGCTCAGGGAGGTTTAGCCCATCGAGTGGAACTCTAGGGATTCCTGCTGATTGACCAAGAACGTAATATGACAGGCCAGGCCCCATTCTGGGGTTCATGGGGGCTCTTCCCTGTAAATTTGGAAGCGCCATTGTGGTTCTTCCGTCTCCGCCATAAAAGGTGGAAATAATACTGAACAGGGTAGTATGTTGACTAATCTGCAGTAATGAGCCATCACAAAAAGCCCAGCCGCGAGGTGCATAATTGCAGGTGAACATTCTAATTTCACCGATAAATGGTTCGGCCATACTAAACTCCTTAGTTACGAGAAGGGTAAGTGCCTTTCAAAGCAATGATAAAGTTGATACACAAGCTGGGCATTAAATTATAATGAGGCTGGCTTCCTCCCGTGTCTGATACTGCCGTTGCAGCTAAAGTGACATTTTTAGTTGGGGTTGTGCTTTGGGGGCCATAGGCATTTACTGCCGGAGTTGCCAAGGTGTTTCCACCTGGAGCGTCGTCGTCGGCAGCTTGGCTGGATGCCATTAGATCATGATTGTGAGAAGGGATTTGATCTTTTGATAGTGGGATTTTTTCGTACCCGAAACGACTTCCTAGGAGGCGAGTCTGTAGCCCTGGCCCAGATCCATAATGCATCGGCAGGCGTCCACGCAGGTCAGGTAGGGCAAAGGTGCTTCTGCCGTCTCCACCATAGTAGGTATTGACAAGAGAAAAAAGCGCTTCATTTTGGGAAATACTGAGCAGTTGGCCATCACAGAAAGCCCAATCTCTCGGGGCAAAGTTTCCGCCAAACATGCGAATTTCGCCGATAAAAGGTTCAGTCATAAATACTCCTAGTTTCTGGGAGGGAAGAGGCCTTCGAGGGCAATAATAAAGTTAATTACCTGAACGGGTTGCATGTTGTTATGGGCTTGGTTACCCCCTGCACTACTGATGGCATCACTCGCCATGGCAACCAAAGGTTCCGTGCCCCAATTATAGATGGGTACTAATGTCTCACCTGTAGCTACAGTTTGAGTGCCAAGCAAAGGACTGCCTACTGCGCCATATGCATCAGCATTGTCTTGTGAAGCCATCAGTGCGTGATTATGTTCAGGTAGCTCCGCCGGGCTCAATACCACGTTTTCGATACCTCCCTTTTCACCCATGCTATAGTGCCATTGGTTAGCAAGAGTACCTCTGTGCAAGGGTACCCTTCCGCGCATATCTGGCAGTGCAAAGGTGGTGGTACCATCCCCGCCATATTGGTCACCGATAATTGCAAACAACATCGGATATTGATTGATAGGGAGTATTGCCCCATCACACTGGGCCCAGCCGCGGGGGGCAAAATTATAGGCGACCATGGTGATTTGGCCTACATAAGGTTCAGCCATAATGTACCTCCTGTACATAATAAGGCATCTTAGAATTTGCTAAAATACAACCTGTATATATTACAGCTTGGCCATCACTGCCCTATATTTATGGTAATAACCACTCAGTACTGATAGAGGCATTAATAGCATCAAGCTAATTGGATAATACGTATATCAACATCATTAATAGTCTATTTTTAGCAAAATTCAACGATATATAACATGCAATCCTATGGCTGTCATAGAAATTGATGCTTATATATTGGGATACCTTGTTATGACAATTGATACCCGCGAAAATTAAATTGGTATTTGTATTTTTTTGCTGCTTTGTAATGTGATTGCTGTCATGGTTTTTAATGAAGGATAAAGAAATCTTGATTATTGAAACTATTCTTGGAGTTTCTTGCAGCTGATAATGGCCTCATATTTAAAATACTCTTCGTCTTCACCGACAGGTACAATAAAGAGCGAAATCAAATCGGAGTTTTTCGTATTCTCCATTGCCCAGGTACCTTGCCCTAGGCAGCCAACTGATTTGGGGGCCTGGAAGAGTAAAGAAAAACTCTCCATATCATTGCCAATATCTCTTTTTTCTGAGACTTCAACTAGCGTCAGTGGTAAAGGTGGCTGCTCTGGATCATAGCTGACGTTAAAAACATCATTGTGGGTATTTGCAAATAAGTCGTAGTCGAGTGTTTTCATCAATAGCTTCTCATATTGTAACGTTACTAGTCAGTATTCAGGGTAGTTATAACCTGAATCATAAGTATTTATTCTTTGGCTTATGGATTTATGGTGGTCAGTCACACTTTTGATGTATGCTGAGCGATATCAAATTTAGTGGAATAACGGTCTATAACTTGATAGTCCGTAAAGCCATTGCCGCCTGTTAAGTAGCTGTCGCCAACTTTTAACCAAGCATGGGCTTTATAATCATTGCTCGTTTTATTTACCCCGATGAAAACAATGCCGGAAATGTTTCGCATCCTTAGCATACTTTGAGCGGCCATAGCCTGCGCCAGGCATTTGCACTGCCATGGCAGGTGTTTTGCCGCCAGGCGTACAATATGGCCTATTTGCTTAGCTTTTTGCGGGCAGTCTAACTCTGGGTCTTTCCCATTAAGTTCTTGTTGTCCGAGCAGGCGTGTTTGAATGGGATAGCGGGCAAAGAGAATAAGAAGCCGCGACAGCCCCAGCCAGCAAACAGCTTCGACCAGAAGTAGTTTCTGGCTGGATCGAAGAAATTTCAATAATACGGTCAGGTATCTCATTCGCTGGCACAGATAAAGTTGCTGGCTAGCAGCTGATGAATAAATGCTGTTATCTCCCTCTCGCCTTGCTCAGGAGATACTTCATATTCGTTAAGTATTGTCTCGACAATATCAGCCAATTTGGCCGGGGTTTCCAAGAGTAGCCAGATCCGGGCTCCTATATTATCAAGTTTGAAATACTTACCAGTCGCTGTACTCATTAATACAATCTCGCCGTCAAGCTCACAGCTAACTTGGTCAGCGCTACGCTCGATAATACTCGTTGAACTGATCATTATGGATCCTTTTAGTCGTGATTAGTCAATAACCTGATTGTTATCATCAATATAACCAAATTGCCTCATAACGGCCTGGTTTTTCTCTATAAAGTGATTCACTTGCTCTTCGCTCAGGGCTTCACGCCACCCACCGACAATGCCGCGGCGGAAAAAGCGATCTGCGCCCCCTGGTTTTTCGTTAAACCCATTTACTTGCTCTTGGGCGGCCAGTTTGCTAAAACTCGTTTTATTCAGTGCATCTCTAATATCTTGCTCTTCTGCATCTATTCCGGCAAAGTGAAGAGCCTTACCGAATGTGTCAACAGGGCTGGCATGCATATCCTCATAGCGGATAATACAGCAGGGAATATCCGTTGCCTGAGTCCAGCTTAAGACGTGACCACTCCAGTCGAGTAGCCTTTGGGGTAATTGGGAAGCTTGCCTATCGGAGTGCGCAGCAAAGTAATGCTCCTTATCCATCATCTGGCGCAGAGTTTTTTCGAAATTGCCATGCCCGCTGTGATAGGCAAGGGATACACAAACATCGAGTGGGTTGCGAAGAATATAGATAACGCCAAACGTCGCTGTATTTGAAACAAGCGGCTCGCCACGGTCAGTATAGGTATAGGCATCGTGTATTTTGTGAAAATGGGGTCTATCGTACTGCCTTGCCGTGTGCTCGTATACCCTAGGACGAAGTCGTTCGATTTCTTGTGCGGTTAGGTCAGCAGAATCATATCCTACAGCATTCTCAAACCAGTGGCGCGAACTGGCAATAGTATGTGCTTTCGGTGCGTTGATATTCAGCTCCGCCTCTTTATTCTGTAAGGCATGCAAAAACAACCGAAACCAAGTATTGCCAGACTTAGGGTATGAGGCCAGCCAGATGATGTTATTCATGACGATGTCTCGGCCTCAACATATGTGATCATATCATTAAGGTAGAATTGCTTGTTATTAGGACGTTTTAAATCATAGCTAGTGATTTGCTGGGCGAGTGCGATACATTGCTTAAAATGTGCTACTTCTAGACCATGACCGAGAATATATTGTTGGCGGTACGAGTGAGTTTTCAGGCACTCGATAATATCTGCTCCACTCAGGTGTGAGCATTGAACAGTTTTTTCGTCAGTAGAACCTAACTGGAACAAGTGGCTCAATGGTTTTGGTTGACGACTAAAAACTTGATGGATAGGAAGTTTTCGTTTAGATATTTCTGGCCTTATACGGGAAAGTGTTTCAGGGTCATGGTTAAGCTGTTCTAACGCATCTTGCCAGAGTTTAGTTTGCGGGTAGCCAGGGTAGACCATGGCTGTCTGGTTATTATTATCGAACTTTATAGCGCAGAGATCATCACTGAGTAGTTTGTATCCCCGCTGGCTAAACGCTGTTGCCAGAGTTGATTTCCCCATACCGGAGTGGCCGACAAAAGTAACGCAACGATCACCAATATCCACCACACTACCGTGTAATACCAGCATACCGCGTTGTTGTAGTAATGCCCCTAGAGCAGAGCCTAGTAAAAAAAGTCTGATTGAGTCTTCATTAGCCTTGGGTGCCGGGTCGACAATAATCTCATTCCCATTAATAATTAGATATTTAGCTACATCATCAATGGTAAGTAATAATTTACCTGGTTTGGCAAAATAGCGAACGCCGAAAGCTTTGTAGTTGCTTAACTTCTCTGGTACTTGGCCGAAGCGAATAGTGACGTTGGCTTCTTCAGTTAATGTATCACTAAAAAGTTCAGGGCATTCGAGCTCAGAAGCGATATTGAGCCCAAAACAATGATAGGTATAACGTCCAGCTGTCATTTGATTTGTTAATTATTTGATGTCGAAGATTGACAACCCTAACATTGTAGGGCAGTTTTGCCAATGATAAATACTCAACAATGTGCTGATCAATAGAATCAAGGTTTTAGGTTCATAGATAACATATCATTATGCTTTATAACGTCCTTATAATGGCTTGTTTAGCATCTTAGTACTTTAGTGTCTTGCAGCGATACAAAGCCAATAATATAAGGGATTAGAGATGAGTGGTATCGGCGGAATCGTACTGTCCTCGGGGAAAAAAGTTGAACAACAAGAATTACAGCGCATGTCGAACGCGCTATATCCCTATGGACCTGATAGCCAGAATTGCATAGTGCATCCTGGTATCGGCCTGATACATACTCTTATGCGCATTACACCGGAAGACTTTTTTGAAGACCAGCCTTTAGTGGCTCCTTCTGGTGTATTGCTTTGTGCTGATGCTCGTATTGATAATCGCCAGGAATTAGGAAGTAGGCTGTCGATTCATAGTGCCCAGCTAAAAACGATGCCAGATAGCCAGCTGATAGTAATGGCGTATGATAAATGGGGAGAGGCGTGCCCCGAATATCTTCTGGGTGATTTCGCTTTTGCGATTTGGGACCCTCGTGAACAAAAAATGTTCATTGCCCGTGATCATTTTGGTACTCGTTCACTGTATTATTGCCATAAAGGGGACTTTTTTGCCTTTGCTAACGATGTCAAAGCACTGCTGGCATTATCTCATATTAGTAATGCGCTAAATCAACAAAAGTTAGCGGAATTTGCTGTGTTGCTACATGGCAATGCTCCTGCCAGTTTTTATCAGGATATTAGCCGATTGCCCCCCGGCCATAGCCTAACCCTGAGCCGGAATAAACTTCGACTCCAGAGATATTATAAGCTCGAAGATAATATCCAAGATATTCATTTCACCAGCCATGGTGAATATGCAGAGGCGTTAAAAGAGAAGCTGAGTCAGGCTGTAACATGTCGACTGCGTAGTGCCTATCCTATTGGAAGTGAACTAAGTGGTGGGCTTGATTCAACCAGTGTTGCCGGTTTAGCAGCGATAGAGTTGGCCAAACAAGGTAAATCTCTGGAGACCTTTACTGTAGTGCCGCCTGTTGGCTATCGGGGAACGCAACGACAAAATTGGGAGCTTGATGAGCGTCCTTATGTGCAGGCATTTAAAGAACATTACCTTAATAAAAATATCCATATAACAACAAATTTTTTAGAAGTTGATCCAGCAAAGCAGAATCTATTTTCACTACTGGATAAAACGTATACCCGCCAGGGTTTTCCTAACCGAAATGTAACTTCTACCTGGATAGCGGATCTTAGCAGGCAAGCTAACGATAAAGGGATCCGAGTAATGCTAAATGGCGGTATGGGTAATTTGACTATCAGTTGGTCGGGGCAATGCCTGTACAGTGAGTTATTGCAACAGCGGCGTTGGTGGACGTGGTTTAATACAGTTAATAAAGCCAGACGAGAAAAAGCAACGGTAAAACAATTGATAGCAAAATCTGTCATTCCTTTTGTTCCGGATTCTGTATGGACCGGATATCGTCGTTTGCGAGAGCACCAGGTTGAGCCGTGGGCGTGGTACTCTTTGCTTAACCCTGAAGTCGCTCGCCAGCGAAGGATACGCTCGCGTTTTACTGAATTAGGTTGTGACCCATATTATCGATTATTAGCAGGAGGTAGAGAGCATCGCACTTGTATGCTACTAAAACGGTCAAATTTTGATGGTCATGATCAAAATAGTGTGCTTCGCGCAGCATCAGGTATTGAACGCAGGGATCCAACAAAGGATAAGCGCTTGGTGGAATTTTGTTTTGGTATTGGTGAAGCTGAATATTGCCGAGATGGTAAAGAGCGCGCTTTGATTCGAAAGGCAATGCAAGAAGTGTTGCCGGTGAATATTTTGCATCGTCAAAGTCGTGGCATGCAACCACCTAGCTTCTCTAGTCAATTTCATGAACCAGCCTCTGAGTTGTGGGACCAATTTGAGAAGCTGAAAAAATCTGAGCAAGTATGCCAATTTTTAGATTTACCGAGAATGGAGAAAATGCTACGTAGCTTAATTGAAGGCAGAGCATCGATGGTGGAGTCTGGATTAATGAAAATGACGTTGGAAAGAGCCTTTTCAATTGGCAGATTTATTTGTTATATCGAGGGTAAAAGCGCTTACTAGCTACAGGTTTCATTTTGAAAGCGCTGTAGCTGTAATTAACTGAAAATTTAGGACGCTTCGCCGCTAGCGTCAGCACCTACACCCCCACCGCTTTTAGTCTCTAGGTGTTGCATTTCTTGTAACTTCGGTGTTACCCATACTTGTTTTGGTTGCTCTTTAGTATTATCCATTTCTGTTACCTTATTGTTAGGATTGATATTAAGCTTGTATTGTAAATAAACGGAGAAACGATTATCTACCAAAAGATATTTTCTTCTAACCTATTTTTTGTGTCAACTCGATTTTGAAGTGTTGTGTCATGGATATTGATAATTGTTCGTTACGGCCTTCATTTCTAGAAAAAAAGCGTTGCTAAGCTGTCAAATGCTTCAATTTCGACTTAATCTGATACAAGAACATCTAAAAAAGGTACTTCCGAAGCCTTTCGTGGTATTGGCTTTATATTCAAACTACTTCAAGGTGCTTGCTTCAGCGAGGATAACATGGCTTTGGGCTGGCCACACAAGCTAGGCTCCGATTAGAAAGTTTACTGGCTATTAATAATCGTGAGCAATCAATAGAAGCCACCTATCTATTTAAAACACCGGAACTTGCCCTTTGTAAGTGATCCAGCGTGCCTATTTTTCTGATAAATAGCGTTTGGCTGCCATTCCTAACGTTATTTACATTGAACGGGATACGCTGGTTACAATATTAATCCTGCATCTTGATGTCGTCTGGGGATATATTTCAGTTCATTTTTGATAACACTTTTAGTAAAGGTTAATTCTCTAGTTCTATGAGGGCATCAGCATGCTGTATTGTTGCTGGTCGGTGCGCAATAATAATTATGGTCATTTTACCGTGCAGTTGCTGTAGTGCCTGTTTGATCTTCATTTCATTATCGAGATCTAAGGCACTCGTCGCCTCGTCAAGGATCAGCAGCTGAGGGTTGGACAATATTGCCCGGGCTAATGCCAAGCGCTGTCGCTCTCCTCCTGATAGCCTGATACCTCGATCGCCAACGATAGTATTAAGCCCCTCAGGTAGTTGGCGGACAAACTCTTCGGCGGAGGCTTGTTTTAATACTTCCCATAATTTTTGATCGTCAGCGTTTGGTGCAACCCAGCAAAGGTTTGCACGTATCGTGTCGTGGAATAAGAAGACTTCTTGGGTGACATAGGCGACTCCTTGTCGCCAGGCTAGAAGATGTTCCCCCTTGAGTTTAATGTCGTCGCAGTAAAGGTTGCCAAATTCTGGCTGTAACAAACCTGCTAGAAGATCCGTTAAAGTAGATTTCCCCGCACCTGACGGGCCAACAAGCGCAAGGGTTTGATTGCGCTTGATTGTTAGCGATAAGTTATCTATGACTGGCTTTTGTTTGTCGGGGTAACAATAGGAAACATTTTCTAATCGTATCGCGTGGTTCAATATCGGAGTGTTTCGTTTACAGTGAAAAGGTGCTTCTTTAGCTGCATGACAGCGATGCTTCATAGCTTCAACATCTTCAAAAGCGGGCAATTGATGCAACAAACGCTGATAATTGCTCTGTATTGAAGAAACAAGTGGTAGCAAACGTGCAAAAATAACCAGCAGAAGGAGTAAGGTGGTATAGGGTACAGCAAACCAGTTAACGGCGATGTAAAATAAGGTACTGAAAGCTATCCCCCCCCCAATGAGATAGATCATTCGAATCATCGCATTGACCTGGATAACCTTGACATGTTGTAGCTCAAGCTCTCGGCTAGTATGTAGTACTTTTTCAGCATACTGCTGCTCGCTAGCATAGCTTTTTATCATTTTTAGGCTTGCTAGTTGTTCAGTAAGCAATGAAAAGATCGCCTTAAATCCATTTAGTTGTTTTTGGCCTGAACCATAGATAAGGCGGTTGAGGGGTAATAGTAATAACAATAAAAGCATAGCAAAGCTTGTTGCCAATATAGTCATTTGCCAGGACATAACTAATGAAAGGGTAATGAAGACTATTGTTAGGACTAGCTGACTTAATAGTGTCAACATTAATTGAGCAGCATGACCTATTGCTTGCACCTGGGTAGTTAGACTATGGGTAAAATCTGACATTCTATTACTTATAATAAATTGCCATTGACTGCAAAGAAGCGCTTCGTATAGTTCCTGACGATTGCTACAGATGTAAGCCTGCTGTAGCCTAGCTTTGGATGTAGCTAAATAGTAATTGAGTGTTGCTATTGTACTAACGATCAGGATATAGAGCAGCAGGATGAATGGTAAATTCAGCTGTAAGTTGAATAGCCTTAATAGCTCCTCTAATTTTAATGCTAGGATATTGGCGGTACTAGTGGTTGTGTCAAATCCTATTATTTGTAGTAGAGGAATTATCATTAGTAGTCCAAAACCAGCAGTTAGCCCTTGTATTATCATTAATACAAGCGCCTGCGTTACTCCTTTCGACGAAAAGTGATAAAAATTAATAAATGCAGTCAATAATGCTTTAGGTTTACTCATTGGGGAGTGATAGCCTTATCATTTAGGCGAATAACTTTACGCCATATAAAGGTAAATGGCCTAGCAAAGTAGTATACGAAATGCAGCCATGAAGGCAAAATAGGGAGGTACTTGAGATCGGCGTAGTTGACTTTGAATCGTAGAAGCAATGCCGCTGTTCTTTCCTTGTGAGTTTCGATAAAGAGGATAGGACATAAGATGGTTTGAAGCGAAACTAATAAAGGGTTGGGACGGTGAAGTTCAAGTTGAGCTAAGCATTTATTAACTAATTTACGACAAAGCTTGTCATTGTTGAAGTACTCGATGGCCTCGGGTGGGAGTTTGGTGTTATAGAGTTGGTGACATAATACGAGTGAAGTTGTGACTGCTCGGCATTTGGATACCATCGTAGCTTTACGATAGAGTTCAGGAAAATCTAGAGATTGCTGCTCTATAAATAGTGCTAAATCACATAACCATTTAAGTCGGTGATACAGAGTATTTGTTCCATGCCAAGATAAATAGATAAACTCCTCGTATTGATCCCAATTTTTCTGCGCAGCTGAGAAAATTGAGTATGTGAGTTGTTCTGATAGTTGAGAATCATAGTCACTTAAACGGAGGTGCAGTTCAAGGGTTACTCCTGTGTTATTACAGTATGTCAGGTCTTTGTGTACTGAGAAATAAACAGGCATTATAGAAGCGGGTAATATTTCCATTGCTTCACAGCGATAACCGAGTTGATTGAGTAGTTGATTGCTGAGGGTAAGATCTTTTTCTTGTATAAGTAAGTCAATATCTTTGAAATGTCGTTTGGCAATATCATGATATAAATGCTGCGCTAATGGGATTCCTTTCAGAGTTTTGATATTAATATTTGCCTGTTTGAAAGCATAGGTTATCTGAAAGAATTGCTGAAGGGAAAGTCTGTTGCACTTTACTCCTTGTTGATATTTCTCTTCCAGATATTCAAGCTGTTCTATAGGAATTAAATCATGACAGTATTTAACAACATTGCTATAAGCGCAGCCCCACACTTTGTGTTGTTCAAATAATTGCCGCAATAAGGCTTTGTCTACGCCTGATTGAATTCTTTGCCTCAACTCTTGCTGTTGGGGAAGAGCCAACTGAGGGCGGCTCAGCAAGGCTAATATTGCTAACTCATTGCTGATTAAGATTGAAGAGGTTGACATAGACTGTTTAACTCATTGATGAAAAACATCATTTTAGTATACAGATAGGCTTTACTGTAAGTAAAGGTTAAGGGAGGGGCAAGAACACCAAATATTCTGTTTAGGGAATGTTTGGCTGTCGGGCCTAATAAATATCCTTATAATACGTTTTAGTTCAAGCTTTAAGCGATTGATTGAAATGTTGAAAATATCGCTTTACAAGCTTGGCTATGGCCCGTATTATTCGCCGCACTTACGGAGAGATGGCTGAGTGGTTGAAAGCACCGGTCTTGAAAACCGGCATACGTTTGTAGCGTATCTAGGGTTCAAATCCCTATCTCTCCGCCACATTCTAGAAATTGGGCACAAGCCGAGTTTCGTACAGAATTGGAGCGGTAGTTCAGTTGGTTAGAATACCGGCCTGTCACGCCGGGGGTCGCGGGTTCGAGTCCCGTCCGCTCCGCCACTACACTAAAGGCTCAGTCGAAAGACTGGGCCTTTTTTGTATGCGTTGAGTTAGGGGTCGCCCTACGGTCGAATGAGTCCCGCTTGATCGCAAGCCCGGCCGTTCCGCCACTACACTAAAGGCTCAGTCGAAAGACTGGGCCTTTTTTGTATGCGTTGAGTTAGGGGTCGCCCTACGGTCGAATGAGTCCCGCTTGATCGCAAGCCCGGCCGTTCCGCCACTACACTAAAGGCTCAGTCGAAAGACTGGGCCTTTTTTGTATGC